>JAJWLX010000072.1 GCA_021636625.1 Prevotella sp. | reverse complement strand
ATATATAAATATATAATATAAAAAATATACTTTCAATTTGTAACCAAATTCCAGGTGTAGGGGCCTAGAAAGAAACTGAGTAATTGAGTAACTGAGTAATTGAGTCAAACCGAGCCAAATTCTGATGTGCCATCATCAAGAAGAATCTTTTCGTAGTTTATCTATATCTTGTCAATAAATCAGATAGCCATATAAATTATGCGGTTCGGAGTAGGAGAGGGCATCAACCAACTTTTTTCCAACTTTCTCGGAAAAACTCTTGCTTGTTTCAAAAGAAAATCGTACCTTTGCTTCATCAAAAGAAACATTAATAACTTAGGGATTATGAAGCAGGTAGAAGAAAGATATATCAGTTTGTTGACCGATTTCGGTTTCAAGCGAATTTTCGGATCAGCTCCCAACAAGGATCTGCTGATCTGTTTCCTTAACAGCTTGTTTAATGGCAGACAGGTTGTTAAGGACGTGAAGTATCTGAATCCGGAGAACGTGGGCGATATCTATACCGACCGCAAGGCCATCTTCGACGTATATTGCGAAGGAGCAAACGGCGAGAAGTTCATCGTGGAAATGCAGAATGCATACCAGACTTACTTCAAGGATCGTGCCCTGTTCTATTCCACCTTCCCTATCCGTGAGCAGGCTCCTAAGGGTAGTGAATGGGACTTCAAGCTCAACCATGTTTACACAATTGCTCTGCTCAACTTCAACATGAACGAGGACGCCTTCGACAAGGAGAAAATCCGCCATCATGTGCAGTTGTGCGATACTGCCACGCACAAGATTTTTTACGATAAGCTGGAGTTTATCTACGTGGAAATCGCCAAGTTCAACAAGTCGCTGGACGAGTTGGAAACGCTCTACGACAAGTGGCTCTATGCCCTGAAGAATCTCTATAAGCTTACTCAGCGCCCTAAGGCGTTATGCGACAAGGTCTTCGACCGCCTCTTCGAAGAAGCCGAGATTGCAAGATTCACTCAGCAGGAGCAGCGGGAGTATGAAGCCAGCAAAATGGCATATCGCGACATCAAGAATTCGATTGATACCGCTAAGAGAGAAGGAAAAGAAGAAGGATTGGCTGAAGGAATGGAGAAGGGATTGGCTGAAGGAATGGAGAAGGGATTAGCAGAAGGAATGGAGAAAGGATTGGCTGAAGGAATGGAGAAGGGTATGACCCAGCGTAGCCTTGAAATAGCCAGGAAGATGCTGGCGAATGGTATGGATACAGCCACGGTGATGAAAATAACAGGGCTGTCGGCTGAGGAGATTCTACTGCTGAAACGAGAGAAATAGATTACAGATATCACGCATAGAAGCTTCTTTTGCCGTGCCCCACACGCCCTGAGGTTTCATTCGCTATACCCCACACGCCCTGAAAGGGCAGAAGCTCCTAGCCCAGGGCAACACCCTGGGTATTAACGAAATACACCCTTGCGCCCTGTAAGGGCAAAAGCTTTAAAAAGATTCGAATTTTTATCTATAGGCTTATGGTACATGTAAATGAAACAATAGTAATCAAAAGCTCTTCTCCCAAGATAGCAGAATGGGTGAAGAAACTGAAGGCTCATAAGGCTGAGCAACGGGAGAAGTTGCGCAACGTGGAAAAGTGCGACTTTGATTTTAAGTTCTGATGTTTTCTTATTTTTTTTTATACTTATATTTTTTGTTTTCTCAATATTAATTTGTACTTTTGCAAAATTAATTATTTAGTTAGATATGATGCAAGAGAATATACCTGTTAAGGTCGGTTTAATGGAACTTCTTTATGGAAGTACGGGGGTACAATATGTAATCCCTGCCTATCAACGTAACTATACCTGGACTGCAAATAGGGAAGTTAAGCAGTTGATGGAAGATATTTCATCGATACTTAGTGGTGAAAGAACAAAACATTTCTTGGGCATCATGATTTACTTAGAGACAAGTTTCTCTGCTTTCCAACGTGAACGTTCCGTAATTGATGGGCAGCAAAGGCTTACTACCATATTCCTGTTGATGTATGCACTAAAGGAACTCATGCTTCAGAAAGATATGGCTGATGATGCAGAAAAGTTGGAAAAAATGTATTTGGTTAATCAGTTTGGTGAGACGAATAAGTATAAACTGAAACCGTTAGTTTCTGACGATAAAGTATATCAGCAGATAGTAACTCGTGAATTCGATTTTATAACAGATAAGAAATCTAATGTTTATTTGAATTTCTGCTATATCAGAGAAAGATTGGGTAAAATGCTTGAGAAATATACCTTTACGGAAATGTTGGACGCAATCAATAAGCTATATATAGTTTGTGTTCCTATAGGGAAGGATGATTATCCTCAGAATATTTTCGAAAGCATCAATGCTACAGGAGCAAAACTTACAGCCAGTGATTTGATTCGTAACTATATACTTATGCCGATAAATACTGATCTGCAGGAAAAGTATTACGAGAAATATTGGAAGCGCTTGGAACTTCTGGTTTCATCCGACTCAAGAAAATTAGAGTCTTTCTTCCGTTTCTTTATTATGGCTAAGAGACAAAGTCTTGTCAACAAGAGCAATGTGTATCGTTCATTCACAGAATGGTTTCGAGCTTCTTCTGCTGAATATGGGGTCGAAAAAATATTCAAGGAGATAGTGAGATATGCTGGGTATTATAATGCCCTATACAAAGCTCCGGTTATATCACAAGACAAGGTCCTTCAGAAGCCATTAGAAGAATTCCGTTTTATCTTGTCGGATATGCCTGCTCCATTATTGATGGAGTTATATGCTCTCTATGATTCTAAAGTGAACAATGGTAAGAATCACATTACGGCAGAACAGTTGGGAGCGATACTATCGATACTTAACTCGTATTTGATGCGTAGAGCACTTTGCGGTATGGACACTAGTGATATTACCCGCTATTTCCCATTATTATTGAAGGAAACTATGGCAGATTGCGATGGAAGTTATAAAAATATTGTTGAGATATTCAAGAAAAACTTAGTCAATCGTAATAAGGGAACGGCACAAGAAATGCCGGATGATAATCGATTACGCGATCGCATTCAGAATGCGAATATGTATAGTCTTCGTAAATGGGTCTCAATATTCTTCCGCAAATTGGAAATGGATAATAATCCAGCGCCAGTTGATTTTTCTCATCTAAGCATAGAACATCTGATGCCGCAGACTGCAACAATGGAATGGTATGAGAAGTTGGCTGTAGATAAGGAAACCTACGATTCTAATGTTCATCGTCTTGGTAACCTTACCTTGGCATCTAAGAGTGACAACAGTAAAATGAGCAATAAGGTTTGGGAATATAAAAACAAGATTCTGGCTTCTACTGGTCATCTTAGAATTAATCAGGAAATCCTGAAAAAAGAACATTGGCTTATAGGGGATATAGAGAATCGAACGCAAGAGTTGATCTTGAAGATTGCTAGCCTCTACCCATATTATGAGGCGAAAGAGTCTTTGATTTCTAAGGTTGCGATACGGATAGACAGTGATAAGGTATCTGCCAGTGGATACTACTATCCAGATAATGGTAGTGTGGAGATTCTTGCAGGCTCAGAACTATGTACAAGCGTTTCCAATCCTGCTCTATATGAAGATGTTGAGTTACTTAGAAATGAACTTCTGGAGTCGGGGGTCATAGCTGAGGAAGGGGCAAATATAGTTTTTAAAACAAACTATTTTGTTTATTCTAAGCGAACAAACGGTACTGCGTTATCCACGGCAGCCTGCATTATCCTTCATGGGTCGCATAATGGGTGGGAACGTTGGCGAACAGAAGATGGAATACAGATAGGACAAATAAAAAAATTAAGAAAGAATAAAGAGTAAAATTTTGTATCGAATGAAAAAAATACAAGAGTTATTAAAAAACAATATAATACCCACTGTTTCTTTGTTCTCAGGGGCAGGTGGGCTTGACATTGGTGCAATTATGGCTGGTGCAAAAATAGTGTGGGCTAATGATAAGATGAAAGAAGCTAACGAATCTTATTCTCTTAATATTGGTAATCACATTCATTATGGTGATATCAATGATTTGATACCTTCTCTTGCTGAATTGAAAGGAGACATTGAACTTGTTATAGGAGGTCCACCTTGTCAAGGCTTTTCTGTTGCTGGAAAAATGAAAGTTGATGATGAAAGAAGCCAACTGGTTTGGAGTTATGTTAAAGTTATAGAAACTCTTATGCCAAATGCTTTCATCATGGAAAATGTAAAAGCTTTAGGTGTCCTTGAACGTTGGGCTTCGGTGCGTACCGCATTATTGAAAAGATTCACGGAATTAGGATATTCTGTAAATTTTTGTGTGTTGAACGCCTCTGATTTCGGAGTGCCTCAGGCACGAGAAAGATTATTTATTATTGGCTTCCAAAATGGCAAAGATGCATCACCTGATTTGGAGATTATGTTGGCGAAATACAAGTGTAAAGCACCAAATGTTCGTGAGGCATTAAGTGTACTTGACAAAGCAGGAACAGGAAATAACCAAAGTATCTGTAAAGCAAAGATAACACTTACAGCAAATCCTGTCATGCGCAAATCCCCTTATGCAGGGATGTTATTTAATGGTCTTGGGCGTCCTATGCGCATTGATGGATATAGCGCAACCCTTCCGGCATCTATGGGAGGCAATAAAACTCCAATCATCGATGAAAAAGCACTTTATGAAAACGAACGCCCTTGGGTGGAAAGTTATCATGAAAAGTTGATGGAAGACATATCCAATGCAAAATGCGCGAAAGTTCCTTCATATTTGAGAAGACTTACTGTAGATGAAGCGCGTATTATTCAGACATTTCCATTGGATTATGTTTTCTGTGGAAGCCAGTCTTCACAATATACGCAAATTGGCAATGCTGTGCCATGCAACTTAGCAAAAGCGGTTTGCAGTATGGTTATTGACGTATTGAAAGGCAAAACGTCCATTATTTATCAATCCTCTTTATTTAGTTAAATATGACAATAGATATAAAAACTGCAGCACTAATCCTTGATAGAGCTTTTTCCGAGCAGGAAAAGCCTTCTGATGAGGATGGAAGAATCATAGAGTCCATCTTGCGTGGACCACATAAGACGTATAGGTATATCTTGGTAACAGCTATTCTTGCCAAGGCAACAAATGGTAAAGCCAACATCCTAAGTCTTCAAAAAGGAGATGGAAAGAACGGACGATTTGATGCTAGATCCTTATGTCATAAAGTCATTGTGCCGTTTGAAACAATACATTTGCAGGGGTGTCTTGGAAGCTCGAACGAACCTTTTCTTAATAAACCGGCACGTTTCGAGTTTCTGTCAGCAAGTAATGCTGTTAGAAGCGGAAAAGATAAGAGTATTCTATTGCAGCTTATAGATGTCTTATCGCGAATTAAAAATAGCAAAACTGCATATAGTAGATTGAAGAATGCTTTATTTGTGATGAAAGAGATACATGAAGAGTATGTCGCCAAGTATTCAATTGCAGATACCGTAATTGATATCAGTGATTTCTCACAAATTGTCTTGGACTACATTTATTCCATAACTGACCATAGTATGGAAGGAGAAGTATGTCCGCTTATTGTTGCGGAACTCGAAAAAATGTATTTAGGAGCCAACTACACGGTAAGACCACATAATGTTAATGAAAGCGGTGCCTCTTCAAAAGAAGTTGGTGATATTGATGTGTATGACAAAGAAGATTCATTAGTCTATTCCATAGAGGTAAAAGACAAGACTTTCACCAAGCATGATGTTGTCCATGCTATAACCAAATTCAAAAATGCAGGTCTAACAACAAGCATGTTTGTTTATGGAAAGAATGTTACTTTTGAAGAACAGGAAGTATTCAAGTACCTGAAGGAGGTTGGAAGAGAAGGACATTACTGTTGCTTGATTTCCATTTTGAATTATGCTAAACTTCGTATCTGTGATTTGAAGGAACTCACCGTTCGGGATTTTGTAAATGGCTTGCTCAAATTTGCAAAAGTGATAAATGCTAAGGATGATACTGTAAATATCATAAAAGATATTGCCAATAAGATATTTTAAATTGTATCCACGATTGTAAAGAAGTAAATGGTGAAGTATTTGAGAAGTAAGGGGGTAAAGCTGCCGCCTATCATGACATTTACGAAAGCCGTGGAAATGGAAACGGAATTGCCGGAACAATCATAGATGTGTGAGGGCGATTCTTGAATATGAATTAGATGTTGGTGAATTTTTAAATATTAGCTTATGAAAGTTTTTACGTTTAAAAAGGGGTTCGTAGTCAATAGCCTATTTGCCCAAAGCTCTTTTAAGAGTTTTGTTGTTTTGGTAGTTGTGATGATCATGACTGCAAGTAGTGCAATGGCACAAGAAGTCAAATTTGAAGTTATTGATGGGTTTCGTTATTTGTTGGATACAGGTGCTAAGACAGCTGCTCTTATGCCTAAAACGGATGGCAATTATTCTGGTGATATAGTTGTTTCTGAAAAGGTTAAGGATAATGAGGGAGTAGATTATCGAGTTGTCGCTTTTGGGGATAATTGTTTCTTGACTTGTGGTGAGCTGACCTCTATTACTATTCCTTCTTCTGTTACGTCATTGGGGGAATCTTGTTTTAGAGGCTGTACAGGTTTAACTTCAATTACCATACCTTCTTCTGTTACGTCATTGGGTAGCGGTTGTTTCAGTGACTGTACTAGTTTGACTTCCATTTTTATACCGACCTCTATTACTTCATTGAGTAGCGGTTGTTTCAATAATTGTACTAGTTTGACTTCTGTTACTATACCTTCTTCTGTTATGACATTGGATGGCGGTTGTTTCTTTGGCTGTACTAGTTTGGCTTCAATTACCATACCTTCTTCTGTTACGACATTGGGGGAGTATTGTTTTGCAGCTTGTGAAAGTTTGTCTTCTATCATCATCCCATCGACTGTTACAACATTGGGGTTTAGATGTTTTGAATGGTGTTGTAACTTAACTTCTGTAACGATTCCTCCTTCTATTACATCTTTGGATGATTCTTGCTTTTCAGGTTGTACAGGTTTAACTTCGCTCATAATTCCTTCATCTGTTACTTCTTTGGGAGATAAATGCTTCGATGGATGTTGCGCTTTAACATCTGTCTCCATACCTTCATCTGTTACATCATTGGGGTTAGGTTGTTTCCATGATTGCACGGCATTGACTTCCATATCCATTCCTTCATCTGTAGTGTCGTTGGGGGGAGATTGCTTCTCTCGTTGTTCTAATCTAGAATTGGTTTATTTTAAAGGTAAACCTACAAATTCATCTTACCCTTCGTTGGATTTGCAAACTAATTGTATCATTAAAGTCCCTGCAGAATATCTTCAGGATTATAAAAATGCATTTGGAACTAAGTATAAATATATCTACGCCTGGAATCCTAGCGAATCTGGTGATGATACCAAGCCGGTTACTCCATGTGCTACACCATCTATTTCTTACGCATCAGGTGAGTTGAAGTTCGCTAGCGAAACGGCTGGTGCTGAGTATCATTATACAATTACGGATGCTGATATGGCTTCTAATGCTTATAACAAGGAAGGCAAGGTTACTCTTTCTGCAGCCTATAACATATCAGTTTATGCAACCGCTGATGGCTATTCGGCATCTGATAAGGCGGAGGCTACGTTGTATTGGATTAATGCTAACCTGGATAATGGTACCAACATCAATCAGGTAAGAACACGTGGCGTGGTGGCTTCGGCTCATGATGGCATCATCTGCCTCTCGGGTCTTGACGACGGCGAGGTGGTGAAGTTCTTCGCAGCTGACGGCAAGTATCTCGGCTCAACGGTTGCAGCCAACGGTGCTGCCTCTTATGCCGTATCTGAACCTTTGGTTATCGCCAAAGTGGGTAAGGATTCTATCAAGATTGCGATGAAATAAATAAATGTGCATTATGCCTCAAAATCACGTTGGGTAACCAGCATGATTTTGAGGCATAAATTAGTTAATCCCATTTCTGTAGCAGTTTCTCCAGATTATTTACCTTTTGATTTAGAACTGCTCCATCCGTAGCAATAATCGGAACTTTTGCGTGGCAACCTGCCCTTAATAGTGCCCTTTCGGATAACCTGTCCATACTTATCTCTATAGATGGTGGTACCAGAATTGCCAGAATGCTTGGTGGTGCTGGTGCCCGTTTTCTGCCCGTACTTGTCACGATAAGTGGTAGTAGTCGTTCCCGATGAGAACAAGCCACGACTTGTAGTGCTGGTGCCCGTTTTTTGACCATACTTATCTTTGTAAACCGTGGTGGTTTTGCCAAAAGCGCCGGTCCTGCTTTCAGATGTACCGGTAATCTGCCCAAACTTGTCTTTGTATATAGTCACACTCTTACCTCCTCTTATCGTAGTCTCTGCAGTACCTAGGTTCTCACCATATTTGCCCCTGACCGTCTCCTTGACAGTCTGAGCATCTATACAGGAACTTAGTCCTGCAAATATAAGGAATATCAAATACTTTTTCATACGTTTCACTTTATTAAGTTACCGGACAACCCTATCCGTTTTCTGCCGGTAAAGGTACAAAAAATATAGATACGTTGATTCTTTTTTCTCAAATATCGTCTATAATAGTACAATTTTCCGTTAAATGTTTGGCGAATTCAAATTAAAGTCCTATTTTTGCCCCGATATATAAACGATAGGCTTATGGTACATGTAAATGAAACAATAGTAATCTCTCCACGTAAATTGCATTTTGAAGATTTGAAATCATCTATGTTTGAAATGATGGTTTATAGCATGCTTAAGACTTCTGGTAAGTATGAAGGCTTTCGCCCTTATGGTATGAAAGGTACTGATGAGGGAGTAGATATTTTGTGTGTTGAAAAAGATTCCCAATTGAAGTGTTTTGTCCAATGTAAATGTTGTGCAGCTCTAACCAGGTCTGATCTTTTGAAGATTGTGGATAAAATTGTTAATGGGAATAATGATATTTTGGGGAATGTCATATTGGTAGTAGCTGCTTGTGATGTTAGAAAAAAAGCATACGAAGATTTTGAAACTTACGCAAAAGAGAAAGGTTTCTCAAAAGCTATGCTAATTGAAAGTACCGATTTGGATATTGATTTACACAGAGAAGAATATAAATTTATAAAAGATAGATTCTTCGGCTCAGATATAGACAAAGAAGAATATGCTCGAAAAATAATAGAATATGCAAAGAAAGGAGAACAATTAGTTAAGGAAAAACTACTACGAAAGATAGAAAGTATAACTAATGAGACAGAGGAGCATTTTCTAGAATTCCCATCGGAAAAATTCATGTACTCTGAGGTGATAATTCGTTCGATAAAAGATAGAGTTGCTGCTCTTGTAAGTGGTAATAAAGAAATGCCTGATACTAGGGCTAAATTCTTCTTGTATGATATATATAATGATGGTATCCAATTGTATGTAGCTCCTTGGACTTCTGAAACTATCGTTATAAATCCTTATGGGCAATGGTTGGAAAAAAAGGAGTTCGAGAAACTTGATTATCAGGGTGAACATATGGAACTTAACGTTGTTAAAATCGGTAAAATCCCTTACTCGAATATTGTAATTATTGACCAAGATGGGGATTTGAATTATAGCTGTCCTATAATTTGGTGTAATTTTCAAGGGGAACACGGTCCGTTTGTTGATTTTTGTTATAGCTATTATGACGAAGAAAAACGTAGACGTATATGTTTTGAGAAGGGTAGAAAACATACATTGATAGACCGAAACGACTATTTGCGTTTAAAGCAAAAATATGCTTTACAATAAAGAAGATTTTCTCTTTGTATCAAATAATAGAGGGTTATAAGCTGGCGATAGCGCTGTATCGGTACCAAGCGTAGCGGTGTAATCGGTACCATGCTATCACTGCAATCGGTACCGTTCGTATCGCTGCAAACGGTACCGATTCGCCGATACTATCATATAAGCTAGCCCAGAGCAAAGCCCTGGGCTAGGAGTTTCTGCCCTTTCTGGGCGTGTGGGACTGGGAACTTCCATCCTTTCAGGGCGAGAGGAAGTGTAGCACTAAAAATGCTCACTTCCTCTCTTTTTTTTGTAAAACACCTTATTTAACTTTAAACCAGGTATAACTATTGCTAAAAGTTCTTAAATACTAGGGAATCATAGAGATGCCCAACTCTATTGCATAAATTAATCCTTTTCTTTACCTTTGTCTGAAAAAACAATATGACAGATCTTAATCAAGTACATATTAACCATAACGACTTCATAAGGCATGAAGGAATCAAGAGGCTGAGCAAGCTTCTTAACTCCCTAGTGGCTGATAAGATCATTGTGGCTTCTCGCTTGGAAAAAGATTTTAAGCTTGACCATAAGACGTTGGACAAGCTGAAGCAGGAGAATCTGACTGTCTCTCAATATACACTTGATAAAATGAGATCTGCCATCGCTTATTATCTTGGCGAATATCGTGCAAAAGTGAATCGGATAAACGATGAAGAGATTAAGCGTGAAAAACTAGAAAAAATATCAGAGTACGAAGAAAGCTACAAGAGCGCCCTAGGATACCAGGCTGATGCCTGCCTGACCTTATATAATATGGGCGAGGACTTGAGAATAACGTATAACCCTGACATAATTAAGAATACCTAGGAAACAGAAATGAATCATTAGGTTATTGTATTAACTTTAAATATTTAGCAGAAACAGAAAGTAACTAAACGAAATTTTGGTTATCTGCTTGCCGATAGGAAGAGATAGCCCCCTAATCGAACAGACCTTGCTAACGCCCTCATTAGTTGTTAGCGCAACAGGCTTATTTTTTAACCACCACAATACTTCTATAAGCGGAGTGGACAATTATAATGATAAATATGGCAGATTCATTATAGCTTAGGGCGTAGCCGGCTTTTACAGCACCCCTGCGCCCATCACGAAAGGCACTCTATCCTATCGGCTTCATAATTGAGGGTTCAATAATAAATAACTAAGACATTCAAAAAAAATCGATACGTTTAATGGAAACAATAAAAGTATTAGAAGCATTAGCAAAGTACCAGAATAGTGGTGCATCGTTCATTTTTACTGATTGCCAAATTGTATTTGGCGATAATGCCAAATTGGGCGATATTCTGAAGAAGGATACGGCACACGCATCAACAACACAGGATCCGCAGGGCGTTGACCCAAAATTCAAGACAGAGAAAGCGAAAGCTATTTTCAAAAAGTTAGCAGAAAATGGATATACCCATACCGAAGGCTCTTCTTACGTTTGGGATGTATCTCAGGCAGAATATGGTTATATGGTCTATATTGTTTCTGACCTTTTGAATATCAAGCATCCTTCTTCCAACCGAATTATGTGGATGGAGTTTAGAGCTATATTTTCTAATGCTGAGAGTATGGAGAGTTCTGCAAAGGTAGCTGTGAGCAAATCTGTTTCCTGCTATGAGTCTTATAAGGCTTGGCCTAATGACGCAAAAAAAATCAAAAATATTTTATTGTAGTAAGTGTTTGATATATAGGAAGATGCGAAGAATTAATCTTCCTAACGTACATAAACTTTAGTCAATTTAACGGCAAATTCGCCGTACCTTTGCCTCGCAATCAGATGATAAAGTCTGGTTGCGGGGCTTTTCTGTATATGGAAAACCGGTACCATTTCCTGGTACGGAATTTAGCGGATGGTCGCAGCCCCAACGATTATAATATATCAAATAATGAACGTGATAAAACCATATTATTTCGAGCATCCTCAATATGGAAAGATGAGAGTGCTGACAGCTGGGGGCAAACTCTTCTTCAACATGAGCGACTTGCAGCGAGTATTTGACAAGACACCCGAAGATCTCTATCAGATTGTTGCTGATTCGGAGGGCGAAGTGAGAAACTTCAACATCGTGATGGAGCCAAAGAAGGAAGTAGAATTCAGAACCTTCTTCCTTGATTTGGAAATGATGACCTCTAACCGAAGAAAGAAAAACGTTGCCGTAGATTATAACTTCTGCGATGAGGTGATGGTGACCGATATGGTGAACCCGCAGAAACGTGGTGATAAGTTGATTGCCAAATGGTTGCTGGGATTTATCAAGGACAGTTTGAACAACAAAATGTTTGTTCATTGTTACTGTGCTTCTGGAGTCTTCCTGCTGTCGGACAATTCAGAAGTCACCCCCATCGATGTCCGCTTCAATGGCAGAATCCTGACCATCAATGACCAGATTTTTGATTAACAACATTTCTTTCTAAAACTTCAATATATATGAGCAAGAAAAGTTTTTCTGCAGCCGCAGAGGCTGCTGTACAGGCGCTTTTGAACGCCCAGAAGGTAGATGCCAGTATCATTACTGACGAGTGTGGTAACGTAGCTATCCGTAAGGCTCCCTGGAACGATACGGAGACCATCTGCGAGGTGGCTAAGGTGATTCCGGGCAGAATGATCTGCAGCGGTGGCGAGCATGGCGACCAGCTCGACTTCAAACCTTACGCTCAGTCGGGCGGGAAGCTTTATACCGAGATTATCCATACCTCGCATGGCGCCCTCCGTACCTCGCTGCAGCGTGTGTTCGTTTCCTTCTCTTTTCCGAAGGAGATGAACAAGTCGGATATTCTGAAATATCTCTACAAAGAGATGATGGAGATGAAGGGCAAAGCTAAACATTTCAAGGAGAATATAGCATGGGAACAGTACAAGTAATGGCGCTGAATCCGGCACGCAAGGGCAATATGGGAAGATTGAATTCTTCCCAGCCCCTGTATGTCTATGACACCCTGATTGTTCAGCCGTGGCTGAAGGGTGTGATTGCGCAGATACGTGGGGAGAAGGCGATTCCCGGCGTAGATGCTGGTGATGAAAAGGCGGTGAAGAAGGCGAAGGAGGGGCTGAAAAGACAGCTGCCTATCCGTGCGATTCATTATTACAGATTCAGGAATAATCACCGCTCTAGTGAGGATGCGGATCCTGAAAGTTTCCTCTTCCAGACGACTATTGATGTGGATGATGTGGATTATGTGAATGCTGCACTGGAGAAGGCTCGTGAGCTGAACTGCAGCAACACGATATGGAAGGGGAAGCTGCTGCATCTGGAGTATTCGGCTAGAAAGAAGCTGCATATTGATATCCGTATGCCGATGGGTATGACGATAGAGGAGACGCAGAAGGCATATTGCGAGGCGGCTGGGATTCCCTACGATAAAAGCTGCATCACGCCGGAGCGAATCATCTTTATCACGGATAAGGACTCCGAGATTTACCGCTCGAAGGAGTGGTATGGGGTGCTGCCGGATGAGGAGATTCAAGCCCGCAGAGAGGCTTTCCTGAAGCGTGGGCTTACGATTGACGGGAAGGGGACTCCTAATACAATATTTCAAATTCAAAATACAGATTCAAATGTTCAAGACAATCGATTTCAGGGCACTGACAGCCATTCTGCTGTTTCTTCTGGCGCTGCTATTCAGCCTGCCCAACCTGGTAATAGCCATCGTGCTGATGATGATTATATCAGCCATACTGGAGATGCTCAGAAAGCTGGCGGACTGGCAGCCCAAGAAGCAGGGCAAGTTGATGCCAAAAATCTGATAGCCTTCGCCCTCTTCCAGGAATCCGCAGGACTCAAGGGGATGAATATTGATACCATCGGGTCAAGACACTCCTCTCTGCTCGCCATTATGAGCGCTGGCGCTTCTCGTGTGATGAGTGAGGAGGAGCTGATGAAGGTGGTGGCGAAGAGAATGCCGAGCTATTATCAGGAGAATGACTGCCATCAGCTGATTCACGATTTCTATGCGAAATATGGGGATAGCTCCAAGCCGTTTTCTAGGGATGTGATTCGGGTGAATGCCTTGGCGGAGCAGGCGGCTAAGAGCTTGTTTGCCGGGGATTGCAAATCTCCGGCAAACCTGGCGGGGGGCTTTATGGGGCAAATGGCAGGAAATGCTAATCATACAGTTCAAAGTTCAAATCTCAAAGTTCAAAGTTCCGAAGACGAGGAGTATCCTGCTCCTCCTCCGATGCCCAAGAAGCTTCCGAAGCTGGTGGAGCTGCTGATATCCAAGACTCCGGAAATCTATCAGCCTGCTGTGGCGCACGCCATTTTTCCTTCGCTCGCTACCCATCTCTGGAGAACCAGATTCAGATATATCGACAACGTGGAGCACGAAGCTACCCTGATGACCTGTCTGCTTGCAGGTACAGGTGCGGGTAAAAGTTGTGTACAGAAATCTATCGATTTCATCATGGAGGATATCCGTAAGCGTGACCAGGAAAACCTGAAGCGTGAGAAGGAATGGAAGGATGAAATGATGCGCAAGGGTGCCAACAAGGATAAGCGCAAACGCCCTGAGAATCTGATTATCCAGGAGATTGATGCCGATATGACCAACCCTGCCTTCGTGATGCGTACCGCTGAAGCCAAGGAACATTTCCTTTATACTTCGCTGAACGAAATCGACCAGTTTGATGCACTCAAAGGTAGCGGTTATCAGCAGTTCCGCATTATGTGCCTCGCCTTTGACCCGGATAACTTATATGGACAAACGCGAGTAGGAACCCAAAGTGTAACCGAGCGTGTTACCATCCGCTTCAACTGGAATGCTTCTACCACCATCCATAAAGGCATCAGGTATTTCAAGCGAGTGCTGACCGATGGTCCGGTTTCCCGTATCAACTTCTGTACCATCCCCGAAAGAGAGATCGGCGAGGACATTCCCATCTATGGAACCTATGATGAGGATTTCAGAAATTCTCTGAAACCTTACATCGATAATCTCTGTATGGCTTCGGGGCTGGTGGAGTGCAAGGAGGCTTTTCATCTTGCCGAGGTGCTGAAGGATGAGAATGCGGAATTCTCCCGTCTGTCGCAGGACAGGGTCTATGAGAATCTGAGTTTCCGTGCCAACGTAATCGGCTATCTGAAGGCATGTGTGCTCTATGTGGCGAATGGTTACCAGTGGGAGCCTGAGATTGAGGATTTCATCCGCTGGAGCGAGTGTTACGACCTCTACTGCAAGATGCGTTTCTTCGGTGATGCCATCAAGAAGGCGGAACAGGAGTGCGATCAGGAGAGCAAGAGAGGTCCGGCAAGTATCCTGGGATTCCTGCCAGAGGAGTTCAACTATCAGCAGGTGGAAGCCTTGAGAGTTGAGCATAAGATGAGTGCGAAGGGCACGATGAAGATGCTGAACAACTGGCTCTTCCGTGGCTACATCAAGGTGAAGGAGAATGACTCAAATACTCAGTTACTCAAATACTCAGTTTTTATCAAGACCCATTCCAAGAGTGGGGAATGAATCGCATCAGAAAAATTTTCTTGAAAATAATGAACGAAAAATCTATTGTATATGGAAATAGTTTTAGAGCGTATAGCGAAGAAGAATACTTATACCATCGGCCGACTGTATCTGTTGGCTGATGGTGATGTGAAGCGCAAGGCGCTGTCGGGCAAGAATGCAGGCGACAAGCGCAGCTTCGAGCATCGTTTCGACTTGAAGAAGTTGTCTGATGACAGCTACTTCTGTGATACCATGGAGCCTACGTGGCGCAACCTGAAGGGGATAGCGCTGAAGCCCGGGGAAGTGAATGCCCGGTTCAGTAGAGAGAGCGGCAAGGTGGCAAGAAAGATTCCGGGTCATACCGCCATCCCTGAAGGCTCGTATCGTGTGCTCATCACCAAGTCGCCCCGTTTCAAGGAATGGCTGCCGTATGTGCAGGGTGTTCCCGGTTTCGAGGGCATCCGCATCCATGCCGGCAACTATCCCGACGATACCCAGGGCTGCATCCTGGTGGGTGAGAATAAGCTGAAGGGTATGGTGGTGAACTCCCGTATCTGGCTCCATCGTCTGATGAAGCGCATCCAGGCGGCTGAGAATCAGGGGGAAGGTATCTGGATTACCATCATCTAAATTTTGCAGTGCGCTGCCATCTTATATAAAAAAAGTCCGTGAACATTCATTTGCCCACGGACTTTTTAAATTATCTGATTCTTATAAATGTCTTACGCCTTGAAGCTCTCCAAGTCTTCTGCCTTGAAGTTCTGGATGTATGCTGAATGACCGAGAACTTCCTCCTCTGCCATGCGAACATATACGTTGGCACTCTTGGCAAACATCTCTGGTGCCTTGGTTGCATCGTCGAGGATGAGGAGAGACATTACGATGTCGCCAGTCATGTTGTAGAGACGGCGGGCCAGGAAGTCGTGAACTGCCTGATCGTTAGCTTCCTTCACCTTGTTGATGGCTGCCTCGTAAAGTTCTACGAGCTTAGCTACACGCTCCTTCAATGCCTTCAAATCATCTGATACCTCGCTCTCCAACATCTCCTTGATGATGCTGAGGTAAGTGCCGTTGGTGATGTAGCGGATGGCTGCAACAACCTGCAACTGAGTAGTACCCTCGTAGATAGAGAAGATGCGGGCATCACGGAACAGGCGCTGGCACTTGTACTCCATGATGAAACCAGAACCACCGTGGATGCTGATGGCATCGTATGCATTCTGGTTAGCATACTCTGAGTTCATACCCTTAGCCAATGGTGTGAATGCATCTGCCAAGCGGGTGTATTTCTTCATCTCCTGGCGCTCCTCTGGAGTGAGCTTAGTGTCGCGGGCGATGTCTTCCAAAGCCTTGTAGA
>JAJWLX010000071.1 GCA_021636625.1 Prevotella sp. | reverse complement strand
TAATTAACGTTAAAAAATACGCTCAAAGCTTGCTCAATTAGAGTAAAACAGGGCGCCTAGCTGACTGCTACTATACCCAGGGCGATGCCCTGGGCTAGGAGCTTTTGGGCTTTCAGCCCGTTTCAATCCTACAGTTAGAATACTTTTTTAAAAACTTTCTCCCGAAATCCTTGGCAGTTTCAAAAAGAAATCGTATCTTTGTGGTGTGGTATATAGCCACATCAATAATAGTAAAACGATAACATTATGATTATCAGTAAAATTACCCCCCCATATTGGGGAAGTTGGCTCTTGTAGCCGCATTTTTTACGCTTACCCTTGCCAGTTGCAGCAAGGATGATATAAGCTCCGATACCGACCTGGTTGTCAGCCCACCTGCCGACAGCGAGGCTCCCAGTTATTATGCCATTACCGATACTGAGGGTATCGGCTTCACCAAGGATGGCATCGCCTATGAATACATTTCTAATGGTAAGACCCGATGGGTGCTTAGCTATCAGGAGATAGCCAAGCGCCTCGACATAGATATCTCCAAGATTTCAACCATCAAGATTACCAGAGACCAGATTTTGAAGAACGGTCTCTGGCGCTTCGACGTGCGCTTCGACGGACAGAAGGAAGGTACGGCGTATGCTATTGATGTCGACCCAGAGGATGGGGAGATAGAGTGGGTGATAACCTTGGAGGATATGCCAGGGGGAAATGTGTTTATACTCAGCTTCTCTCCAGGCGAGAAATAATGTGAGAGAAAAACCTAGAAACAAAGAATCAGAATTACTTTATTTACTAAGATTTTATGGCAGAAAATATCAATATCAACCCTCGTACAGAGGAGCAAAAGCGTGAACTTGGTAACTTGATTTGGAACATGGCTACCAATTTGGTACATGGTGGTACCGTAAGCCCAGTACAGTTTATGGATTATACTTTGGGTGCGCTTTTTTATCGTTTCATATCAGAGAACATCACCGACTACTGCAACCAGCTGATGAAGGATGCCGGGGTTGCAGATGCGGACTATGCGAATATGAGCGACGAGAACGCTGAGAATGCCCGTAACCAAATCATCAATGCAAAAGGTATCTTTATCCTCCCTTCCCAGCTCTTTATCAATGTAGCGAATGGTGCCAAGAATAATACGGAACTCAATACTACGATTGCCAACAACTTCCGTGCGATTGAAAACAGTGCAATGGGTAAGCCTAGCGAGAGTGACGTGAAGGGGCTATTTAATAACTTCAAAACAGACGACCATGGGTTGGGTGCTACCGTCAACGAACGCAATGAAACATTGACCACCCTTTTGGAGAGTGTGCGAGACCTTGACTTTCAGAAATATAAGGAGAGCGGTATAGATGTGTTTGGTTATTGCTACGAATATCTCATCAAGATGTATGCCCTCAATTCTGGCACCAAGGGTGGTGAGTTCTATACACCTAGTGAGGTAAGCTATCTTTTGGCGATGATTGCTGCGTCAGGAAGAACTTCGGTCAACAAGGTATATGACCCAGCTTGCGGTTCAGGTTCTTTGCTTTTGAACTTCAACTTGGTGCTAGGAGCAAAGAATGTTAAGGATGGATTCTATGGACAGGAGGTCAATGTGCGTACCTACAACCTGTGCCGTATGAACATGTTCTTGCACGACATCAACTATGACCATTTCGATATTCAGCGTGGTGATACCTTGAAGACCCCTCTGCATGAGAGTGACGAACCTTTCGATGCCATCGTATCGAATCCTCCATATTCACGTCCATGGGATGGTGATAGTGATGCTACGCTCATCAACGACCCTCGTTTTTCTCCTGCGGGTGTCTTGGCACCTAAGGGCAAATCTGATTTTGCATTTACCATGCATACTTTAAGTTGGCTGAGTGCCGATGGTACGGCTGCCATCGTAGAGTTTCCAGGCGTGTTGTATCGTAGCGGTGTGGAGCAGAAAATACGCAAGTACTTGGTGAGCAACAACTATGTGGACACAGTTGTACAGTTAGCTGCAAATATGTTCTTTGGTACTCCTATTGCCACTTGCCTCTTGATTTTGAAGAAAAACAAGGCAGACAACCGAGTCTGCTTCATCGATGCCAGCAATGAGTTTATCCATGAAGGTAACAAGAACAAGCTTTCTCCCGAGAATATCTCAAAGATATACAATACCTACATGAATAAGGAGGAGATTGCTCACTTCTCTCATGTGGTTACCATAGCCGATATTGCCGAGGAGGATTACAACCTTTCTGTCTCTACCTACGTGGAACAGGAGGACACTCGTGAGAAAATCGACATTACGGAGTTAAATACTCGTATCTCTGAGATTGTGGCAAGAGAGGAGCAGCTGAGAAAAGATATTGATGAGATTGTAATGCAGTTGGAAGGAGGTGCTGCATGAAAAATCTTGAAACTTTGATTCTGGAGCTTTGCCCGGATGGGGTGGAGTTCGTGAAGTTGGGGGATGTTCTTGACTATGAACAACCAACGAAATACATTGTAAAATGTAAGGATTATCAGAATGAAGGCATGCCTGTTTTGACAGCAGGGCAAACTTTTATTCTTGGTTATACTGACGAAACAAATGGGATATTTGAGGCTTCTAAGGAAAATCCTGTTATCATTTTCGATGATTTCACTACATCCTTTCATTGGGTAGATTTTAACTTTAAAGTGAAAAGTTCTGCCATGAAAATGTTACGAGTTTCGAGTGAAAGGGAAGTCTCATTTAGGTTTGTATATTATGCCATGAAATGTATCAAATATCAAACCTTAGAGCACTCTCGCCAGTGGATCTCCAAGTATTCGCAAATAGAAATCCCTCTTCCTCCTATTGAGGTGCAAACCGAGATAGTCCGCATCCTCGACAAGTTCACTTCACTAGAAGCGGAGCTAGAAGCGGAGCTAGATTGTCGCAAGCGACAATACGAGTACTATCGTGACAAGCTGCTCTCGTTCGACAATGTGGGGGGGCAAGAAGTAGAGTGGAAGAAAATGAGTGAAGTGTGCAAAAATATTTGCTCTGGCGGAACGCCTTTAACTTCAAAGGCAGAATATTACGATGGTAATATACCATGGTTAAGAACTCAGGAGGTAGATTATTGCGAGATTCATTCTACATTACGTAATATAACACAACTTGGTTTGAAAAATTCTTCTGCAAAGATGATTCCTGCCAATTGCGTTATCGTTGCTATGTATGGTGCAACTGCGGCAAAAGTAGCGATAAATAAAATACCGTTATGTACAAATCAAGCATGTTGCAATCTAGAAATAGATGAAAAACAGGCATTGGTGCGGTATGTTTATCAATGGATATGCAAGCAGTATGAAGTTCTTAAGGCAATGGGAGAAGGATCACAGCATAATATTAATGCCAAGAAAGTGAAAGACTTCAAAATTCCTATCCCAACTTTGGAGGAACAAAACCGCATCGTCTCCATCCTCGACCGCTTCGAGTCCCTGACCACTTCCCTCCAGTCTGGTCTCCCTGCCGAAATCGCGGCACGCCGCCAGCAGTACGAGCACTACAGAGACAAGCTGCTTACCTTCAAGCGCAAGGGCGCAGCATAGTAGTGGGGATTACAAATCCCCTCCAACATTTACTTGGGATGAAATATAATAATTTTAAAAAAATAGAAAACAATGGATACATTACTTAATTCTGCAACGTTTAGATTACAATATAATTTTCCACGTGATTATACAGCGAACGTAAAGATTTCATTATACAAGCGTGACAAAAGCTTTAAGCTCCGTTACTTGTATAAAGCAAGAGAATCAGATTATTATATCAATTATTCTGGAGTATCTTGTGAGTTTGGTCAGGATTCAGTTAATTTTGATGTTGATAGAGAACCAGAAAAACAATTTAAAGAAGTATGCTTTCATTGGTATCGCATGCAGGTGAATTCTGAGCATGACCCAGTAACAAAAGCATGGGGGATGAGTTGTGGCATTTTTAAAATGGGTTTACACATTTTGACTCCGTATGTATATGATACGTCAACTAATAGATTTGCGCTTTATTTGAGATTTGAGAGTCAATTCGGTTATTTTGCAAAAGAGTTTTCTCGAATTTCTGGCCTGAATATATCAGAGTCAGATATGCCTTCTATGATGTTGTCCGTAACAAACAATTCGGTATCATTAAATAGGGTAATAGGTATGAATGGAACACAACCACAACTACAATTAGTCAAGATATTGGATAACCCTGTGGAATTTATCAATATGACTCTTGGGGCTTATTTCGCATTCGAAAATCATCGAACACCTTTGTTTTAATCCCCCCTAAGTACAAAACTTATGCAAGCAAACAACATAGTTTCAGAGAACCCCCAGAGCACGGTGGTAGCCCAATACGAGCGTACCACCCCTCGTGCCGAGGCTTACCAAAGCGAGGCAGAGCTGGAGCAGGGGATGATAGCCCAGCTACAGCGACAGGGCTACGAGTATGCCCATATCCACCACGAGGACGAGCTGATACAGAACCTTCGCCTCCAGCTGGAGAAACTCAACGACTTCCACTTCACCGATAGTGAGTGGGAGCGTTTCTTCAAGGCGGAAATCGCCAACGAGGGCAAGGGTATTGTTGACAAGGCAGAGACTATTCAGCGTGACAACATCAAGGCTTTCACCCTCGACGATGGTACGCAGAAAAACATCTACCTCATCGACCAGCAAGACCCTCACCACAACTCCACCCAAGTGATCAACCAATACGAGGTAAGCGACGGCAAGCGCCCCAACCGCTACGACGTGACCATTCTCGTAAACGGTCTGCCTCTGGTTCACATCGAGCTGAAACGCCGAGGCGTGAGCCTGAAGGAAGCCTTCAACCAGATCAACCGCTACGGCAGGGAATCGTTTTGGGCAGGGTGCTCGCTCTACGAGTACGTACAAATTTTTGTGATTAGCAACGGCACGGAGACCAAGTACTACAGCAACACCACCCGAGACAGTCATATCCGGGAACAAGCCAAGCAGGGCAAGAAGCCAAGACAGAAGACCTGCAACTCGTTTGAGTTTACCAGCTACTGGGCAGATGCCAAAAACAAGGTGCTCGGCGACTTGGAGGACTTCACAGCAACCTTCCTAACCCGCCACTCCCTGCTGAACATCCTCACCAAGTTTTGCGTCTTCACCGACCAAAAGATTCTGATGGTGATGCGCCCATACCAGATAGCAGCCACCGAAAAACTGCTCAACCAGATAGAGATAGCCCACAATGCCAAGCTCAACGGCACACGAGACGCTGGCGGCTACGTATGGCACACCACAGGCTCGGGTAAGACCCTCACCTCCTTCAAGGCGGCACAGCTCGCCTCCAAACTGCCCTACATAGAAAAGGTACTGTTTGTGGTGGATAGAAAAGACCTCGACTACCAGACGATGAAGGAGTACGACCGATTCCAGAAGGGCGCTGCCAACGGCAACACTTCGACCAAGGAACTGGAAAAGCAACTGAACAACAGCAAGAGCCGCATCATCATCAACACCATACAGAAGCTGGCCAATTTCATCAAGAAGAACCCCGACCATGACATCTACCGCAAGGAGGTGGTCATGATATTCGACGAGTGCCACCGCTCGCAGTTTGGCGACATGCACACCGCCATCACCAAGCGATTCAAGAAATACTACCTCTTCGGTTTCACCGGCACGCCTATCTTCGTGGAGAATATCTCCGCTTCGAGCAAGGGTACGCTGAAAACCACCGAAGACGTGTTTGGCAAGCGTCTGCACGCCTATACCATCGTAGATGCCATCAGAGACCACAACGTGCTGAAATTCCGTGTGGCATACATCTCGACCATGAAGGAGAAGGAGAACGTGAAGGATGACCAAGTATGGGGCATCGAGGAAGAGGAGGCGCTGAAGGACGACCGCCGCATCACCAATGTGTCACAATACATCTTGGACCACTTCGA
Source organism: Prevotella sp. (assembly GCA_021636625.1). GTDB lineage: Bacteria > Bacteroidota > Bacteroidia > Bacteroidales > Bacteroidaceae > Prevotella. The sequence continues at coordinate 10,720 of JAJWLX010000071.1, read as the reverse complement.
CCAGCAGACCAAGCGAGCCAGCAGCTACACCTTCAGCAAGCTCATCAACATCGAGGAAGTGGTGACCGACAAGAAGAAAAAGGTAGAGGAAGAGCGACAGAAGACACGACTCAGCGGATTCAACAGCATCTTCGCCGTGCAGAGCATCGACTTTGCCAAGCTCTACTACAACAAACTGAAAGAGCTACAGGCAGAGCAGCCCGAGAACAAGCGGCTCAAGGTAGCCACCATCTTCAGCTATGCGCCCAACGAGGAAGTAACCGACGGCGAGGAAGACGAGGACAACGACTCCACCGACAGACTCGACCAGAGCAGCCGAGACTTCTTGGAGGCAGCCATCAAGGACTACAACCTGATGTTCAACACCGCCTACGATACCTCTTCGGAAAAGTTCCCCAACTATTACAAGGACGTTTCGCAGCGCATGAAGAACCGAGAGATAGACCTGCTGATAGTGGTCAACATGTTCCTGACAGGATTCGATGCCACCACGCTCAATACGCTGTGGGTGGATAAGAACCTGCGCTACCACGGATTGCTGCAAGCCTACAGCCGCACCAACCGCATTCTGAACTCGGTAAAGACCTACGGCAACATCGTATGTTTCCGCAACCTGGAGGATGCCACCAACAAGTGTCTCGCCCTCTTCGGCGACCCTACCGCCAAAGGCGTGAGCATCCTGCGCCCATTCGAAGACTACTTTGACGGCTACGACGAGGTGACGGAAGACGAGAACGGCGAGGAGAAGCAGGAGCACGTGAAAGGCTATACCGAATATCTCGAAGAGCTGAGAGAGCTGGCACAGCCAGGCGAGATGCCGCTCACCGATGCGGACAAAAAGCGGTTCATCAAACTCTTCGGCGGCATCCTGAAGATAAGAAACCTGCTTGCCAGCTTCGACCAGTTTGCCGGGCAAGACCCCCTCAGCGAGCGAGACCTGCAGGACTATACGAGCATCTACCTCTCGCTGAGAGACTGGGCAAAGGAGAACGCAGAGAGCGGCGACAAGACCAACATCAACGACGACATCGAGTTTGAGATGGAGCTGGTGAAGCAAGTGGAGGTGAACATCGACTACATCCTCTTCCTCGTGCAGCAGATGCAGGGCGACCGTGCCGACATCGCCGAGCTGACGATCCAAATCAACAAGGCAATCGACTCCAGCCCAGACTTGCGAGACAAGAAAGACCTCATCAATCGATTCATCGAGAGTCTGACACCGGATAGCGATGTTACCGACAAGTGGAAGGAATACGTGGATGCAGAGAAGCGCAAGGAGTTTGAGCGCATCGTGAGCGAGGAGCACCTGAAGGAAGGTCCCGCCAAGGAGTTCATCGAGACCGCCTGGGAGCGAGGTTACGTGCCAGAGGGTGGTTTGGAGTTGAACGCCATCATGCCACCTATCAATCCATTCGATCCGAACGCCAATCGAGAGGGCAAGCTGCAAAAGGTACTTAGTAGAATCAAGGGCTTCTTCGGCAAGTTCTTCGAGATAGCAGGAGGAGATTTCTAGAAAGAAATAAGCAGTGCAGAGAGCTGCACCTACCATAAAAATACCATAAAAGTAACAGGGAGAAGTGATGCTGCAAAAATGCTCACTTTTCCCTCTTTTTTGTCAAAAAACTAAAAATCAGAAAAATAATAGTACTCAAATTACGAATTAAGGAATCGTAATACACGCCTCTATGTCGCTCCTTTTTTATAACTTCACATTCGAATTTAAAAAAAGAAGTTATGGCAAGAGGACGTAGTTACACAAAATCATATGCCGACGGCTATATGAGAGTCAAGGTTGTCAAGGAAGTGGGAGCACTCCTTGACCATATACTAGTGGAGGAAATCGCAACCCCCACATTAATAAATATGGAGTTTGGACCTGCTTACGATACCATCAGAGAGCTAAGGCAGCAAGAAACCTCAATATCTTTTGAGACAATCAGACTATTCTGCTACGTCATTGGCTACTATCTCTACCAGGAAATACAGGCGGTGGAGAACTACCAGAAAGATGTAAGAGATAGGGAAACCAGACTAGCCATGCTATATGAGATGAAAGAAAAATATAAGAAAATTTACGGAATGCAAGCCGCAGTGGTTCTCAACCTCATGCATCAGGGAAAGGATCTGCTGGCTTTTATGAAGTAAATATAAGTGTGATTTCCCGCCTCACTATGAGTTGGCGAACTCATTTTGGGGCTAATTACTAATCTATAATATAAATACCGATAAAAGAAAATAGTATCTGATAAAATCGGAGACCAACTGTCCCCTAAGGGTGTATTCCCTTATAGCACTCCTGGCATTTGCTTGTACCTGCAAAATTGTTAGCGCAAACAAATTCTGACGTCCTCTACTAAGGAACGAGCGACAAAGAACTTAATTTACTAACCATCATCAATTTAGAATTATGGGTAGATTTATCATCAAGCTCGTGCGCTTGATACTGAAGTATGGGCGATTCAGCCTTGTTTGCGTGGTCATTCAATTGAATGGCAACAGCAAGTATATTGAGTATATGAACAACGATTTTAAGGAGGAGAAGCCATGCTTGGAGAAGGAAGAACTATAAACGTAACGGGCAATGCCTGCTATATAGAGTATGTGGAGAATTGCTATGTGAATGGTATCGCCAAAAAGAAGAACGATGGCGATCCTGCGGCACGCATGTCGGATGAACTGAAGGGAGAGGAGGGACTGGCAGTCTTGAAGAATCTGCAGAAACATGGGCTGCTCGATGAGGACTTCTACCCTATGGGGCTGTCCAACTCTGAGTCTGCGGTCCTTGCCTATCAGATATCCATAACGCTGGGTATCAATGAGATGTGGAAAGTATTCTCTGATCTCTGGAATATTACTCCCAATGCCCTGAGAGCTGCTTATAATAGAGGTATGGAGCAGAAGAAGACGATAAAATTCCTGGATGAAATAACCCCTTTGCTGAACGATAGTACTAGTACGCGTACATAGTACGTACTAGGTAAATATAAAAATATCTCCGTACCTTTGCACCCGTAATCAGACAAGTAAAGTCTGGTTGCGGGCGTTTTTTGTTTATAGGAATCCGGTACCGTTCCTGAAACTGAAATCTGGCGAATATCTCGCAGCCCAACCCTTTAATATGATATATTGATATGGCAGAAAATGCTTATGTGTTTTATCATCCGCAGTATGGCGGATTGAGAGTGGTGAACATCGACGGAGGTTTGTTCTTTTGCCTCGAAGACCTGGTTGCCATCACTGATATCGGCAGAGATACATTGTTCCCGGTATTAGCCGACACGGAGGGGAAAGTGGTAGAAATGTATGTGGAAGTGCATACAAAAAAGGTGCCGAAGGATTTTACACATCGTTTGTTTTTCGGTGAATTCTTTGGCAATGCTGACAAGGTGGTGCAAAAAAGTAGAATAGCTTGGAGAAATATGATATTCGTTGACTCTCAGGTGGTGAGAGATATGACGATAGGCTGTTCGAAAGATCCGGAGCGTAAGTTGTTTTACAAGTGGGTCAAGGATTATATCCAGCCTGTGATGGAGGACGAGGATAGATGTTGGCGTCATGAATGTGTCATGATGAAAAGAATCTGTTATGACCCTCTAGAAAAGCCGATTGACATCCGATATGCTGCCGACGGCCTGTATATCAACGATACGCGAATCAACTGACATTATTCATCTTATAAACAAGAGATTACAATCATGAAACAAGCAGCAAAGAAGCAGCTCCTCAACGCCCAGAAGGTGGACGGAGCCATCATCAGTGAAGAAAACGGTACCATCGCCTTCCGCAAGGCGCCATGGAACGATACCGAGGTTATCTGCGAACAGCCTAAGGTGATACCGGGCAGAATGGTATGCTCTGGCGAGAAGGGAGGTGACGAGTTCGACTTCAAGCCTTACGAGCGTACGGGCGAGAAGATTTTCGAGGAGATCTTCAAGACCAACCACGCCGTGGTGCGTACCACCAAGCGCACGGTGCAGGTGAACTATACCTTCAGCCGAGACCTGGACAAGCAGGACATGCTGCGCTACCTCAAGGCTGAGCACAAGGAACTGATTGCCGGATTCAAGGAGGCAGACATCAAGGGATAATGTATCATTCAACATTAAAAAAATGGAACATATTATAGCATATAATCCTTACAAGAATGGCAATAAGGGGAGCGTAAGTTCCCAGCCACTCTCGGTTTACGACAAGACCATCGCTTATCCCTGGATGGCAGACCTGGTAGCTGCCATCCGTGGGGGTAACGATGAACTGAAGAAGCAGCTGCCTTTCCGCTGCGCTCACTACTACCAGTTCCGAGACAACAGACGCTCGCAGAAGAACGCCGTGCCCGAAAGCTTCCTCTTCCAGACCACCATCGATGTGGACGATAAGAAATATGTGGACAAGGCGATAGAGAAGGCACGTGAGCTGAACTGCAGCGACACCATCTGGAAGGGAGCCCTGCTGCACCTGGAGTACTCTGCCCGCAAGAAGCTGCACATCGACATCCGCATGCCCGTAGGCATGACTATCGAGGAGACGCAGCGAGCCTATTGCGAGGCGCTGGGCGTGCCCTACGACGAGAGCTGCATCACGCCTGAGCGCATGCTCTTCATCACCGACAAGGAGTCGGAAATCTATCGATCGCCCCATTGGTACGAGGTGCTGCCACAGGAAGAGCTGAAGAAGCGCAGACAAGCCTACCTGGACCGTGGACTCACCATCGACGGAAGAGGTGTGGCTGTTTCTTCTGGCTCTGCTATTCAGCCTGCCCAACCTTGTGATAGCAATGCTGCTCATGCTGCTCATCTCAGCCCTGCTGGAACTCCTCAGGATGCTGTCGCAGTGGCAACCGGCAAGAACCTCGCAGCCTTCGACCTCTTCCGCAATGCGGCTGGCCTGAAGGACGTAGATATCAACTCCCAAGGCTCGCGCCACTCATCGCTCCTGGCGATTATGAGCGCAGGCGCATCGAGAGTGATGCCCGAAGAGGAACTGAAGGCGGTGGTGGCACAGAAGATGCCTGCCTTCTCGCAGGAGCGTGACTGCCAACAACTCATCCACGACTTCTATGCGAAATATGGTGACAGTTCGAAGCCGATGTCGCAAGCCGTGATTCGCATCAATGCCCAGGCAGAGAAGTCATCCCAGAAGGATGCCGGGTCGTTAAAAACCGAGAGTTCCGAGGGCGGTACGGATTCCAATGCGGAAGATGATAAATTAGCTCCGCCTCCGATGCCCGAACATCTTCCAAAACTCGTGGAGCTGCTGTTATCGAAGACACCGGACGTATACAAGCCAGCCGTGGCACACGCCATCTTCCCGCCACTTGCTACACACCTCTGTAAGACCACCTTCAAGTATATCGACAATGTGGAGCACGAGGCTACCCTGATGTGCTGTCTGCTGGCGGGCACGGGCGCAGGCAAGAACTGTGTGCAGATGCCCATCAACATGATTATGGAGGATATCAGACAGCGCGACCGTGAGAACCTGCAACGGGAGAAGGAATGGAAAGAAGAGGTGACACGCAAGGGCGCCAACAAGGATAAGCGCAAGCGTCCGGAAAACCTCATCATCCAGGAGATAGATGCCGATATGACCAACCCGGCATTCGTTATGCGCACGGCTGAGGCTCAGGAGCATTTCCTCTATACAACGCTCAACGAGATAGACCAGTTCGATGCCCTCAAGGGGCAAGGCAACCAGCAGTTCAAGATCATGTGTCTTGCCTTTGATCCAGGCAACTCATACGGCCAGACCCGCGTGGGCACATCGAGTATCACCGAGCGCATCACCATCCGGTTCAACTGGAATGCATCGACCACCGTCCAGCTGGGGCAGCGATATTTCTCCAAGGTGCTCACCGACGGACCTATCAGCCGCATCAACTTCTGTACCATCCCGGAGCGGGAAATCGGTGCCGAAATGCCAGTATACGGCGAATACGACGATGCCTTCAGAGAGGCGCTCAGACCGTACATAGAGAATCTGTGCAAGGCGTCGGGTAGGATAGACTGCGCTGAGGCTTCCGCCCTGGCAGAAAAGTTGAAGGATGAGAACGCCGACTTTTCGCGCATGTCGCAAAACAGGGTGTTTGAGAATCTCTCCTTCCGTGGCAATGTAATTGCCTTTCTCAAGGCTTGCGTGCTATATGTGTAAACGGCTGCAAATGGGAACCCGAAATGGAAGAGTTCATCAGATGGAGCGAGAGCTACGACCTGTGGTGCAAGATGATTTTCTTTGGTGCAAGTATAGCCAAGGCTAATGAGGTAGGAGAGAAATCGAGCAAGCGAGGACCTGCCAACCTGCTGCAGCAATTGCCAGACACCTTTACCTACACGCAGGCTGAGATGGTGCGCCTACATAACGACTTCGGAAAGAAGGGCACGGCGACGATGCTGAGAAACTGGGTGAACCGCCATTATATCGAGAAAATTCCTCCGAAGGGAGTAAATGCCGACGGAGCTGACGGAAAGCAAGGCGGAAAAGTGTTCAGTATTCAGTTATTCAGTTTTAAGAAGCTATTATTCCGTTCTGACGGACTCGACCTGAGATGTTTCAACGCAAAATAGTTTAACACTTAACATTCAAAACAAAATGGAAATAGTATTAAAGCGTATAGCTAAAAAAGGAACTTATACCATCGGCAGACTCTATCTGCTGACCGATGCAAGCGTAAGTCGTAACTCGCTGCCCGGCAAGAAGAAAGACGACAAGTGCAAATTGATTCATACCTTTGACAGCCAGCTGTTGTCCAAAGATACATATCTCTGCGATACCATGGAGCCTACATGGCGCAATCTGTTGGGTATCAAGCTAAAGCCAGAGGAAGTGGATGCCCGCTATAGCCGCAAGAGCGGCGTGAAGGCACGTAAGATACTTGGCCATACTGCCATTCCTGAGGGTACTTATCCTGTGGTCATATCGTATTCGCCAAGATTCAAGCGTTGGCTGCCATTGCTGTTGGGCGTGCCGAATTTCGAGGGCATCCGCATCCATGCGGGCAATTATCCTGACGACACGCAAGGCTGCATCCTTGTGGGGGAGAACAAGCTTGAGGGTATGGTGGTGGACTCCCGTATCTGGCTGCAGCGACTCATCAACGCCATGGTAGCGGCTCGCGACCGAGACGAAAGTATCTGGATTACCATCCAATAGGATAGGGAGTCATAACTTTTACCATAAAACAGATAGGGAACGCACTGCGTTCCCTATTTATACTTATATTACTTTCCGATGCCATGGATATTGCTAATGTTATTATAACAATAGTGATGACCACACATGGAAGGAAAATCCAAAGTAGTACTTTTCTTCTACTCGATTAGTTCATATTCTATGATTTCAGCAGCTTGATTTCTTCCTGGCTTAATCCCGTCATTTCCATGATAGTGGTATCATCCAATCCTTTAGACAACATTTTCTTTGCAATTTCCTGGGCTTTTTGGTAGCTGCCTTTTGCTTCACCCTGGGCTAGTCCTTTAGCTAGACCTTTAGCTTCACCTTCCTCCATTCCCTCCTCATATCTGTCTTTCAGGAGGGTCTTCTCTGTTCTTACTGTATCCCAGAATTTATCATAGGTGCGGAGCTCAGTATCTGTAAAGGAGGTAACCTTGAGCTCTTCCAGCGCCTTGCTTATCTCGGGACACTCCAACAAGTCAGCAGGAATCTCTCTTGTATTGGAGTTAATCTCCGTGAGGAAGCGGAGCCATAATACGCTCATTCGCTTTTCCATGAAAGTATGAGGTGTAAACTTCGGCAATTCAATAAAGGTGAAGTGCAGACCTTCTATCACTTTCTTCGTGTCTTTGTCGTGAACGATGCGGTAATTGTGGATGAAGCAATCGGGCATATCTTTCTCGAATATTTCATTCACGAGGTTCAGGGAATACACGGGCTTCAATATACTATAATCTTCATTTTTCTGGAGTTGCGTTACATAAAGCTTGGAAGCATTGAAGAGTACTCGCTGCATAAAAGCATTGCTCCATTCCATCTGCATTTCAACACAGAACTTCCTGCCGGAAACATCCTGGCATAGTACATCTACGATCGTGTTTTTCCGTCCATAAAGTTCTGGTACAAGCTCTGTCGGCAAATATTTTATCTCCACTATCTGCTCCTCATCGGAAAGGGGTAGGAGGGAGTTTAGCAAACTGATGAGCAGATCAGGATGCTTTGCAAATATTTTCTTGAAGGTCAAATCTGCCTTCGGATCTAGATACATCATATTTTCTTCTCCTTATCATTTTATCCTTATTTGTTCCGAGATATTCGGCTTTCTTCTAAGTCTGCTGCAAAGTTAATACTTTTATTTTTATAATACAAGAAAAATAAGGGTAAATTCTCTCTTTCTTGTATTCTTAGTCATAAAAACTCCGATGGATCTGTAATACCGATAGGAGGGTGCGTTTCTGGCGGGACCGTCTAGCGGTAGATGTGGACGAGGGACAGATAACTTACGTAATGATTTTCCTGAAATTGAACTCCACCTTAATATAAAAAAGGAGCAATGCCAAGCACTGCTCCTTAACTATTGATTATGCTATTTTAAAAAGATTCTTACTTTCTTCTTCATTTCTTCGGCTCCAAAGCATAACAGACGTGCCATATTGCTCTAAAGCATCTATTAACCTCTTTGAAGGCTCTGTTGTATCATTAACAATCGCCAAACTTTTCAATTCCTTACCAGTTGTCCTCTCTCTAATCTCTTTTATATCCCCCATACAAAAGAGGAATCGCTCTATTGCATTTTGTCTCAATAGGTTAAAAGGTTTTACCACTAGCTCGCTTTTTCTACCAGAAATCTGTATATCAAAACTGAAATCTAGTCCTGAATGTCCCTTGACCAAAAAAGATGGTGTAGAAATAACATCAAGACTTTCAATATAAGCCACAACATCTTCTGCGAATATAGACGTTATTTTGTCGCTAGCAAGCATTGACATATCAGAAATAGATGATATAGCAGAAATCATATTATGCTTCTTTTTAGCAAAATCAGCCCCATTAGATTCTGCGGTAATTTCTCCTTCTGGCGTTATCTTTATACCGAAATTATTTGCAACTTTATTCATATATTCCTTACGTTTTGGCGAATGCAACACATCGACCCCCGAAAGGAATAAATTCTCTATAGTATCACCATCATCAGAAAGTAAAATTTTGGTCTCGGATTCTTTTTTGACAAATATATCTATATTGTCATTAAATAGCCCCACGAAAGGTGTAGATACAGCAAACCATCCTGTACCTTTATCTTCTCTAATAGCTGTGTTGTCTTTCAGCCATTGATAGTATTCTGCTATTTTAGTATCAATCCATCCCATACATCAATTCACTTTCAAATGTTAGTTTTGTCTGTAGATTTATTACATCTGTCAATGCATTTAAGATATCACCAAATTCCTTAGTATAATTCTTTTTGGTAAGAACTTTTGCAGGAAAGTCATCAAACTCAACTGGTATAGCCCAATCTGCGGTACCATATCCTTCAACGTGGTAATGAACATGGCTGCCATCTATTGATTTTCCAGCGTAAGGTATAAACTTGGCAGGAACATTAGGTGTTACCACTTCTGGATTTTGGTGTCTCGGACCATTCAAGTCTAATCTAAACAAACAGAAATGAGACTTATTATCTTGCGTATGCAAGGTTATCTTTGTCCTAAACTTTGGGCTTATTTTTATGTCTAGAAGATACTCCTTTGGACAATCAATAGAAACTGCTGGAGTTAAATAAAGCCTATACCTTTTATTCTTGACTAAATCAAGATGAAAGGTAGTACAAGGTTCTCCTTTGTCTATTACGAACTTAGGAGTAGCCAGCATTTTATCTGCATCAACCTGTGTAAGCATAATCTATTTTTTGCTTACAAAGGTAGGAAAACATTTTCAAGTTGCCAAATTTATACTGTTATATTTGTATAAACATATAAAGAATTACCGAATGTTTTACATTCTAATGTATTTTAGAATATTATTAAACAATAGTTTTCTAAACTTTTGTTCAACATTATACCTATAGCATTGGTCTTTTCAACCCAATTACCAACACTCATAGTAAATGTAGGTAGTCCATCTTCTTTTTTAAAGTGGTCAAATTCGACCATTTTAAAATTTGGATTATACAATGTCTCCCAAGTACCAAGAAATTCAATGGGTAGAACGAATTCTTATCCAATTCTTGATAATATAAGTTGATAACATTTTTATAAGCAGTTGATAACATATTAGTAACCCACTTCGATTTAACATTTCTAAAGGAATGCAGAACGAACTATGTATCAGCTTATTGCAGAGATTGTCACGTAAACGATTCTACGACACGTCTATATTTCGATGTTATCAATCTGTTATCAGCCAATAAATGCAAAAACGGACATAACTACCTAATTAATAGGAAGTTATATCCGTTCTACTTCTAGAAATTTAAGCTGTGATTATGCCTTTTCTTCTTAATTTGGTACACCCTTAGGGATTCGAACCCTAGACCCACTGATTAAGAGTCAGTTGCTCTACCAACTGAGCTAAGGGTGCAACACTTAATTACCTGAATGATAATCTTTTTATCTTGGAAAAGTGATTCCGCAAGGATTCAAACCTTGAACCTCTTGATCCGTAGTCAAGTGCTCTATTCAGTTGAGCTACGGAACCATTTTCTTTAGCTTTTTCAAGTTGTACACCCTTAGGGATTCGAACCCTAGACCCACTGATTAAGAGTCAGTTGCTC
>JAJWLX010000070.1 GCA_021636625.1 Prevotella sp. | reverse complement strand
GTACCGTTTAAAAGATAAAAGCTTAACTATCAGCAACATCTACATGTTGCATCGGGAAATAACATTGCAGCAATACGCCCTGAACCAACGGTCACCGGCCGAAGGGAAAGGTAAAGGGCAGAAGCTCCTAGCCCAGGGTAACACCCTGGGTAAACTAGAGCGCAAACAAATCGCCCTGTAGGGGCAAAAGCTTTAAATACGATGCTTTTGCTCTTACAGGGCATTTTTATTAAAATTCCTCCTTCACATCAAAGCAAGGGCAAGCCTTGTTTGAGAACTCATTATGCCCATGAACCGTTGCCTCGGGATATTCCTCCTTCAGCTGCTCTATCAGCGCTTTCAGCGCCGCCTTCTGCTCGGGGGTTCGGGTGTCCTTCGGCTTGCCATCCTGGGATAGACCGCCGATGTAGCATATTCCTATGCTCACGGTGTTGTGACCCTTGCAGTGGGCACCCACCTCTTCTACTGATCTGCCCACGTGGATGCTTCCGTCACGGTAAATCACGAAATGATAACCGATGCAGAAAAAGCCACGCTCACGATGCCAACGGTCGATGTCGGCTACGGTGTAGTCGCAACCTTCTCGGGTCGCACTACAATGAATGATGATTTCCTTGATCTTGCGCATAATAGTATTTTATTTATGATTTTTATTTACAAGAATACAGTTCGCAGGAGTATTAGTTGCAGGTGTATTAGTTGGAAGAACAACCATATACTCTTTAGGAATATCGTCTTTCCCCCAGTCCTTGATAACCAGCGTAACTTTCTCCTTTTTCTGCAAAGCATCGCTGATCATATCGCAAAACTCCTGGAACTTCTCCTCGTCGTAAGCCACAAGTCCCGTCTTCAACGACTTACCCATCACGATGCCTTTATATTTCAGGGCTAATGGTCCAAACCCTGGCGTGATATAGGGCTTGCGAAGCACCGGCTTCTTAGGAACTCGGGCTTTCGTCTCCATAATTGTAGGCATGGTTCTAACCTCCTCTTTAATCTCTGTCTTAAACTTCTTCTCATTCTTCACACCCTTTGCCTTATTCTCCTCCTTTTCCTCTTCAGTCTCCGTGACCTCTACCACAATTTTCTTCTGTAACCTGATAGGTACAGGTGCAATCTTGTAACGACCCGCAGACAGGAATTTCTTAGGATGTTCTACGGTACCTGTGAAAAAAACTCCGTTAATAGCCAATGTGCCATCTACACCCCATGGGGTGAAGCGACGGCGAAATATAGTAATATTCATGATGTTTTTAATTTATAATTTACAATTGATAATTGTATCCCGGGGGGCATGTTCGAGTCATTAAGAAATTCGAAGTATTGCGAAACCTTAATGACCCTTAATGACACTGACCCTTAATGACACTTTAAACGGTGGGTGACGCTTTCTGATAACGTTTGTCCGGCAAAACGCTTATCAAGCCCTGCTGCTTCCAGTTCTTCAGCATCTGCTTCACCGACTCGTGAGTAGCACCTGCCCCTTTCACGGAAATGCTCTGTTGCTGAGCCTGATCGAAGGAGAAGGTCACATCCAGACGCTCGAAGATGGAATCGTTTCTACCTCTACGAGAACGGTCGTAAACCGACTGTCCGCAATAGTCCCTCGAAGAGAAAGCATCCTCGATACGACTACGGAAGAAATAGAGTGCATTGTCCAACTGGTAATCTGCAAGAACATTGAACACAGCGAGCATGGTAGGCGTCTGCATCTTGACAATCATTTCCTTCCATAATAGCGGATTCTGCTTCAACTGCTTTTCCGCTCCCTGGAAACCGTGCTTCTGAATCAACGTCTCTGCCACCTTGCAGAGCATGATGCAGGTCATCATTCTCATCGTGGTAGGACAGATACGGAAACGCTGACGGGCTTTTACCTTGTCATCATTCTTCATAGTCTCCAGTCGTATCTGCTCCAGCCAATCCCTACCCTTGGCTTCCAGTTTCGGCAGTTCCACCTCACCCTCCATCAGAGGCAGCAGATGAGCAATCTGATGAATATGCTCGCATTGAGAATCTGTAAGCACAAAAAGATTATCCGTAAGAGGAGTGAAGGTATTATCCGGGGTGCGAGCCACTACGATACGGCTCTGAAAACCATCCGTATAATTGTTTACCACACGGTAAAGCGCATCAGGGGTTCCACACATTACCATATTCCATAACAGTCTGTCTATGTGTACATTCACGGCTTCTGCACTTCTAGCCTCACGCTCGTAGCTCGTGCCATCATACGCCTGACGGAGCATTACGGAGAAGTCGCTCATCGCCGACTTCCACTTCTGCGCCACGGTGTCGGCTTCCGGGGTAAACGAGAAGGCGTGCTTGCCTTCGGTGTTAGCCAGACGCTCGGCTAGGTTAGCCACGGTGTTGTTCAGCGTCAGACATCTTACGGGCAGTTTCGGCTCTTCCGGCTGCTCCTTTTTGTTCTTCGCTGCACGCTTCTTGGCTCGCCATTCGTCCTCCTGCTGTTGATACATTTTGTCCATCTGTTTCACTTCCGAAGTCCATGCATCAACCACGGGGTCGATACTTCCCTTACCAGAGGCGAAATCTCCGGCGATGTAGGAGATGAGGTTCAGCGAGTTCATCTTACCGTGCACAGCCACCTTTACTCCTGTAGCCAACATTCCGATGGCTGGACAGATGGCGGTAATCACTGGCATTGCCAGGGGTGGTCCTACGGCATTGATAGAATCACGCACACCTTGCGGCATCTTAGGCAAAGCATTGAAATAGAACATTTCGTCCTTGGCATTAGCCTCGTCCAGCGCATTCACCAGAGCCTCGCTTTCTGCATCAGCAGTAGCATTCGAAGCACCCTGTTTCAGCTTTTCCTGTCGCAGAGCGGCAAGCACATCTTTCAGTCGCTTAGGCATTTGCGTAATCTTCTCGTTTAGCGCCGAGTTGATGCAAGCCATCTTCTCCTGCTCATGGAAACCATCGTAGCAGGGGATGATCTGATCCATGAGATTGCGGTCGAAGCCACAGATGTGGCGCAGGTTCACGGCAAGCTCGAAGGTCAAAGTATTGCGGTTGGAGCGAACTGGCTCATGACCGTCATTATACATCTGCCACCACTTCGAAATGATTTCGGAATATGGGATTCCGAGGTAATCATTGCTGGAAGATGAAGAAGATGGTGAAGATGCAGAGGATGGTGAAGCAGAAGCAGGCTGAGCCTGATTCTTAGAAGAATTCAGAGGATTCTGAGAGGCTTGAACCTTTTGAGAATTCTTCTGATTTCCCAGGTTCTTCTGACTCTGATTCTGATTTCCCAAATTCTCCTGATTTTCAAGAGATTTCTGATTCTCCTGATTCTCAAGATTTTTCTGAGAATCCAAAGCCTTCTCTTCCTCATTCTCCAACCAAGGCTTGTAATGCTTGTTAGCCTTGTGCGCTCCTGGAGGAAGTTCCTCCTGTCCATACTTCTCACGCTCCTCCAGCACCTTGCCTTCAGCTGCCACGGCAGCCTCATCGTAATCATCCTTGAAGAGTTCGGGAGACAAGTAAAGCAAGTCTTCTGCATCAGCCGAAGTGGTGAAATAAACTCGGTTAATGTCGTGAGCCGAAGTATCCATCTCGCACTCCAGCAACTTGGCGATTCTAACCTGATTTTCGAGAATCGTCTTGCCCATCTCTCGCTTGCAAACCGCATGACCACCTTGTCGTGCGCTGCGTTCCAGCATCAGCAGACCATACTTTTTCGGCTCCTGCAGCATCAGCTTAGCCGCCTTCTCAAAGTCCTGCTTATCATCCAGATCGAAGCCGAAAGCCCGGCTTGGCAGCTTCGTTCCCTTCACAACCCCTTGCGGATAATGTCCGGAATAATTAAACTGCACCAGTCTTCTCTTCGCCCCATCGTTTCCTTCGCGAGCCAGTCGCAGATTAGCCTTCTGCTCATAGCTTCCACGAATCAGTTTATACTCCTCTTGCGAGGTGATGGAGCGGGCAACCTTGTGCCCGTTCTCCACCCTTATCAAATAACAGCTCATTTATGTGTTTCTACTTACTATTATTAAGTTGAACATCAAATACTTTTTGTTGAACATCCATATCTCTATCGCTTCAACTGATATTCTATCAAAGCATCTGCAGCCTCTTCTGCCTCCTTCACAAGCGTGCTGCCGATATTGATTCCTTCATCACAGAACACCTTCAAAGTGAACTGAATAGCTCCATCCTTGGTCTTGCTCAATCGTCCGTGAGCCAGCTTTCTGATCAGTACAGACTGAGAACGTACTCTTGGTTTAACCACGAAATCAAAAGTACCATCCGTCAACTGCTGGGCAACGCCCTGTGATCGGAATCCCGGCACCTTCTCTCGTCCTCCATGCTCATTAGGCGCAAAGAGGAAACACTTGCTCTCGTCGTAGAAAGCCATACCACCCAGCTGCACGTGCTGCTGCTTGTTTACATTTTTCTTCATATTCTGAATTGTTTTGCGAGAAGAAACGTGTGGATTTTTGCGCGCTTTACCATGGAAGATCCTCCGCAGTCCCAACTCAGTTAATAACTAAAACTACTTTTTATCCCTTCAGCTTTTCAATATCCGTAACGAGGATATCCTGGTAAACCTGCCCATTATACTCATGAGCTGCGAATCGGAGCGTAACCGCTACCAGTGCCCCCGGAGCAAACTTGCACTGGGCCATATTGCCGAGCATTGCCGCAGCATATTGGTTCTCATACTTGCCGCCCATCTCCTGCAACACGATGTTGCACTTCATCATCTGGCCGCTCTCACTCTTCTGGCTCTGCACGGCGAAAGCCTCGCCCTGCTTCACCACTCTCATAATCTGAACATTCATAATTATAAAGTAGTCGGAAGTTGTTTCAAGATCACCAAACCATTTCGGCGTTGTCTTGTTTCTTCGACGCTGCAAAAGTAGTGAGATTTCCAAACAAAAGGGTAAAAAAAATCCCCCACAAATCCGTTTGGGGGATGTGGGGGATATACTTTGTAATTTTGGGGGATACCTTTGGGGGATACTATCTGAACTTTTCTATCTTTCTTGCATTGATGAAGGTTCCAGGCTTGGCGTACTTAGACTCTTGAAATTCTAAGTCCAGCTTATCCGCAATCTCTCTATAAGCCTCGCAACATGAAGGCGCAGCACAGTCAGCAAGCGTCCATTCCGTGAAATCATTATGCTTGAAATAACCATTTATCTCATGAAAATCGTCCGTAGAACATTTTAATAAAGTGCTGAAAGCAGAATTAATCTGGTCAACGAAAAGGCGCTGGGTTGACTTCTTCAGCCAATTCTTGCTCAAGAAAACCTTATAGACGATAAACCAATGTTTCTGTGCACTGAGGGTATTGTCTTCGATTAAGTCTTTAAGTTTAAGCATCAGCTTATCTACATCCACATTCTCCTTAAAAACCATGTTCTGGAAGATTTTTTCCTTCTTGATTTCGCAATGCTCCTGGGCTATCTGGTAAGAAACATACTTATCCAGGAAATCGTTGATATTATCATAAGTCTGTTCCTTCTTTCCAAGAATATAAACTACAGTCATCTTGATGTCCCTGCCGTTATTATGAAAAACCAGACCGAACTGAGAATTGAAAAGCTTCTCTTTTCGTTTTAATAGCATGTGGTTTTTTAGTTGGGTTTCATCCGGATAGAAGAGAGCTTCATCCTGGCTGTCCTGCTTATAAATACGCTCTAGGCGGTCTTCATTCTCCTTGCGATATCTATCTATTTCTTTCAGGAAAAGGTCTTCGCAATAGGTTTCATTGACAAATGACTGTCTGAAACCATGAAATCCCTCATCAGTCAAAAGGATGATGTCATTCACCATTTTGCGCATTTCCTCACCTTCATAATCCTTATAGGAGGTAAGCGTAGGTTCTAATTCTACTTTAATCTTATAGAATCTCTCCTTCTTATCATCCAGCAAAGACCATGCTATTTCTATCTTTAGTGATTTTAGTAAATCGAAAATCTTTCTTACATGATTACGTAAGATCAGCTTCCAAGCAGCTATCAATTCCTCATTGTTGTTTTCGTCTTCTTCTTTTCCTAAAAGGCGGAAGCAAACATTGAAGCGGGTAACTAGATCTTCTAGCTTTTTCAAGTGCACTTCTTGTTCGTCGTCCATGATTTTATAGGTTTGAAATTATAGTTGTAAAAAAAGCGGCGTGGGTGTTCCCTGTAAGTACCGGTATTCAGGTACCTGCAAGAACCTTCGGCAAGGTACAAACAAGTACAGCCCACGCCGTAGAGGTGTGGACGCCTTGCTGTCACCGTCTTCTTGTCGAATTTCTGAATTTGCAGGTTCTGAATACCGTAGAAGTGTCAGATAATCAGCGTCTATCGTATTATGATTATTATCTATTTACTTTCTGTTTCTTACTAAAAATTTTAAAGGGTTTATACTACGTTATCTTCATCATCCGCCCAGTGGTCGCATTGGCGCATCACGGTTTCCAGCGCCTTCTTTGCCCCCTCAGGTGGATACTTGTATTTCTTGAGCAGTCGCTTCACCATCACTCGCATCTTCGCCCTCGCCGATTCCTTCCGGTTCCAGTCGATGGTGCGGTTGCGGTGCAGTACTTCCGTCAGTTCCCGGGTCAGCGCCACAAACTCCTCGTCGGAGTAAGCCTGCCGCACACCTTCGGGCGTGGAGAGCGCATCATAGAATGCCTTCTCCTCGGGCGAAAGTCCCAGGTCGTTGCCCTCTGCCTCTGCCTGCTTCATCTGCTGAGCCATCTTCAACAGTTCCTCTATCACTTCCTCGTTGGTGAGCAAGCCCTTCAGATAGTTGGAGAGACTCTGACTGAGCATGTCGGAAAAGAGGTCGCTCTGAACCACGTTGGTCTTCTGCTGCTGCTTGATTTTCTCTTTCATCAGTTTGGTGAGCAGTTCCACCGCCAGGTTGCGCTCCTTCATGTTCTTCACCTCCTGGATGAAGGCGTCGTCGAAGAGCGAGAACTCTATCTGGCGGTCGCCGAAGAGATTGATTATTCCGTCGGTCTTCACGCTCTGACGGAGCAGGTCGCCGATGCGCTCGTTGATTTCATGGCGGCTGATCTTGCCCTTCTGCGAGAGTTTAAGCATCATCACGCGCAGCGCATCCATGTAGCACACCTCCGCCTTCTGCTGCTCATTCAGAAGCGAACGGCAAAGCGTGGTGGCGTTGTGAAGCAGATTGCTGTGCTCCATGAAATTCTTCTTGCGCTGAACCATGGCTGGAGAACTCAGGAAGTTGGCTCCGCCCGTGATGGCGAGTGCCCGCTTCGTGTTGTCCTGCTCGAAGAAGCCGGAATAGTCGAAACCATGAAGCTGGTCGCGGCAGATTTCCATCTCTTCCTTCCATTTCACCAGGGCGGTCTTGGCGATGTCGGGGTCTCCGAAGCGGCGGCGGTCACGGTTGGTGTACTGCTGCATGGCACTCTTCAGCGCCTGCGCAATGCCTACGTAATCCACTATCAGTCCGCCTTCCTTGCCCCGGGAACACTCGGTTCACACGGGCTATTGCCTGCATCAAATTATGACCGCTCATCGGCTTGTATACGTACATGGTGGCGAGCGACGGAACATCGAAGCCCGTGAGCCACATGTCTCTTACGATGGCGATTTTCATCTCATCGTCGTTGTCCTTGAATTTTCTTGCCAGTTCCTTCTTGTAGGCTTCGTTGCCGATAATCGGCTGCCAGTCTTCGGGGTCTTGGTTTGAACCGCTCATCACCACCTTTACCTTCTCCGTCCACTGGGGGCGAAGCTCCAGCATCTTGCGGTAGATTTTGATGGCGATGCTTCGGGTCAGCGCCACGATCATTGCCTTGCCGGTGAGTTCCTGCGCCCGGTTCTGCTCGTAGTGCTGGATGATGTCCTTTACCAGCGTGTCGATGGTGGCGTCTTCGCCCAGGAGCACTTCCAGCCGGCTGTGCTCCTGCTTCGCCTGCCTGATCTGCTCCTCGGTGGCTCCCTCATCGGCCAGGTTGTCGAACTCATCGTTCAGCAGCTTCATCGTGTCTTCGTCGAGGTTCAGATTCACCACACGGCTCTCGTAATAAACCGGACGGGTGGCTCCATCATCCACCGCCTGACTCATGTCGTAAACGTCGATGTAGTTGCCGAACACTTCCTCCGTGTCTCTGTCGCGGTCGCTGATAGGCGTTCCGGTGAAGCCGATAAACGAGGCGCCTGGCAGGGCTTCTCGCATCTTCTGACTGAATCCCTTCTTCATCGTCAGACTCTTGTTGTCCCAGTGCTCATCGCCGTATTGCGAGCGGTGGGCCTCATCGGTCATCACGATGATGTTGCGGCGGGTGGAGAGTGCCGAGTCGCCTTCTTCAAACTTCTGAATGGTGGTGAAGATGATTCCCCCACTCTTTCTGCCCCGCAGCAGATTGCCCAGGTCTTCACGGCTCTGGGCGTTCTGAGGTTCCTGACGCAGGAAGTCCTTGCAGCGGCAGAACTGACCGAAGAGCTGGTTGTCCAGGTCCTTGCGGTCGGTTACCACCACGATGGTTACTTCGGGCAACCGCTGCACCAGCTGGTGGGCGTAGAACACCATGCTCAGGCTCTTGCCCGAGCCCTGCGTGTGCCAGAACACGCCAATCTTGCCGTTGCCTTCCACTGCCGTACGGGTGCGCTGCAGGGCTTTGCCTACGGCGTAGTACTGATGGTAGGCAGTGAGAATCTTGGCGTATTTGCCCTGGTTCTTGTCGAAGCAGATGAAGTTCTGCAGGATGTCGAGCAGTCGCTGCTGCTGGAACATTCCGAGGAAGAAGGTGCGATAGTCGGCGAAGAGGGTTGACTCGTATGAGCCGTCTATGGTCTTCCATTCCATGTAGCGGTCTTGCTTGGCGGTGATGGTTCCGGCACGGGTCTCGCTCATGTCGCTGATTACGTTGAAGGCATTGTAGCTGAAGAGGCTCGGGATGCTCTGCTGATAGTTCTTAATCTGCTTGTAGGCATCGTCGATGGTTGCATCTTCGGAAATGGCGCTTTTCAGCTCCACCACCACGAGGGGCAATCCGTTGACCATCACCACCATATCGCAGCGCTTGTTCTTGTACTCTTCTACCCGCCACTGGTTCACCACCTTGAAGAGGTTTCTTTCGGGGTGGTCGAAGTCGATGAGCCTCATCAGGGCTGTCCGTTCTTCGCCATCCTGCAGGAATCCCACCTCCAGACCATTCTGCATCCAGAGTGTAAACTGCTCGTTGTTCTGTTCTAAAGTTCCGATGCTGATGTTGGTGATTTGTTTGATTCCTTCATCCATTGCATCGGCTGGCAGTTCAGGATTAAGCCGTCGCATCGAGGCGACCAAATCGGCACGATAGAAAGGCTCCTTATAGTCGCGCTCCACCTCGTAGCCACATTCGTACGCATAGCCGAGTTCGTCCCGGAACAGGGCAATGAGCGTTTGCTCGTATGCGTCTTCGGTGAATTTCTTGTCGTCTGCCATAATGATATTTTTTAATTTTCTTTCTCGTTATTTTTTTCGTTGCTCTTCTTATTCCGGGACTTCCAGCTCGCCTGACATTAAGCGAGGGAGAAGGGTGTCACGGAGAAGGGAGAGGCGGGAGTTCTCTAGCTTATTCGCTTTGATAGTTTTCTTCATCTGATTGTAGAGATTATTAAACTTCTCAACGATGTTTTCGCTAGGAATGATTGTTTCTATCAAACTCAAGTCATCATAACTGAGTGATTGCCTTACACCTCCAATAGCTAAAGAAGTGACAGAATCTTTAAAGAAATCTGTCTTTCTAAACAAATCGAAGTAATTCTCATAGCCATCTAGTACAGAAAATACCACATAAACAGGACTTACACATCCGTCAAAATCAAATTCGTTTCTTCCTAGCGAACCGATATTAACTCGTGCAGGATTATATGCGAAATCTCCTTTATTTACTATCTTATATTTAGCTATACTCGAACTGAACACCTGCTTGTTAAAGTATTCTTCTGACAATACAAGTTCACCAGTAGTTACTGGCGATAGAACCTTTACATCGTTTCTTTCCTTTACTTTTGCAGATTTATTCTTCGTAATGTCTCCTAGGCTTCCTACTTTCCATCCTTCCGGAATCATTCCCAATTCACTATCCACGAACTTACCATCCTTGAAAGGCTCAAAATCAACGAACCAATTCTTGAAAATAGCCTGCGCCATCTCCTCCAAATCAGCATTGATCTTGTTGTTCAACTCTATCTTGCGGTCGAGAGAAGAAAGGATAGCAACTGTTCGTTCCATAACATCTCTTGGAGGTTCCGGAATCAAAAGATTTCGTAATGATCCTAAAGAAATGTAAGGCTGACTAGAACCTGCTCTTGTATTTTTTAATTGATTTCTACCATCAGGAGAATTTAAGTAATAATAAAGCCATAAGCTTTTAATACGTTCTCCAACCTTCAATATACCAACATTTTTTACTGCATAATCTGTAAAATTAGAATCTTCTAAATAACAAAAGCCGCAGTATTCACCTATCATACTGACTATTACATCCCACTTATCAATCTTACTTCTTTTTATGATTTTTTGATAGTCATCTTCTGAAATATAATACGCATTATCAAAATTAATTGATTGGCCCTTTATATGTTTTGATGTTATCAAAAATCTTCCTTCGTTCTGCCTTTTGGGGCTGTCATGGGTGCCATCAGCTACTTTATAACAATAATCAGTTGCAATAACTTCTTTCCACTCCATACTTACACCTCCCATCCAATTTTCTTCAACTGCAATCTAATCTCCTCTTCCTGCTTCTTGCTTTCCTCAAACAGCTGCTTCAGCTCTCCGGTAAGATTCGTCATTTTCTCCTCAAACGGAACACCATCGCCCTCGTCTTCGGCGATTCCTACGTATCTGCCAGGAGTCAGGATGAAGTCTTGCTCAGCAATCTGCTCGGTGGTGCACACGGCACAGAAGCCCTTTTCATCCTCCAGGGTTCCCTGCTGGAAGGCATGGAAGGTGTCGGTAATCTTCTTGATGTCCGTATCAGGCATCAGCTCTCTGAGCTTGCGTGTTACCATCGTGCCCAGATTGCGGGCATCGATAAATACGGTCTTGCCCTTCTGCGCCTTGTTACGGCTGATAAACCAAAGACTTACAGGAATACCCGTACTGTAGAACAGCTGCGAAGGCAAAGCCACGATTCCCTCTACCAGGTCGGCTTCGATGATGGCTTGGCGAATCTGTCCCTCGCCGCCACTCTGACTCGAAAGCGCACCATTCGCCAGCACCAAACCAATCTTTCCGTTAGGTGCCAGATGGTGAATCATGTGCTGCATCCACGCAAAGTTGGCGTTGCCAGCAGGTGGCAAACCATACTGCCAGCGCACGTCTTCCTGAAGCGCACTCTGTCCCCAGTCGCTGAGGTTGAAAGGAGGATTGGCAAGAATGAAATCTGCCTTCAGCGTAGGGTGCTGGTCATCATAGAATGTGTCGGCAAAGACTTTTCCTAAGTTCGCATCCAAGCCACGGATGGCAAGGTTCATGTGCGCCATCTTCCACGTATCAGGGTTTGCCTCCTGACCGTAGATGCTAATCTTGCGCAGGTTTCCCTTGTGGCGCTCTATAAACTTGGCACTCTGCACAAACATACCACCGCTTCCGCAGCAAGGGTCATAAACTCTGCCCTCGTAAGGCTCCAGTATCTCTACCAGCGTGCGGACAATGCAGGAAGGCGTATAGAACTCGCCGCCATTCTTGCCCTCCAGGGAAGCAAACTGCTGCAGACAGTATTCGTAGGTTCTGCCCAGCAGGTCTTTCTCCTCGCCAGCATCGTGCATTTCTATGTTCGTAAAGAGATCTACCACATCGCCCAGACGGCGCTTGTCCAGCTCCGGACGGGCGAAATTCTTAGGCAGAATACCCTTCAATCTTTCGTTCTCACGCTCAATGGCGGTAAGCGCTTCATCTATCACCACGCCAATTTCCGGGGTGTGGGCAGCAGCACTAATCTTGCTCCATCGAGCCTCAGCAGGTACGAAGAAGATGTTCTCGGCAGTGTATTCGTCCTTATCTTCCGGGTCAGCGTATTCGTCGCCCTGCAGCTCCTGGAACTTCTGTTCGAAGCGGTCGCTGATGTATTTCAGAAAGATGAGTCCGAGCACCACGCCCTCGTATTGCGAAGCGCTGAGGTTGCCTCGCAGAATGTCGGCAGCCTTCCATATTTTCTCTTCAAAACCAATGCTGATGGTATCTTGTTTCTTTGCCATTTTTATCTTTGTCTATAGGATTTTACACATTATTTATATATAAAGAACCAGTTATTTATCGATAAGCACGAGTCTCCACTTCTCGTTTTCGAGAAGGATGGACTGGTCTTTACTGGTCATTTTGAATGTCTGATCGTCGATGGTCATCTGATCATTCTTGATGGTATAGGCATAGTTCCCGTAGGGAGAAAGCTGGGTAGAGGTGTGCAGGATTTTGCCCTCCTCATCAATCTCTGTTACCGTTTTCTCCTCGCTGAAATATACGCTATCGGCGGTGAACTGGCAATAGACAGTCCCCGCATCTACATCTAAAGTAAGGTTTCCAACACGCTGATAAGCCTCGGAAATCGCCCATTCGTGGGCTGAAATTTGGGTTTTGTAGTCGATTCCCTGCGATTTTTCTGCATTTTCATCGCTCGAACAGGCGGAAAATGAAAACGCAAAAAGGACGAATATCAGCGCCTGAATCCACGCTGCTATTCGTCCTTTTATAAGTACACGATGATTTGAGGTTAATTTTGACGAGCCAAAATTACCCCCCTAAAGCATTGAGTATCAATTTGTTATGCATACACATTATCATTTAAACAATTGAAATTTTATTTAAGTTCGTGCAAAGGGGGCTTGCCTCTCAGCATTCGCAAAAGCAAAGTTATAAAAAAGCAGGCTAACCACCAAATTTTATCACGTTATTTAACGGAAAAGTGGTTTTGAAGGCATAAATGAGGCTCAAAAGGCATTTTTCACCCCCTCAGAACGGCCAAAATAAGATGGGAAATGAGGTTTTTCTGCTTGAGAAACAAGGAAAATCCAGAAATATCATAACAATTTTATTCAATATAAAGACAAAGGATGGAGGGAGAACATGGAAAACAAGAAGAGAATCTATAGCTTTTAAAGATACAACTCTTAGAAAGGGCAACTTTCACAAACAGACTATATCTTGTTGTCTATCAATATATTATACCAACACAACATTTCATCTTAAGAAACAAATCAAAATCCTCTATCGTGTCATTAAGGGTCAGTGTCATTAAGGGTCATTAAGGTTTTCGGGGCGCAAAATCCCCCTATAGTATAATATAAATATTATTTATATTATACTATAGCTCTTAATGACATTTCCCATTTTTCTTAATGACCCTTAATGACACTGACCCTTAATGACACGCTTTCGCCCTCAGCATCTTCTGCATCAGAATCCCCTTCAAGCCCCTCCTGCAAGCAATGCGTAAAAACAGCATTCACTTACAATACTATATATCAAGCACTTACGCCATTTTTACCATCTTATTTCGATAAAAACTTGATTTCGCCTTTGAAATTTTGTATCTTTGCACCGGCAATCGAAGGAACAGCCTATTGTGCCTAAGGGCGGTCATAATAGAAGACCGCAGCTGGGCTTAAATGATGGCAGGCGCCGGTCATCTATTAAGACCAGAAAAAGCACAAGAAAAGGGCTTTCCGGGTAGTTGTGATTCAGTGAACTCTTAAACACAGAACAGAGTATGATTAACTACAGCATCGTAATGCGCAGCGTGAACGCAAACCTCATTGAGATCAACCAGGCAAAATCACGTATCAACCAGGCTAAGAAGAACGGCAAGGAGCCGGACAAGAAGGACACCGACCTGGTGAAGACCGAGAAGCAGAATGCGTTCGCCATCTCGCAGTACACCGATGTGATGACCATCGAGAAGTTTGCCAAGCACATCACTTCTCACGGCAGCGTGTATTCCAGAGCTGACATCAGCGCCATCCTCTACATGGCAGTGGACTGCATGAGAGAGATGCTGCTCGAGGGCAAGAAGATCCGACTGGGCGATCTGGGCGACTTCTCTCTCCTGCTCGCCTCCAAGGGTGCAGAGACTGCCGACAAGTTTACGGCGCAGAACATCACCAACGTGAAGGTTCAGTGGGACCCAGGTCAGCAGTTCAAGAACCTGCTCGACGACGCCGAGTTCAACCTCGTGGCTAGCCGCAGCGCTCAGGCTGCCGTGATCAAGGCGATCAAGGAGGGCAAGACCAACGTGGACCTCAACGTTCCAGTTACTCCTGATGGAGGTGGTGATGGCGACGGAACCACTGGCGGTGGAACCCAGGGTGGCGGCAGCAACGCTGGCGGCAGCGGAACTACCGGAACTGAAGGTAGCGGAACTACCGGTGACCAGGGAACCAGCGGCGGCAATACCGCCCCAGGTACCAGCGAGGGCGGTGGCAGCGACACGGACGTGGATCTGTAAAAGCAGATCCCCCCATCCGTGAAACTCAACCCTATCGTTTAACCCTTCAAAGTAGAAGATGATGAAAAAGGATACCTGGAAAATGGTGATTCAGATTGCTATCAGCATTCTCACCGCAATAGCCACATCGCTTGGTGTTTCAAGCTGCGTGTAAGCAGCAGGAAAGCAGAATGAGAAACAAGACGAAACCAGAAATGAAATCTGCATGTGATTAGTTTTTGAGATGATTTTATCTATTACAACCGCTCCTCCTATATATATAAATAGGTGGAGCGGTTTATTTATTTCCGTAGGTGTCATTAAGGGTCAGTGTCATTAAGGGTCACAGTCATTAAGGTCATTAAGGTCATTAAGGATTTCGGGGTATTCAGATGTTTACAACTATCCATTTACCACTTTTTCTACCGCCTTCACGTTTCAAGATTCCCTTGGCTTGAAGAGCTGCAATATCTCTTTCAATTGTACGTGTCGTAACTGTTTTCTTTCCCGACATTCTCTGCGCCAATTCCGGAATCGTTATTTCCGGATGATGTTTAACAGCAGAAATGATATCCTGCTGACGTTCAGAAAGTTCAATCAGTTTTTCTTTCCCGACATTTTCAAAATCTTTCCCGACATTTATCACGACATCATCATCCATAGATCTTTCATACTGTTCTATCTCAGCCTTAAGATTTTTGATATGTTCTTGAAGCATGAAAGACTGGAATGGTAACATCGACTCTTCTTCTCGGGATGCATTAAGAGCTTCAATATAAGCTGCCTTATCATCAGTCATTACCTTCGTCGGAACAAGATTAAATTCAAACTGAAGGTGGTTCATGATGAGACGCGACATTCTGCCATTTCCATCCACCCAAGGATGGATGCTGACAAGGATGTTATGAGCATCGAAGCTCAACAAATATGCATCCATTTCACTCGGGTTTTCAAGAAGCAATTCACGCCTGCGGTTTATCTCATTGCAGAAATCTGCCAACCGTGCAGGAACCTTCAGAAAGTTCATATAGGAACGTCCACCAGCTCCCGCTGTGACACCTAATAGACGGAGGTCACCTTTAGAAGAATCGAATTCCCCCTGAAGCGTGCTATAAACGCTGCCGGTATTCTTCATCACCAATGCAGACAATTGCTTAAGCATCTCCACAGAAAAAGGTTTATGCTCCCTAGCCCATCGAATGGATTGCTCATAAGCATGTTTCAAATCAAGATTCATCAACTGCTCTACCAAGGGTTTACCTTTAGCAGAAATACCTTCATCAAAGAGCAATTGATTCTCTATTTCCGTCACAGTAGAACCTTCTATGGCAGTAGAGTGTGTAATGATGGAATACAGATAGAACTTATCGTAATCTATCTGCTGCGAAATACCAAGACTTCTATATTGGTCTAGTACAGCCTGTAATTCTAACACATACTTTTCCATTTTGCAACTTCTATTTTTTAAGGCACAAAGATAGGTAAAATATGTTAGAAACACGAATGATTATGAAGAAAAATACAAATAGCTCTGCATTTTACTAAGATTATATCTACCATACCTTACGCCTTTTTGTTTTAAGAGGTCATGTAGTGTCAAATTCATTATCGGTCATTTTCCAATACCTAAATCCGGTCATTAAGGTCACGGTCATTAAGGTCATTAAGGATTTCGGTTTTTCAAAACACCCCTCTATCATATAAAATAAGGTTAAATCAAGTTCGCCCTGCAAACAAAATCCATCCATATAATCACTTTTCTGAATATTTTTTGTATTTTTGCAGATATATTACGCTGATATGGAGTTGAGCATGGCTTATCCTCCTAGATTATAGGCGCATCATTATCTAATGATTAGAGCATGAAGAAGATATTATTCCTACACGGATTCTTTGCCACGGGCAGCTGTCCGATGGCGAGAGCCTTGAAAGAGGCGTTTGAGGGGACGGCGGTGGTGCTGACTCCCGACCTGCCATTGCACCCCAAGGAGGCACTGAAGGAGATTCGCTCCATCATCGACCGGGAGCAGCCCGACTTGCTTCTGGGCAACAGCTGCGGCTCTTTCCTCGCCCAGATGCTGGCTCCGGTGGTGGGCATTCCTGCCCTGCTCGGCAATCCGTATTTCATGATGACGGAGTTTCTGAAAGAGCGAATCGGAGAGCATGAATACAAGGCACCGAGAAGGGACGGCAATCAGCAGCTGGTGATTGACGAGGCGCTGATTGAGGAGTTTGCGGAACTGGAAGCCGTGCAGTTTGACCATTGCAACCCCTATTATAAGGATCGTGTGTGGGGACTTTTTGGTGAGCAGGACACCCTGGCTCACTTCTCCCCTCTCTTCCTGCAGCATTACAACCAAGCCTTCCATTTCCCAGGCGGTCATACGCCTACTGAGCAGGAGGTGAAGACATGGTACGCTCCCCTTGCCCAGAAAATGATGATGGAATTTTCAGCAAACTTTTAATCGTTTCACAGAAATAGACAGATAATTATATAATAAGGTGTTGCAAAAATATTAGCGACGAGAAAATACGCAGAAAAATGGCAAA
>JAJWLX010000147.1 GCA_021636625.1 Prevotella sp. | reverse complement strand
ACTCAAGCAAATCACCAGAAGCAGAGGTTTCGGTATGGGTATGTAACCCCCCCCCGCCCCCAAAGGGGGAGCGACCAAACGGCAGCCTCTCTCAATGGAGTGTTACGTCGTTCGGATTCGGAAGAAATTTTGCAGGGTTCGGAAAACGGTTGTGTGCTTATTCTAAAAAAAGTTTATGGTGTGGCGCTCGTCGGGACGGGTGGTCCCGCCCCTTGCCGCTGGGCGCTCCCCGACCGATGATTTTTAAGTGACTGATTTTGTGCTGTTTTGGGGGTATATTAAGAATAGAAGAAATAGAATAAGTTAAGTACTTGATACACAATATAGGGCATTTTCCATATTGGAAATTCTCATTTTCCAATCTAGAAAATACTGATTTCCTAATATAATACTAAACAGGAAAATAATATTTCCCTTAATATTGTTTTTATGGAAAATAATAGTTTACTTTGTGGAGAATAATATTTCCCAAAAACACATCAAAATGGAAAATAAAAAAGCAGTTAAGTTAACCGATTTTCAAAAGAACGAAGAAAATCCTTTTATGAAACAAGCTATAGAAGGTATTGAAAATCATGTTGTTAAAAAGTATAAGAGTAATAGTGGTGGCGATAAGAGAGCCGTAGTAGCTTTAGCCGACACTGAAACTGGAGAAGTGTTTAAGACTTCGTTTATCCGTCAAATAGAAGTAGATGAAGAACAATTCACTAAATTGTATCTTTCTAACTTTGCTGCATTCTTTGACCTATCACAAGCAGCTATTCGGGTTTTTGGTTACTTTATGACCTGCATGAAACCCAAAAATGATTTAATCATCTTCAATAGAAAAAAATGCCTAGAATATACCAAATACAAAACAGACAAAGCCGTTTATAAAGGACTTGCAGAACTTGTAAAAGCTGAAATCATAGCCCGAGGACCAGCCGATAATCTTTGGTTTATTAATCCTCTGATAGTATTCAATGGTGACCGAGTGACATTTGCTAAAACATACGTTCGGAAAAAGACTTTAGCTGCCCAAAAGAAAGAAGAAGCAGAGAAACGACAATTATCACTTGGCTTTGATGAACAGTAACACTCCATTGAGTGAAGCTGCCGTTTGGTCGCTCCCCCTTTGGGGGCGGGGGGGGGATAGATAAAGTTCCTCTATGTAAAGTTATAATGGGGGATGAAAGGCAAGGTTCGCTAACCTTACCCCGATTGTTTATGCTTCCCAGCATTCAATCTATCCCCGTTTATGGGTTTCTCTTTCACCCTACAAAGATAACCTCATGGGGGAAAAATGTCCAAGAATATGGGGTAAAAACTATCAAGTCGGTAGAAAATAAGTATCTTTGAAGTACATTTTTAGTAGAGGTACTGGTATGCCTAGACGAAGCAGATAGGCAAAAATAAAGCCGCTGGAGATGTCGGATGTCCGTCAATTAACTCCAGCGGCTTGTATTTTGGTAACTCTCCCGTATCGGTCGGCTACCGTTTGGTCAGCAACAAAGGTAGTACTTTATTGTCGCAAATCCAAATGTTTTCCCCTTTATTTGTGCATTTACAGAACATTTGCTAACTTCGCACCTATGCAGTATGGTGATAGCACACTAGCACCCTAAAGGGTGCGTGTGTAAGGGGACAAGCCCCCTTAACCCCCTGTCAGCCGGCTGTCACCGGCTGTTATCGATTGTCACAAAAATGTTAACTTATGGGAGCAACAAGTATTCATGTACAAGCAGTGAAGCCGGGGAGTGAGATTCACAACTTTAGGGAAAAAGAGTTGGACTATGTTCGTCCCGAACTTAGTCATTTGAATGAAAGCTGGGTTGGAGATAGCATCTCCCATCGGCTGGAAAGTGCGAAACAAAGATATCTCGATACGGTTGGGCAGAAGATGCAGGCTAAAGCCGCACCCATACGAGAGGGAGTAATAGTAATCAAACAAGAAACCACCATGCAGGAACTCCAGCAGTTTGCCACGGTCTGCAAAGAACGTTTCGGTATCGAAGCATTTCAAATCCATATACACAAGGACGAAGGATACATGAACGCAAAGCAATGGACACCTAACCTTCATGCCCATGTAGTTTTCGATTGGACGCAGCCGAATGGGAAAAGTGTGCGTTTATCGCGTGATGACATGGCAGAACTCCAAACCATAGCATCTGAAACACTGGGCATGGAACGTGGCGTTTCTTCTGACCGCAAACACTTATCGGCTATGCAGTACAAGACCGAATGTGCGAAAGAACAGCTTCAGGAACTATCAAACGATATATCCAGTGCATTAGACAAACACAAGGACGTACAAAACCAGCTTCTTCAGCTTCAGAAAGAACTACGTTCCATTGAAACAAAGAAGAACGTCCAAAAACTCATTTCTAAGGCTTCAGAGAAGTTTTACGGCTTGATTGGAAAAACAGTCAACGATAGGGAAAAGGATGCCTTAAAAGCCAAAGTAAAGGCTTTAGAGGGGGAAAATGAACAGCTATCCGATAGACTGGGAAAGGCTATACTTGAAAAAGAGCAAAACGGCACAAAGGCATTCAAAGCCGAGAATGACAAGGAGTATTATAGACAACAAATGGACAACGCAAGGACAACCAGTAACCGATTAAGGACGGAGAACCAAGAACTAAAGACCGAAACCAAGGAATTGAAAAAAGAACTTGGTAAGATGAAAGACTTGTTCAATTCCGAACAACTGGAGGCTTTAAGGCATCATTTCCCAAACATATCAAAAGCTATGGAAGAGGGGAAAGACCTACTCAAGCAAATCACCAGAAGCAGAGGTTTCGGTATGGGTATGTAACCCCCCCCC
>JAJWLX010000146.1 GCA_021636625.1 Prevotella sp. | reverse complement strand
CTCAAAACAAATGCTCGATTTCGCTATTTTTTGCCTTTTTAGGCGTTCTTTTCTAAAAAAATCCTACGCGCGCGGGCGGGCAGGAAAAATTTCTCCAATCAGCCTCCCGCCCGCCTACGCGAGAGATTTTTTAAGAAAATGCTGTCATCGGTGTCATTCTGTCATTCCGGGACAAGTCGCCTTAGCACCATAAGTATCTTACTTAGCACCCGTAAGTAAGTCACTTAGCCACCGCAAGCAAGTCACTTACCGAGCACAAAAAAGGGAGGCTTACCTCGTCACAAGGTTTACCTCCCTACACTTATAGTTAAAAATAACCGAATATTACTTGTTCAGGAACTTATCTACCTGAGCAGCAATCTTTCTGCCGCTTGCCATCGCACGAACCACCAGAGAAGCTCCGCTGGCTGCATCACCTGCTACGAATACATTCTCGGCAAACTCCGGCTGCTGTGGCTTCAGGAAGCCCATTGCCAGGAATACGGCCTCTGCCTTGATAATCTCCGGATCGCCTGCCTCTACCATCAGTGGGCGACCACCCTCTGGGTTTGGCTTCCAGTCGATAGGCTGAACCTTCACACCTGTCAGCTTACCGTTCTTTCCCAGGAACTCCAGAGAGTTGATGTTCCAGCGACGGGTACAACCTTCCTCATGACTGGAGGTGGTCTTCAGGGTGCGAGGCCAGTTTGGCCAAGGATTCTTAGGATCCTCAGGACCCTCTACCGGCTTAGGCATGATCTCAATCTGGGTTACGCTCTTGCAACCCTGGCGATGAGCAGTACCGATGCAGTCGGAACCGGTATCACCACCACCGATGACCAATACATCCTTGCCCTTGCAGTTAACCAGCTCATCCTTGGAGAACTCCATACCAGCAAGGATACGGTTCTGTTGAGAAAGCAGTTCGAGGGCGAAATAAACACCCTTCAGCTCTCGTCCAGGAATCTTCAGGTCGCGGGCTGTCGGCGTACCGGTAGATACCACGTAGGCATCGAAGCCTTCTGGCAACTTGGTAACATCAATCTGCTGGTTATACTTGAATTCAATTCCCTCCTCTTCGAGAAGACGGAGACGGCGGTCGATAATGCTCTTGTTGAGCTTGAAGTTTGGAATACCATATCTCAACAAACCACCTGCGTTCTCACGTGCCTCAAATACAGTTACCTTATATCCCTTATGGTTCAACTGGTTGGCAGCTACCAGTCCCGCAGGACCGGCACCGATGACAGCCACCGTCTTGCCATTACGCTCAGGAATCTCAACATGCACATAATCCTCAGAGAAGGCGTGCTCCACGATGGCGCACTCATCCTCTCGGTTGGTGGTTGGTTCATGATCCATGAGATTCAATACACAAGCCTTCTCGCAGAGTGCAGGACAGATACGTCCTGTGAACTCCGGGAAGTCGTTGGTGGAATTGAGGAGACGGTAAGCCTGCTCCCAGTCGCCCTTGTAGAGGGCATCATTCCACTCCGGTGCCTTGTTGCCCAGCGGACAAGCCCAGTGGCAGAAAGGCACGCCACAATCCATGCAACGTGAAGCCTGCTGACGGCGGTCGTTGCTATTCAAAGTCTGTTCTACCTCGCTGAAGTCGAGGATTCTATCGTGAATTGGTCTATAACCTGCTTCCTTGCGAGGTATAGTCAAAAATGCTTTTGGATTTCCCATCTTGATACTTTGAACTTTGTTCCCTTTGAACTTTGAGCTTTGAACTTTGAACTTTATGATTAGTATCGAGAGCTATAACTCCATGAAGCATATCATAAAGTTCAAAGTTTCAAGTTCAAAGTTCAATGTTAAATATTAATAGTCTCGCTGCATATCCGCAATCTTCTGCTGCAACTTCTTTACCTGCTCCTCCTGGAGAACTCGCTTGTACTCGATTGGCACTACCTGGATGAAATCCTCTACGTAGTGGTTCCAGTCATCGAGCATGGTACGGGCAAGCTTACTGCCTGTGTAGAGATAATGCTGACGGATCAACTCGTGCAACTCCTTGCGATAGGTGCTGTCCTCCACGAGGTTGATCTCCACCATATCCATGTTACAGAAGTAATCGAAGTTGTGGTTCTTATCCCATACATAGGCAACACCACCACTCATACCAGCGGCGAAGTTACGGCCGGTTTCACCGAGCACTACGACTCTACCGCCCGTCATATACTCGCAGCAGTGGTCGCCAGCACCCTCAATCACGGCGATGGCACCGGAGTTACGAACACCGAAGCGCTCGCCTACCTTACCATTGATATACAACTCACCGCTTGTGGCACCATACAGACCGGTGTTACCGGCGATGATGTTATCCTCGGCAGAGAAGTTGCTGCGGATAGGAGGAAGGATGGAAATACGACCTCCTGAAAGTCCCTTGGCAAAATAGTCATTGGTCTCACCTTCGAGCTTGAAATCCACTCCATTGACCAGGAAGGCACCGAAGCTCTGACCTGCAGAACCCTTGAACTTCACGTTCACGGTCTTGTCTGGAAGACCAGCCTCACCATATTTGGCAGCGATTGCACCGCTCAGCATAGCACCGGCAGCACGGTCGGTATTCTTGATGGCGAAGTCGAGGTTCACCTCTTCCTGGTTCTCGATGGCACGCTGGGCGCCACGGATAATCTGCTGGTCGAGCACATTGTCGAGGTCATGAATCTGCTCAGTAGTATGATAGAGCGAGCAATGACCTGTCTCACGATGCAAGAGACGAGAGAAGTCAAGCAAGTCGGCCTTTTCCTCGATGCTCTTAGCCACCTCTGGCTCTACAGCATCAGCACCCTCGGTAGGAACAATCTCCTCATCCTTCTTGCGGACGATGAGCT
>JAJWLX010000069.1 GCA_021636625.1 Prevotella sp. | reverse complement strand
ACTCGATATATATTGAATATCAGCACATTACAAATAATCAGTAAGATTTCAAGAAAAAGATCATGATGATTGTAGGAGCATGTATCTTCCTCGTGGCAGCAGCACAGGCATTGCCATTGTTCTTCGGTGTGACCAACTAACGAGTGAGAGTTATTCCGTGCATATACAGTAAGTGAGAAACGACGTGAAGAATGGCAAGAGAAGAGCAGGAAATCCGCTACCAAGACTACCCACTATTTAAGGGACTCCAGAAGCCCCTTGAATTCATGGGAATACAGGGGCGGTATATCTATTGGGCAGCAGCCACGGCAGGAGGAGCCATCATCGGCTTCATTGCCGCCTACTGTCTGATGGGTATTATTGCAGGACTGATAGTGTTGGTCGTGGCAATCACTACGGGTGCAGGTCTCATCATGTTCAAACAACGGAAAGGACTGCATACCAAGAAGAACGACCAAGGAGTGTTTATCTATGCCTACAGCAAGCGCATATAAAAATGTGAAACAAAAAAAAGTATCGACATGACCAAGATGTGGATGACAAGTAGAAAGTGAACGACTGGTAGGCTCATTCTCCCCCAAGGGTGTGGGTCTACCTTTATTTGTTTCAGCGAAAGTATCGCATCTTTGACATAAAAGAATGGTTATGAGCATGAAAGCAAAGAACATTATCATTATGGCATTGACTGGCATATTGCTGACCGCATGCAAGGACAAGACCTACAAGCCACCCACATTGGATGCCATGAGGAGTGCTGACAAGGCAAGAGCTGCTTGGGCGAGAGATGCAGAAGAACATCCTGCAACCGTGGGAACACCAACAAGCAGGATGGATTCCACTGCAAAAGATAGTGTGTCAACCCTTTATGGCGAAGAAAGCTACAATACCTCTTATCAAGAGAATGACAACAAATCATCCAGTATGGGAGAAAATCATCAATCATCCGAAGAAACAGAAGAATAAACGAGTATGGTACTATATGTAATCTTATTTTTCGTGGCAACCTGCATTGGCATGGCCATATCGGTCTATGCCTTTGGCACTGGTGGCAAGCGGAAGAAAATCTTTCAGGACATCTACTTCTCCGTGGAAGACACGGACGGTATCGGTGTGCTCTATACCAAGACAGGAGAATATTCTGCCATTCTGAAAATGGAGAACCCTGTGCAGAAATATTCTGCCAATATAGACAGCTATTATGAGTTCACCAACCTGTTTGCTGCCATCGCACAGACTCTGGGTGAAGGCTATGCCCTGCACAAGCAGGACATCTTTACCAGAAAGCAGTTCAAGGATGAGAGTGGCAAGGGATATGAGTTCCTGTCAGAATCCTACTTCCGCTATTTCAACGGAAGAGAATATACGGACAGCATGACCTATCTGACCATTACGCAGGAGAACAAGAAAAGCCGTCTGATGTCCTTCGACAACAAGAAGTGGCGAGATTTCCTGGTGAAAATCAGAAAGGTGCAAGACCAGCTGAAGGATGCCTGTATCAAGTCGGAGTTCTTGAACAAGCAAGAGGCAAGTCTGTATGTTGACCGCTTCTTTGCCATGAACTTCCGTGACAAGATGGTGAGCATGACAGGATTCAAGGTGGATGACGAGACGATAGGTATGGGTGACAGACGCTGCAAGGTGTATAGTCTGGTGGATGTCGATAGCGCCAATCTGCCGACACAGATACGTCCATTCACCAATATCGAGGTGAACAACACCAGTATGCCAGTGGATCTGGTGGCATTGGTGGACAACATACCAGGTGTAGAGAGTGTGGTGTATAACCAAATCATCTTTGTGCCGAACCAGAAGCGTGAGCTTGCACTGCTAGACAAAAAGAAGAACCGCCATGCCAGCATGCCGAACCCAAGCAATCTGATTGCCGTGGAGGACATCAAGCGAGTGCAGGAGGTGATAGCGAGGGAAAACAAGCAGCTGGTATATACCCACTATAATCTGATAGTGACGGTGAAGCCAGAGACAGACATACAGAAATGCACCAATCATTTGGAGAATGCCTTTGGCAGGATGGGCATCCATATCTCGAAACGAGCCTATAACCAGTTGGAACTGTTCGTCAACTCATTCCCTGGCAACTGTTATGGGATGAATGCCGACTACGACAGATTTATGACCTTGGGCGACGCTGCCACTTGCTTGATGTACAAAGAGAAGATTGTGCATAGCGAAGACACACCCTTCAAGGTCTATTATACCGACCGCCAAGGAGTGCCAGTAGCCATCGACATATCAGGAAAAGAAGGGCGAAACAAGCTGACCGACAACAGCAACTTCTTTGTTCTCGGTCCTTCGGGAAGCGGCAAGAGCTTTTATGTAAACTCGATGGTGCGCCAAGCCCATGAGCAGGACACCGACATCGTGTTGGTAGATACAGGTAACTCGTATGAGGGACTGTGTGAATACTTTGGGGGCAAATACATTTCCTATACCGAGGAGCATCCTATCACGATGAACCCTTTCAAAATCAAGCGAGAGGAATGGAACATCGAGAAGTTGGGATTTCTGAAGAACCTGGTGATGCTGATATGGAAAGGAAGTCAAGGCACGGTGAGCAAGACCGAGGACAGGCTGATAGAGCAAGTCATCAACGAGTATTACGATGCCTATTTCACTACAAAAAGAGTGAGCAACCTCTGTTTCAACAGCTTCTATGAGTTCAGCACGGAGCGACTGCCGAAGATATGCGAAGAGAATGGTCTGCATGGCATAGACCTGTCATCCTACAACTATCTGTTGAAGGACTTCTATAAAGGAGGCAGCCACGATGTGACATTGAACGAGAATATGGACAGCAGTCTGTTTGACGAGACCTTCATCGTCTTCGAAATCGACAGTATCAAGGATGATCCATTGCTCTTTCCACTGGTGACACTCATCATCATGGACGTGTTCCTGCAGAAGATGCGCATCAAGAAAAACCGAAAGATGCTCATCATCGAGGAGGCATGGAAAGCCATCGCCTCGCCCATGATGGCTGAATACATAAAATATCTGTATAAGACCGCCAGAAAATTCTGGGCAAGCGTGGGTGTGGTAACACAGGAGATACAGGACATCATCGGCAGTGAGATAGTGAAGGAGGCCATCATTAACAACTCGGATGTGGTGATGCTGCTCGACCAGAGCAAGTTCAAGGAACGCTTTGACACCATCAAGGCGATACTCGGTTTGACCGATGTTGACTGCAAGAAGATATTCACCATCAACCGTTTGGAAAATAAGGAAGGACGCAGTTTCTTCCGTGAAGTCTTTATCAGGCGAGGACAGACAAGTAATGTGTATGGTGTGGAAGAGCCGCATGAGTGCTATATGACCTATACCACGGAACGTGCTGAGAAGGAAGCGTTGAAGCTATACAAGCGAGAGTTGAAATGCAATCATCAGCAAGCCATCGAAGCCTATTGCAGAGATTGGGATGCAAGTGGTATCAGCAAGAGCCTCGCTTTTGCCCAAAAGGTAAATCAGGCAGGAAAAGTACTGAATTTAGGGAACAAAAATAAAAAGTAATCAAAAATGAAACGACTTCTATCCATCATAATACTGATAGTCTGTGTGTTGGCAAAGGCTGACGCACAGTACTACAGTGTGAACTATGACAAGCAGACGGTGGCTGCTATGGCTGCTGCATACGGAACGGAAGCCGTGGCAGAGGCATACTATAACGAGCAGGTGCAGAACATATTGAAACACTATAATGCTGCGGAAGTGGCGAGTGCCGGTATCTATGCTTCCAAGTTCTTGGAGCGCAAGGCAATGACGGATTTGGGCATCTGGAACAGTAGCACAGAGAACTACTATTACCGCCGTATCTACAACATGGTGAGCAATAAAATCATGCCGAAGATATGGACGGTGGCAGGAATGATGCTGAAAAGTCCGCAGACTGCCCTGTATTGGGGAACCTATCTGATGAAGATATGTGACGACACCAAGAACCTGTGCATGCAGTTTGAGAGTGTGGTGACAAACAGCACCCTCACCTTCTCGAACATCGCCTTTCTACAAATCAACCAGGAGATAGCCGCCATCCTGAAACTTTCAGAGATTGGCAACGTGGACTGGAAGAAGATGCTGGATGACCTGTCGAAGGTGCCAGGCAACTTCACTGTAGATAATCTGAAAGCCGACATCGACAATCTGTATAAGGCAGGAGCCAATCTTGCAGGAGCTGGAATGAACAATATCGGCAATGCCCTGTTGCAGAGCAGCCAGTTCAACGACTTTTTCCAGGGCAAGCTCAGTGCTGCCATCGACATCGTGGATAACTATTCCTCGCTGTTCAAAAGTCTCGACAAGAGCGTAGGCAACACACTCTTGGGCATGATTGGCGGCAAGGACAACGTGGCAGGACTATTCTCTCTTGCCAACTATAACCTCACCTCTTGGATGACCGACTATCTGGACGAGACCGCAGGAAACTACTATACGCAAAGATGGTATATCGCCCGACGAGACCAAGGACAAGAAAAACTGTGCGACTATGTACCACCCACTGATGACAACAGCATCTTGAAAGGCGACCACTGGTACAGAATCAACACCAAGGATGCCAACTTCTATCCCAACAGCAGCCAAAAGGAAGCTATCCTGCAAAACTCGGAAAATCATGCAGGATGGTCAAGGACAAGGGTACAGCAGCTCAACAATCAGAATGACGGCTTTACCTACAGTATCAGCTACTGGTTGAACAGCTACATCATCAGCAGCAAAAAGAAAGGACAGAAACAGAAGGCATACGCCTACGAGATACAGGTGTATAAGAGTTGGAACAGAACAGAAGAAGTGTATGAGGCAGTCTTCGATTCCTATTCGATGGACTTGAACACATTCAAGGCACAGCTGCAAGCCCGGTTGAGTGAATGGAATGACAACGAGGAAGGCTATACCTATTATATAGGCAGTGATGCACGCAACTACTATCAGGCAACCGATGCCGCCAAACTGAAGGGATGCGAGAGCGTGACCATCAGCGTAACGTGTAGCGATGGCGTGCAGCTGGGGCAAGGCACCACACAATACAAATGCAAGAGTTGCGGAGGTTCGCTGAATGACCACAGCAAGAAATGCGCCATGACTACATCTGTGACAGAGAACAACCTTGACCTCTCAGATTTGTATAAGCAGGAGCAGGAAGCCAATGCCAAAGTAGCCTCTCTGCAATCGCAAATCAATCAGTTGGAAGCTGAGAACAAGTCACTTGTCAAGCAAATCGCCAATGCGAGTGTGGACGATGCAGCCAAGTATCGGGAGCAATACAACAAGAACAAGGCTTCCATCGAACAACTGAACAAAGAACTTGCCACATGGCAACAGAAACAAAGGGAAATAGAGGAAGCCAAGGCAGAGGCAGGAAAGGACAATGACGTGGCGACGGATGACTACTATCGCATACCAGCCATTATGAACGACTGCAAGAGTGCCTACAACCTGACTTGGCAAGGGGAAGGAACATGGAGCGGCTATACTTACATCCGAAAAGCCACCATGCCCAACATCAACGGCATCATCACCTTCAAGGCAACATTGAAGATTGCCCGAAAGCCGAAATATTTCTTGGGCATCAAGATACACAGAGCCATCCTGCAGATCAGTTGGGAACTGACATCGGAATACACCAACACCTCGGTAGTGGATGTGATAACGCTTGACCCAAGCAAGACCGAGCAAGAAAAGGCGGACGAAGTGAACAAGCGCATATCGGAAATAGCACAGGAATATCCATCGTGCAAGATAACCACCGAGTATGCTAAAAGCGCACCTGCCGATGACAATAACACCGATGATACCTTCCATCTGCTATGGTCGAGCGACAGACTGGAGATAGCCAGGGAGGTGGACAGCAGAATCACCAAGATATACGCAGACTTGGTATCGTTGGAGAAGATGATGCACTACAAGCGCAACATCATCGATGTGCTGATGGACATCGCTCCACATATCAATGCTGACGAAGGACGACGGTTGACACTGGTGGAGAAATGCAAGAAACGTTGGTTAAGGAAAGCTGCCGACACCAAACACTCGGATGACTATCACGGCAAGTTTAATGATGAAGACAATGAAAATGAGAAATAGAAAAGAATACAAGGCTGATGCAGCGGAGAGGGTTGCAGGGCCAGTGAGCAAGATGCGACGAATGGATATTGTGAGAACATTGCTGATAGCAATCTTGCTCCTCGCCCTCCCCTCTAAAACATTCGCCCAATGGGGATTTGATGTTGCCAGCGTAGAAGCCTACATCAATGACCACAAGAAACAGCGGAGTCTGTTGCTCGCACGAAGCACGTTGGAATACAGCAACAAACTGTTACATAGTTACAGCAAGGACGAAACCAAGGCATACAAGGAACTGAACGTTGACATAGACAAGTATACCAGGGCTTTCGATGTGATAGATGTGCTGTATCAGAGTTTACGGACCAGTCTGAATGTTTATTCCACCTACGAGAGTGTGAGCGACAGAATATCGGACTATAAGAAACTGCTTGATGATTACAACGAGAGAGTCATCAAACGAAAGCGCATCTCGCTTGCCGATACCATACTGATAGGCATCAACCGACGAGCCATAGAGAATATTGCCAAGGAAGGCGAATATCTCTATAAAAGCGTGAGCGACTTGGTGCTGTATGCCACAGGAGCGGCAGCGTGTTCCACGGCAGACCTTCTTGTGGTATTGGAAAGCATCAACACCTCGCTTGACAATATAGAGAAGCATCTGAATAAAAGCTTCTTTGAGTCGTGGCGATATATCCAAGTGCGCATCGGCTATTGGAAAGAAAAGGTTTACCGAACCAGGACCAAGCAGGAAATACTGGAA
Source organism: Prevotella sp. (assembly GCA_021636625.1). Taxonomy (GTDB): domain Bacteria; phylum Bacteroidota; class Bacteroidia; order Bacteroidales; family Bacteroidaceae; genus Prevotella. The sequence goes on along the minus strand of JAJWLX010000069.1, from coordinate 10,293 downwards.
GATGCCTTCGGACGGTGGCGAGTGGCAGGTAAACTCGGATATTGAGAGAACGAAGAATTTATAACCCATATATAATAATGTATAGGCATGGATAGAAAGAAAACAAAGGCAGGAGCTATATTACTATTGTTGGGCATAGCCATGACAGGCAATGCCCAGAGTTATGTGACATACAATCATGACAGTTCGAAAAAGAACCAGATAACGGTGATGGAGACAGGAGGCGGTAGTCTGTCACCAGAGTTGTACTATCAGTTACTGCACAGCAGTTACAAGAAATCGGCTGCGAGTAAGAACAAACTCGGTTTTCGTACCACGGCAGGAATCGGAGCCTACAATCAAGTGGAATATGCCGAAGCCATCGACTCAGCCTTAACCAAGAGAGCAGAGATTGAGGCGTTGAATCTGGCAGACCGTCAGATTGACCTCGCCTGGAAAGTGGAAGGAAGCAAAATCAACAGTAAGATGAATGCCTTCAAGAGCAACATCGACCGCATCCTGCCTGTAGGCGGATCCATCGGTGACAAGCAGCGATGGACGGAATACTATCATGTCTATGAAACAGCCATCAAAGCCATCAAGGATGCTTATATGCCCAATGCCAAGCGCAAGAAGATGTACCTACAGATTTATGCTGATGTGGCGAAACAGAACGAGACACTTGTGAAGCAACTGGTACAGATATCGAATGCCAACAAGACCAAGGAACTGTTGGCAGCAAACGGCAACTACCAGACCGCCAACAAACGAAGCGTCATCAGCAGTGCATCCAGCAAATGGCGAGAGGCAGGAATGGCAGTGAGAAACAACACATCTTCGGGCAGTAATAACGGCTCGAACGAGGATGACAATGATTTGAAAATAAATAGATAAGGAGTTATGGCAGACAACAGCAGCATATTATCCGACTTCGGTATCAACATCTTGGAAGAAGAGATTGATGACGTGATTTTCCAGACCAACGAGTTCCTGTGCGACGCTACTTTCACAGGCTCGAATGGGCCTTTTTGGTGGGTTGTACAGATGTGTATGGCATTAGCCGCCCTCTTCTCCATCGTCGTGGCAGCGAACATGGCCTACAAGATGATGGTGAAGCATGAGCCACTGGATGTGATGAAACTATTCAAGCCACTGGTGATAAGTATCATCCTGTGTTGGTGGTACCCACCTGCAGATACAGGCATGACAAAAAGCGGTAGCAGTTGGTGCGTACTGGACTTTCTGAGTTACATACCCAACTCCATCGGAAGTTATACCCATGACCTCTATGAGGCAGAAGCCACACAGATAGAAGACAAGTTTACGGAGGTGCAGCAGCTTATCTACACCAGAGACACGATGTACACCAACGTACAAGCCCAGGCAGACATTGCCCATAAGGGAACAACAGACCCGAATCTGGTGGAATCGACCATGGAGCAGACAGGTGTGGATGAAGTGACCAACATGGAAAAGGACGCAGCCAAGCTGTGGTTTACCTCTTTGACAGCAGGAGCAGTGGTAAACATCGACAAGATAGTAATGCTGATAGCATTGATCGTCTTCCGTATCGGTTGGTGGAGCACCATCTATTGCCAACAGATACTATTGGGGATGCTGACGATATTCGGACCAATACAATGGGCATTCTCACTCTTGCCGAAATGGGAAAGCTGTTGGGCGAAGTGGCTGACAAGGTATCTGACCGTGCATTTCTATGGAGCGATGCTCTACTTCGTCGGATTCTACGTGCTGCTTCTTTTCGACATTGTGCTTTGCATACAGGTGGAGAACCTTACGGCAATTACCGCCAGTGAACAGACGATGGCAGCATATCTGCAGAACTCGTTCTTCTCGGCAGGGTATCTGATGGCAGCAAGTATCGTGGCATTGAAGTGTCTGAACTTGGTTCCAGACCTTGCGGCATGGATGATACCAGAGGGCGATACCGCATTCTCTACCAGAAACTTCGGTGAGGGTGTGGCACAGCAAGCCAAAATGTCGGCACAGGGAACACTTGCCCATGTGATGCACTGATAAAGGTAAAAAGATAAAAGAGTAAAAAGGTAAAACAATAACGAAATAGCAATGGTAATCAAGAATTTAGAGAATAAGGTAAAGTTGGTGACTATCATCTGTAGCCTGTTCTTGGTTGGATGCGTGCTGATAAGTATCAGTAGCATCTGGACGGCGAAGAACATGGTGGTGGATGCACAGAACAAAATCTATGTATTGGACGGCAATGTGCCTATCCTGGTGCAGCGCACGACGATGGATGAGACACTGGATGTGGAAGCAAAGAGTCATATCGAGATGTTCCATCACTACTTTTTTACATTGGCACCCGATGACAAGTACATCAAATACACGATGGAGAAAGCCATGTATCTGGTGGATGAGACAGGACTGGCGCAGTACAATACACTGAAGGAAAAGGGCTTCTACTCCAACATCATGGGGACGAGTGCCGTGTTCAGTATCTTCTGTGACAGTATCAAGTTCAACAAGGAGAAGATGGAGTTTACCTATTATGGCAGACAGCGTATCGAGCGCAGAACCAATGTGCTGACTCGTGAACTGGTGACGGCAGGACAGTTGAAACGAGTGCCGAGAACTGACAACAACCCACATGGATTGCTGATAGTGAACTGGCGAACCTTGCTCAACAAGGATATTGACCAGAAGACGAAGAGCAACTATTGAAGGTAAAAGGGTAAAGAAGTAAAAAGATAAAAAAGAAATAACGATGAACACAAAAGGATTTAAGCAGATGCTCATTGGGGAGAAGATGCCCGACAAGGACGACCCAAAATACAAGGAACGCTATGAGCGAGACGTGAGAGCTGGAAGAAAGTTTGCCAGGATGTGCAGAATCGACAAGGCTGCAGCCAAGGTGCAGAAATTTGCCGACTTGCATAAGACAATGTTCCTGGTCATCGTGTTCGGTTTTGTGGGTGTGAGCTTCAGTTTCAACATCTATCGCATGGCAAGAGCTTATCACTATCAGGGAGAGCGACGCACCGCCATGGAGAGACAGGACTCGCTGATAAAGGCTCGCCATCAGAATATGGGGAATGCAAAGAACATAGTAAGGACCAATGAGGATGCACGCCATCCTCATAAAGACAAATAACGATGAAGCTGACAGAAAGAATCAATTTCAGACAACCCAAGTACATGCTACCTGCGATTGTCTATCTTCCACTGCTTGGTGCCTCCTACTTTATCTTCGACCTCTTTGATACCAAGGTGGCGGAGAAGAAGGATGCCAATATGCAGACTACGGAATATCTGAATCCGAACCTGCCACAAGCTCATATCAAGGGCGGTGACGGTATTGGAGGCAAGTATGAGAACATGTTGAACGCCTACGGCAAGATAGAAGACCATAGTGCCGTGGAGAATATAGACCGAGACAATGAGCAAGAAAAAGAAGAATACCAAAGCAAGTATTCGGATGCAGAACTGCAACAGTTGGATGCCGAAGCCAAGAGGCAAGCTGAACTGGAGAAAACGAGAGAAGCGCAAGAAGCCCATGAGCGACAAAGAGAGAATGCTGCGTTGGCGGAGTTGAACAAGGCACTTGCCGAAGCAAGACTGAAAGGACAGCAAGCCACACAAGCGAACAACTCTACTTCTGCATCCTCTCCTACCGACTCGCAAGGCTCAGCCAAGGGCGGTATCAACATTGAAGGCAAAATCAAGGTGAACGAGAATGCCCGAAAGGAAGCGGACGAGAACGACAAGCCAAGCGAAGTGGTGAAAAAGGTGAAGACATCATCGGATTACTTCAACACTTTGGCGGTGAACGAGAAAGAACCGACACTTATCAAGGCTATCATTGACGAGAATGTGAAAGCCGTGGATGGAAGCCGTGTCCGCTTGCGACTGCTTGATGATGTGGAAATCGGTGAGATGATAGTGAAGAAAGGCGCATACCTGTATGCCACCATGAGCGGTTTCAGTTCGCAACGAGTGAAAGGAACGGTGAAAAGCGTGCTGGTGGACGATGAGATAGTGAAAATCAACCTGTCACTCTATGACACAGACGGCATGGAAGGATTGTATGTGCCAAGCAGCCAGTTTAGAGAGACTAGCAAGGACGTGGCAAGCGGAGCTGTGACCGGCAATGTGGATATGAACACCACCAATACTGGCAGCAGTTTTTCACAATGGGGCATGCAGACCATGCAGAATGCCTATCAGAAAACAAGTAATGCCATAGGTAAGGCTATCAAGAAGAACAAGGTAAAGTTGAAATACGGAACATTTGTGTATCTGATAAATTCGAAAGATACTAAGAGTAAGTAAACATTAAACACTACAAAGTAAACATTACACCCATATGAATATCAAGAAGACCATTGGCGCACTGATAATGTGTGCAATAAGTGTCATACCGATGATGGCACAACAGACCTGTGCGGAGAGTTATCAGCCCTGCACCTACCAGGAGATGGAGCAGCTGACCGTGAACGAGCAAGTGACTACAGTCATCACGGCAAGTGAACCCATCCGCTTTGTGGATATATCCACCGACAAGATAGCAGGAGACCAACCCATCAACAATACTGTGCGTTTGAAACCCAAGGAAGGAATGCATGAAGATGGTGAAGTGCTTGCCATCGTAACTATTGTGACGGAACGATACCGTACACAATATGCGCTACTCTATACCACGAGACTGCAAGAGGCAGTGACGGATAAGGAGATACAACAGATAGAGAAGAATGCCTATAACAATCCTGCGGTCACATTGTCCTCTACGGACATGGCTCGTTATGCTCGTCAGATTTGGAGTTCGGAAGCCCATGTGAACAATGTGAAGACCAAAGCGCATAAAATGGTGATGCAACTGAACAACATCTATTCGTCGGGCGACTATTTCTTCTTGGACTTCTCAGTGGAGAACAAGACAGACATACCGTTTGACATAGACCAAATACGATTGAAGCTATCTGATAAGAAGACCACAAAGGCAACCAACTCACAGATGGTAGAGTTGCATCCAGTCTTCACGTTGGAGCAGACCAAGCGTTTCCGCTATGGTTATAGGAATGTGATAGTCATTCGGAAAATGACATTCCCGAATGACAAGCAATTAACCATCGAAATGACGGAGAACCAAATCAGCGGTCGCACCATCTCTTTGAAAGTTAACTATAGCGATGTGCTGTCAGCCGACTCATTCAATCCGATTTTTCTAAAATAGCAATCATATCCAATGGAAGAAAGCAAGGAGTTACAAGGATTTTACAAGATATTCAGGGCGGTCATCTACATATCCGTGTTGATGGAGTTCTTCATGTACGCCATAGACCCAAGGGCGATAGACGGCTTTGGCGGTGTGGTGTGCGACCTGCACGGCCGCATCAAGCAGTGGTTTATCTACCATGACGGGAACCTGGTGTATAGCAAGGTGGTGACATTCCTGTTGGTGTGCATCACTTGTGTAGGCACGAGAAACAAGAAACACTTGGAATTTGATGCCCGAAAGCAGGTGCTGTACCCACTGGTGGGTGGCGTGGGACTGCTGGTAGTGTCCGTGTGGCTCTTCGGCTATGCGATGGACACTCGTCTCTATGCCCTAAGATTGAACATCATTCTATATATGGTGGCAACCATCATCGGAACAGTACTGGTACATGTTGCCTTGGATAACATCTCGAAGTTCCTGAAGGAAGGACTGATGAAAGACCGTTTTAATTTTGAGAACGAGAGTTTTGAACAGTGCCAGAAGGAGGAATACAACAAATACAGCGTGAATATCCCTATGCGCTACTACTATAAAGGTAAGTTCCGCAAGGGATGGGTGAACATCGTAAACCCATTCCGTGGCACCTGGGTAGTCGGTACACCGGGTAGCGGTAAGACTTTTTCTATTATCGAGCCGTTCATCCGACAGCACAGTGCAAAAGGCTTTGCCATGGTCGTTTACGACTACAAGTTTCCGACCTTGGCAACCAAACTGTACTACCACTACAAGAAGAACCAACAGTTGGGCAAACTGCCAGAAGGCTGTAAGTTCAACATCATCAACTTTGTGGATGTGGAATACTCCAAGCGAGTGAACCCGATACAACAGAAGTACATCAATAACTTGGCAGCAGCGAGTGAGACCGCAGAGACACTGCTTGAATCCCTGCAAAAAGGCAAGAAAGAAGGCGGTGGCGGCAGCGACCAGTTCTTCCAGACATCAGCCGTCAACTTTCTCGCCGCCTGTATCTACTTCTTTATCAACTATGGCAAGGAGCCATACGACAAGGATGGCAAGATGCTGATAGCAGAGAAAGTACTTGATCCGAAGACCATGCAGATGAAGCCAACCGGAAAGGTGTTCAACCATGCAGGAGAAGAAGTGGAGCCAGCCTATTGGTTAGGCAAGTACAGCGATATGCCCCATATTCTGAGTTTCCTGAATGAGAGTTATCAGACCATCTTCAATGTGCTGGAGACCGATAATGAGGTAGCACCCTTGTTAGGACCATTCCAGACTGCCTTGAAGAACAAGGCGATGGAGCAGTTGGAGGGTATGATAGGCACACTGCGTGTATATACCTCACGACTTGCCACCAAGGAGAGCTATTGGATATTCCATAAGGACGGTGACGACTTCGACTTGAAGGTCAGCGACCCGAAGAGCCCAAGCTATCTGCTGATAGCCAACGACCCGGAGATGGAGAGTATTATCGGAGCATTGAATGCCCTTATCCTCAACCGACTGGTGACACGAGTGAACACAGGACAAGGCAAGAACATCCCAGTGAGTATCATCGTGGATGAGTTGCCAACACTTTACTTCCATAAGATAGACCGACTGATAGGTACAGCCCGAAGCAACAAGGTGAGCGTAGCCTTGGGATTCCAGGAACTGCCACAGTTGGAAGCCGACTATGGAAAGGTAGGCATGCAGAAGATTATCACCACCGTAGGCAATGTGGTGAGCGGTTCGGCACGAAGCAAGGAAACACTGGAATGGCTTTCCTCCGACATCTTTGGTAAGGTGGTGCAACTGAAGAAAGGCGTGACCATCGACAGAGACAAGACGAGCATCAATCTGAATGAGAACATGGACAGTCTTGTTCCTGCCTCCAAGATTTCAGACATGCCAACAGGATGGATCTGCGGTCAGACCGCAAGAGACTTTGTGGCGACCAAGACTGGCATGAATGGCAGTATGAACATACAGGAGAGCGATGAGTTCAAGACCAGTAAGTTCTATTGCAAGACCGACTTCGATATGGCAGACATCAAGAAAGAAGAAAGCGAGTATATGCCACTGCCCAAGTTCTACACCTTCAAGAGCCGTGATGAGCGTGAGCGCATCCTCTATAAAAACTTCGTGCAAGTTGGTGAGGACGTGAAAGCCATGATAGCAGAGATATTCAACAAGAAGAATGCCAAGTGACAAAACAATGACATCCCCAAAACCAAAACAACGTCCATGATAAAAAAGATAAAGACATACATTCTCCTAACGCTCTTGCTGCTGTGCCAGAATATCATGGCACAGAACAAGACACACACAACAGATAGCCCAAGCCAAACTGACTTGGGCATCTTCGCATTACCTCCTTTAGAACGAGCGGTGCGCTGCATCAAGTATTACGAGGGATGGCACGATATCAAGCGCAACTATCCCTATATTGGATGGGGACATCGGATATTGTCACATGAGAAGTTCAAGAAGAACCTCACCTATCAGCATGCCGATTCTCTGCTGCGCTCAGATCTCACCAAGTTATGTGCCATGTTTCGTAAGTATGGCAAGGACTCACTACTCCTTGCCGTACTTGCCTACAATGTCGGCCCCTACAAAATATTAGGGAACAAAAGATTTCCGAAGAGCCGTCTCTTGCAAAAGATTGAACGAGGATTGTGTGATATAGAAAAGGATTATCTTGACTTTTGCAGATGGAGAGGCAAATGCATTCCGTCCATCAAAAGACGAAGAATGACAGAACTTCAACTATTATACATCCCATAAAAACGAAATAATACTTCATCAACCATCGAAGTAGCACTTCATAGCCTATCGAAGTTATACTTCATCGGCACTTCAAGTATATTGGCCTCGTAACTTACAAAGATTGCATAAGAACAGCATTTGTTTGTACAAAATTTCTGAGATATCAAAGTAATTACACTTAAATAGTCTTAAATTTGTGTTGTAGTATTTATATTTCCTGTCATTTCTTGTCTTTTCTCAATAAATTTTCGTATTTTTGTAGCCGGATTGTATAGCCAGACCGCAGTTGTCGCTGTAAGACGAGTTCTTTCATGATAACCGAGTCGGGCAGCCTACGCCGTGCTGAGTGTAGTAAAGTCAACCATGACATATCTATACGAAAGCGGGCATTGGGTGGGAAGGCAATCCAGACATAGAAGGCGTTTATCGACGCTGTGTTTAAGGCGAACTGAAATCTTCCAAAACTATCAGTATCAAAGTCTTGAACGTAGCCAACGGTAGATGTCCCGGGTGTGATTATATCAATCCCGTGGAGACCTGTAAGCATAGATTGTATCCTTTTGGACGCAATCTAATGTATTATATAGGTCTCTTTACGGTAATGATTTTCATATCGGCGTGGGCTCTGACGTTGTCTGTTCAACTTTGATAGGCAGTTGGAAGAGCCTCAGTTCGTGGAATAGACAACAGGACGATTCCACGCTTTTTTTTGTCGCAATTTAACGGATTTCTGTCTAGAAAAAAGTTAGCACCGATATGAAAGTCGATGAATGGACATCAGAAGATGTACACACCTCAGGAGGAGGTGAATTCCCTCCTTGCGCTGGACTTACCTCCAACGCCCTCCCCGAAGCTCAAAGCACAGTTTCCGCCGAGAGTTCACAAACAGGGGTGTCCACCAGAAATGCCCATATAGCAAGTAAGTCTAAAGCGCAAAAAGAGGAAGAAATTCCTCATTGGTATGCTTTACGCACCACCTATGGTAGAGAGAAAAAAGCATACGACTATATGACCGCCAAAGGCATCACGGCTTTCTATCCTACCACCGAGGTAGTGAAACTTATAAAAGGTAAGCGCAAAATTGTTATCGAGTCACGTTTACCCAACATCTTCTTCGCCTACGGTACCGAAGAACAACTCAAAACCTTTGTTTACGACAACGTAAATCTCCCATTCCTTCGTTTTTACTATCGTCACGTCCACGTTGGGCGCAGAATAGAGAAGGTTCCTATGATAGTTCCAGACTATCAGATGGAAAGTCTCAAAATCATCTGTGCTGCCGATGCGGATAATACAATCGTGTCATTAGTCGAAGTGCCAAAGTTCGAGAAAGGACAGTTGGTAAAGGTTATTGATGGTGTATTCAAAGGGGTGGTTGGAATAGTTGCACGCTGGCAGGGGCAACAGAGAGTAGGCTTGGTAGTAGATGATTTGGTAACAATGGCCACAGCCTATATACCAAGTGCGTTTCTTCAAAAAATATAATAAAACAATTAATAAATATGAAATATGCTTTAGTAACAGGAGCCTCGCGAGGTATAGGACGTGCAGTGGCTTTGCGCTTAGCAAATGAGTATCCTGTCATAATCAATTATCATTCTAATTCCGAAAGTGCTAATGAGGTAAAGGAACTAATTGAGGCGAACGGAGGTTATGCAGAGTTGCTACCTTTTGATGTTGCAGATTCACAATCTATAGAAAATGCGATTGACCTGTGGGAGCAAAGACATCCTGATGATTATATTTCTGTGTTAGTAAACAATGCAGGTATTCGTCGAGACAATGTTATGTTTATGATGGCTAATGAGGAATGGCATGATGTACTTAACACAAATCTTAACGGCTTTTTCTATATCACAAGACGCCTATTGAAACATATGATGCCTCGTAAACGAGGTGGAAGAATTATAAACATGTCATCGCTTTCTGGTTTGAAAGGAATGGTAGGTCAGGTAAATTATAGTACTGCAAAAGCAGCGCTAATAGGAGCGACAAAAGCTTTAGCTCAAGAAGTAGCCCCTCGTAACATCACAGTGAATGCAGTGGCTCCAGGTTTCATACAAACAGATATGACTAAGGATTTACCACAGGACGAACTTAAAAAGTTAGTACCTGTAGGACGTTTCGGGAAACCAGAAGAAGTGGCAGCATTGGTAGGCTTCTTGGTTTCGGATGACGCAGCCTACATCACTGGTGAGGTAATCAGAATAAATGGTGGTCTTTATACATAATCGCTATTACATTCCAATCATTCATAATATAATTAAGGTGCGTTTCGACAATGCATCTACTGTAGTATATTATTGCTTAATCCAAATGAATATTATAAATTTAGGAATTCTTGC
>JAJWLX010000068.1 GCA_021636625.1 Prevotella sp. | reverse complement strand
CTACGCAAACCATCTATAATTACAAGGCAGCCATCAGAAAGCGAGCCAAAGACCTCACCACTTTTGATGCAGCCATCAACCAACTATGCAATGTGATAGGCTAACCAGAGCAAGTGCCTGGTAAGCCCCAAAGCGTATTAATTGGCAAACTGCACGCAGACAGGTTTTCCAACCTTTATATCCTGCTTCGTATCAACCATCATTCCTGTTTTCTTATTGATTTTGAAAACCTGAATCACATGACTGTCACGACACGCCACAAGCATGAACTGTCCATTAGGCGTGATGGCGAAATTGCGAGGATGGGCAGCTGTGGGTTGGAAGCCAATCTTTGTGAGCAGCCCCGATTTCTTATCTACGGCAAATACCGAGATGCCCTCATCGGTTAACCGATGGGATGCATAGAGGAAGCGGCCGTCAGGAGACAGATGAATATCGGCACTTCCAAGCGTACGGGTCTTCGAAGCCTGTATGCGCTGCAACTCCTGCAATGTACCCTTGTTATATCCCAATACGGTTACCGTGCCATCCAGTTCGCCTATCAGGTAAGCCACATTGCCTTTTGAGTTGAATACAAGATGGCGTGGTCCCGTTCCTTTAGGTGCCTGATAGGCAAGAACAGGATTAGATAAAAATTCCTTTCCATCATTTACCTGGAAGCGCCAGATACAGTCGTTCCCCAAATCATTGGCAAGCATATAGTGATGATCAGGAGTCATCTGGCAGCAATGGATATGCGATACCACTCCGCTCCCCTCCCGATGCATATCGAAATATTGCGATTCTGGCGCCACACTTCCATCTTCCTTGATTGGGAATACAGAAATATCACCGCCATTATAATTGGATGTCACCACATATCCGCCATAAAGCATCACATTGCATGGTGCTGCACCTGGCATCTTGTTTTCCTGTCGAGTAGCCTTCGTTCCGCACTTCTGATACCCAAGCGGAGTCATCGTTCCCTCTTTCTTATTGAGGATGAAAGCCCCGAGCCCTTGTCGCCCATCATCATATTCGCTCACGGCATAAACTCGATTTGCATCATGATTCATCATGAGAAACGAAGGATTGCCAGCCTGCACATCGCCCACCAATTGCGATTTCCCAGTACGTTGGTTGAAACGATAAACATACATTCCATCGGAAGTACTCTGGTCGGTATAAGTACCTACCACCATTGTAAGTTCATCACTCGCCACTGCCGGCATCCCCACAGCCATTGTCAAGGACAAGCCTGCCAATATCGTCTTTATATTGCCCATAAGTCGTATCATTTTATCAAGTCAATAGTATATATAATGTTTAGAGGGGGCAAAAATACAAAAAAGAAAAGGAAACGGGCAAATGAAATGGCAGAAAATTGAGAATATTCCTCAACTTTCTGCCTTTTTCTTTTGCATATTCAATAAATAGTTGTATCTTTGCCATTACAATAAAGTTGTAACACTAAAGATGTAATGGCATATGAAACTAAGTCACAAGAAATTAGCAAATTCTTTCATCGAGCAAGTGAATGCAGCCTTGTAAGCTGGGATTGTTGCCCAGCCTACATCCGGAAAGTTCATCAAGGAGCACAAGTTGAGTGGAGCCAGCAGCGTAAAGGCTGCCCTCAAGGCCTTGGAAGACAAGGAATTGGTATATAGAATCAATGAAGGCTACATCATCTACGACAGATTCATGGATCTGTGGTTAAAGAGAATATAAACAAGAAAATGTGCTTTAAACGTGCGGAATGTATCTAAAAAAGACAGATTCCGCACGTTTAAAGCACATTTTCTTAGATATTGCACCAGCCATAGTCGTAGAATTCCAAACTAGAAAAATTCTACTTATAAATTCTGTGAGGCCCATCAGCTGATTGTAATTCCATAATCACATCATCCACAATATACAAATCACTCATCAGATAGAGCAAAGAACGTTCATCATGGAGCAGTTCGTTGGTCTTACTCATTTGAAAAATATCAAACGCTCTTTCTGGAGAAATATCCAATCGCTTTGCCAACAATGTACATATTCTACCTATCTTCATCCAAAGCTGTGAATCTCTTAACATGACTTTACCTCCTTTCTTGCTAAATCGTTTAACGGCTCCGCAGATATGAAATGTAAACTATCATCAAGTATATTTTGAGAGATAATACATATTTGATTATTCGGTTGATGCTCTGACAATCGTTTCAAAGCATATTCCATAGAAATATCTCCATTTAAATAATCTTCTATCGTTGTAATGACTCGGTCATCGGCAATACCACCTTCAACGTAATCATATTCTCTCCAGGGCATCTCTCCAGCTCTACTTTTTACTATAAATTTGAGCCATTCATTATCGTAAGCCGTGAATATTTTACAACGAGCATTTTGCTTAATGTAATTTTCGTCTAGTTCATAAATATTTAGCCATTGAGGCAAACCCAAGTTCACAACTCTTTTAGCCCAACTGATAGCCTGATTACGAATGTCTGTAACATAAAATCCCTTACCGAAATCGAGATTATCTCGTCCGATATGACAAAGTGGATATTCCACTATTCGAGTTGCACCATGAAAAACCGTACGCATAGTTATTAATTATTTGCTGTTTCCAGACGATGAAGGGCAGTTTGCAAAGCTGCTACAACATAATCTTTACTCTGTGTATGAAGGGCATCAAGCCTTGTGGTAAGACCATGTATCAGTCCAACCTTTTTCATCCGCAAGTACATTTCTTGCCTACTGCATCCTTCTGCCTTTGCAGTAAGATCGATGCACATCGTTGCAAAAGCCAATGCCTGTTGAGTTTCTGCTGTACCCATAATATTTATGTTTTATATTAAACGATGATGCAAAGATACTACTTTCTTTTGGAAATACAATTTTTATCTGCAACTTTTTAAACGAAAAAACAAACTTTCTTTGATATTCTGATTTAACAGAGGTTAGACTGGCCATCTTTGTTTCAAGAGGTAGAAAAGCATTGCCTCCTAAACACTGCCGTTCAGTTTACTCGACCAACAATCAATATACTTAGTTCATAAAGTCCATACATTGGCATCATTACCATAAAACATGTGAATAAATCAGGAGGAGTTATCACAGCAGCCACAATAGCTATCAACACAAATGCATGGCGACGATATTGCTTCATAAAACTTGCCTCCAATATCCCCATTTTTGCTAAGAAAAAAGATAAGACAGGCAATTGGAATACCACCCCCATCATCAATGTTAAGGTAACAAATGTGGAAATATAAGAATCCAGATTGATTTGATTCACCACACTCGCTGTAACTTGATAGGTTCCAAGGAATCGCAAGGCAAAAGGGAACAACACATAATAACTCATTAATACTCCCAACATAAACAAGAGATAAATGGCAATTGCCACAGATACTGAATATCGGCGTTCGTTCTCATACAGCGCAGGTGCAATGTAGCGATACAACTCTATCATAATATAAGGAGACACAAGAAGCAATGCCAAATATACAGATGTTGACATATGGACCATAAATTGACTTGCCAACTCGGTATTTATCAACTGTATCGAATATGAATCAAAATGAAATTCCATCCCCAATCTTCCCAAACACTCCTCTATTAGGCGATAAGTTATGAAGTGATTATCACTTGGACCCAACAACAAACGGAACGTAACATCCTTTGCACAGAAAATAATGACAGCTAAGCATACCGTAATACCAATGATGCGAAAGAGCATCTTGCGGAATACCTCAAGATGCTCTCCGAATGTCATCAGATTATCATTCTGATTATTTTCCATTATTCTCTACTTGTTCGTTGGAAGATTCTTTCTTATCAGAAGCATTTTGGGATGTTTCAGAAGCAGGAACGCCTTCATCCAAATCCGTTACCTCCTTCATCCCATCCTTGAAACTACGCACACCTTGTCCCAAGCCTTTCATCATCTCTGGCAATTTCTTACCACCAAAAAGCAAGAGTACTAAAGCAGCAATAAGCAACAACTCCGATGTACCTATCATTAACACTAAATTTATCATATGCCTAATCTTTTAGAATTATTACCTGCCACAAGTCTTATGCTACCAAATAAATCTCACAAGTATCAAAGTTGATTTCCCAGTTGCCACCTTCAATGCTCTCCCATTGATACTTGGCACCCATTCTATCCCACCAAGATTGGAACTTCGTGCCAGTTTCACCGAGATCTTTTACCAATTTCTCATACAACTCTGCATTGTCTGCAGTCAAAATCTTAGCCAATTCATTCAAGCCATTGCGACGCTCAAACAACTTTTTGATTTCATTTTTCTCTTCTGGGGTAACCTGACCCACCACTTTTCTTATTGCCATACTATTGTCTTGTTTTAATTAAACATATTACCTTACCATTCTTTTCTCACATCAAAAGGATCAAGGTAAGTTATCTCCTTGATTTCTTCTAGCTCAGGCAAGAACTGTCCAAGTTTACGAATTGAATTCAGTAAATCTCGACTGGCATTACGTTCCAAGTGAGCCATCACACATTGCTCGTGGCTTGGGGTGTTCACCTCGTAAGTCATCTTACGGTTTAGCCAAACACAGCGTTTGCATTGATAGGCATCACAACGACGGCATAACGGAGCATGGTCGAGTTTATACAACTGTGGATTTTTGATGTCCAATCCATGCTTCACATCACCAATGGAAGTATGCAACGCCCCCATTCCATCATCTTCATTTGTAATATAGAATGCAGGACAAACATAGAATTTACCATCAGGAGCCAAGGCGACACTCGTATCACCTGCACCACAGTTATTCATTTTGTCAAGCATCATGCGGTCAGTCAAGAGGTTCAACTGAACAACCTTGCCTGCGACATACTGTTTCTCCACTTCTTCAGAAAGCATTCTAAGCTCTTCCGAATAACGTTCAAAATCAGCATCTTTGAAAGTTTCAACATCAGTAATCACCACATTCAATCGCTCCACCTTATTTAACAAAGCACAAACATTAGCTATTTTTTTGAATAGTTCGTACTTAGAGAGCCTCAGCACACATGATACACCTTGCTTAAAATTATTGTCATTTACATCAAGAACTTGATTGATGCCATCCATCACCACCACATCAGCCTCATCCCCAAGACTAGCAGGCTTGATGTCCGTATGGTCAATACAATCTATCAACTCCAAGTAATCCTTTGGCAAAGAATAGTTAGGATAAACGAACTGAATGTTCAGATTCTCCTTCATCGCATAGACAATGCCAGCTTTCAAGGTTTCAAACGGCATCAAATTCCGTTCTTTCTTATCATTTTGATAATGGCAGAAAGAAACAGATGTATCATCCAGTAATATCACGAGATATTGTATCATTCTGCACCTCCTTCCTTTTCGAGTTTACGATAGAGTTTATTCCAATAATAGTTGTTGGCACGCACACGAGCCTTATGCATCTTGCAAATGGCGGTGGCTCGCTGATAGATGGTAGGCGTGTCGGCTGCATCATAGTTTTCACCTTGGCACCAAGCACAGCCCTCAGCCACCTCACAGTCGATGCACTCTTGGGTAGATTGCGTGCATCTATCCAAGGTCAAGAAAGGACGAAGTTTATTCTTGTCGATTCCATCATGAATGTTTCCGATAATCCAAGCCTTCTTGCTACGAAGTGAATATTGGGCAAATCGAGTACAAGGATAGAAGTTGCCTTCTGCATCCACAGCAAGCATCATGCCTGCACCACACCAATTTTGATTTTGCAGTTGACAATCCATCGGTTTGCCCATGTGCTCCGAGAAGAACGAGCAAGCATAGTCTTGATAATAGCCACCATCAATGATGGCATCCGCAAGACTGGTTAGCTGTTCCTCGAAGAGTGCATCATCCCCATCTTTCCAAACTTCCTCAAACACACAGTTGATGTTCACCTCGTGGATGCCAAGACTATAGAGATGCAGCACGCTCTCCTTGATATAAGGAATGTCAGCACTACTGATTGTAACCTTCGTGCCAGCAACAGGGAATTGTTCCAACCACAAAGGAATGTTTTTCATCACATCATCGTATGAGCCTTTCTCGTCCTCAGGTTTAGGTAGAACCCCTTGCTCCATTTCCTTGGTTTTCCAAATACGATTGAGGTCATGCTTGCGCTTGGTACCATCAATAGTGATACCGATACTCAGATGTTCACGATTCTTTTTGATGAAGTTCTGCACCTTTTCCGAGCCATAGTTGATGCCATTCGTAGAGAAAGAAAAGCGATAGGAATTGAACCAATGGTGGTTTCTACGATACATTTCCACCTTAAGATAATCACATATTTTATCAATCAAGTCTATCTCCAAGAAAGGCTCTCCACCTATAAAATCCCAGATGACACTCTCCTCTTTCATATCTTCCTCATGATCGAGGATATAGTCAATAGCAGTCTTAGCTACCTCCCAAGACATTCGCTCTTTCGAGTTTTTGCCTACGAGGTAGCAATACTTACAAGCGAGTTGGCAGTCTTTGGTAACGATAAAAGTGATATTCTTTGCCATACCAAACTGCCTAACACTTTCGGTAGGATATTCTATCATACTTTTTTGAATTAAAAAATAGCCATTGTGCCAGTACAACTAGTTGCACACATTCCATAACATGAATTCCGACAGGAGCTATTACACCCATAAGCACAATTACCTCCACATCCTCCTCTACAGGTTGTAGAACAAGAATATTTACAAGATGACGTACAAGAATTTGAGCAGCGGCCACCACAAGAGGTATTACAACCAGTGATACATCCTTCTCGGCAGCCTGTAATACACTGAGCATTACATGTTGTCTTACAACTTCCGCTACAATTCCTACCACACCCACCAGCGCATTGTTGTTTACAGCCTTGTTGACAACCATTTAAGCATCCATTACTGCATCCACTTTGACACCCATTACTACAACTACCAGAGCAACTATAATCACAGTTGCTTTGGCACTGACTAGTACACGTTGTTGTACATAATCCAGA
Source organism: Prevotella sp. (assembly GCA_021636625.1). Lineage (GTDB taxonomy): Bacteria > Bacteroidota > Bacteroidia > Bacteroidales > Bacteroidaceae > Prevotella. Next base: position 10,517 of record JAJWLX010000068.1, on the reverse strand, counting down.
ACATGAGCCATTGCATCCTAAAGGAGTATTTCCGCTTGATTGTACCACTGCTTGAACACTCTGCGGAATGAGAACACAGCCAAGGATTGGCAATATTGCCTTAGCTGCAGTTTTGAAGAACTCTCGCCGGCTCTGAATATCATCTTTATCCATAATAATTAATATGCGTATGTCATTTTATTACCAGAATAATCCCAATGTACAGTTATTGCAAATCCCGAACCATCTGAAAAGCGAAAATTCAGCGTTCTGACTTCGTCATCATCAGTATAATTTACACGTGTTGCCACATATTCGCTTTTCAATACAGACGGTTTTCCATAAGCAACTTTATCCTTAGCACATGGGAATGAGTATTTTTCCAAACAGCTTTTCATGGTCTGACACTCATCCGTAATATAATACTCAAATGTGCAATTTCTGTCAACCCATCCACTATTAAGTTTCGCAGCCTTCCACTCTTGACGTGAAAGTTCGCCCAACCCTAAATCACTATACCTATAACGAAAGTAAAAATCTCTAGGATTACCAAGTAAGGGATAAGCATAAACCCAACCATCATTACTATAATAATACTTCCAATGTGAACTACTCCAATTATCCCAAGTATAACTAGTAAAAGCGGAATAAGACTGAGCATTTATGCTTACAGGGCATACACAAAGCATCATTATTGCGAAAAACAACATGCCAAACAAATGTTTTTTACCTATCATAATTATCAACTTGATTAAAACAAATTACTTCAAAATAATACGACAACCATCAGACCAAATCATCCTTCCATCTTCATATAGACACATATTTTTATATTCACCAGAAGAAGCATGATGATAGATATCAGAAGCTGTTAAAGCCAAGCCATCAGCTACCGCCTCATATTGAGAAGGCTCTGCAATTCCTCTTACATCATCCTCTATGACGTAAGCTCTTCCTCCAAACTTATATTCTAATCGATATCGCATATTAGAACTTCTTGAAAGCCATCAGGTTCCAATATGGCATTTAAGACAATAGAGTTATACATAAATAAAAAAGCGCGGAACCTTTTCTGTAGCTCGTTCCACAGTGTAAAGGCTCTGGCATCGCCCAAGTTGTCGAAACGAGCAACGCCGAAAGCCCCACGCCGATGTAAATATATAATCCACCAGCACCGACAACGAACAAAAAATGTTCGAAGCCAATGATGGCTGTATATAACACACCTCATGAGGCGTTCCCGTTGCTTTGTTCTTGACAACTTTTGCTCGAACTGCCAGATTCTTACACTGTCAAAACCAAAGCGTACAAAAACGCCTTAATACTAAATGTAGTCTTCCCCCACTTTCTACCCAATGAGGCTTTCGGTGAGAGAATAGACGCTGCAAATATAGTAAAATCTATCGAAATCACCAAACTTTTATCGAAAAAAGTAAAGAGAAAGATTGCTTTTTCGATATATTATCGTATCTTTGCATTTTGAACAGCTAAAATCAGTAGCATCATGAAAGAACCCGGCAAGAAATATAACGATGAAGACAACATGCTCGTAAACGACTTGCGCTCCATCGTCAGCAAAGCTCGCAGCAAAGCATTTGCTGCCGTCAATTATTCTCTGGTGGAAAGAAACTGGAGAATAGGACAACGTATTGTGGAACAGGAACAGAACGGAGCATCACGTGCTGAATACGGAAAGCATGTGATAGAGGTCGCTTCGGCTGCTCTTACGGAGGAATTCGGGAAGGGATTCTCCAAGACTAACATAAAGAGTTACAGACGTTTCTATAACTTTTTTCCGGATTTAGGAATTGGGCAGGCAGTGCCTGCCCAATTGGAAAAACAAAAACAGCAGGCAGTGCCTGCTATATTTACCGCACTTGTAAAAGAGGAGTATCAAACTCACTTTACAAATTTGAATATCCTTCCTTGGACCCACTACGAGCGTCTCATCCGTGTAGAAGATAAACAAGCTCGTGAATGGTATGCAAAGGAAGCGTTCAACGAAGGTTGGAGTTACCGAACCCTCAACCGCAATATCAACACCTTAATATTATGAACGGCTTCTTATGTCAAAGAAGAAGCAGCCAGTCGCTAACGAGATGCAAGACAAGACAAAGGCTTATCAGCAAGACAAGCTAGAATACATCAAATCACCAGTTGTCTTGGAATTTCTTGGATTGCCAGAAGACACATCCCTCGCTGAATCAAAATTAGAGACAGCCATCATCAACAACCTCGAGAAATTCTTGATGGAAATGGGAAAGGGATATGCACTCGTGGCTCGTCAGCAACATATTCGAACCGAGGAAAACGACTACTACATCGATTTGGTGTTTTACAATTACCTCATCAAATCATTTATTTTGGTCGATTTGAAGGTAAATCGCATCACTTATCAAGATGTAGGACAGATGGACATGTACTTGCAGATGTATGACAAGATGAAGAAAGGACCAGATGACAACCCTACAATCGGCATCATTCTTTGTACCGAAACCGATTCGGATGTGGCACGATACTCTACCCTTGCCAAAAACGACCAGATGTTCGCAGCAAAATACAAGTTATACCTGCCAGACAAGGAAGACTTGAGAAGAGAAATCGAACGACAGAAGGAACTGTATCTAATGGCTCATCCTGAAGAAAACGATAAAGAGTAATTCTTCTGGCAGTATCAGAATAATTAGAAGGAACCATTACAAAAAGGTCAGACGCTGTCTGACCTTTTTGTATCTCATTTTCGTATAGCTATCCATTTATCTATAAAATCATTACTTTTTCTTGCATAAAGTTTGCAATTTCCAATATTTATGCTTACCTTTGCCGTTGTTAAGAGGGAACTCATAACACATTACCAAATATCTTATCATCAAATAAGAAAGGAAATAGCAAATGGAACTGAAAGAGACTTTCCAAAAAGTGAAGGCAGCTAGCAAGACACTGGGCTTGCTCAGCGACGAACAACGTAATGAAATCCTGCAGGCGGTGGCTGACGCTATCATCGCAGAGACTCCTGCGCTCCTCCAGGCAAATGCGGAGGACTTGGCGAAGATGGACAAGGCGAACCCGCTCTACGACCGATTGCAACTCACCGAGCAGCGACTCCAAGATATTGCTTCGGATATGAGACACGTCAGTACCCTGCCCTCACCGCTTGGAAGAGTTCTCAAAGACAAAACACTCGAAAATGGTTTGCATCTGCAGCGAGTTGCCGTTCCATTCGGAGTTATCGGCATGATTTATGAAGCCCGTCCTAATGTGACCTACGATGTTTTCTCACTCTGTTTCAAGAGTGGAAATGCTTGCGTACTGAAAGGTGGAAAGGATGCAAACGCCTCAAACTCAGCGGGTGTCGAACTTATCCACAGGGTGTTGATAACTTTCGGTATTGACCCGAATGTCGTTACGCTCCTCCCTGCTACCCATGAGGCTACCGGCGAAATGCTGAATGCTGTGGGCTATATCGACCTCTGTATTCCTCGTGGAGGAAAGAAGCTCATCAACTTCGTCCGTGATACTGCCAAAGTTCCGGTTATCGAAACTGGAGCCGGTGTGGTACACTGTTACTTCGACGAGGATGGAGACCTGGAGATGGGCAAGCGCATCATCACCAATGCCAAGTGCCGAAGAGTGAGCGTATGCAATGCACTCGACTGTCTGCTGATTCACGAAAGCAGATTAAGCGACCTCCCAACTCTCTGCGAAGGTCTCGCAGAAAAACAAACCAAGATTCATGCAGATGCCAAGGCTTACGAAGCTTTAAAGGGTCACTATCCTGACACCTTATTATATAAGGCAGAGGAAAGCGAAGCGAAGATGAAAGAGGCTGATGCCAACGTGAAGAGCATCTGGAACACCGAATGGCTCAGCATGCAGATGGGTATCAAGACCGTCACTTCAGAAGATGAGGCGCTCGACCATATCGCTACCTACGGAAGCGGACACAGCGAGAGCATCGTTTCCAACAACGAAGCAGCCCAGAAGAAGTTCCAGGCATTGGTAGATGCAGCCTGCGTTTATGTAAACGCCCCTACCAGCTTTACCGATGGCGCACAATTCGGACTGGGCGCAGAGATTGGCATCAGTACCCAGAAGCTTGGAGCTCGCGGACCAATGGCACTCGAAGAGATTACCACCTACAAGTGGTTGATTACTGGTCAGGGACAGACAAGAGCCTAACAGGACCCACTCCGTACCTGCTCCGTACCCTCTCCGTACCAAGTCTTAGTTTCTGCCATGTTTGCAAGGTTTGCATGCAAACTTTGCAAACATCAAGATTCAAGAAGAAAGATTCAAGAACAATATATATCAGAAATAACAAATAAAAAACGAAATAACAATGAAGACATTCTTTAATGTTGAAGACCTTGGCGACTTGAAAGCAGCACTCGCCGAGGCACAGGAAGTGAAAGCAAACCGTTTCGGTTATCAGGAGTTAGGCAAGAACAAAACCTTGCTGATGATATTCTTCAATAACAGCCTCCGTACCCGTTTGAGTACACAGAAGGCAGCGATGAACCTGGGCATGAATGTTATCGTGCTCGATGTTAATGCCGGTGCATGGAAACTGGAGACAGAGCGTGGCGTTATCATGGATGGCGACAAGAGTGAACACCTGCTTGAGGCAATCCCTGTGATGGGTAGCTTCTGCGACCTTATCGGTGTGCGCAGCTTTGCCGGCTTGAAAGACCGTGACTACGATTATGCCGAAACCATCGTCAACCAGTTCGTGAAGTACAGCGGCCGCCCAGTCTTCGCTATGGAGACTGCTACCGTTCACCCTCTCCAGGCATTTGCCGACCTCATCACCATCGAGGAGCATAAGAAGGTGGCTCGTCCTAAGGTAGTCCTGACCTGGGCTCCTCATTGCCGTGCCTTGCCTCAAGCTGTACCAAACTCATTCGCCCAGTGGATGAATGCAGCCGATGTAGATTTCGTGGTTACTCATCCAGAGGGCTATGAACTCGACCCTAAGTTCGTGGGCAATGCCAAGGTAGAGTACGACCAGAAGAAGGCACTGGAAGGTGCAGACTTCGTTTATGCCAAGAACTGGAGCTGTCCGGGCGTGAAAGACCCAGCACAGTATGGTGAGATTCTGAGCAAAGATATGAGCTGGACCATCGACGAGGAGCACATGAGCTGGACCAATGACGGTTGCTTCATGCACTGTCTGCCAGTACGCCGTGGACTGATTGTTACCGATGATGTCATCGAGAGCAAGAACAGTCTGGTAATTCCAGAGGCAGCCAACCGTGAGATTTCAGCCGAGGTTGTCATCAAGCGTATGCTCGAATCACTCTAAAGCAGGAAACAAGAAAAAGATAGGGGGGGGGGGAGGTAAAGGAATACAAGCCTTTACTTCCTCTTTTTTGTTATACCCAGCATTATCCTATCCCCATTTCTCGGTATTTTTATCTTTTCATCCTGTCTATATTCTTATATCTCAGATATTATCCGTACCTTTGCTGACGAAAAAAGAAAAACAAGATGGACAAATACATAATACTATCACCAGAAGCTAAGGGTTCATTCAATGATCGCCTTAACTTTCTGTATCTAAAACTAGGTAACTTTCTCGATACAGAGAAACTGGAAAACCGTACCTTGCAATATTGTAAGGTATTCCTCAGCGACTCCCAGAACCAGATAAAAGAGTTAGAAGAATCTCTCCTTTATCAGGAGTTTCTGAAAGGTACAAACCTCACTATCGTGGAACAGACTCCACTGAATGGCAGCAAGGTGAGCCTGCTAATCAAGACTACGGATGATGCGACCCCAATCTTATTCCACAGTCTTCGCCTCACTGAGGAAGAAGCAAAGGGAAAGGATTCGTACGAGCAGACCCATTTTCTCTTCAATAAATATCTGAAGACTATCGAAGGTACGGATATGACCATGGAACGCAACCTGGTTCGCACCTGGATATACGTCACCAACATCGATGTAAACTATCAGGGCGTAGTAGAAGCCCGCAATGACATCTTCGACCAAGAAGGATTGACTGCCGACACCCACTACATTGCCAGCACAGGTATCGGTGGTGCCACTCCGGTACGCCACGCAGCTGTAGCCATCGACTTCCTCACCATCCCCCATATCAAGGAAGAGGACAAGAAGTATCTTCAGGCACTCGATCATCTGAATCCTACCCATGAATATGGAGTAGCCTTCGAACGAGGAACCCGGCTTACGCTACCTACCCATACTCTCCATCCAGAAGGAAGCCAGCAGTTCAAGCAACAATACTTCATCTCCGGTACAGCCAGTATCGACAAGCATGGAGATGTGGTCTATGAAGGAGACATCGTGCGCCAGACCGGCAGACTGCTTGAAAATATCGGTGCCCTGCTGAAAGATGGCGATGCCACAATGAATGATATCCAATACTTCATCATCTATCTGCGCGACATCTCCGACTATCACACGGTAGATAAACTGATGCAGCAGTTTTATCCACAGATTCCCCGCATCATCGTGGAGGCAAAAGTATGCCGACCAGGCTGGTTGATAGAAATGGAATGCATTGCTGAGAAGGAATAAGGTTCTAAAGAAAAGTATCAGAATACTCTGATATCAGAAATATCAAACCTACATTATATACGAATAAGCAGAAAAATGATAAGAAAATGTCATTTTTCTGCTTTTTTTTTATTCTTTCTTAATATTTTTGTGTAATTTTGTGGTCTAAATAATAGTAGAATGAACAGTCTGATCACCAAACCCGGAGTACACGTACTCATCTTATTGGGGGCAATAGCAAGTTTTGTGTTTTTCCAATTCTTCTATCCCTATCATCTCTTTTACCAGGAGCAGAACCAACTGTTTCTGTTTTCGTGGGACTATATTACCACCTATCTCGACAAGCCGGGTTGGCTAGCTTGCCTGACAGGCGATTTTCTCACGCAGTTTTATTACTATCGTTTTGCCGGTCCTACCATCCTGACCCTATCCATCCTTATGGCTGGATACAACGTAAGATGTGGCGTAGAGGATACCGACATCAAGGGCACCTGGATACCATACACCATAGCCATCGCTGTGATGACGATGCTCGTGTGCTTCAGTCTGCACTACGACTATAGGCTCAGCAGCATTATTGCCGTTGCCGGTGGAGCCAATGTCTTCCGGTTCAGCACCAAGATTCTTGTCTCCACCCGTATGTCCGTCAAGAAGCTGGAAAGTCTGGCTGAGCGACATTCTTCCATAGACGGAACAAGATTACCCCAGTGGATTACAGCAGTCAGCATCTTCATCAGTATACTGGTTTGCCACTGGTTCTTTGGCTGTGGCATGTGGATATACGCAGCCCTCGTACTGTTAGGCTGCATCAAGTATATCAACAAGCCAGGCAACTATACCCGTCTGGCAGCCATTGCCATCCCCCTATTCATCATCATGCTTGAAAAACGCCTGTATTTCGTCGATTTCCATACATTATATACCCACCCGGGCTTAGGTAAGTTTGTTAAGCCGCAGATGGACCTGGAGAATACCCTGGCTGCAGATTGCGAATACTACTTCGGCAACTACAACAAGGTGGTCAATATGATAGAAAAAGACAAGGAGCCTAACTCCTATATGAAGTTCTATTATAACCTGATTTCTGCACAGGGACGCAGTCTCCCCGCAGTACTGCTGAAATTCCCAAGCAACAACCTCGGTACCTTCGAGACACTGGGCCCCGATACGCCACCCCTCACCATCAAGACCCTCAACGAACTGTATTGGATATTGGGCGACATGACCTTCTGTGAGCGTGCCGCCATGCTCGCCAACGTATGTTCGCCGGAGAATCGCAACATCCGGATGATGAAGCGCCTTGCAGAGATCAATCTGGTAAAGGGCGATTATGATGCCGCCCGCAAATATCTCCGCATCCTGCAGAAGACATTCGTATGGAGCAGATGGGCCAACCGTGCTTTTGATGCCCTTGGCAGAAAGGCTTCATCCTATGACAAAGCCCTCCTGCAGCAATACATCGACAAGCGCCCCTATCTCAACACCCGAGATACGCTGCGCCTGAACGATAACTGCCACACCATCATGAGCGAACTGCTGGAAAGCAACCCCAACAACAACATCGCCGTCAACTATATGCTCTGCAGCGACCTGCTCCTGAAGGATATGGAAACCTTCAAGCACGATTACGATGCCTATTATCTCAAGCAGCAGAATGTAACTTATGAGAAGCTATACCAGGAGGCACTTGCCATCTATCTGGCAGGAACAAAGGCTCCGCCTGCCGAATGGGCAAAGTATATCAAGAGGCAGGATGTATTGCAGAGATTCAAGCTGTATAATGAGCAGCGAGGCAACCCAGCCTTCAAGGATACCTACTGGTATTACTTCGACAAGGCAGAGGCACCTAAGCTGAACAACAACTAGCGCAAATACTTGATACGATTCATCTTCTAAAATAGAGAAATATGAAATTCCAGAATATACTATATGGTGCAGCGGCGAGCCTTATTCTGCTCGTCTCCTGCGCCCAGACTCACGAGAATGCAGAACAGGTAGATCACTACCCCAATATGTATCCCGATTATGCAGATGTAACGATTCCGGTGAATATCGCCCCGCTCAATTTCGAGATTCGCGACAAGCACCTCACCAACATCGAAACCATTCTCACCATCGAGGGCGCTGATGCCAACGATGCCGACAACACATTAACCGCTACAAGCAACAGCCAGAACCTGAAGTTCGATCTCGACGACTGGAAAGCATTCCTTCAGAAGGCGGTGAACAAAAACGTGAAGGTGCAGATCTACTCCAAGAGCGATGACGGAGAATGGACCGCATTCAAGTCCTTCAAATGGCAGGTGGTAGGCGACAGCATTGATCCCTATCTCACCTACCGACTGATAGAACCCGACTACGAGGTATGGAACAAGATACAGATCAGGCAGCGATGCGTGGAGAACTGGAAGGAGACGATTCTCACCGACTATCATCTGCAGGAAAACCGCTGCATGAACTGTCATGCCTTCGGCAACCAGAACCCGAACCTCAGTATGGTATATGTAAGAGGCGAAGACGGTGGAGCCATTCTCAACCGCAACGGCAAGCTGCGCAAGCTCAACCTGAAGACTGCCAACATGGTTTCATCGAGCGTATATTACGGGTTCGACCCTTCGGGCAGATACCTCACGTTTTCTACCAACATCATCATCCCTGCCTTCCATGCCAATCCAGACAAGCGGCTGGAGGTATATGATTCGAAGAGTGATGTATATGTTGCCGACCTCGACAACAACATCATCATCTCATCGCCGCTCACCAGCGACAGCACAAAACTCGAGACCTTCCCTACCTTCTCGTCTAACGGCCGATACATCTACTATTGCGTTGCCGACAAGAAAGGTCTGAAGACAAAGAATCTGAAGGGATTGAAATATGCCCTTGTCCGCATCCCTTTCGAAGACAGAACAGGAACATTCGGTTCGAAGGTAGATACCCTCTACACGGAGCGCTCGGTATGCCATCCCAAGATAAGTCCAGACGGCAGATACTGTCTCTTTACCGTTGCCGACTATGGCACCTTCCCTATCTGGCATCCAGAGGCAGACCTCCGTATGCTCGACCTGCAGACCGGAAAGATAGACAGCCTCAGCATCGTAAACAGCAGGAAAAGTGATACCTATCACAGCTGGTCGCATTCCGGCAGATGGTTTGTCTTTGCAAGCAAGCGCGATGACGGACTCTACGGCAAGCCTTACTTCTGCTATTTTGATGAGCATGGCAAGGCTCACAAGCCTTTCGTCTTGCCGCAGAGGGAGCCAACCTTCTACGACGATTGCCTAAAGAGTTTCAACATCCCGGAGCTGAGTCGTGGTCCCGTTCCATTCAATGCCATCGATATTGAGAATGTGATGAAACAGGAAGCAGAAAAGTTCAAATAAACACAGTATCCAATAAACACAAAAAAGCCCGAGCTGATAATGGCTCGGGCTTTTTTATATTTTTATTGGATTATCTAACTTTCGTCGGAATCCTCTTATCACTCATGATTTCATTTCCTGCCGCACGGGCATCCAGCTCTACTGGCTTCGAAGTGAAATCTGGGGTATTATAGGAATCCAGCAACTCGTCGTAGTACTTCTTCGGATTGCGCTGAGGCAAAAGGAACGGCTTGCTTACATTGCCCTTGTCATCGATGCAGGCAAGATAAAGACGGGTATAGAGACCGTCACCACGGCGGGATGTAAAGACAAACCAATGGGAATCCCTGCTCCAGTTGTGCCAGCTGTCCGTGTTTCGACTATTAGCAGCGGTCATCGGCTTAGCCTGACCCGTCTTCAAATCCAGTAACCAGTTGTCCGCTTCCTTATGCCAGATAGGGAAACAGCCATAATCGCTCATCGTAAACATGATGTACCTGCCATCATACGAAGGACGGGGATGGGTAGCACTCTTGCCCAGTTCACGGGCATTGAAGATGGTATCCACCTGGTTGCCAAACTTACCCGTAGCCGCATCAAAACCTATCTTGCAGATATTATACTTGATATCCTTGTAACCGCTTGGGATAGGCTCTG
>JAJWLX010000067.1 GCA_021636625.1 Prevotella sp. | reverse complement strand
CAAAGAGAATTTTGCTGGAACTGGAGACTGAAAAATCATAAATGCATTCCATTATTTGTAAATTCGATAAGAATGTCTATCTACAAGGATGAAACAGATATAGGAGATAAATAGATATGAAAACAGATTCAAGGGCAAACCATGCCAGATATGTAGAACTCAATCTGTTTCCTGAGGAGAAAGAGGATCATCTGAAAGATTCCGTCTCTTCAGAAAACAAGGAAAACCATACATCTCCAGACAAAGAGTATGACTTGACAAGTCTGTTTGAAAGACTTTCCAAATCAGCATTCCGCAGCCGTTTTCACCTTTCGAAGAGGGATAAGGAATATATTGCAGAAAAGGGCTTGGAAACCATCCGTAAGCATGCAGAGGATTTCGTTGCCAAACGCCTTGCTCCTGCCGTAATTCCCAATGACGGCAAGCAGACACCGATGAGAGGGCATCCTGTATTTATAGCCCAGCATGCTACAGGCTGCTGCTGCCGTGGATGTTTCTTCAAATGGCATCATATACCTGCCGGAAGACAGCTGACAGGAGAAGAACAGCAATATGCAGTAGCGGTATTGATGGCATGGATTGAAAAACAGGTTTAGAAAAGAATTCACTCCACCCACCACTAGAGGTACTATGTTCCTGCAATCGGGACAAGACATGGCTTCTATGTGCTGCCCCATGAAACCACGTCCCTCATATATTTCGGTCTCGTACCCACATTCCCGGCATCTGAATATCTTCTTTTGAACAAGGTAAAACTCCCTCACAGCCCTGCGAATAATTTTCTTTCTGCTTATCTTCATAGCGCAAAAACATTTAAATAACATACCCAACCATCACAAAATCAAGGAAAAGCAACACAAATGAGTAAAAATCTTATGAAAACAGAAACAATTTCCAACTAAAATAACTATCTTTGCAGACAATAAGCATAAAACAACAATAACACTTTAAAAACAAGGAAAAATGAAAAAAGTAATCTTAACCACTATGGCGCTGCTGACAGCAGTAACGATGCCAGCTTCTTCAGTGAAGAATCCCATCAAGGTTAACCAGGTTGGCTATTTGACCCATGAAAACAAGATAGCAACCATAGAGCCGGAGGCAAAGACCAAAAGCTTCCTCATCAGAGACCAAAAGGGTAAAACCGTCTGGCGCACCAAACATGCAACCACCAAGAAATCCCCATTCTCCAGCAAGTTCCGCCAGGAGATAGACTTCTCCTCTATCACCAAGCCTGGCAGGTATACCCTGGTAGCAGGAAGACATCAACAAAGCTTCATCATTTCCAGCAATCCCTATACGGAAGCCTTGAAAGCATCCATCAAAGGCTACTACTATCAGCGTTCTGGGGAGAGCTTGGAAAGAAAGTATGCTGGCGAGTATGCACGGCCGGCAGCTCACCTGGACACTCATGTCATGGTGCATCCTTCGGCAGCAAGCCCTAAAAGACCGGCGGGAACCATCATCTCTTCTCCCAAGGGATGGTACGATGCTGGCGACTATAACAAGTATATCGTCAATTCAGGATTTACCCTCGGACTGATTCTGCAGTCCTACCAGCTCCATCAGGATAGATTCAATTCTCTCAATCTTCAAATTCCGGAATCCGACAATAAGATACCGGATATCCTGGATGAGATGATGTATAACCTGGAGTGGATGCTCACCATGCAGGATCCAACCGATGGAGGAGTATATCATAAACTCACCACCCCTAACTTTGAGGGATTCGTGATGCCAGAAGACTGCAAGCAGCAACGTTATGTGGTACAGAAAACCACCACCGCTACTCTCGACTTTGCTGCCACCATGGCACTGGCCGCCAGAATCTACCAAAAATTCCCTGAGTTCCAATGCTTCTGCCAACAAGCCATAGAATCAGCAGAAAAAGCATACGCATGGGCTGTTAAACACCCCACTGTCTATTACGACCAGGATGGAAACAACAAGAAATTCTCGCCAGCCATCCATACGGGAGGTTATGGTGACAACCACACCGAAGACGAGTTTTTCTGGGCAGCTACAGAACTATACTTCACGACTTCTGAAACATCCTACCTGGAACAGGCAAAACAGTTTGTTCCAGATGAATTCAGCATTCCATCCTGGGGTAACGTGGCAGGTCTGGGCATCTTCCAATGGGTAAACCAGGAACTCCTTGGCACACCTGATGCCGGCAAGCTCCCTATGGAAGTGCTCAAAGAATCCCTAAAGGAAAAATGTGATGAGGATATCCAAGAACTGGCAACCTCTTCTTTCCACAGTATCTTCGGCAACAGCGCCCAAGACTTCCACTGGGGAAGCAACTCAGAAAGCTGCCTGGGAAGAGGCATTGCCCAAATGTACGAGTATGCCCTGACAAAGGACAGCAAGTATAGACAAGCCGCCCTTTCTACCTTAGACTATTTCTTTGGACGTAACGCCACAGGCTATTGCTACCTGACAGGCTTCGGCACCCAGAGGGTCATGAATATCCACCACCGTATCTCTGCAGCCGACAATATCAAGGAGCCAGTACCTGGTCTGGTGGCTGGAGGAGCCAACAAGGGACAGGAAGATGCAGAATTCGTACCAGCCTATGCTTCCAACATACCAGATGAATCCTACCAGGATAACGTCGGCAGCTATGCCTCAAACGAGATTGCCATCAACTGGAACGCCTATCTGGTGTCCCTGCTTGGATGGATAAACTAACAGAACATTGGAGATTATCCATATAAAGACCAAAAGGGGAAGATCTTCAAAGAACTACAACATGCAAAAGCGTAAGCCTAAGTAAAATCAGGTTTACGCTTTTAGTTTGTTGTCACCTTCCCCATCTACATCATCCCTACTCATCCATTCTTCAGTTGTTTCTTTCGTACCAATTCTCACAATCAAAAGGTACTCCAAAATTTAAAGGTTAGTTAAACCAACTCCTTAAACCAGTCCGCTTAAATCAAGGGTGTATTGGGTAGGAAGTTTCTGTTCATTCTTGATAAACATCAGCATATAAATAGGGAGATAAGTGATTTTTCCCACCTTCTTCACATTATCGTTACACAACACATAGGCTTTTGAAATCTGATAGGTTGTAGAGTTCATCACATTCGTAAGCGCTTTGTGACGCTCATAATCCTTGCCCGATTTAACCTCTAAAGGCAACGCCTCACCATTTTGCTCTATCACAAAATCCAGTTCACCCTGCCGCTTGTTGTTATAATAATACAACTGGAAGCCATGCGCCTGGAGTTCTTGTGCCACCGCATTCTCATATATCGAACCAAAGTTGATGGACGGTTCGTTATCCAAAATCTTCAGCTGGATGCCATCTGCATAAAGACTTGCCAAAAGACCAATGTCTGCCATAAACAGCTTGAATAAATTTCGGGAGCTCGACAAAATCAAAGGCACAGTAGGCTCCTCAACATTATATACCGGCAAAGCTACACCAGCATCCTTCAACCACAAGAAACTATTCTGATAACGTGAAAACTTGATGTTTTCATTCAGGTTCTTCAATATGAAACGCTTGTTCTTGGCATCAAGCTCAGCAGGAATCCTGTCAAAGATTTCTTGAATATACAATTTATGGTCAGGGTCATATTTCGCTATATCCTGCTTATAAAGACGTATGATAGCCTGCTGCTCTGCCATTACATCTTGCAGATTATTAGTAGCCAGATATTTATCAACAGCTGCAGGCATTCCACCTACAATAAGATAAAGGCGGAATACCTCCATCATCTTTTCATGGATGAATTCATCTACAGACGTCCCTTCTGTAAAATGTTTCCTCAAAACATCTATAATTCTATCGTTGATACCAACGGCAGTTGCAAACTCTTCAAAATCAAGCGGATACATATCTTTCACATCCATATATCCCACTGGAGCTGAACGGAGATTCTTAATTTCCACACCCAATAAGCTACCACTTAAAATATAGCGATAACTCCCCTCCTCCACCAAAAACTTGATGGCAGTTACAATTTCCGGGCATTCCTGCACTTCATCAAAAAACACAAGGGTATTACCCTTTATTAAATCCTGGCTGGTCACTGTGGAGAGACGCAACAAGATGTCTTGACAGTTCTTCGCCTTGCTGAAGACCTTTACCAAACCCGGATTTTCAATGAAATTGATTTCAACGAATCTTTCAAAATGTTCATGACCGAAACGACGGATAGAATATGTTTTTCCTATCTGTCTTGCTCCTGTCAACATCAACGCTTTCTTATGGGTATCGAAAAAGTCAGCTAAATATCTGTCTATCTTACGCTTAATCATTTTTTGTCCTCTTTTCTAATATTAAACGGATGCATTTTGTCCGTTTTTCCAATACAAAAGTACTATATTCCGTCCGTTTTTCCAAGGGATTTAGACGTAATTTTGTCCGTTTTTCCAAGTTTTAACGCTTTTAACACTCTTTTCATTCGCGCGAATTCCGCGAATTCAACAAGCAACTGCCAAATATCCTGCAGATCTCAGTGAATAAAGTAATCATCACCATTTTCTATATCCCAGTTTTTCCACTCATCTGTTGCTTCCCATCATCGCAAGGCATCACAATAACGGTTAATTTGAAATCCCAAACGTCACTTAATTGATCAAACAAAACAAAAAAAGAGAGAAATCAAGGAGCATAAGCTACTCGATTTCTCTCTGGAGATTCTATTTTGCAGTTGTGATTTAAAGAGGCAACATTCGCAGACGTTGTCCTACAACTCCTTGACCATAAATATAGTGGTGGCGGTATGTCCTGAGTCACCAAGGCGCAGAGGAATATGCCTGAAGCCATGACGTTCATATATGGCAGCCAACTGTTGCTGGTCCTTCTCTTCAATATGTCTAATTTCAATCATATCAATTTCCTAAATAACATAGTCCACTTCTGAATCAGTCAGAAGATGCTGCATGAAATAAACAATCTGCTTGCGCCACCAAGCCCAGTCATGATCTACGTCATGCCCCCCAGTAGTCTACCCAGGCAGGGACATTCTTCTCCTTGAGCAAGGCATCCATCTGACGGGTACTGTAAAGCAGTTCTTCCTCCCAGGCTCCCTGACCTACACACATGATGACTTTCCCTTCGGCCGGTGACCGTTGGTTCAGGGCGTATTATTTCACGATTATCTCATCAACAAACAGCCAGCCGCCGAAGCTGCTTGGCTTCGCCTGAACACGGATATAGCGGGCTGTCTTGCTACCCTTCCAAGCAAGTGTCTTGAAGTCCAGAATCGGCTCCTTGCTCGACTCATACTTCTTGTCGAATACCTGGGTGAAGTTCTTGCCATCCTCACTAACTGATACCGTATATTGAGAAGGATAGAAAATCTCAGGACCGCTGCTCTGCATGAAGTCGGTGCCTACGCTGCTGATCTTGGTAGTTTTACCGAGGTCGATGGTTACATCGAAGCAATCCTTGCCGATAAAGCCCTGCCAGCGACCGTCGCCATGAGCCCAACCGCCCATATTGCCATCCACCAGCGTCTGTTCACCAGCTGCCGGATAATAGCGGTTGTAAGAATGGTTATAGGTAACCTTGGCACCCACAGCCTTGTGCTGCACCGGCTTCATCTTCTCCTTGCGCTCACCTATCTCCTTCTTCAGCTCGAATGGATTTACGCCTTCAGCCTTCAGATGTTCCACCTGCGCCAAGGCACGGGTCTTGAACTCAGGATAGTTCTTGGTCTTGGTTCCGTTCCATCCTATCTCAGCCAGAGCCAAGGCACGAGGATAAAGCATATACTCGGCATACTCTGGAGTAGGAATATGCTCGGTCCAGAGGTTCGCCTGAACACCCGTAATCATATTGCGCTCTGCCTCTGGAAGATCGTTTCCCGGCACGTAGCTATACACCTTCTCGGTAGGAATGAAACCGCCATTTGCCACAGGCTGGGTGCCCGGCGCATCCTGATACATATCGAAGTAGCAGTAAGCTCCCGGCGACATCACTACATCATAGCCATGCTTGATCGCCTCGTGTGCCAGTTCGGTGCCACGCCAAACCATCACGGTGGTATTCTTGGAGAGATTTCCGGCAATCACCTCGTCCCATCCCACGAGCTGTCTGCCATGCTCGTTCAGGAACTTGCCCATGTGGGAAATCAGATGAGCCTGCAATCCATCCACATGGTCGATGCCCAGCTCCTTCATCTTCTTCTGACAGAGGGCACAACTTCCCCATGACTTCTTGGCAGCCTCATCGCCACCCACATGAATGTAATGAGAAGGGAAGATATCCATCACCTCTTTCAAGACATTCTCCAGGAAATCGTAGGTTCCGATATTGCCCGGACAGAAATCTGCCTGCTTGTATGGCTCATGGGTACAGGATAACTCTGGATAGGCAGTAAGCACCTCCTCTGAATGACCCGGCATCTCGATTTCCGGAACGATGGTGATGCCACGCTCGGCAGCATATTTCACCAGATCGCGAAGTTCATCCTGGGTATAGTAACCACCCTCGGCACCCTCACTGCCCTGCTCCAGATACTTGTTGCCATTGGCATTCCAGTCTTTCCACAATTTACCCGAACGCCAGGCGGCAAAGTTGTTGAGTCGAGGATAACGCTTGATTTCAATGCGCCATCCGGCAGCATCGGTCAGATGGATATGGAGACGGTTGAACTTATACTCCGACATCACATCAATCTGCTTCTTGAGGAAGGAAATAGGGAAGAAATGACGGGAAACATCGAGCATCAAGCCACGCCACTTGTAGGCAGGTGCATCCACGATGTCGCAGCATGCGATGCCCTTCTTGGTAGTAAGCTGCTCCATGGTCTGCCAGGCACGGAGGAAACCCTCGCTGCTGGCGGCACAGATTTCAATGGCATCAGTTGCCACATGCAACTTGTATGCTTCCGGCGAAGAGGCGTTGGCAAGCTTGGTGAACTTCACCACCCGCTTGGCAGCATCGTTCACCTTGGCATTCCATGCCTTGGTATAGATGTTCTCAGCATCAGCGCCTACCTGGTTTTCTACTTTCACACCGTCGCTGGTGTTAAACACGCCCTTGCCCATCGTAACCTGCTGCGGTTTTGGCAACAGGTTCTGAGCCTGAATCGGAGATGCAAGCAATAATGCCCCGAAAAGGGATAATAGATAGTTGGATTTTTTAGTCATACGGCTTATCTATAAATGATTAATATCAGTCCGCTAAGCTATCGACCTATTGTCTCTAACTTAGCGTACTATTTTAAAACTTATCGTTCTACTTTCTCGATGATTTTCATACCCTCTTCCACAGCCTTCATATTCAGTGGAATCAGGTTATGATGGCGCTCTGGCAACGACTTGAAGAGTGCCTTGTTCAAACCATCGGTGCTCACCACTGGGCAAACCTTCAGCAGTCCGCCCAAAACAATCATGTTAAACACCTTAGAGTTTTTCATCTCGGCAGCCTTGTCCATCGCATCGATGCGATAAACGGTGATGTCCTTGCGCTGAGGTGGATTCATGATGCCATAACCATCATAAATCAGGATGCCGCCTGGCTTGATCTTCGGCTCAAACTTATCGAGCGATGGCTGATTGAGCACGATGGCTACATCGTAATGGCTCAGGATAGGCGAAGAGATGCGGCTGTCGCTCACGATGACCGTTACATTGGCAGTACCGCCACGCTGCTCCGGTCCGTAAGCAGGCATCCAGGTCACCTCCTTGTCCTCCATCAGTCCTGAGTAAGCCAGGATCTTTCCCATCGAAAGGACGCCCTGACCACCAAAACCGGATATAATGATTTCTGTCTTCATTGTTCTTACAAATTTGTTGTATCCTTCAGGTCACCCTTAGGATACTGCTTAAACATATTCTCTTCCATCCACTTGTTTGCCTCAACAGGTGAGAGCTTCCAGCCGCTGTTGCAGGTAGAAACAATTTCTACCAGGCTGGAACCCTTGCCCTGCATACTTGCCTCGAAAGCCTTGCGGATTGCCTTCTTTGCCTTCTTGATGCTTGCCACGGTCTCCACACTCTGGCGGGTTACGTAGCAGGTACCCTGCAGATGGCTGGCAAGTTCGGTGATGTTCAGTGGATAACCATGAAGATCAGCCTCTCGTCCATAAGGACAGGTGGCGGTCTTCTGACCCAACAGGGTGGTTGGAGCCATCTGTCCACCCGTCATACCATAGATGGCATTGTTGATGAAGATAATGGCAATATGCTCGCCACGGTTCAGGGCGTGGATGGTCTCGCAGGTACCAATGCACGCCAGGTCGCCATCACCCTGATAGGTGAAGACGAGACGGTCTGGCCACAGACGCTTGATGCCCGTAGCCACAGCAGGTGCACGGCCATGGGCAGCCTCCTGCCAGTCGATATCCAAATAGCGGTAAGCGAAGACGGCACAGCCCACCGGACAAACGCCCACTGTCTTATCCTCCATGCCCATCTCCTCGATGACCTCGGCAACGAGCTTATGAACTACGCCATGCGAACAGCCCGGGCAATAGTGCATCGGGGTATCGTTCATCAGCGTAGGCTTCTTATATACCAGATTCTCTGGTGAAATTATATCATTCATTTTATTAACTTCTTTAATGCTTCAACGATTTCCTCCGGCTCCGGTACGATACCGCCCAGACGACCAAAGTGCTCCACAGGAGTCTGACCATTCACAGCCAGTCGCACATCCTGAACCATCTGACCTGCATTGATCTCTACAACCAGAATGCCCTTCTTGGTCTTGGCGAGTTCATGAATCTCCTTTTCAGGGAAAGGCCAGAGGGTGATAGGACGGAACAATCCAACCTTGATGCCCTGCTCACGCGCACTCTCGATGCTCTTCTCGGCGATACGTGCCGCACTACCGAAGGCTACGATTACATAGTCGGCATCCTCCATCTGCTCCATCTCATATCTTACTTCGTTGTCACGAATCTTCTGATACTTCGCCTGAAGGGCGAGATTGCGCTCCTCCATTACCTCTGGCTTGAGTTCGAGAGAGGTCATAATGTTGACCGGGCGACTCTTGGGACGACCGATGGTAGCCCAAGGACACTCCCTGGCAATCTCCTCCTCGGTACGACGAGGTTTCATAGGTGGCAAAACCACCTTCTCCATCATCTGTCCGATCACACCATCGCTCAGAATCATCGCCGGGTTACGGTACTTGAAGGCGAGGGTGAAGGCAAGATCCACAAAATCTGCCATCTCCTGAACAGAAGCAGGAGCCAGCACGATGACATTGTAGTCGCCGTTACCACCGCCGCGGGTAGCCTGGAAATAGTCACTCTGAGATGGCTGGATGGTACCCAGTCCCGGACCGCCACGCTGCACGTTGACGATGACACCCGGAATCTCAGCACCTGCCATATAGGAGATACCCTCCTGCATCAAAGCCACACCCGGACTGGATGAGGTAGTGATGACACGCTTACCGGCGCCGGCGCCACCATAAACCATATTGATAGCCGCCACCTCACTCTCTGCCTGGAGAACCACCATACCCGATGTCTCCCAAGGCTTGAGCAGAGCCAGCGTCTCTATAATCTCACTCTGAGGTGTGATAGGATAGCCGAAGAAGCCATCCGCACCACATCTGATACAGGCATGGGCTATCGCCTCATTGCCTTTCATTAATGTAACTTCCTGATTTGCCATTATTTAGTCCTCCTTCTTACGATAAACTGTGATACAGCCGTCCGGACACACGATGGCGCACGAAGTGCAACCAACACACGCATCAGGTACAACTGCCTCTACATAACGGTAACCATGCACATTGACTTTTTTCTCTGCCAATGCGATGACATGCTGAGGACACGCCTCCACACAGAGCGAGCATCCCTTGCAACGCCCGGTGTCGACTACAATAGCCCCTTTAATCTTACTCATATTCTAATTTCTTACTAATTATCTTTACCCTTGGAGTAAACAAAGCTCCTGCTGTCCACATGTCGGTTGTTATGGATTGTAGTAGTCTTTGCAATAAAAGCTCATGATATCATCCAGCATCTCCTTGGCTGCCACGGCAGGACTCTCCGGATCGAGAGCTATCGCCTCCATATAGCTGTCGAGGGCACGCTTGAAGTCGCCTTGCTTTCGCCAGGCATTTCCTTCCTGATAATACTCTTCTGCTGTCATTTTACTCTATATATTTTAAAGTTTTATTCTGCGAAAGTACGAAAATTATGCTAAGAAAAAGAATAAAAGCGTAAGTTTTAAACTAAATTAATGTAGTTTTTCCATAAAATGCGCACACAATATTTCAAGTGTGCAATTTTTCGAGAAGAATGTGCATTATTTCTAGTATTATATCCCATTAAAACACAATTCGTCATTTACCGCAGTTTTCTACGGTAAATGACGAATAATACGATACCCCTCAAAACGAGGTAGAGAATAAAGGCAAGCCACAGGGCGTGATTGCCCAACAAAGGATGAAGGGCGAAATACATTCCGAAGAATGAAGCAGAAGCTACAGCGGTGGAACAAAGCATAGACTTCGACTGGGTGATGCCCACAAAGATACCATCGAAGACAAATGCCGACATACCTGCCAGCGGAATAAGCACCGCCCATCCCAGATACGCTCCCGCTGCCGCCACCACCTGCTTGTCGCTGGTCAGCAAAGAGAGAAAGTTTTCTCCACCCACTATATATAATAAGGTGAAAAGAATCGCCACCACGACGCCGAAACCCATCGTCCGCTTTACCACTTCCCGGAACGCCTCCCTATTCCCGGCTCCATAATACTTGCCGCTCAAAGCCTCTGCCGCATACGCAAAACCATCCATGAAATAAGAGAAGATGGTAAAGAGCGTCATCAGCAGGGTATTCACTGCCAGCACCAGCGTACTCTCGCGGGAACCGGCTGCCGTAAAGAAGAGGTTTACAGCCACCAGACATACAGTACGGAGAAAAATGTCGCTGTTCAGGGAGAAAAACCGCTTCAGCGGTTCGGAATCAAAGAGATGCTGGCGATAATCATACTTGCCCAGCCGGCGATAGTAGAGCCGATAGAGCACGCATGCCATCAGGAATCCCCACCATTGGGCGATGACCGTTCCGAGTGCCACACCTTCTACCGTCATCCTGCAGACGAAGACGAGCACCAGAGAGGCTACGATGTTCACCACATTCTGAGAGAGCGATACCACCATCGGAATGCGCGTGTTCTGCATACCGATATACCAGCCCGTGAATCCATAGAGTCCGAGCACGGCGGGAGCTCCCCAGATGCAGACATAGCAGTATCTGCGAGCCAGTTCCACGACATCCGCCTCTGGCGACATCGCCCACAATCCGCATCCGATAATCCATCGCTGAAGGATAAAGAAGAGGAGTCCTATCCCCACGCCAATGCCCAGGGAGCGAATCAGGAGTCTCACCACCTCGGCAAAATCTCTCCTGCCCAAAGCCTGCGAGGTCATTCCGCTGGTTCCCATCCTCAGAAATCCGAAGAGCCAGTAGATGACATTGAAGAGCATCGATCCCACGGCAATGGCTCCGATATACGCTGCATCGCCGATATGTCCGACGATGGCGACATCTACCAAACCCAAAAGCGGTACCGTGATATTGGATATTATCGACGGTACCGCTAATTGCAATATTCGTTTATTCACTTATTCCGGTGTTTAAGTGATAAGTATTAAATTCTAAACTTCGCAGCCTGCTCCTCAATATAGGCAGCATCGCTGAAGTAGTCGATGCGCATCGCCTTGCGAACCTCGTCCATGGTCTGGGCTGCAAACTCGCGGGCATCCTCGCTACCCTTCTTCAGGATATTGAATACCTCAGGAATATCCTGCTCAAACTCATGACGGCGGGCACGGATTGGGTCAAGCATCTTGTTGATGACGCTGTTGAGGAATTTCTTGCAGGTACCATCACCGATACCACCCTTCACATACTGCTCCTTCAACTCATCCAAAGTCTTGAACTCAGGCCAGAATTCAGCGAAGTCCTCAGGAGTAGAGAATGCCTCAAGATAAGTGAACACGGCATTACCCTCCAGATGTCCCGGCTCTTCCATGCTCATACGTGGCTCACCGTTAGACATCTTCTTCACCTTCTTCCAAACGGTCTTCTCGTCATCGCTCATGTAGATACAGTTACCGAGACTCTTACTCATCTTCTCCTTACCGTCAGTTCCTGGAAGACGACGGCAGCAGGCAATCTCAGGAAGCAGAATCTCTGGCTCTACCAAAACAGGTGCATAAGTCTGGTTAAAACGGCGAACCAACTCGCGGGTTACCTCCAGCATAGGCTCCTGGTCCTCACCGGCAGGCACGGTTGTAGCCTTGAAAGCGGTGATGTCGGCAGCCTGACTCACAGGATAGCAGAAGAAACCGAGCGGAATGTTTGCCTCGAAGTTACGCATCTTGATCTCAGTCTTCACGGTTGGGTTACGCTGAACGCGAGATACAGAGATGAGGTTCATCAGGTAGGTAGTCAACTCAGCCAACTCAGGAATCATACTCTGGATATAGAGTGTACACTTCTGTGGGTCGAGACCCGCAGAAAGATAATCGAGTGCTACCTCTGTAATGTTCTGGCGGATTTTCTCAGGATTGTCAGCGTTATCTGTCAAAGCCTGAACGTCGGCCATGAATACGAACATTCTGTCGAAGTCGCCAGCGTTCTGAAGTTGTACTCGGCGCTGCAATGAGCCGATGTAGTGACCCAGGTGAAGTTTACCTGTAGGACGGTCGCCCGTCAATATAATCTTTCCCATTTTTCTTACGATTTTATATTTTTAGGTGCAAAGGTACAATAAAATAATGAGAATGAGGAAGAAAAGATGTAAAAATAAGCAAAACCCAGAGCTTAGTCGGTAAAATAAGCGCCTGGCTGACAAAATAAAAGCGAGACCTCTGAAAAAGAAGCCTCGCTTATCCTATATTCTGTTTTCGTTGATATCAACGAAGATTAGAACTCTGCATTCTTTGGTGTACGTGGGAAAGGAATCACGTCGCGGATGTTCTGCATACCGGTTACGAAGAGGATCAGACGCTCGAAACCGAGACCGAAACCTGCATGTGGGCATGAACCGTACTTACGGGTATCAAGATACCAGTTCATATCCTTCATAGGGATGTTGCGAGCCTCAATCTCACCCATCAGCTTGTCATAGCTCTCCTCACGGACAGAACCACCGATAATCTCACCAATCTGTGGGAACAGTACGTCGGTACCCTGAACGGTCTGACCGCTCTTGCCGCCGAAACCACTCTCCTCCTCGTCTATCTTCATATAGAATGCCTTGATAGCCTTAGGATAGTTGGTCATGATAACCGGGCGCTTGAAGTGCTCCTCTACGAGGAAACGCTCATGCTCTGAAGCCAGGTCATCACCCCACTCGCATGGGAACTCAAACTTCTTGCCGTTGGCAATAGCCTCCTGAAGGATGCGGATACCCTCGGTATATGGAAGATGAACGAAGTCGGAATTCAATACGCCTTCCAGACGGGCAATCAGGCCCTTGTCTATCATCTTGTTCAAGAAAGCAAGATCGTCCTTGCAATGCTCCAATGCCCAACGGATACAGTACTTGATGAAGTCTTCCTCCAGCTCCATCAAACCATCCATATCCAAAAAAGCAACCTCAGGCTCTACCATCCAGAACTCAGCCAAGTGGCGAGGAGTATTACTGTTCTCTGCACGGAAGGTTGGACCGAAGGTGTAGATGGCGCCAAGTGCTGTAGCACCGAGCTCACCCTCCAACTGACCAGAAACGGTCAGGGAAGTCTGCTTGCCGAAGAAATCATCAGAATAGTCAATCTTGCCATCCTCTGTCTTCTTCAGGTTGTAGAGGTTCTTGGTTGTAACCTGGAACATCTGACCTGCACCCTCGCAGTCGCTGGCTGTGATGAGAGGAGTATTGAAATAGAAATATCCATGCTCGTGGAAGTAGGTGTGGATAGCCATCGCCATGTTGTGGCGGATACGCATTACGGCACCAAAAGTATTGGTACGGAGACGGAGGTGAGCATACTGACGCATGTACTCGAAGCTCTGTCCCTTCTTCTGCATAGGATAGTCGCTGCCGCAGAGACCGTAAATCTCGATGCTCTCGCACTGGATTTCAACACTCTGTCCGGCACCCTGGCTTTCTACCAGCGTACCTACGGCACTGATACAAGCACCGGTAGTAATCTGACGGAGCTGATTCTCATCGACCTTTGATGGGTCGACTACTATCTGAATATTATTAATAGTAGAACCATCGTTAAGAGCGATAAAATCGACTGCTTTGCTACTACGATGGGTACGAACCCATCCCTTAACATTCACGATTGAGTCGTAGGCAGTGCTTTTGAGCAAGTCAACGACTTTAGTTCTTTTTACTTTTTCCATTGTTAATTAATAGGTTAAAAAGGAGACTAAACAGATAGTCTCCTTTCTTATTATATCTTATTATCCTTATTCAAAAGCACCCATACGGAGCATATCTACTTCCTTCTCAGTAAGGAAGCGCCAGTCACCGCGACGGAGATTCTTCTTGGTCAAACCTGCAAACTGTACACGGTCGAGCTTGGTTACACGATAGCCGAGGCTCTCGAAGATACGGCGAACGATACGGTTCTTACCGCTGTGAATCTCGATACCTACCTGTGACTTGTCACGCTCGTCAGCATAAGCTACTGCATCTGCCTTGATCTCGCCATCTTCCAAAGTGATACCCTCGCTGATCTGCTGCATATCGTGAGCAGTGAGGTTCTTGTCGAGGTGTACATGATATACCTTCTTTTTCAAGAACTTAGGGTGAGTCAGCTTAGAAGCCAGGTCACCATCGTTGGTCAACAGGAGTACACCTGTTGTGTTACGGTCGAGACGACCTACAGGATAGATACGCTCAGGGCATACATCCTTTACGAGGTCCATCACAGTCTTGCGCTGCTGAGGATCGTCGCTGGTTGTCACGTAATCCTTTGGCTTGTTGAGCAATACATATACCTTCTTCTCCAAAGATACTACAGCATCATGGAACTTCACCTCGTCGGTGCGAAGAATCTTGGTACCCAACTCGGTAACTACCTGACCATTGACAGTTACCAGACCAGCCTGGATGAACTCATCAGCCTCACGGCGAGAGCAGACACCAGCATTGGCAAGGAACTTATTCAAGCGCAATGGCTCTGTTGGGTCGATATTCTCCTCCTTGTATTCGATACGCTTCTTCATGCTATACTTAGCATTTGGATCGTATCCTGGAGTGTGCTGACGGAAGCCACCACCACGGTTGTTGCCATAGCCACCACCCTGTGGACGACCATAGCCGCCACCACGGTTGCTATTGTAACCACCCTGCTGAGGACGGCCATAACCACCACGGTTGCTGTTGTAGCCACCATGCTGAGGACGGCTGTTGTAACCGCCATGCTGAGGACGGCTGCCATAGCCACCCTGCTGAGGACGACCATTGTAACCACCCTGCTGACGTGGCTGATAGCCACCAGTTGATGGATGCTGATCGTCACCTTCTGCGTTATTATTGAAACGAGGACGACTGTTGTAGCCCCCCTGCTGTGGACGGCTGCCATAGCCACCCTGCTGAGGACGACCATTGTAACCACCACGGTTGCTGTTATAGCCACCACGGCTGTTGTAGCCACCCTGCTGTGGACGGCTGCCATAGCTGCCACGGCTGCTACCATAGCTGCGCTGTGGACGCTCGCTGCTAGAGCTGGTAGAACTGCTCTGCAAGCCAGCACCGAAGCCTTCCGGACGGAAGCCACCCTCGCTACTGCTGCTACTTCTATCGCTGTTGAATGATGGGCGATGACTGTTAATACGTGGACGCTGTGTGCGACCTACACTACGATAACTCTTCTGATAACCGCCTGCGTTGAAGCCCTCTCGGGTGTTCTCGCTCTCAGACGATTGACTCTGTGGTTTGTTTTCGAACTCTGAATCCATAATTTATTCAATATAAAAGCCTCACGGCCGGGTTAATAAATCTATTATTATTAATTATGTTATATATGATATGTCTTGATATATCCTTGGCTGCCCGTTAGGGAAACTGCTTTTTGATTAAATACCGGTGTAATTGCTAGGAGTGATAGCCATCAATTCGGCCTTCACGCTATCACTTACATTCAATCCCTTGATAAACTCATGAATGGTCTCCTCTGTCATATGGGTATTGGTGCGGGTGAGCGCCTTCAATGCCTCGTATGGATGTGGATAAGCCTCACGGCGAAGGATGGTCTGGATAGCCTCAGCTACTACAGCCCAGGTATTATTCAAATCTTCCTGCAACTTCTCCTCATGGAGGATGAGCTTACGCAAGCCCTTCAATGTGCTCTGGATGGCGATGACGCTATGACCGAGAGGAACACCGATGTTACGGAGTACGGTGCTGTCAGTAAGGTCGCGCTGCAGACGGCTAACCGGGAGCTTCTGTGCCAGGAACTGGAGGATGGCATTGGCAATACCGAGGTTACCCTCACTGTTCTCGTAATCAATAGGGTTCACCTTGTGTGGCATAGCGCTGGAACCTACCTCACCAGCCTTGATCTTCTGCTTGAAGTAATCCATAGAGATGTACATCCAGAAGTCACGGTCCAAGTCGATGATGATGGTGTTGATTCTGCGGATGGCATCAAAGATGGAACCCAGATGATCATAGTTGCTGATCTGAGTAGTATATTGCTCACGCTCCAAGCCCAGCTTCTCGCTGACGAACTTGTTGCCGAAAGCTTTCCAGTCATACTCTGGATAAGCTACATGATGAGCATTGTAGTTACCGGTAGCACCACCAAACTTAGCTGTAAACTTGCAAGCCTTCAATGAATCAAGCTGCTCGGTGAGACGATATACATAAACCATGATTTCCTTGCCCAAACGGGTAGGAGATGCAGGCTGACCATGGGTCTTAGCCAACATAGGTACATCCTTCCACTCATCAGCATAAGTCTGAAGCTGGGCAATCAGCTCTTCTACCTGAGGGCAGAAGCACTCCTCCAGAGCTTCCTTCACAGAAAGAGGCACACTGGTGTTGTTGATGTCCTGAGATGTCAAACCGAAGTGGATAAACTCCTTGTAGGCATCCAAGCCACCAATCTTGTCAAACTCTTCCTTGATGAAATACTCAACAGCTTTCACATCGTGGTTGGTAACCTTCTCAATGTCTTTCACACGCTGAGCATCGTTCTCGTTAAATTTACGATAGATGTCACGCAAACGCTCAAACAGCGACTGATCGAAAGAAGCCAACTGTGGCAATGGTAACTCACATAAAGTAATGAAATACTCTATCTCTACTCGAACACGATAACGAATGAGAGCATACTCTGAAAAGTAGTTGGCGAGTTGCTCTGTTTTTCCCCTGTAACGACCATCTATAGGTGATATGGCAGTCAATAAATCTAAATTCATAACAATACGTATTATTTATATAGGGTGCAAAGTTAATGAATTCCTACGAGAAAACAGAAAAACTATGAATTATTTAGCTTTAATTAAAACAAAAAAGGTCTTCCAACGATTGTTGAAAGACCTTTTAACCTGGTGGGCGCTGACGGATTCGAACCGCCGACCCTCTGCTTGTAAGGCAGATGCTCTAAACCAGCTGAGCTAAGCGCCCTAAAAAAAAATCCCTGCAACCACAAATGTGAATCACAGGGAACACCCCTGTGGGCGCTGACGGATTCGAACCGCCGACCCTCTGCTTGTAAGGCAGATGCTCTAAACCAGCTGAGCTAAGCGCCCTAAAAAAAAATCCCTGCAACCACAAATGTGAATCACAGGGAACACCCCTGTGGGCGCTGACGGATTCGAACCGCCGACCCTCTGCTTGTAAGGCAGATGCTCTAAACCAGCT
>JAJWLX010000066.1 GCA_021636625.1 Prevotella sp. | reverse complement strand
AAGAGCTGTTCTATCGTTTCTTTGTTTATTTGCATTACTTTATTTCTTTTCTTTTGCCTATATTACAATCGAATTTTCATTTTCCTAACCCTTAGCAGAATATTTTTTAATGCAAATTTTTAAAACGTCAAAAATACCCTATCGGACTTGCTCCTTCTTCAGATGCTTATAAAGCCACAGGAAGGCGGGAATGAGGAAGAGATCTGCCATGACCCACGCTACAGGGTCGCCGAAGCAGACACCCGTCCATGCCAGGGCTGGTACCAGCCAGAGACTCACGCCACATCTCGCTATCATTTCCATCACGCCACTCAGCATCGAGAGGTTGCTGTAACCCAAGCCCTGAATGCTGTAGCGCAGGATGGTGAGCAAGCCCAGACAAGGATAGAAATAGTTGGCTATGCGCATAAACTGGGCAGCATAAGTTACCACTTCCGCCTCGCCCTTATCCACGAAGAGCATCATCATCTCGTCGGCAAACGGATAGATGAGCAGGAAGGTGAAGACGAAATAAACCAGCATCATCCTGATGGAAGCCCTTACGCCCTGACCGATTCTATCCAACTTCCTGGCTCCCAGGTTCTGACCGCAATAGGTAGCCATCGCTACTCCGATGTTCTCGAATACGCAGGTAAAGAGATATTTGATGCGCATAGAGGCAGTAAATGCAGCCACATAAACCGTTCCCAGAGCGTTGTTGGCACTCTGCAGCATGATGAGGCCGATGGCAGTAATGGAGAACTGCAATCCCATCGGAACGCCGTTGTTCAGCAGAATGCTTATCTTCTTGTTGTCGAATTTCCTTTCCTCACCCTTCGGAATCAGAATCTGCATTTTCTTCTTGATAAACCAGATACAGAGCAGCACGGAGATTCCCTGCGAGAGCCAGGTGGCAATGCCCGCACCCTCTACGCCCAGTCCCATGCCGAGAATCAGAATGCCATCGAGAATGATGTTGATGACGGAGGCGGTGATGAGGAAATAGAATGGCTGCTTGGAGTTGCCTAAGGCACGAATCTGACCGGAGAGCAAATTGTAGCCTATGGTGAAAGGAATTGCCGCAAACTGCAGCATCAGGAAGATGTAGGCATCATCGAACACCTCCTTCGGTGTATTCACCAGATGCAGAATCTTTCCGCAGAAGATGCAGGAAAGAAAGGTGATGACCACGGCAAACACCACGGCGATGCGGATGCTGTTGCTTACGTAAGCTCGCATCTTGGCGTAATCCTTGGCGCCGAAAGCCTGGGCGATAGGGATGGCAAAACCGGCACAGGAGCCGTTGCAGAAGCCCATGATGAGGAACATGATGGAACTGGATGCGCCAACAGCCGCAAGAGCCCCTACGCCAATCCATCTTCCCACGATGGCGGCATCGATGATGAGATACATCTGTTGAAGGATGTAGCCTAGAATCAGCGGAATAGCAAATTTGATGATGGCTCGCAAAGGCGAGCCTATAGTCATGTCGTTTGTTGACTTTGAACTTTGAGCTTTGACCATTGAACTTTATGATTAGTTTTTGTTATCCTAAAATATAAAAAGGAGGAGGGTGTGCCTAAAAAACATGCCCTCTGCAGTTTTTAGGCACGGATTACACGGATTACACGGATTTTTTATAAGATTATAATCGCTTTACTTACATTAGCGTCATAAATCCGTGTAATCCGTGTAATCCGTGCCTTATCTTCCCACTTTCTGTTTGATTTCTGCCATTTTGTTACGGCGCTCGATGGAGAACGTATCTCCGTGGGCTTCCACATAATCGAAGAGCATGAAAGCCTTGTTCAGCAGTTCGTCTCTTGTGGGCTGTCCCACGGTATCCGCCTCGTGATAGTAGAGTTCAGCAAGCATGTCCATCTTGGAGAGTCGTTTCTCCTCATCGGCAATTCCTGCCATTGCCTTCATCACATCCTCGATGGTGGCGATGCTGTAGAAGGCATAAGGGCCTACGTATTGGTCGTAAAGCTCCCTGATCTTCTCACGTCTCACCTCCACCTCTTTCTTTTCGAGCATTCTTTCGAGTGCCGCCATAAACTCGCGAATCAGTCGCTGTATGTAGTCTCGTTGTAGCATAAAATAGTCTTTGTTTTATTCGTTGTTGTTGATAGCCTCCACATACTCCCACAGTTTCTTGTAGAAAGGATGTTTCGTCATCGTGTCCTTGTTGCCCAGGATGATGAGCTTCATTCGGGCTCTCGTCATCGCCACGTTCATGCGGCGAAGGTCTTTCAGAAAACCAATCTGGCCCTCATCGTTGGAGCGTACCAGGGAGATGAGAATCACATCGCGCTCCTGCCCCTGGAAACCATCCACCGTATTCACGCTTATCAGGCGGCGGTAAGGCTTGAAGAATTCATACTTCTTGATGAGCTTCTTCAGATACTGCACCTGGGCACGATAAGGCGAAATGATGCCTACGTCGATGCTCTCGCTCAATACCCGCTGCTTGCCTATCTTGGTGAAGTATTCCGCCAGGGTGAGCAGGGTAAGCTCGGCTTCCGCCTTATTGATACGCCCGAAACTCTCGCCCACAAACTGTTCCTTGAAGTTCAAATCAGAATTCTGATTGGCTGCAGATACAGAAGATGATGTGGATGCAGAATCCTCAGGAGCATCTTCTCCTTCTATCGTTATCTGATTCTCCTCGTTCGAAGTATCAATCCACGTTATCGGATGGTCGTAATCCAAAACGCTGCGGTATTTGATCTGTGGCGCACTCTCCACCTTGCCCCCGTAGAACCAGTCGCTGGAGAATCGCATGATTTCGTCGTTCATGCGGTACTGAATCTTCAGTAGGGTTACTACCTCCGGCTTGTTTTCGGCAATGCGCTCCATCAGGGTCTTGCCCAGTCCGGCTCTCAATGCCGCAATACTCTTCACGGTAGGCGGCAGCTGACAATGGTCGCCCGCCAGAATCACTCGGCTGGCTCTTTTCATCGGAATCCAGCAGGCGGCTTCCAAAGCCTGGGCTGCCTCGTCGATAAACAGGGTGCCGAACTTCATGCCTTCCAGCAACCGATGGGCAGAACCCACCAGGGTGCAGGCGATGACACGCGCCTCGCCAAAGAGTTCAGAATTGATGCGGATTTCTATTTCGGCGGCACGGCTCTTCAGCCTATCCATCTTCTGATGATAGTTCTCGCTACCTTTCTTCCTGTTTTTCCTTAATTCTCTGATTGCCTTGCGGATAGCCCAGAGCTGCGGATAGTCGGGATGACTCTCGAAACGGCGCTCGTAGGTGAAGCCCAGCATCTTGTCGTTCACACGGGTA
The DNA here is from genome assembly GCA_021636625.1 of Prevotella sp. Classification (GTDB taxonomy): domain Bacteria; phylum Bacteroidota; class Bacteroidia; order Bacteroidales; family Bacteroidaceae; genus Prevotella. The sequence continues at coordinate 14,740 of JAJWLX010000066.1, read as the reverse complement.
GGGTTTCCGATACGGAGCACATTTATGCCTCTATCCACCAATTTTTCAGAAATCCAGTCCACCGCCATATTGCTCTGTGCGCACACCAGCACCTGACTCTCTCGCATCAGGGTTTCGTTGATGGCTTCCACCAGGGTTGTGGTCTTTCCGGTTCCCGGAGGTCCGTGAACAATAGCCACATCCTTTGCCCAAAGCACCTCATTCACAGCCCTTTCCTGGGTAGGATTGAGCCAAGGGAACTTCATTGGTTCGAAGGAGAATCTGCCAGCCTTCTGATGCGAATAGAATAAATCGCGGAGATAAGCCAGGCGGTTGTTCTTTGCCTTCATCACTCTATCCAAGGCTTCAAACATCAGCTTGTAGCTGGTTTCATCAAAGGATAGCTGTACGCCGATAGGCTCCGCAGATTGCTGCAAATCGAGCAATGGGGCAGAGTCGGGCACGGTAATCACCATTCTGTCGCCATCCACATAGCTCACGGTTCCGGTAAAAGAAAAATATTTGATACTTTGAACTTTTCTGCCCTGGTCCTCATTCTTGCCCATCTTCTTGACCATAAAGAACATGACGGGGCGACCGAACTCAAAGTTGTGCTCGATATCCTGATCAGAGGTGCGGAAGACCTCAATGGCTGTTTGATTCAGCGAATTATAAAAGCTTTTTCCCACACGGAGCGGGAACCAGGCATCACCTCGTTTCACCTTGCGCTGCATTCCCATCTGTTCGGTGAGCTTACGGAAGGCTTCCTTCTCGGTGTAATACTCCAGTTGGAGCAGGGTGCGTTGTTGCAATAATGCCTGAATTGGTGAAATCTGTTCCATATAGGATGCAAAGTTACACCAATTCAGGCAAAAATAAGAAGATAATAGGATAAATTATCTAAAATTTATTTCATGATGCGTTCTACGTCCTGGATGGTGCGGTTGAACGGACCATTATGCTCCAGCTTGATGGTGCACATGGCAGCCGCAAACTTGCCAGCCTCGGTAGGAGTGGCACCCTGCAGTCGCTTGTAGAGATAACCGGCAGAATAGGTGTCGCCGCATCCGGTAGCATCCACCACCTCGTGAGGAGGATAAGCGGGAATCTCGTAGAAGGTGTCATCTACATAAATCAGAGAACCCTCGCTGCCCAGCGTGATGATTACCTCGGTAACTCCCCACGAATGTATCAGCTTTGCAGCCTCGCGTGGCTCCTTCAGCCCCGTGATGGTCTCCATCTCCGTCTCGTTCACCTTCAGATAGTAGGTGTTCTTCAGCACTTCCAGCTTATCCTTCCAGTCTATCGGATACACCTTCTCGTCTCTCACCTCGCGCAGATAGCCCTGCACGTCGATGGAAACCCTTCCGCTGCGCGAGAGGAATTCCACTACCTCGGGCGAGAAATCATCGCTCAGCAGACTTCCCAGGTGATAGACTTTCGCCTCCACGTGCTCCAGCTGTCTGATGGTGAATGGATCAGCCTTGGCAAGCACACGCTGCTTGCGCTCGTTCTGGTTTTCTCCGTAGATATTCTCGAAGAAGACGGTATTGCGCGAAGGATTGAGGGTTACTTCTATGCCCGCCTGGCGCATCTTTTCTACAGGCTCTGTTTCTGTTGGATCCATTGCCGTGATGAGCGAAAAGCTCACATCCTTGGGCAGTTGGTTGATGGCGTAGGCGAAGTAGAACGATGTTCCGCCAGCCATGTAAACAGTTCTGTTTGGGGTAACTATCTTATCTTTGGTTACATGCCCTATACAACAAATATCTTTCATCTATTTCTATTTTAAACGGGTGCAAAGGTACAAAAAAACTTTGAGTTAGATTTGGTTTTTTGCTTTAAATTCAGCTTTTATTGCAAATATTTAGAAGAAAAGGGCGTTTTTCTTTTGTGATGTTCTTAATTTAATGTACCTTTGCAGCCGAATTTAGAAAATTGAACATTATCTCGAGAAAAGATAGAAACTTATATTTATTATGTGGTTTGATCATTTAATCAACGTGCATTCGGCGGTGCAGGGCATCGTCATCCTTTCATTGATTTGTACCTTAGGTCTTGCCCTGGGCAAGATTCATGTCAAGGGAATCTCCCTCGGCATAGCTTTCGTATTCTTTGTGGGCATCGTGGCGGGCCATCTCGGACTCTCCATCGACGAGAACATGCTGGAGTTTGCCGAGAGCTTCGGACTCACCATGTTCGTGTATGTGCTGGGTCTCTATGTGGGTCCTAACTTCTTCGGTTCGATGCGCCACGAGGGCATCTCGCTCAATCTCTGGAGCCTGGCAGTCATCGCCGTGGGCACCGTATTCTCGCTTGCCCTGTGCCTGGTGCTGCCCGTGAGTCTGCCCGATATGGTGGGCATTCTTTGTGGCGCCACCACCAATACGCCGGCTCTGGGTGCTGCCCAGCAGGCGCTGCAGCAGCTGGGATTGCCTAGCGGCGGAGCAGCCCTGGGCTGTGCGGTAACCTATCCTCTGGGCGTTGTGGGCGTCATCCTGGCGATGATGTTCCTGCGAAAGCTCTTCGTAAAGCCTGAGGACCTGGAGATCCGACGTGCCGATGAGGATGACCATACATCCATCGGACAGTACGTCATCGTAAACCCGGCTCTCAACGGTAGTACCATCGCCGAAATCTCGATGATGACCCATCGCAAGTTCATCATCTCCCGTGTATGGCGAGGCGAGCAGGTCATCATTCCAGAGGCTGATACCGTGCTCCATACCAACGATAATGTGCTCGTGGTTACCAATAAGGATGAGGCAGCTGCCATGCAGATACTCTTCGGAAAGAAGGTGGATAAGGAGTGGAATAATGATAAGGTGGACTGGAATGCCATCGATGCCAAACTGGAGAGCAGAATCATCGTGATGACCCGTCCGGGACTCAACGGAAAGCGACTGGGAAGCCTGCAGATGCGCAATTCCTATGGCGTGAATGTGAGTCGAGTGCTGCGTGGTGATATCCGACTGCTGGCTACCGACGACCTCCGTCTGCAGTATGGCGACCGCCTGACGGTGGTGGGCGACCCTACGAGCATCGACCATGTGGAGCAGTTTCTGGGCAATGCCGTGAAGACGCTCAACGAGCCTAACCTGGGCGCCATCTTCCTGGGTATCATTCTGGGACTCGCCGTGGGAACCATTCCGCTGAATATTCCGGGAATGACGGCTCCCGTACGTCTGGGTATTGCCGGTGGCCCTATCGTAATGGGTATTCTGATTGGTGCGCTGGGCCCTAGGGTGCAGTTCATCTCTTATATGACGCGTAGTGCGGGACTGATGCTCCGCGAGCTGGGTCTTGCCCTGTATCTGGGCTGTCTGGGTTTGTCGGCTGGTGGACAGTTCTTCGAGACGGTGGTTCGTCCCGAGGGTTTGATGTGGGTAGGCATCGGTTTCCTCATCACGGTGGTTCCGGTTATCATAGTGGGCTTCATCATCCTGAAGACCAAGAAGTACGATTTCGGCAGCATCTGCGGCATTCTCTGCGGCAGTATGGCGAATCCGATGGCGCTTACCTACGCCAACGAGACCCTGGATGGCGATACGCCTAGCATCAGCTATGCTACGGTTTATCCGCTCGGCATGTTTATCCGAGTCATCATCGCCCAGGTTATCATCATGTTCTTCGTCTGAGGGGGGATATTGAGAAGTTGAGAAGTTAAGGAGTTAAAGGAGTTAAGGAGTTAAGACAATAGTCTTTTGGTGCAGTTCTTAAGCAACAAAACATACGTCTTAACTCCTTATTTGATTCAGAAATCAGCCTTTCTCTTTATCGTTATTTTCTTACCCGTCAGGGGATGTTCGAAGGTAATCTCCTCGGCATGTAGATGCAGTCGGGCAGCCTTCTCGTTGCCGTAGAGCGGATCGCCCAGGATGGGAGCATTCAAACCCTCCTGATGGGCACAATGCACACGCAGCTGGTGGGTTCTTCCCGTCTTGGGATAGAGGGCGATGCGGAGGTGTGAGCCGTCGATGCGCTCCAGAATTTCATACTCCGTAATGGCCTCCTTGCCCTGCTCGTGATTCACTATCTGGCGGGGGCGGTTCAGATAATCGGGCTGCAGCGGAAGGGAGATGATTCCCTTTTCCGAAATGTCTTTTCCTGAAATATCCTTTCCCGAAATCTCTTTTTCTGAAATGATGGCGATGTATTTCTTCTGCACCCGATGGTTCAGAAACTCCTTCTGTAGGCGATGATAGGCAAATTCGGTCTTGGCGATGATCATCAGTCCGCTGGTCGCCATGTCCAGCCGGTGAACGATGAGCGGACCGGTAGCCTCGGGATATTTCCTTCGCATCAGCGCATAGACCGATGGCTGGGCAGCGTCCTTTCCCGGTACAGAGAGCAGTCCTGCAGGTTTGTGGATCACGGTCAGCTCGCAGTCTTCGTAGAGCGTTTCCACCTGCTCATAGAGCATCTCTACCTGCTTAGGGAATGGTCCCTTCTGTCCGCCGATGCCGTTTTCTGCCGATGCAGGGCTTTCGAATACCGATGGCGGCAGCATCCAATGCAGTATCGGCTTGCACTTGCCGTTGCAGGCTGGATAGAACTGCAGGTGGTGACGGATTTCCTCCTTCGGGCTTTCTCCCCACCAGAACATAGCCATCTGCAGCGGTTTGTAACCATGCTGGTAGGCATATTGCAGCAGTTTCGGTTCGCAGCACTCGCCACTTCCGGCAGGCGGCACCATCTTCAGGGCAGCAATCCTGCTCGTAGCTATCGCCGCCTGCGGATACTCCTTCAGGGCTTCATCTCTGAAAATCTCCAGCAGATCCTTGCTTTCTCCCTCCTGGTTCATCATTCTGAACTGCGAGAAAAGCCATTGCTGCAGGGCATCAGAGAGTTGCTTGCGCAGCTGCTTCAGCCTCAGTATATTCTCCTGATAATCCTCAAATTCCGTTTCCAGGGCTGTCTTTTCCGAGAGCGATTTCTTCAGTCGGCGCAGTTCTGCCTTCATAAACTGGCTTTCCCTGATCATCTCCGCCTCTTCCGCTTCTGATAGGTTTCCTGCCTCTCTGCGGCTGTCACGCTTTGCCTTCGCTTCCTTCATCTTCTCCTGATAGGCGGCGATGGTACGCTTCCGCTCCTCCTGCAGTTGCCGGATCAGGGTTCTGGCTTCCTTCATCCTTTCATCCTTCTCCAGGTGGCTGATGCTCTGGTTGATACGGGAAATCTCTGCCTCGTGGGTCTTGAAGTAGCCGTTGGGCTGCAGATAGTCGAATACGGCAGGCACGAAGTCCTCCCAGTCGCTTCTTCCGCCAATCTGTCCGCTGTAGGCTGCCAGGTATCCCCATTTCGGAGCCTTGCTATCGGCAGCTGGGTATCCCCATTTCGGGACATCGGTATCTGTTTTTACATTTTCTACGATGAGCACGCCAAACATTTTGCCGCGCGCAATCTCTTCCTGCCAGTCTTCTCGTCTGGCAAGCATCTCCTGCACTTCCCTGCACGCCTGGATGCAGAGCGGATGCGGTTCGTAATCCAAAGGATTGTTCATCCTTGCAGGAACATTTTCTGAAGTATGATGGAATGGATGGAAAATCATGCTGCAAAGGTACAAAAAAAATGCAGAAGTCTTGGTTTATCCACAGAAAAATCTTACTTTTGCACCATTAAAGGAAAAATTAAGATATGCAAACGAAAAATAACAATATATTCTACCATCTGGTAGCCTTTCTGACGGTGGCGATCTGGGGAACCACCTTTGTTTCCACCAAGGTGCTGATGCTGAACGGGCTTTCTCCTGCTCAGATCTTCACCCTGCGTTTCAGCATCGCCTACGTGCTGATGCTGGCGTTCAATCATCGCCGTCTCTTTGCCGATTCCTGGCAGGATGAGGCTAAGATGGCGCTGCTGGGCATTACGGGCGGTTCGCTCTATTTCTGCAGCGAGAATGAGGCGATGAACTTTACCACCACCACCAATACCTCGCTCATTGTCTGTTCGTGTCCGCTCTTTGCCACCCTGCTGGTGCGTTTGGTCTATAAGGATTCCAACCGCATTCATATCGTCCAGCTGCTGGGTTCACTTCTGGCATTTGTGGGTATGATCATCGTGGTATTGAACGGCAGGTTTGTGCTTCATCTTTCTCCGGTGGGCGATGCATTGGCGTTTACGGCGTGTATGTGCTGGGCGATTTATTCGCTGCTGATGAAGTCAACCACGGGCGATTACAGTCCTGCATTCATCACCCGCAAGGTGTTTTTCTATGGTGTTCTTACCATCTTGCCTTATTATATCTTCATTCCGGGTTTTCCTCCGCTCGAGGTATTCACCCGTCCCCAGGTATTTGGCAATCTGCTCTTTCTGGGCTGCCTTGCCTCTATGATCTGCTTCCTCACGTGGAACTGGTGCATCTCAAAACTGGGCACGGTAAAGGCCACCAACTGGGTGTATTTCAACCCGATAACCACGATGATTTTCGCCTCGTGGGTACTTGGCGAGCAGATTACCCCCTATTTCCTGGCTGGTGCCGCCTGCATCCTGATAGGAATGTATGTGGCTGATAAGAAAACGAAAGGGGAGCAGCAATAGATATAAAAAAGGAGCAGTAATAGATATAAAAAAAAGAGGATGCGTCATTAGTCTATGACGCATCCTCTTTTCTCTGGCTTAACCTTCCAACACCCATTTCCATGCAGGTCTTATTTCTATCTTGAGTCCATCACGCACAATCTCCCCTTCATCCTCATAGGTAATTATCATGGCTCGTTTCAGAGGATACAAACCATGCAAGGTTACTAATGCTTTCACTTCTCGCTCTATGGTTTCTTCGTCGCTCATCTGATAGCTCGCCTGCACAGCTAGTCCCTCATCAGGCACATAGAAATCAACCTCAATATTTCTATTGTAATAGTATAAGCCCTTGCCGTATTTTTTATACAATGTAATTGTACAAAGATTCTCCAGTAATGAGGTGTTTGGATTGTTGATGAAGAGATGCAGCAGCCCATTATCTACGAAATAATGTTTCTTTATAGTTTCTTTCTCTACGAATTTGGAAGCATAATTGTCAATAGATATCAGCAAGCATGATTCTTGTAGATAGCGAACATATTCCATTACCGTTGATGGACTACACGGAGTTCCTGTTGCTTTTATCAGATTGCTCAAACGATTCAAGGAGCATGGTTGTTTCACGCTTTCTGCCAATCTTCTTACACAAAGGCGTAAGGCATCCTCGTTCTTCACTTTGTGCCGAACTACCAAGTCATTAAAGAAAATACGATTATACAAGCTGTTTAGCCATACTCTCTTTTCTTGAAAATGCACAAGTTCAGGAAAGCCACCCCAATCAAAGTAGGTTCGGAAATGGCGTTGCAGTTCATTTGCTTTTCGTCCATATTGCCAATTCTTTGTAACCAAGACTCCAACTGCTTTTAGATATTCAGAAAAGCTATATGGAAACACGCTGATATCCAAATATCTTCCTCCCAATACTGTCTCTATGTCACGACTCAGCATTTTGGCATTGCTGCCAGTTATATAGACACGATATTTTTGGTTGGCTAGACGGCGTGCAAAGTTTGCCCACCCTTCAACATTCTGTATCTCATCAAAGAAGAAGATGGGCTGGCTATCATACATGCTATGATAGGCTTGCAATATAAGGTCGAAGTCTGTTGCCGACATTTCTTGCAAACGTTCATCGTCAAAGTTGACATATACAATATTTTCTATCTCAACTCCAATTGCCAGCAATTGCTGTATTCTCTGGTATAGCAAATAGGATTTTCCTGCTTGTCTTACTCCTACAAACACATAATTGCCATACTCCTCTAGGTCTAGAGGGCGCTGTACCAAAGGAATACGACCTATATATTCTTGGTTCTCAGCTATTATCGTTCGAAACAATTCCTTTTCCATATACTTACTTTTTGCGGCAAAATTACAAATTTTATTTGATACTACAAAATAAAATAGCATTATTTATTCGCTGCCACCGAATAATAATGCTTGATTTTGTTCGGTAGCAGCGAATAAAACGAGGGGGGAGCAGTAATAGCTTTCTCCTATGGTGTACATTTATGATACACTTTTGTATCATTTGTGATACATGTTTCCTTTGTCACTTATATTATTTTACTGTATCTTTGCAAACGAAATTAACAGAAAGCTAAAAATGTGTTTTAGACTGACGATATTATGCATTTTGGCCACTTGTTACATCGGTGCAAAGGCGCAGAGTGTTGTCGTCAAGACCAATATACTCTACGATGTTTTAGGGGTGGCTTCATTGGGTGTCGAAGCAACGGTATCCAAGCTTTCGTTGTAAAATAAGTTATATATAGAATAATAGATATTAATTGATTAAAATAGATAACGTATGAAAAGAACTTACTTATTTTTGTCAGCCTTCATGGTTGCAGTGCTGACAGCTGGTTTCGTGTCATCTTGTTCATCGGCTGATGAATTTAATTCTGTTTCAGCCAATGATAATGAAGAGACGCAGCTTACTCTTACCATCAAGACGCAGGTACTTACTAAGGCAGCTGCAAGTGCAGATCCTAATACGACTAATGAGAATACCATGAATCGTATTACCATCGGTATCTTTGATCAGGCTGGTAATACGGTTCGTGCCGTTCAGGAATTTTCTCCTACTTCTACAGAAAGTGCAGCTACTGCAGGCTCTCATCTTTTCTATAATGGTACCAATGGTACGGCTACTGTTAGTGTGGTAACCACTCAACTTACCAATACTGACCAGATTCTGGTAGCTGTTAATGCACCTGCATCTCTTTTTGCAGGAGTTACTACTGCAGCAGATTTCAAGAAGAAAACTTTGACGGCAGCCCAGGCCCTTTACACAAAATCAGATAAGTCTAGTCCTACAGATGGTATTGCTGTGAACAACAATATCCCTATGTTGGGTACAGCTACAGTGAGCGGTTCTGGTACAACCTATTCACCTTACATCAAAGATTACTTTGGAAAGTTTGAAGGTAGAATTTGCTTCTGATGGTCCTTATTCAGCGGCAACTTTCACTCCTACAGAGATTTTTATATACAATGCTCCTGATGGATTGACTTTTGATGATGCCAATCCATATATATCAACTTCAACTTATTTTACCGGTGAGTCGAGCTCTTCATCTGCCGCTGAGTTCCTTTCAACAGGTGATATTTCTACTGGAGCGACAGCTTTAAGCGGAACCAATACTTTCGGCACGAAGTATTATTTCTATACAACTCCTAACAATAATGTGGATGCCAACAAGACTAAACTTGTTATCAAGGGACAGTTTGATCCTGATGGTGCAGGCTCTGCGCCAGCAAAGACTGTTTATTATCCAGTCAAACTTAACTCTAATGTGAAGTCTGATGGTAGCCATAGCGTTGCTGAGGCTAGTACAAACGAGTATCAGGTTTATCCAAATAAAAACTATAAGTGTAGTGTGACTATCAAGACAATTGGGTCGGCAAGTCCTGGTTCTGATATAGATCCGACAACTGCAACTGTCACGATTAATGTCGTATCATTTACGGGTATTGATCAGTCAACCACATTCCAGTAATCATAACTGCTGGCTGTTAAGGCAGGAAGTAATAATGTGATAGTCGTACAATTTGACGATGCTAATGAAATAACCGTTAAGGTCGTTCCGTTTGAGTAAATAGATAACGAAACTCTCTTTCCATGATGCAGAATAGTATAACTAAGATATTTTTCGCTTTTATATGTCAGTTCTTCGCTATGTTGATGTTCTCATGTAGCGATGAAATGGCGTCTGTTGTTTCTGAATCTGAATCGGAAACAACTGTATCTTTTGTGTTCAATATTACTGATGCCAAGGACTCTGTAAAGGGTGGTTCTCGCACCGTAAGTAGTGATAATTCAATTTCTGACATCGCCGTTTTCATTTTCGACCAGAATGGTAACGCCATCGGCAAGGGTAAGGCATCTAATGCAACTTCCTTAAAGGTTATGACTAGAAAAGCGAGCAATTGTACTGTGTATGCTGTGGCTAACTCCAGCCAGTTTGAATCAACTTTGGGTATTTCGAGAGTTAACAGTAAGGCTGATTTTGATAAAGTATGTTATAAGGTGCTTACTTCTGCTGGAACTCCTAACATTACCAATGTTATGTTTGGCAAGAAAACTGGATACAGTACCACTAGTTCTACTTGCTCCATTGCCTTGAATAAAATATACAGCGACTTCAGCTTTTCTATCAAAATAAACAAGGATACAAAAACTGGGCTCAACATCGTGTTGGACAGTTACCAGTTGTGCCATCTTCCGAAGACTGCATATATTAGCGGAACGATGCAGTCTGCTGAATATTACGACGGAAAAGAGGTGAAGTTTACAAGTAACAATGAGAGCGGTCATACCAAGACCTTTACCGGACAGATTCTGATGAATCCTTTACCTAAAGGTACGAATCTCAACTCCAAAGGCTGGGGTTATCGTTCAGGTAAATATGCCCCTGCCAATGCTAGCTATCTGAAGATAAAAGCGCATTCGCAGATGTGGGAAACTACGTTCTACTATTATCTGGGTGGTTTAGAATTACCTTCTGCTTATTCAGCAGCAGATTATACCGACTATACCGACTATACTATCTATCCGAGTAAAAGCTATAAAGCCGCCATCACCTTGGATGGTAATGGGGCTGAGGAAGATGGTAATAGAGTGAGCGTGATATTAAAGAGCGTAACGGCTGGTGACTTGGGAAAAATTATATGTGCTGACGGCAGCGTATATAAGACGGTTTCTCTGGCAAAGGCTGCTGGTAAGGAGCCGGTAGGATTTATTGCTTATGTAGGAAATGAAGCTGCTGCAGCTCCATATAATCATGGTATTGCGTTTGCATTGGAGAATGTAAACAAAGTTGGAACAACTGAAGTAAATTATGATGATGCTGTAGAAATTGCTAAAACTTATAAAGGGGCAGCTATGAAATTTAGCTCAGGTTGGCATATTCCTTCTATAGAAGAATGGAATCGTATGTTTGATGCTTTTGGTGGAACAAAATATGGTTTTCCAGGAGATAATTTATATAGTCCTTCGAATAGTCATCATTGGGGTTCGGGAAATGTTAGACAGGCGATGTTGGATGCTGGCGGTAATGCTTTTTGGAAAGAAAGTAATTTCGCAGCAAAAACAACTTTTAATGGTGAAGTGGGATTTTGGGTGTATACTTTTGAGGGTCGTATCCCTGATGAGGAACCCGGATATTGGGGATGGAGAACCAATTCTTATCCTCGTGCCGTTCGTCTCTGTTTTGTGTTCTAAAAACACAACCCGCAATATGTGGGTGCTATCTCGTGTATCATCAAAGGTACAAAAGTGTTTGATCAGTTCTCCTCTTTTGTGTTAGAAAACTCTTGAGACAATTCTTGAAAGAAGTCTCTTCCCAAGAGCTGGGAGATTTGCGCTAAGACGCTTGTGTCGATGCTGTTTTTTTTAAGCATACGATATACGTAAGTACGGGTACGATTCAACTTGCGAGCCAGCCAACTGATGGTTCGTTCTTGTCGGTCCAGTTCTTCCTTGATGTTTTCACCAATATTAATCATAACAATTCTGATTATGTTATACATTATATAATATGGGGGGAGAAAAGCAAAAAGGCGTGAACTGCACTAATCCTTGCTTTTCATACAGGTCAACCGCCAAGCAAACCTAAAGCTACAAGCAAGAACAGGCAGACCACGCCATATGACGTGGACCACGCTGTCTCATGCTCTCGTAACTTTGAACGTTTGGCGGTTGTTCGTATGAAGAGAACATGGACATCATTGTCCATAAATATCAAAAATATGTGCAGGTCGGGCAGCCTGTTAAGCATGAACTCCTACCTGTGGAATTGGCATTAGCATTTTCATTACTAGCCATTCCAATTGCAAAGATAGCAATAATTTTGCTAACTCCTATTATTTTCCTTGACTTTTTTCTAAAAAAGATGTTTTAGTGATTATTTATTCGGTAGCAGCGAATAAAAATGTAATGTTGCCTAACAGAACTACTTGAATTAGCAAAGTGAGTCACTTGAGAATTCTTCTTCATGTGCTTGCGTGCAAGCATAGAATAAAATCAATTAAGAAAACTCATTGATTTCAATCCTCATTCCTTCCGGGTTGAACCGGATGCCGTCGCGATCGATGAATCTCGAGAGGGAACCATCGGCGGCAAGCGACTTCGGAGTGCCGACGGAGAGACGGTTCTGCTCCATCAGCCAGAGGCTGTCGGCTAGCTGCAGCGCCAGCTCTACATCGTGGGTGGAGAGCAGGATTGCCTTGTGCTGCTTGTGTGCCAGGCGGCGGAGCATCTGAAGGGTTTCTACCTTGCTGGGGAAATCGAGGAAGGCGGTAGGCTCGTCGAGAATGATGATGCGGGTCTGCTGGGCAAGCGCCTTGGCTATCATCGTCTTCTGGCGCTCGCCATCGCTCAGCTCGGAGATGTTGCGCTGGGCGAGGTGACGGATGCCGACCTGGTGGATGGCTTCATCCACTATCTGCTGATCTGCCGGAGTCAGGGTGCCCCAGAAATTGGTGTAGGGAGACCTGCCGATGCCTACAATCTCCTTGACAGACAGCTGGGGAACATCGATGCGGGAGGTGAGAACCACGCCAATCTGACGGGCTAGCTGCTGCGCCGGATAAGCGGAAAGAGGCTGATCCTGAAGAAGGATTTCGCCATCCAGGGCAGGCTGGAAACCGCAAAGGGTTCTGAGCAGGGTGGATTTGCCCACTCCGTTGGCGCCGATGAGGCAGGTGAGCTCGCCCGGATGCAGGGAGGCAGAAACAGCAGAGGCTATCACCCGGAGCTGATGCTTCGGACGATAGCCAATGCTTAGATTCTTGAATGTAATGCAGGATTCCATCAAAAATATTTTTCCTTGTTGTTTTCGGACCTGTGATTCCTGGAATGCAGGAATTACTTAGCTGCCAAAACCTCAACCTCTACGAGGGCGCCCTTTGGTAACTTCTCTACAGCTACGGCAGAACGAGCTGGATATGGCTGGCTGAAGAACTCGGCATAAACCTCGTTCATGGCTGCGAAATCGTCCATGCTGTTCAGATAAACGGTAGTCTTCACTACGTGAGAAAGGTCGGTGCCGGCTGCCTTCAGGATGTTCTGGGCATTGGTGAGGCTCTGACGAGTCTGCTCCTTGATGCCGCCCTCTACGAAGTTGCCTGTTGCAGGGTCGATAGGAATCTGGCCTGATGCAAATACGAAACCGTTTACTTCGATAGCCTGGCTATATGGACCGATAGCTGCAGGCGCATTGTCTGTATGAATTGCGTTCATGATAATTGATGTTTTATAATTAATAACTTATATTCTATTCACTATATTCTTTCAGAAAATGTTCTCTCAGAAAATGTTCTCTCAGAAGAAATCTATATGATCCAGAGATGGAAGCCCTTCTGTTCCAGGGCATTCTTGATTTCCTTGACGTGGGCGGAGTCGCGGGTCTCCATGGTGACACGGAGCACGCAGGCATTCACCTTGTTGCGGTTGGCAGAACGGTCGTGATGAACTCCCGTGATGTTGCCGCCCAGGCTTGCGATGACGGAGGCTACCTCTACCAGCTCGCCCGGCTTGTCGTCCAGCTCCATCTCGATGGTGCAGAGACGTCCGCTCTTTACCAATCCACGGTTGATGACGCGGTTCAGGATGGTAACATCGATGTTACCGCCGCTTACCACGCAGATGGTCTTCTTGCCCTTCACCGGCACCTTGTTGTACATCACGGCAGCTACGCTTGCAGCTCCGGCTCCTTCAGCCACCATCTTCTCGCTCTCGAGGAGCTTCAGGATGGCTGCGCAGATTTCGTCCTCACTTACGGTGACGATTTCATCCACATAGTTGGAGCAGGTTTCGAAGGTAATCTTTCCCGGTTCCTTCACGGCGATGCCATCGGCTACGGTTGCCACAGATGGCAGCTTCTCCTGCTTGTGGTCGTGGAGACTCTGAACCATGCTGGCTGCTCCCTCTGCCTGGACTCCATAGACCTTGACGTTGGGGTTGAGCGACTTGATGGCGAAAGCGACTCCCGAAATCAGTCCGCCGCCACCTACCGGCACTACCACAGCTTCCACATCAGGCAGTTGGTCGAGGATTTCCAGTCCGATGGTTCCCTGTCCGGCAATCACCTTCTCGTCATCGAAAGGATGCACGAAGGTATAGCCGTGCTCATCCCTCAGCTGCAGCGCCTTCTGGTAAGCGTCATCATAGACGCCCGGAACCAGGCAGACCTCTGCACCCAGACGCTTGGTAGCCTCTACCTTGGAGATAGGGGCACCCTCGGGCAGACAGATGAGGCTCTTCACTCCCATGGCGGTAGCACCGAGAGCCACACCCTGTGCGTGGTTGCCTGCCGAACAGGCAATCACACCCTTCTCCTTCTCTTCCTGAGAGAGTTGAGAAATCTTATAGTATGCACCTCGAATCTTGAAAGACCCCGTCTTCTGGAGGCATTCCGGTTTCAGATAAACATCACTATCTGGGTTGATTCTCGGTGTGTGAACCAGCTCAGTTTTTCTAATCACGTGGCTCAGCACGAAGCGGGCCTTGTAGAAATCGTCAAGTTGTAACATAATCGTTGATATGCTTTAATTCTGTTATCTGTCAGGATGATAGTTCCTGAGTGATTTTTGACTGCAAAGATACTCTAAAAGGAAGAAAACACAAAATATTTCAATTTAATTTTTGTTATTCGATGATAATATGTGATTATTTTGGTATTAAAGCTTTTGCCCTTACTATTATATTTGCACTTGGAAAAATAAAGAGGTGAAA
>JAJWLX010000065.1 GCA_021636625.1 Prevotella sp. | reverse complement strand
CGTTGCAGACGATGAGTTCGCCATCGGCAGGCACCTCGTCGCCCACTTCCACGAGTACCACATCTCCCACCACCACATCGTGGCGCGGAATCTCCATCACCTTGCCATTGCGGCGCACCTTTACCGGCTGCTCTTCGCTGAGCGCCGTAAGCAGATTAAACTTCTTAGCAGCATCGCGCTCAAAGTAGAAGCCTACGGTAGTAGCAAGGAAAACAGCCACGAAGATACCGATGGTCTCCATGAAATTCTTTTCGATAAAAGCGAGGATAAGGGAAACGAAAGCCGCCACAAGGAGTATCTGGATAATCGGATCGCGATACTTATCCAAATACAGTTTCCATAATGAAGTACGTTGAGGAGGGGTTAGCACGTTCTTGCCATGCTGTTCCCTACTCTGTTTTACTTGTTCGTCGGTAAGACCGATTCTTTTGTTTTTGTCTATGTCCATTTCTGAATAGAAATACTTTTCTTTTGTACGATTAATAAGTACATACGCACGTGTGCGCACATAATTTGGTGCAAAGATACGCTATTTTTCTGATTCTAAGAAAATTTTTAAGATTTTATTTGGTTATTTGCCCAAAATCTAGTATCTTTGCACTCGAATTTAATAAAAATTCAACGGACTTGTAGCTCAGTTGGTTAGAGCAACAGACTCATAATCTGGAGGTCCTAGGTTCAAGCCCTAGCTGGTCCACTTTGAAAATCAAGCAGTTAAGCAGAAATAGCTTAACTGCTTTTTTCGTTTTTTGTAAATATGATTAAAACTACGAATTCAAGCTTGCAGAAAGAATGTATCATCAAAGAAGAATAGAACAATAGTTGCATGTCGAATCAAGTAACGATATGCCCCTATTGCTTTCTCAACTAAATAATAGCGTTAAAATCAATATTTTAACTATTTTTTGATATAAAAAACAACAGATTCTCAATGCTTTTTCGTATTTTTGCAAGCGACATTCATAAGATTGTCAAGACATATTAGAAAACGAAGAGCGTTATTGATACTCGCCCTATATAGTCAAATTCTCGCAAAATTTGAATACAGAAATAGGCAAGTGGCAACAACGCTCACGCTACGGATATATACTATCCCGAAAGGGATAACTATATACTCGCTTTGCGTGAGTGGCTGTTGTTTACTCATTTCTGTAGGCAATGCGAGAAGCCTGACTGTAGAGTAAACAAGATACAGTCCTCACGCTTTTTGCATTTATAAACTTAGCGTTCCAATGGGGGATGAGGAGCAGAACAAGATTATGAAGAAACTTCTTATCATATTGGTATTTGCATTGTCATCTTCTATGTCTATGTTTGCAGACTTTTCCAATAGAGGACGATACTCTGATTTTACAGACCACAAATCAAGCATTTTGGATATACTACCAATATTAATCTTTATTGGTATCGTTGGGATTTTCCTTTATTATGGAGCTAAGGAATATTGGAGCAAACATAAAGATGGTATTGTAGGAAACCTAACTCTCATTGGGGCTGGCATCCTGTTTGTCTTGTTTTTACGTTTTGGCTTAAAATCATGTGAACCTACTGACAAAAAGAGCCATAATATAGCAAAACAAGAAACCTATCAGACACCAACTTACCAAGACCATACAGGAGCATGGAATGGTTATCAGAAAACAGGCACACCTATTAAGACGAAAGAAAATGATTTCTTGGTTGCAGTTGTCAACAATCCGTCATACAGCATTTATGACCTTATAATGATTGCAGGGCTGAACTCTCATAATACACAGTTTCTTACAGAACAAGAATATGCAGGTTCTAAATTTGTGAGAAAGAATTATACTCCAACAAACTTTCATAGGATATATTCCAAACTATTTAAGGCTTGGAGACTGTTTCAGAAATGCCAAAACTATGATTTGAACAATGAGGAGATAAAAAGTTATATGCAAGATTACAGCACATGGGATGTAAACAAGCCCAATATTAACCAAGCCTCAAATCCGCAGTTAATTCGTGCTTTAAAAGTTGTTCCACTATTTCAATAAAGAATTTCATACGATTATGAAAAAGAAGATACTTATATACAGCCTATTATTTTTGTCTTTGTTGGGTATCAATCAAGTTTTATATCTGACAAAAGTACAATACGTTTGTACAAGCAAGATAGATAAAGGAGAAGAACTTAACTTGTATGAAACATTAAGTGCATTACAAACCCATTCAATGCTTTGGCTACTTGGTTGGATTGTAGAGCCAAACACTGCTCAAATTTGTTTCGCAAAACAATTTCACCTAAAAAATCCGCATTGGTTGTTTCCTATTCCACAAGATAGCAAAACTAAGGATGTTAAGAAACGACTTTTAAAGGGCGAAATGAAATCTGTCAGATTAGCTTGGAAAAGTTACAATAGCAAGGCTTCCATTTTATTGAATGGAAGCACAATGAGCATAACAAGAATTAAAGGTGCTACTTTCTTTTCTTATCATATACCATCTGATTACAAGGTTGGAGTGGTGAAAATTGCAGGAATAAAGTTAAGTGAAACCGTTTTTGATTATCTCGAAAATAAAGGCATTCTTTCTAAATATACATATATCAGAAATGAAAAAAAATAATGTAACAAACTTATACTATTTAACAAATATGAAAAATATAATTTTAGCAGTCATGACTATACTTATAACATCATGTGGTGGCTATAAAACAGAAAAGGCAAGACCTGTTGATTCTGTCGTGGCATCTATCTTAAAAAACAAGATGCAGGAATATGATGCAACATCGGGAATTGTCATTATCAAGAGTGTTGGAACAGACAATGTTATTGCTTGTGTTGGAGATACGACAATATCATACAAATCTGATTTAGCAAAAACACTGATAAAAGAAACAAGCAAAGTCAAGCCTATGCAAATTCTTACATTTGTCAATGATGTAGCCAAGAGGTCAGACGAGGACAGTTTGAAAAAGTCAATGCGGCAATTTGTAACACATAGTTTTGGGAAAAAAGCCAATCCCGAATACATTTGGGTTGCAGGAATGGCAGGTACAACCAAGCAAAAGGACGGCACTTATTGGGCAGACTTTTGTGGGTTTTATACAAACTATTCTATAATGGTAGCTATTCAAAGAAAAGATATTCCTGTTAGTGGTGGTGCTATGGCAGGAAGTATTTTCAAAGAAGTGGTAGAATATATTGCAAATAAACCAAATTACAATTAATTGACTATGGCAGATGTATTAGATTATGCCTCACAACAAGGCGATGATATAGGCATTTACATTGCGTTTATTCTTGCGTTTCTCATTTACCTCATTCCTGTGGGGTTTGTTGGATATTGGGCTATTAAGTTTGTTGGCTATATGATAAAGAGCTACAAACAAAACTCTATCAAAAAGTCAACTACAAAACAATCTTTATGTTTCAAAAATAGAGTGGATAGCAGAAATAAGAAATTCACTGTTTGGATAATAGGTATATTACTTTGCATTTATGCAGCCTTTAAAGTCTGCACATACAATATTTATCTAAGCAAGATAAAAGATAGAAACACAGAGCCTATTGAATTGAGCCAATCTTTAAAAAGGAGAATACAAAAGGAAACACAAGGCATGGATAAGGCAGCAGTTATAGATTACAGCGTGAAACTTACAGCCAAGCTCCTTACATTCTCTGCCACACAAGGCAAACTTGGAGATAACAAAAAATCAAAAGCAAATTGTGTGGGATATGCAAGATTATGCGCATCAATCTGCAACTATGGCTTTAGACAAAATCATATACAAGCCCAAGCAAAGCCTGTAGTTGGTTATGTTTATCTGTGGAATATCAATCTATGCAAACTGATAAGCCATAATACAAGCGGCAAACTATCACTATTCACTAAAGACCATGACTTTGTAGATATTGATGGAAAGTTTGTTGACCCTTGTATATACGACATATTAAATGTAGAAGCAAAGCAGAAAGAATAACGCATTGACAATACAATAATCTACGGATTTTGCGTTATTATAATGTGATAAAGACAACCGTATCAATCCCCTTAAAGGGAAAATAAGGAAGTTTGATTACAGATGCAAGTTTATTCAAAAATCTACTTGCATTGCTTAGAGGGCAGTTGTTGACTGATTGTTGACTAATTGTTTCTCGCAGAGTGTTCATTAACAGTCAATGATATAGCACAAAGGACTTGTAGCTCAGTTGGTTGCACACAAAAGCGCAGCTTTCGTGTGCCGCAGAGAGCAACAGACTCATAATCTGGAGGTCCTAGGTTCAAGCCCTAGCTGGTCCACTTTGAAAATCAAGCAGTTAAGCAGAAATAGCTTAACTGCTTTTTTCGTTTTCAGGAAACAATGATTGAAACCGTACATTCAAGCATGTAGAAAGAATGCATCTCTACGTAATAGAGTTGAAGTTAAGAAACAATGGTGGCAAGGAAGCTGCCATCAAGCAAATTCAAGACCGCCAATACCTGGAGCCTTTCAAGGCCGACAAGCGAGAGGTAGTAGGCTTAGGCATAGAACTAGACGAAGAAGGCAAAGGCATTTTGGATTGGGAGATGGTAAATAAAGAATAAAGAAATAGGGGCATGTCGTTACTTGATACGGCATGCCCTTCATTTTCGAGAATGTCATCTCGATGAGCTATAATCTTCACGTTTCTTCTTAATTTGCCCAAGAAGCCAAACGACTGAGTAAGAGAATCGGCAAGAAAAAGAGGACAACTAGGGCTTTTGCAACCAAGTTGCAGAAACCTTTTCGTAATTTTGCAACCGAAATAGAAAAAGGAACTGAATGTTCCTGGTTATATAGAACTAAAAGTATTGCAAAATTATGGAAGAAATGAAACTTTCTCACGAACATCATCATGAATGCCATTGTGAAGATTCTCACGAACATCATCATGAGCACAATCAGGACTGCTCATGCTCCACAGAAGAACATGAGCACCAGGGATGCGGTTGCCACCACCATCATCACCATGAAGAAGGCGGTTTGAAATCCAAACTCTTTCTGATAGGAGCAACCATCATCCTCCTGATTATCGCTGTTTTCATCGAAAAGGAATACAGTCTGGCTACCTGGCAGTTACTCCTCGTCTATCTCATTCCTTATTTATTAATAGGACACGAGACGCTGGGCGAAGCTGCAGAAGGCATAGCCAAGGGCGATATGTTTAACGAAAACTTTCTGATGGCTATCGCTACCATCGGAGCCCTTTGCATCGGATTCTTTCCTGGATCAGACACAGAATTTCCAGAGGCAGTCTTCGTGATGCTCTTCTTTCAGGTGGGCGAACTCTTCGAAGGATATGCGGAAGGAAAGAGCCGCGACAGTATTTCGCATCTGATGAATATCCGACCGGATGTAGCGAATGTTGAAAGAAACGGAAAAGTAGAGGCCGTTTCGCCGGAAGACGTCAAGATAGGAGAAACTATCGTAATCCGTCCGGGAGAGAAGGTGCCTTTGGATGGTATTGTTGTTGAGGGAAGCTCAGCCTTGAATACCATTGCCCTGACAGGTGAGAGTATGCCACGGGATTTGAATGAAGGCGATACTATCATGTCCGGTTGCATCAACCTTTCAGGAGTAGTTCGTGTACGCACCACCAAGAGTTTTGGCGAAAGTACCGTATCCAAGATTATCTCTCTGGTAGAGAGCGCCGACAAGAACAAGTCGAAGAGTGAGGCTTTCATCACCCGTTTCGCCCGAGTCTATACTCCTATCGTTGTTTTCGCAGCCATTGCCCTGGCGGTTATTCCTCCATTCCTGGCAGCTACGGGAATCGTTGGCGAAGGAACCTTTGGCGAGAACTTCCCATTATGGCTCAACCGCGCCTTGATATTCCTGGTAGTTTCCTGCCCATGCGCCCTGGTCATCAGCGTGCCCCTCACCTTCTTTGGCGGTATCGGTGGAGCTTCCCGGAACGGTATTCTCATCAAGGGCAGCAACTATATGGATGCTTTAGCCAAGGTGGGAACCGTTGTGTTCGACAAAACCGGAACTCTGACCCACGGAGAGTTTTCCGTGGCAGCTGTTCATGCTGATGATTCCTGCCCAGACCATTCATCCCACGATGCAGATAATGTACATATTGGCGAATATTCTGACAAGGAGAAAATCCTGCTTCATCTGGCAGCTCATACCGAGCATTTCACCACTCATCCTATCGGAGCAGCCCTGCGTACTGCCTTCCCGCAAGAAGCAACGGATGGCTGCGAGGTGACCGATGTAGAGGAAATTGCAGGACAGGGTATCCGTGCCAAAGTGAACGGCAAGGTGGTTTGCGTGGGCAACAAGAAGATGATGGAAAACATCGGTGCCCAATGGCACGACTGCAACCAGGTGGGAACCATCATCCACGTCGCCATTGATGGCAAGTATGCGGGACATATTGTGATCAACGACACCCTTAAGGAAGGAAGCGCCCATGCCATCAGAGAGCTGAAAGAACTGGGAGTAGAGAAAACGGTAATGCTGACGGGTGACCGCAGAGAAGTGGGAGAAGATGTTGCCCACAAACTGGGACTGGACGAGTGCCGCGCAGAACTGCTGCCAACCGACAAAGTTTCGCATGTAGAACAACTGCTGAAGACAAAACCAGCAGGCAAGACGCTCGCTTATGTAGGCGATGGCATCAACGATGCCCCTGTATTGAAGCGTGCCGATGTGGGCATTGCCATGGGTGGACTGGGTAGCGATGCAGCCATCGAAGCTGCCGATGTAGTACTGATGGATGATGACCCTAGAAAGATTGCCCTTGCCGTAAAGATAGCCAGAAGAACCATTCATATCGCTCACGAGAACGTGATATTTGCCATCGGAGTAAAGGTTGCCGTACTGATTCTCGCCACCATCGGTCTCGGCACCATGTGGATGGCTGTCTTTGCCGATGTAGGTGTTACGGTACTGGCTGTATTGAACGCCATGAGAAGTTTGGGTAAAAATCGCCTTTTTTATCGTTAAATACCAAAATAAGTTGTATCTTTGCAACCGAATTTTAATATACAATACTGAATGGTTATGTATAAAAAAGACATTTTGACTATGAATAAGATTATCAAACTCATCTTCGTGCTCTGCTGTTTCTGCGGCATTGCACAGGCTCAGCCTCAACGTCCTAAGCTCGTTGTAGGCATCGTTATCGACCAGATGCAATGGGATTATCTCTATCGCTACTACGTCCGCTACGGCGAAGGCGGATTCAAGAGAATGCTCGGAGAAGGATTCAGCGTAGAAAACTGCAAGATTCCTTATATCCCTTCGGTTACAGCCATCGGACACACTTCTATCTGGACCGGTTCCGTTCCTTCCATCCACGGAATTGCAGGAAATAACTTCGTGAAAGATGGAAAGGTAGTGTATTGTACTGCCGACGATACCGTCAACCCGGTAGGTTCTGACAGCAAGGCTGGCAAGATGTCGCCTCGCAATCTGTGGGTAACCACCATCGGCGATGAACTCCGTCTGGCTACCAACAACCGCTCTAAGGTGATTGGTGTAGCCTTGAAAAACAGAGCATCCATCCTCCCTGCGGGCCATCACGCCAATGGCGCTTTCTGGTTTGATGACAAGTCGGGCAAGTTCATCACCAGTACTTTCTATATGGATAAGTTGCCAGAGTGGGTGAACAAGTTCAACAAGCAGAAACTCCCAAACAAGTATCTTTCCAAGAAATGGGAGGCGCTCTACCCTATCGATTCTTACAAGGAGAGCACCAGCGATGACAACAACTACGAGAATGGAATCGCTGAGGGCGAGAAGGCGGTATTGCCACTCGATCTGCCTACCTTATATAAAAAGCATGGTTACAAGATTCTCCGCAACACCCCATTTGGCTGCAACCTGACCTTCGATATTGCCAAGGCAGCCATCGAGGGCGAGAACCTGGGTAGAAACACAGATACTGACCTGCTGACCATCAGCTGTTCAAGCACCGATTACATCGGTCATCAGGTGGGCGTAAACGCTATCGAAACAGAGGATTGCTATCTCAGATTAGATAAGGCTTTGGCAGATTTCTTCGCTTATCTCGACCAGACCGTGGGCAAGGGAAATTATCTCACCTTCCTCACCGCCGACCATGGAGGCGTGAACAACGCTACCTTCCTGCAGGATCAACGAATCCCTGCCGGCATCTGGAACAAGAAGGGACTGGTAGATGAATTGAACAAGAGTCTGAAGACAAAGTTCAACACCGACAAGGACCTAGTAAAGACCATTATGAACTATCAGGTATTCTTCAATACAGACATCATCGAGGAACTCGGTCTGGATTACGCAGCCATCAAGCAGGTGGTAGTAGACAGACTGAAGAAAGACAAGGACGTGCACTATGCCTTCGACATGGAGAAGACCTCTATCGAGAGCATCCCTGAAGAGCTGAAGTTCCGTGCCATCAACGGTTACAACCGCGAGCGCAGCGGAGGTGTTCAGATTGTACTGAAACCAGGTCACTACGATTATTACAGCAGCAAGGGAACTACCCACGGAGCATGGAATCCATACGATATCCATATTCCTTGCCTGTTTATGGGTTGGGGCATCCAGCACGGCGAGAGTGCCCAACCTCACTATATGACGGATATTGCCGCTACCGTTTGTGCGATGCTGCATATTCAGGCACCTAACGGTTGCATCGGCACACCAATATTTTGAAAAAAGTAAATGCTAAAAAATAAAGGCTAGGTTTTCCTGTTTCGGGGACCTAGCCTTTATTATTTATTTTCTCCACAAAAAGAAACTCTTTTATTCTTCATGCAGATTGTATTCTTCCATGCATGATTGTATTCTTTCATGCATAATTTCCCTAATCATCATTCATGATTTCCATATATTCCTCATAAGAAATATATCTGCCACCCATCGACTTGAGATGCGGGGTTTCCAACTGGCAATCTATCATCTTGCCTCCATGCTCCTGCAGATAATTAGCCAGGAAGATGAGGGCTATCTTTGAACCCGACGGAACCTTGGAGAACATACTCTCACCGATGAAAACCTTACCGATGGTAACACCATAAAGTCCACCCACCAGTTCACCAGTTTCATTATCCCATACCTCCACACTTGCCGCAAAGCCCTGCTCATGAAGGGCGGTGAATGCCTGGATGATGTTTTCACCCAACCAGGCACCATCTTCCTCGTAACGGTCATTGGTCTTGCTGCAGGCTCGAATCACAGCATCGAAATCTTCGTTGATGCCCACGCTGTATCGGTTCTTCCTCAGCAGGGTGCGCATGGAATGACTGATGTGGATTTCGTTCGGGAAGATGACGAAGCGCTTCATCGGACAGAACCAGAGTATCTCCGGCTGGTCGCGAAAGCTATACCAGGGAAAGATGCCATTGCTGTAAGCCAGCAGCAGGCGGTCGATGCTCAAGTCGCCACCTATCGCAAAACATCCGTCATCATCGCCGTAATGCGGATCGGGAAAATAAATCTCTTCCGCATTTTCATCTATCTGTAATATCATCGCTTTCTAATAATTAACCACCAGTTCCTTGCCATCGAAATCTACGCAGCCCTTACCTGCTTTCTTGAGCTTGCCAAAGAGCAGCGCCTTCATCAGGATTGGCTTCAGGCGGTTGCCGATGACACGGTCCATCTCGCGGGCACCATATTCCTTGGTAAAGCCCCACTCCAGGATCTTCTCACGTGCCGCATCGGTAAGCGTGATAGAAACTCCCTTTACTGCCAATTTTGCATCGAGCTGACGAAGCTTCTTGGCTAGAATCAGTTCTGCCATGTGCTTATCCATATCGTTGAACACCACAGTGTCGGAAAGTCGGTTGATGAACTCTGGCTTGAAGGTCTTCTTTACCTGAGCCAACATTGCCTCGCCACGGGTTACATTACCACCGAAACCTACGCTTGCCTGGGATGCATACTGCGCTCCGGCATTGGAAGTCATTACGAGGATAACGTTTCGGAAGTCTGCCTTCTGACCCTTGTTGTCGGTCAATCGGGCATAGTCCATCACCTGCAGCAGGATGTTGTAGATGTCGCTATGCGCCTTCTCAATCTCATCGAGCAGGAGCACGCAGTTTGGTGTCTTGCGGATGGCATCGGTCAGAAGACCGCCATCTTCATAACCCACGTATCCGGCAGGCGAACCGATGAGTTTAGCCACGGTATGCTTCTCGGTGTATTCACTCATATCGAAACGCACCAGTTCGATGCCGAGTTCCTTAGCCAGCACACGGACCACCTCGGTTTTACCCACGCCCGTAGGACCCACGAAGAGCAGCGACGCCATCGGCTTGTCATCATCCACCAGTCCTGCCTTCGCCATCATCACAGCCTCAACCACCTTATCCACAGCCTTGTCCTGACCGTAGATCTTGTCGAGTATGCGCTGGCGGAGCGTAGCCAGAGCATCGTTATTCTCATCTTTCATCGCAGCCGCATCAATCTTGCAGACCTTAATCAGAATCTGCTGGATGATAGACTTGGTAACATAAGAGCGCTGGCGAGATTCTACCGGATGCACCTCCAGATAAGCACCCGCCTCATCCATCAGGTCGATGGCCTTGTCTGGCAGACAGCGGTTGCTGATATATTTGGCGCTGGCACGGACGGCATATTCCAGGGCGTCCTTGCGATAAGTTACGTTGTGGAACTTATTGTATTTATACTGCAAGCCCTCCAGGATTCTGATAGCTTCCTCCTCGGTAGGTTCCTTGATGTCAATCTGCTGGAAGCGGCGCACGATGCCCTTGCTCTGAGCCATGTAGCGGTTGAATTCCTCATAGGTGGTGGAACCGATGAATCGGATGTCGCCAGCCTCCAGATATTGCTTCAGCATATTGGAAGCATCCGGTCCGCCATCAGAGCCACGACCGGCACCTATCATATTATGAATCTCATCAATGTAGATGATGGTGTTGCCTTCCTTCACGGCTCCTTCCATCACCATCTTGATGCGCTTTTCGAAGTCGCCACGATACTGGGCACCGGCAAGCATCTGTCCCATATCCATACCGTAGATGCGTGCGCCCTTGAGGCGCTCGGGTACCTGATTCTCGTTGATGAGCTTGGCAAGGCCATAAACCAGGGCGGTCTTACCTACGCCCGGTTCACCGATGTGGAGCGGATTGTTCTTCTCGGCACGACAGAGCACCTGGATGGTTCTATCCAGTTCCTGCTCTCTGCCGATGAGCGGATTATGTTCCTCCACTTGATCAGAGATGCAGGTAACCAACTGATGCCAATCCTGAGGCTGTCGGCTTCTTCCCTCCTCTTCTTCATCATCATAATCGTTATCATAGTCATCCTCATCGTAGCCATCACCCATCATCAGGGTTTCATCACCTGGTTCATTTTCCAGCGGATAATAGCTATCCACACTCGCCAGAAATTCGCCCTGACGGTCGCCCACATTCTTACACAACAGAAAAGCGGCTTCTGAGTTCTGCAAGCCAAACATCGCCTGCACGAAATGAGGCACATTCACGAGTTTTCTATCTGCGGCTGCAGCCAGGGCGCACGCCGTTCCAAACATAGTCTTGAAGAGTGATGATGGTTCTGGCAGGAACTTGATGTTTTCAGGCACACGTTCCTGCTTGGCGAGCCATCCCACCAAGTCTTCGTGCATCTTGATGCTATCCACGCCTTCCTCCTGCAAAGCCTGGCAGAAGGCATACTGGCGGAGCAATGACAGAAGCATGTGCTCGGGCATCACGAACTCGTGATCGAAAAACCGGGCCTGCTTCATGGCATCATCCATCAAGACACTCATATATCGGGTTAATCCCATACTATCCATTCTATTCTTTTCCCTTCTTTTGTTTATGGGGTAAGCGAAAAAAAATATATCTATCCGGAGACTATCGTCCCCCTAAATTTACTCTAACTTCCCTTAACTTTCCCCTAAATTCCATTCATTATTCTGGCATATAAGTGAGCTTCAGCGGATACTTCTGCGTACGGGCTTTCTCCATCGCTTTCTCCACCTTGCTCTTGGCGATGTCGTAGCTGTAGGTTCCCACCACGGCTTTCTCCTCATGGTGAACCTTGAGCATGATCGCCTCTGCCTCTGCCTGCGATTTGAAGAAGATGGTTTCGAGGATTTCCACCACGAATTCCATCGGTGTGAAGTCATCATTAAACATCACCACCACGTAACGCCCCGGCTCCTTGAGCCTGGTTTTCTGGCGTTCACGAATTGCTGTCTGTTCTTGAGCCATATCTTAATTATTACTTTGTATAAGCATTGGTAATCTCCACTACGTAAACATCGTGGAATCCACCCTTGGCACCATACCACTGCAGAAGATCCTTATCGAGAAACTTCTCGGCAGTCATACTGTCCTTATAAAGTTTGCGACATTCCAGTGTGAGTCGTGACTGCTCGAAGCCTATGCAACCATTATCGGTTTCCACAGGAATTAATCCTGTTTCCTTTGCTTTATCGAAATCACGTCCGCTCTTGGATCCGCAGAAGTTATAGATCTTTCGAGCCTCCTCGCTGTTGCCGAGGAAAGAGAGGGTCATGAATTCATTCTCCTCGATGATGCCGTGGGTAAAACGCTCAGGGCGGATAAATACCACAGCCACCGGCTTGTTCCAGAGCCATCCCAGGCAACCCCAGGAAGCAGTCATCATATTGAACTTATCCTTGTTGCCGGCGCAAACCAGCATCCACTCCTTACCAATAGTCTCGAAGACATTATCATTCAGTTCTTTTACGTTGATTTTCTCCATTTTATCTTTTCCTTTCTCTGTATATTTTAATTAATGAAATAATGCAGCATTCAACAAAAGCCATGCCAATCCAGCACCGAACACCGCATATCACCTGCAAAGATACAAGAATAATCTGAAAAAGCGAATGTTTCTATCAGAAAATGCTTTTTAAAATAAAAATAAATCACATTTTGCTTTGTCATTTCGAGGAAAGGCATTACCTTTGCACCCCGAATGCCGAAAACCGAGTAGGCTTGCGGCTTCGATTTATTATTCATTTATAAACATTTTATTTAATGTACAAAACAATTTTCAACAAGCGCAACAGCCTGAAGTTCAACCGATTCTCTAACAAGAATTACTCACTCTTCGCAGTTTTGGGAAGAGAGGTACTTGTTGGCGCACTCAGCGTTGCTACCCTGAGCCATGCTAAGGCAGCAGGCGTAAGCACAGAAGGAGCCAAGGTTGATTCTACCCTCTACAAGGGCGGAAAGGCTTACGAGCTAGATGCGGTGAGCGTTACCGGATCTCGTGCGCCGATGACTGTAGAGCAGTCACCTAAGATTGTGTCTGTCATTACCCGCGACGATATTCATCGTGCGGCTGCGCAGACTATCAACGATGTATTGAAATTAGCTACCGGCGTGGATGTCCGTCAGCGTGGTGGCTTTGGTGTTCAGACGGATATCTCCATCAATGGTGGAACCTTCGACCAGATTACCATTCTCTTGAATGGCGTCAACATTTCCAATCCTCAGACTGGTCACAATGCTTCTGATTTTCCTGTAGCTCTTGCTGACATCGACCACATCGAAGTGCTCGAGGGGGCAGCATCGCGCTTATTCGGAACTTCAGCCTTCAATGGTGCCATCAACATCGTAACCAAGAAGGCTAAGAGTGAGGGGGTATCTGCAAGTGTAGAAGGCGGAAGCTTTGGAAGCTTCGGAGCACAAGGACGCATTCAAACAGCTTTTGAAACGGGCAAGTGGACCCAGGCTTATTCCGTAAGCGGAGGCTACAAGCGCTCGGATGGCGGCACGGAGAACAGCGACTTCGAGAAGGGACAGGGCTACGGCAATCTCTCGTTCTCTTACGACCAGCGTTTCGACATCATCGCCCAGTTGGGTATTGCTAGCCAGAGCTATGGTGCCAATACTTTCTACAGCGCCAAATATAACAACCAATATGAGAAGACAGACCACGGTCTGGCTTCGCTCAATCTGAGTCTGCACAACCAGGAGAAGACCTGGGAGATTGCGCCTCAATTCTATTATAACAAATTCAAGGATCACTATCAGCTGATTCGTGGAAAGGCTGGAGCTGCAGCAGGCGAGAACTATCACGACCTAGATGTTTATGGTGGTGGACTGAATGCCAACATGGCTTGGGCTTTGGGTAAGACCGCAGTGGGTTTCGACATCAGCAAGGAGTGCATCTACTCTACTGCATTGGGCGAGGAACTCGCAGAGAAAGACTATAAAGATATCTCGGGTTCCGACCGTCAATATACCCGAAAGGGCGAGCGCACCAATACTAACATCATGCTGGAGCACAACTTCATCTTCGGCGGTTTCACCTTGTCGGCTGGTGTCTTGGCTAACAAGAATACAGGTTTGGACAACGACTTCCGTTTCTATCCTGGTGTGGACATGAGTTATCGTCCTAACGACAACTGGAAGTTCTACGCTTCCTGGAACAAGGCATTGAGAATGCCTACCTACACCGACTTATACATGAGTAATGCAGTACAGCAGGGCGACCTCACCTTGACCCCGGAGAAGAACTCAACCTTCAAGGTAGGAACCCAGTATCGTCAGACCGGTTTTGCAGCAACTGTTAGTGGATTCTACGCACACGGCACCAACATGATTGACTGGGTTCAGACATCCGTGACCGAGCAGAATGACAGCAAGTATCACGTGATGAACATCGGAAAGCTCAACAACATGGGCTACAACGTAGATGCTACTATCTACATGAGAGAGTTGGTACCAAACAGTTTCATTACTCGCATCAAGTTGGGTTATGCTTACATCTATCAGGATCATAAGACCGAGACAAACATTCTGAAATCACTCTATGCATTGGAGTATCTGAAGCACAAGGCTGTATTCGGACTGGATCATCAGATTTGGAGCAAGCTTTCAGCTTCCTGGAGCGTAAGATGGCAGCAGAGAATGAATGGCTATCATCCATATACCAAGATAGATTGCAAACTGATGTGGGACGAGAAGAAATACAATATCTTCGTGAAAGCCGACAACATAACTTGCCACCGCTACTACGACCTCACAGCTGTTAAGCAGCCAGGTTTGTGGATTATGGCAGGAGCCAGCGTAAATCTCGGCCGATAATATAATCAGATAATAATCATCCCAAAAGATGATAAATATCCGAAACACAATTCGGATATCAAATAAACAAATAAAAAAACGAGCCTTGATGGAGGATTCATCCTTCCGTCAAGGCTCGTTTCCTTTTATTCCGACTACTTCCTTTTATTTCAGTTATTCCGGTTTCTGATATTTTCCGTTCACTTTTATCGGTTCGAGATGGATTCCCACATGGGTATCTGCACCGAAGTGCTGCTTCAGTTTTGTTTCTATATGAGTAGCATGCTCATGAGCCTCATAAAGCGAAAGAGAACCCGGCATGCGGACATGCATTTCTATCGCAATCTTGTTTCCGATGCGACGGGTACGCAGGTTATGAATCTCTCCCACTCCCTGCTCTTCGTTCGCAATCTTCAGGATTTCATCTTCCTCAGTTTCTGGAAGACTGGCATCCGTCAGTTCTTTCACAGATTGCATCACCAGTCCCCAGGCAGCCTTGATGATGAAGGCACTCACGATGATGGCTGCAAGCGGATCGAGCACCGCCCATTTTTCTCCCAGGATGATGGCACCACCAATACCGAACATCGTTCCGATACTCGATAAAGCATCGCTACGATGATGCCAGGCATTTGCCACTACAGCCTCGGAATGATATTTTCTTCCGGCTTTAACCGTAAACTGATAAGCCCATTCCTTCATCACGATACTTACGATGGCTGCAATCAAGGCTACAACGCCCGGCTGCTGGAGTGTCTCGCCGCAGATGGCACGATAGGTCTTGGTTACACCCGAATAGCAGATCATCACACCCACCACAAAAAGCGAAATGCCGATGATGGCTGTGGCAAGCGTCTCGTATTTGCCATGACCATAATCATGGTCCTTATCCTTCGGCTTATTGCCCAGTTTTACGAATACCAATACCACCACATCTGTGGCGAAATCGGTAAGCGAGTGGATGGCATCCGCTATCATTGCTGCAGAATGTCCGAGGATACCTGCCGCAAACTTCAATACGAGCAGCACCACATTGATGATGCTTCCCGCTATCGTCACCTTATATACTTCCTTTACTCTATCCGCATCAGCGGAATGATTCTTTTTCGTTTCTGCGGGCATCTCTTGCTCGTTATATATTCTCTCATTCTTGTCCATACTATAAAATATAACAGAAGTCCTTTGCTTCCTTAATAATGTTTTTGTATAACCAAATTCCTGTCTTTCATGAATTGAGCGGCAAAAGTACATCTTTTTTCTGAAATCGGATAAAAAGAGAGATTAAAAAAGTATAACGAATAGGGAATAATGTGATGGCGAAGAGAGAAAAGCATGGAATTTTGTGATAAAACGCCTTAAAACAATAGGAATTTTGTGATTTTCAGTCCGAATTCCTTTGGAATTTTGTGATAAAGTTGTATCTTTGCACTCGGATAAGAACTATAAATATATTGATTATGAAGCTTTTGCGCAGAAAGATTGATAATTATCTCAAGGAATGGAAAAGCGATAAGGAGAGAATGCCCCTCATCGTGAAGGGAGCACGACAAGTGGGAAAGACCGCTTCCATCCTACAATTCGCCCATGACAACTATCAAAATGTGGTTGCCATCAACTTCGTATTGCAACAAAAATACAAGGCAATCTTCGAAGAAGGTTACGAGGTGGATAGCATCATCCAGAACCTCACCCTCATCAATCCTTCTCTCAAGATAGAAGCAGGTAACACTCTCATCTTCTTCGATGAGATGCAGGATTGTCCTGCCTGCGCCACCAGTCTGAAAGCCTTCAAGATAGATGGCAGGTACGATGTTATCTGCTCCGGTTCGCTCATGGGGATCAATTATCGCGAGATAGAATCGAACAGCGTAGGATATAAGGAAGACTACACGATGCACTCAATGGATTTCGAGGAATTCCTATGGGCAAAGGGCTATGATTTTGCCTTTATAGAACGCCTTTACGAAAAGATGGCCTCCATCACACCACTTTCTAATATAGAAATGAATGTGTTGGAGAGGCTATTCCGTGAATACATGACCATCGGAGGGATGCCTGCCGTAGTCAATATGTTCGTGAGTAACGGAAACTTCAGCGGCACGCTCAAGATGCAGCACCAGCTCCTTCTTGACTATGAGGAAGACATTACGAAATATGCACAAGGGCTCGACAAAGGAAAAATCAAGAACGTGTACGATCATATTTCTGTCTTCCTGGGACAAGACAACAAGAAATTCCAGATAAGCAAGATTGCCCATGGAGCTAGAAACAGAGAATACGTAGGCACCATCGAATGGCTTCGTGATGCAGGTATCATCAACGTCTGCTATTGTCTCGCTCAAGTATCCTTACCTCTGAAAGGCAACTACGATCCGAAATCATACAAACTCTATTATAAGGACACGGGCTTGCTGGTTGCTTCGCTAGATGAGGAATCGCAAGAAGACATCAGAGTGAACAAGAACTATGGTACCTACAAGGGCGCCATCTACGAAAACATCGTTGGCGATATGCTGGTAAAGCAAGGCTATAATCTTTACTTCTATCGCAACGAGAAATCTACCCTAGAAATGGATTTCTTCATTCGTGACGCCCAGTCGCTCATCCCTGTTGAAGTAAAAGCCACGGATAATGCCACCAGGTCGCTCGCCAAGCTAACAGCACAAGACGGCAAATATCCCGACATCAAATACGGCATCAAACTCTGCAATAAGAACATCGGTTTCAATGGCAAGTTTTACACCTTCCCCTACTTCCTCACCTTCCTGCTCAAACGATTTGTGAGAAGAGAAAGATAGAAATGCAGAAAAATCCCTCAGAGAGGGATGATTTTTCTGCATTTAACTGCGCTATGCGAAATTTTTATTGTACTTTTGCACCCGATTATCAGGTATTATATTTTTCAAAGACAAGAACATTATCACAATAAAAGCGGTTGATAAAACCGCAAGATGAAACAATATGGTTTTAAATTACATTTGGATAGCATTTTTCGTGATTGCGTTCATCTTCGCACTCATCGG
>JAJWLX010000145.1 GCA_021636625.1 Prevotella sp. | reverse complement strand
GTAACCATCTATATTTCCATACACCCTCTGAACCACCTTTATTTAAAGGCGATTCAAGAGATGTTAAAAATAAAAAATGATTGGATTTAACATTTATTTTTGCATAAAGCAAGGCAAAAGTGCCACTTTTTCTGCTGTACAAACAGGCTTGGCAGTAAGACGACTAACTAGCTCCTTGATGTAACACCCAGGAGATAACTTGTTCATATTACAGCTTTCTATGACAGAAAACATGAAGGCATAGTCAAGCGCAGAATCTTCACTGCCGATGTTCAGACAGTTCTTAAGATTCAGCTTGATGTGTCTCATCATTTGTTCTGCCAGGTTGTTAGACAACTCAAGGTTGCCATCCTGCAAAATGGTTTGCATTGCCGACCATTCAGTCTTGATATATTTAAGAGCCTTCTTTGTCAAAGCGCCCAAGCCTTTGTAATTCGATCTAGCAAATCGCTCAAACTTCTCTTTGATTCGGTCCATGATAGGCTTGCTCCTTTGAAGCCTTTCCACAAGAACCTGGTCGGCTGTTAAACCTGCCTTCTTGCAGTCATGCTCGATTCCAAATAGTCTACCTATCTCATCGATAAACCACATAGACAAGGAATGATTCTCTTCCAAGGACTCTACGAACTTTCGCCTTATATGTGTCAGGCATGCTGAACGATGTTGGTCAGGATGAAGTTCATCATCGTCATACACCTTATATACTACATAACCGTCAGTAGTAAAGAAGCCGATAAAGTTGTCCAAGAACTGACGGATTGCCTTGAGGCCACGACTCCCATGCTCGTATATAAACCACACGAGCTTCTGGACATTAGCCTTGATTCCCCAAAAATAACGCTTCAAGTATTTACGGACACCTTCATCTGTCTTCACACCAACAAGACCTGAGGTCTCATCAATCATCCAATTGTGAGTCTTCTTGATAGTCGCCTCCCAGACATCTTTCATTTCCTTGCGGATATAAGAGATTATCTTATGTACGATGACTCCCAAGGTTTTCTCGTTCATATTCAATCCCATATGAGATAGCTTCTCTACAATTCTCGTAAATGGAGTATTGTAAGCGAAATGCTCGGTAAGAACATAAGTTATCAGTTCCAAGTCAAAGGAAACACCTTTAATCAAGCGGGTATTAGGACGAGTGACTCCACCTCCATGCCCAGGAACATAATAGCTTGCCACCTCGTAGAAATGCTCTTCGTAATGCTCAGGAATACGAATCAACTCACGATACCACCAAGTCTCCACTTCCCCATCGCGTTTCACAAAGTGTCCTCCTTCAGGAAGGGTAAAATACTCATGAAGCATATGATAGATAGGAGCAGTCGTATATGGCTTGTTCTTCTGATAATCTGTGCGAGTAGAACGCTTGTCCAATGCTTTTTTCTTCTTTTTTGCAGGAGTCTGGTCACCTGATGCAGAAGACGGAGTAGATGGAACGTCATCATTGGAATCTTCAGGCCAATCAGACTTTTCTTCTTCTCTCGTAACCTCTTTGCCAGACTTCAGCAAATTCTTTTGTTCCGCATTACGCTTGAACCGTTGACGCTGGCGATAACGGGCCAGCCATTGTGCCTCCGATGCAGAGAGCGAAGACTTTTCAAGCATCGAAGTGAGCTTTGTAATCTTCTCATTCAAGGAAGCTATCAAGTTATCCGATGCCTTCTGGTGGTTGGCGCTATCCTTCATAATACGCTTTACATTTTCCAGGTTCTCTTCTCGCAGATGCTTAAGTTCCTCCTTATGGCGCTCAGCCTGTTCCTTCATCTGCTGCATATAGAACTCCTTCATATTGTCCTGCTGAGCCTTGAAGAACCGGCGATCCTCCTCACGCTGACGTTCGAAATCGGCACGCAAGGCTTGATCGTGAGCTATCAAATCTACCTGCCCACGATTCGCTGTTGCCATCTCATCCTTGAGACGAGCTATCTCAGCATAAGCCAAACGTAACTTCATTTCGTCATTCATGCCTACAAAGGTACTACTTTTTTCTGACATATGCAAGTTTTTTTTCGAATATTTTTATAACTAAAATACTAATAATCAGGCGGTTAAGTAATCAAGCAACATCTTCTTTTATCTGCATTTTAGTGACTTGGACACCCTCTGTAAGCGTAACGAAGTCGCTCCAGCAAATTTTGTAGCAGGAACGCTGTTCGTCGAATACAGGCAAAAAGAATTTTTCATCATCCAAGCGGATTTTTGTCAATTCAAAGCGGCGGCGACCACGATAGAGAATCTTCATTGTACGAAGATTCTTCGACATAAATATAAAAACCGATTCCTCGATATAAGGATCAAGCCCTATTTGGCTACGAACTACTTCTGAGAGCGTATCGATATCCTTACGCATATCCATAGGACCAGAATAAAAATAGTACTTCTGTCTACTTGTAAAGGATATCATTTCAGCCAACTATTTTGTGCAACAAAGCTGTAATCTCATTTACACTTGTCTCGCAAAGTGACAACTCCATCCCATTGCTGAACGATATGTGCATCGAGACGATACTGTATGTCGGGATAGAAGGAGCAGCCACAGGCATGGTCGGTTCTTCTGGCTTGCAAGAGTCCACACTTGAAGAAGCTGAGTTGACACTTGCTGCCGACTCAATCTCCAAGGGAACAAGAGACTTGTCACCATTAGGAGAAGCTGCCAACTTAGACTTGCTATTCCAAAAACACTTACGATAGTATCGAAGCACATTAGGATAAACATAACTACTGTCATCACAAAATTGTTTGAGAGAACGACCACGACCATACATCTCGAACTCACGAATGATGGCTGCGTAATCAACTTTTGCTTTCTTCTTATTTTCCATTTGTTACCATTTTTTAATCGGCAGCAAAGGTAATACTTATTTTTTAGCGGGCAATATGGAGAAGTAGATGGTTAC
>JAJWLX010000064.1 GCA_021636625.1 Prevotella sp. | reverse complement strand
CTATCATTTGTTGTCGATATTAATCGTTGTTTATCACGACTTATTTCCCGATGCACTATACGTAACCAACTGAATATCAGTTATTTAACATAGTGTTGAGCCATATGAAAGCCGGGCTAAAATGTAAGGTTTTTCATCTCCTTAATTATCTGATATTCAGTGCTTTTTAGTCCTACTTTCCTACTTTTTTCAAGTATCTTTTTAAGCCCTTTCTACGCCTTTCACTTTCCCACGCAAATAATGAATGTCGTTGATACTCAATCGGTTAAGTACTGACGTGCTGTTTGTGAGCCGCTTTCCTTCTGAATGAAAAGAATGTTGATTATCAGCTACTTACGATTTTCGTATTTTCACTTGGTTTCACTTGATTTCATTCATTTTGTATGTCGCTTATCTTTACAAACCCCCATTTTTAGGGGTTGAAGATTTAACATATTTAACCTTTGTAAACACTCAAAATCTGCATTTTCGTGCTAAAACGTGGTTTTTTACCTTTTTGAGAGGTCGGCTTTTATCTGAATAAATCTGCCATCGTCAGCTGGCATTGGATGTCATCAGAATAGCCGCCCGGCGCAAGTCCATAGGAGGTGATCATCGTGATGAGTACCGTTTTCTCGGTGCCTGTTTCCCTGATGAAGGTCTCCCTTCGGTTGCGGATGCGGTTGTCCTCTTCTTCTGTAATAACGTAAGGGACGCTGGATTATTGCATCGTCTTGATAGGCGATAAAATCAATATATTCTGACATGTATCTTTCTTTTATAGCTATAGAGTATTGCCCAAAAGGGCAACTATCCTAAAAAATGGGATAGTTCAAACAGGAGGAAGCTATAGTATTAAACATACCTCGTTGTTTAATCATTTCGATTTTAATATCGATATGAATCTCACTTCATCTCTTTGGGTCTGCATTTCCATAATGCCATAGGGTGACTTGTTATTCGTTCAACGATTGAACTTTCATTAAATAGAATATCTGGTCTATATTCTCTCTGATTGAAGTGTTCAATAAACTTTCTTTCGTCTTCTGTGAAAGATAGAAAAGAACCAAGAAAACTAAGTACTTGTTCTTTTACTGCGTTAAAGTCAAATTTTTCTTTTCTGCTTAATACAGGGAGTAGATGGGCACGAACTTGCGAGAAGGAAAGTTTTTCTATGTGCTTGATGTTTTTGATATCAAGTGTAACCTCCTCAGCTTTGCAACTGGAACCGACAGCCAAGTAGAAAACGAGAATTTTACGGAGAAGAGCTCTTTCTTCCATTGTTTCAAATAGATTCGCCTGTATCATACCATACACGTCATAAATGTCTCGTACAGCAGCTCTACTGATAAGTGCGTTGAGCTTGCTGGCAAAGAGTTCCATCGGTGCGAGGGCACAAACCCTTATATCTCCAAGAAAGTCGATACTGATTGTACGTTCTTCCATTGGCAGTACGTGGCAACGGTCGCTATAATTAATTTCTATTTTAATGTTGTCCGGATTTCCTCCTGCGTTTATATATCCAAATACCCACGAGTCCAGTGTATGTGGACTTTTAGAGCCAGGCTTTAGAACATATCCCTCGTTGGACATATAAGCAAGAAT
This sequence comes from Prevotella sp., assembly GCA_021636625.1. Taxonomy (GTDB): domain Bacteria; phylum Bacteroidota; class Bacteroidia; order Bacteroidales; family Bacteroidaceae; genus Prevotella. The sequence goes on along the minus strand of JAJWLX010000064.1, from coordinate 16,828 downwards.
CTCGTCATTTATATTTTTTCTTGCTTTAATCATTTCTTCTCTACTGCAATTCTTGGCAAAATCTAAGTCGATGTCAACAGATAGTCGTGGCATCTGAAAAACGGTGAGATTGATAGCTGTTCCGCCTTTTAATACAAGTGAATCGTGTAGAAATTCATTCTGGTTGAAATATTGTAAAATTTCTGAAAGACGCATTACCTTTTCGAGATTGTCACGGACAAATCCCTTCTCTTTGGCTATTTTTTCTAAATATATCTTGTTATATGAGTTCATTTTCAATAGTTTTTTCAATTACACAATCTTCTGGTACATAAAGCTTCCATCGACATAAATAGGTGTCAGAATCGCCTGTGGAGGTTAGACGCTTGGTGTGCAAGGCACCTTTCGAGCGGCACATTTCTATGAATTGGTCGCTTATGTGATGATGCTCTTTGCTATGCTCCAGGATGAATCCTACCTTTTGATAGAGGAATGCTTTATTGTACAATGCCAGATACTTTTCGAGTTTTGGCTCATCAAGCAGTGATATTCCTTCCATGCAATGAAGCAATTCCTCAATGCCTCCAGCACGTTCTATACGGTCACAGCAGTCTATGACTGTTCGTTCCAAATCAGTTACATGTACATAAGGATTTCCCTTGGGAGTTGTAACGCCATTTTCCGCAGTTGGTTCAAAAGGGGCCGCGCAGTACTCATAGTCTATTCCTTCAAAAGCAAAATCTTTGAAACGGCTTTTGCTGCCAACATAGGCATTGTAGAAAGGTTGGTGAGCAACTCCATGTAATTCAAGGGCTGTGTGCCAACCAACATATGAAGACTCTGAAATCTTGGAACTCAACTCGAACTTGTCACACATTGGAGCATCTGTCGATGGATCAATAGTGACGTACATGTTTCGCCTAATCGGTTTCAGAACCTTCTGAGATTGCCATCGGGATATGGCCGTGGATGTTCCTGCATGAGACAATTTCATCTCACGCATCACATCTTCAAAGTTGAAGATCCTAATCTTGTATAAAGGCGTAAAAGTTGCCATTTTTGCATCGAGGTATTTATATATGAATAACTTTGTGCAAAAATAGCAACTTTTCTTCAAATATCCAAATGTTTAGGCAAGAAAAACAAATAATTATACTATTTTTAGAATTGATAGACGAATGATGCAACCTTGCCCCATTTCGTATAACTATTCTTGCATTTCAGCAAGGAAAAATAGATTCTCCCAAAATCCTTGACTATATGTTATAAACAAGTTTATTTCGGCATATATACATATATGGTTTTCTTAAACTTGTAAACTTCCTGGTTTGAGTGGTTAAAAATCGGTAGAGGTTTACTATTTGAGTTTGAAAGAACATGTATATATACATGGGTAAACTTAAACCTGTATGCTGTATGCGCCGTAAGCTATGCCTTGGCTGCTCTTTAGCCGGTTCAGGACTTTGCCTTCTTCTCCTTACTGAAATTTCGTAGTCCTTCTTTGCAGTTTCGCTTGTTGCCAAGAGATATTGGTTGAGCTTGCCTCTTGTCTCAGGCATCATGCTTCTCTGGTTAGCTTCCATCTACAGACAGATGCTTACCCTTGTCAGTCGTAGGTCTGATTGTTCTTTCCTTAACTTAGCCATATTCATGATGAAGTGTGAGTTTTCCTGCCAGTCTCTTGGACTTATAAGCCGTATTGCGCAACCAGTTTGCTTGAATAACATCGAGGAGGATGCAGCTTTCCTTTACCCAACCAACTGCAGATATTTTCTACTCATCCTTTTCATTCATATTTTTGGACGAAGCATCCACACTTACTTTTTCCGCTGCAAAGTTAGTGCAAGCCACATTTCTGCAAGTACCAGGTGCCTTATTCTCTGAATTTTTTCAAAAACTTTTCCGTCTGCTGCTCATTCAAAAAACTTTTCCTGCCCAAGGGTGAAATAATTCGATAATTCCTTGCTTCCTATGTTTTCCTTGCCAACTCTGATAGCATCGTAAAAAATAAATGTTTCACTTCTAAAAATATTGAATTATGAAAAAGATGGAAAATTCTTTCGCAGTAACTGGTTTCGTAGGTAAGGATGCAAGCATCCATCAGTTTACAACCGCAAGCGTAGCTCGCTTCTCACTGGCTATCAGCCGCAATGAGAAGAATGGCGATGAAAACTCTCGCACTTCTGCCTTCATGAATGTAGAGGCTTGGCGCAAGAACGAGAACACCTCTTCATTCGACCGCCTGGTCAAGGGAGCACTACTCACTGTAGAGGGCTATTTCAAGCCAGAGGAATGGCAGGATGCCGAGGGAGTCAAGCACAACCGAGTGATTCTCGTAGCCACCAAGTTCTACGAAGCTGTAGAGAAGGAGAACGCTCCTGATTCTCAGCAGGGCAAGACCCAGAAGGATAAGTAAATCCTTCTCTCCGTGATAAAGAGCGACCTTGGGTCGCTTTTTTTGTGCTTATACTTCTTGTCATTTTAATCATTCTGCTTCATTTTAATACCCTATTAAAACGATGCAAAACCGTCAATAACCAACAGATATACAACAGATTTTTCTATTTTATGCTTATACTTTTCCTTGCTGAAAGGATAGTCCTGTTATAGGAGGATCTCATTCATCGACTTCTGGGAATCGGTAATAATTCTGTTGCGAAGGTAACGGTTCTGTCTTATCTTTACAAGGTCAGGGCGCTGCTTTGCTGAAAAATCTCCACACCATTCGGGTAGTATTTTGCAGACAAAACCTTGTATGGATAGCCATAACACCTTCTGGATGCAACATAATTTTTAACCATCCCCGAAGTAGTTGATCTACGAAAGGGAGATAAAATCAGATGGCATTATGACAACAATGAAATCAATTCTCAGCCGACTTACCCAGGCGGTGAGCGGCACAGACAAGGAACTCTTCAGTGAGCAGGAATTGAACCAGTTTGCTTCATTCTATCTTGACAAGTGGGATGAAAATACAAGCGAGGACGTGGTGGCAGAGTCTTTCGTGGACTATTGGTGGAACACCGACAGGGCTTGCAGACGATGCTCAGAATGTGGCAAGCTGATGCGTGAGGGTTATTGCGCAGACATGGGAGTAGCCTATTATTGCAGCAAAGACTGTCTGCATAGCGACTTCACAGATGAGGAATGGGCAGAGGAATGTGAATCCAACGACCAGAGTTATTTTACAGAATGGTAATCAAATAAATATACAAAACAATGGCAAATCAGGCAACAACGACCTACAAGGTCACAGGAACCCAAAAGGCAGTAAGCAACCTTTGGAATACCCTTCAGCGTATGGAGGTGAATAGCAGGAACATCTGGCTGGATGACCTCGCCAAGCACTATGGAATCGACTATCAGAAGAAGCACATCAGCGTGCGTGGTCACATCTACTGGGCAGAGTATGAGGAGGATGAAGACACCAGTCTGCTTTCTTTCGAGACCGAAACTGCCTGGGACGCTTGTAATGACCTCTTCTTTGAGATAAACCGACTCCTGGATGATGAACTGAGCATTTCCTACAGATGTTGCGAGTGTGGTTGTAAGGTCTATTACACCCACGATGAAGGCGATTACTTTCCCGAAGAATGCTGCGTCAGCGCATCCGGCGAACCATTCGAGGATTGTTGTGATGATGTTTACGGCACTATAGGAGAAGCCATCAGGGAATGGACATCCAAGACCGGCATTGAGCAGGGAGAGCGAACCGATGAGCAGATGATGGACTTCATCAATGAATATGAGAATGAGGACGATGACACCTATTTCTACATCCGAACCTTCACCTTTGAATAAATGACCCCTCAAATCCTGACGTTTCCCCTGACACTTTGGGTTGTTAGGGGAAGCGTGAAGGAACTCTCGCCAGATACCCGTACCTTTGTACACGTTAATACATGTAGCCACGTACACGTGGAGCTATGTACACATGAATACGTTAATACATATATACAAAAGATTTTATATTATGTCATTGAAAATCATTACATTCGCCAATCATAAAGGTGGCGTTTCGAAGACCACCTCTACAGCCTCCATCGGGGCTTGCATGGCACGTATGGGCAAGAAAGTCCTGCTCATAGACCTTGACGGTCAGGCAAATCTTACCCTGTATTTTATCCCGAATGAAGATGAGGTGCAGGCAAGCATCTTTGACTCTCTGGTTGATGGCGCACCCCTGCCAGTGAAGCACATCAGGGAAAACCTCGACCTCGTTCCTTCCTCCCTCGAAATGGCAAGCGCAGAGATTGCCCTCACCAACCTCCTGGCAAGAGAACAGCTGCTGAGCCGACTGCTCGAACCCGTGAAGCAGAACTATGACTACATTCTCATAGACTGTCCTCCTTCTTTGGGAATCGTTACCACAAATGCTTTCCTCGCTGCAGATGAAATCATCGTTCCGATGACTCCCGAACTTCTTCCTCTGAAAGGAATGAGAATGCTCGATTCCTTTGTCTCGACCTTGCAGCGAGTGAAGCCGAACCTCAGACTGGGAGGAGTCTTTATCGCCAGATTCAACCATCGCAAGTTGAACAAGGTGGTTGAGCAAGCCGTGAAGTCCCGTTATGAGACTATTACCATGCAGACTCGCATCCGTGAAAACATCGCCCTGGCAGAATCGGCAGGCAGCGGTCAGAGCATCTTTGAATACGACCCTCAGTCGAACGGAGCGAAGGACTATCAGGCATTGACAGAAGAAATTATCTCACGTAATCAGTAAAGACTATGGCAAAGAAGAATATGGACATCCTGCTTGGCAACATTCTCGGAAAGGCTGCTATTCATCCGCAGGACAGATTTGACAAGTCTCCTGGGAATCCTCAGGAGCAACAGATTTCTGCTCCCAGCCCTCTGACAGAGAGCGATTCGCCCAATGATGAACCCTGGCGACATTTCTCCTTTATCTGCTCAAAGGAACTCGTTGACAAGGTTCAGAGCATCGCCCGAAAGGAAGGTTTCACCATCCGCTCCTTCATGGAATACGTCATGAAACAAGGTGTTGAAGCTTATGAGTCGAAATATGGTAAGGTCAAGAAAATCAGGACTAAAACCATCCGGGAAGTCATGTAGAAAATGTGGACGTGTAGCCATGTACACATGAATACATAGATACACGTGTACGTTGATACATATATACATATAGACGTTGATACATGTCCACATATGGATATGAATACAATGAAATTAAATAACATCAAAAACGAAAAGTCATGAAAATGAAGAAGTATCTTTCAATCGCCATCCTTCTGATGATGATGGCTTCACCAGTAGTATTCACCTCTTGCGGCAATGATGACCCGATGGAGGAGGTCGAGAGTCCAGAAACAAAACTGGACGTTTGGACAGAGCCTTACCATATCATGGGTGCGAATGTGGATGAGGTCAAGAGCTATATGGCTCAATCCATGAAGCGTTACCGCCAGGTAGCTGAGACTTCCGGCGACAACATCCAGTTGACCTTTATGACTGGGCAGGGTAGTGAAGGCGTTCTTTACAGCTTCTCCAGTCTTGACGGTTCTCTTTATTCTGTCATAGATACGGAGCGAAGTGTGAACCGTGGGCTTGTCATTGACTATCTGAAGAAACACTACACGCTTGTTTCTGTCGATGAAGCCAGCCTGCAGTACTGCTTCACCAACCAGGACAAATCCATGGTGATTACAACCATGAAGGTTTCAGACTCCTATTTCAATGTGAACTATTCATTGGTTTATTGATAGTAAAAGCATCAAACATATATAAAAACTGGATTTAACCCCGAAATCTGCAATAAAATTACAAATATCGGGGCTAAAACGGTTTTTGCGGTGCGTCAGAGGTAATTTAATCGTTGAAAATCCTGCATAAGAAAGTTGCTATTTTTGTACGTAGATTTTCATATATGAATGCTTCGATGCAAAAATAGCAACATTTCCAATTATATCCGCACCGTGGACGCAATTAGAAAAATACAACTTTCATTGTAGTTGGTCATGTGGACGTGAATATATGTATATATGTATAGGTGTGTACATGAATACACATTCATAAGCCGTAAAATGCCGAAAAAGAGACTCTTTAAAGCCTTATTCCTGGAAAAATCGCTCAAAAAACAACTTTTTTGAAACTTTTTTCTTGCTACGAAAAAAGACTTCACTCTCCCTTTCTACCTTTGCATCGTCAAAACAAGGAAGTATGGGTGAGCGGCTTAAACCAGCACACTGCTAACGTGTCGAACCGAAAGGTTCCGAAGGTTCGAATCCTTCTGCTTCCGCACATTGGCTCGTTAGCTCAGTTGGATCAGAGCACGACGCTACGAACGTCGGGGTCGGGAGTTCGAGTCTCTCACGAGTCACAACATTGGAGGTTTGGCAGAGTTGGTCTATTGCACCGGTCTTGAAAACCGGCAGGCGGCAACGTCTCAAAGGTTCGAATCCTTTAGCCTCCGCAAACTTGCCCTATCGCATAACGGTAGTGCGGCAGATTCTGGCTTTGCAAGTGGTGGTTCGATTCCATCTGGGGCAACATCAGTAAGGAGCTTTGGCAGACTTGGTGTATGCGCGGGACTGAAAATCCCGAGAACGTGGTTCGACTCCACGAGGCTCCACTTAAAAATTCGGGAGTGCTCCAGTGGCAACGAGGGTGGACTGGAGTTCCTTGAGCTTGCGAAAAAATCCGCTGTCTGATGACTTCGTAGGTTCGAGTTCTACCTCCCGAACTCAACTTGCCCTATGGTATAATGGGAGCACAACGGGTTTTGGTCCTGTTAGCGAAGGTTCGATTCCTTCTGGGGCGACAAGTTAAAAAACAACTTCATGGTGTAATTGGTAGCATACCAGATTTCAGATCTGGAGGTGGTGGTTCGAATCCATCTGGAGTTTATATGGAGTTTGTAGCTCAGTTGGTAGAGTGCCAGGTTGTGGCTCTGGTGGTCATGGGTTCGATCCCCATCAAACTCCCAAATGCTTCAATAGCACAGTGGTAGTGCAGCTCACTTGTAATGAGCAGGTCGTAGGTTCGAATCCTACTTGAAGCTCCACATAAGAAAGGCTTCTCTTCAGGCAGTTTTGCTTGAAAAGAAGCCTTTTAGCTTTCTTGTAAGACGATGTCTCGCTGATGTTCGTTCATAATTTTCCTCCTTTTTCCTTACACAAAGTTCAGAATAGATTTGAGTTTGTCCTGTACCTTGTTGAGCACCTGGATGGTGTCTTCATTATTCTTATCCTTCTTGTTTTCAAGAAGAATGATAGCCTTCTTTATCAACTTGCAGTCCTCTATGGATAAAGGCATTTCAGTGATAGAATAGTTAGGGTCAGCGTATCTGTAGCATATTCTATCATAAACCTCGATGGGAGCATTGTAGCCCAGTTTGTCAGATCTCATAATCTGTATATCCATCTGAACAGTTCTGGCGCATACTCCTTTGGTGATTCCCTCCATGTCGTAGAGAGCGTCGCTACATGCCTCCACGAGATCATCGAGAGTCCATCTTCTGTATCTGTTTCTTAAACAGTTGTCTATAGTTTTGTACCTTATTAAGGCATTTTTATTTGCTGGCATAGTTCTTTCATTTTAAGCGTAAAAAAATGGTTGGATTTCATCCAGCTTTTTCTCGCCATGTCAGAGCTGAAGCCAAGCATTTGGCTAAAAAGAAAAAGTTGGATTCTCCCGGCAAGGAAACTCCAACTCTTCAATATTATCTTTGTTCTCTGTGGGGCACGCTGCTACGATGCCCGATAGAAATAACTATGCGAATAATGATGTGGGAATCCTATACCGGCTGTATCTGATGTACTTGATGTATGTACATAACTATTCCGCTCAAAGCGTCGATAGCTCTGAACGAATGATTGTGATGTTATGTGCATATTTAAATTCATTTCCGTATAGGATTTTTATTGTATTTTACTTCTAAATTCTTTTAACGGGTGCAAAGATACAAAAATAGTGCGAAATCTTTTTGCGTAGCAGCAAAAAAATGGTATAAACATGCGGATTTTAAGCAAAAAGAGCAGTTCTGATAGTGAAAATCGACTGATTTCCCTGATAATGCTTCGCCCCACACCATGAAGGATGCTACTGGAGTTCCACCTGATAGACCTTGCATTTATGTCAGCAGAGCATGACGTAAGTGCAAGGTCCCTCAGTCGGAAGGTGCCCACGAAACGACATCCGGTAGCTTACAAACTGAGTAGGTGGGACGCAAGCGATTCCCACTTAATCAGTTTGCCACTACTGCATGTCCATTCGTCGAGAAGGGCACTGGCTCACAGCATCCTCCTTCATTTTCCCTCCCTTCCACCTATTATACTATCCTGGTCTTCCTCTTTATAAGCATTCTGTCTTCCTCTTATAAAATGTATTCATGTGGACGTGAATACATATATACATGGATAGGTGTGTACGTGTACACATGAATACAACTTGAAGCCCTCATACCATGATGAGTAGCAGGCCTTTATAGATTTGCATTTTTATAAACAAGATGATAATGCTTCGCCCCACGCCATGAAGGAAGCTACTGGAGTTCTACCTGATAGACTTTGCATTTATGTCAGCAGAGCATGACGTAAGTGCAAAGTCCCTCAGTCGGAAGGTGCCCACGAAACGACATCCGGTAGCTTACAAACTGAGTAGGTGGGACGCAAGCGATTCCCACTTAATCAGTTTGCCACTACTGCATGTCCATTCGTCGAGAAGGGCACTGGCTCACAGCATCAACCTTCATTTTCCCTCCCTTCCACCTTATTATAATATCCAGGTCTTCCTCTTTATAAGCATTCTGTCTTTCCTTATAAATCTTTCGGCTTTCCTTCATTATAATCTTCGCCCACACCATAGTCCAGTAAGCATGAACAGTTAGCCAGGGTGTTGTTCTTTCGCAGGCCGATTTTATCGACTTACGAAGGAACAACACGTTGGCTTTTAAAACTGTTGATACTTGCTTGGCCTATTCCCACCCAGCTTTTCTATCCCTGCAGTCATTCCCTGTTATACTTTTTCTTCTTACTGAAACCAGAAGGCTTTGATTCCTTATCGTCTTTGGGATTTCGGGATTCTTTTTCTGCAAAGTTATCGCGTATTTGGCAAATAGCAAGTCGTGATTCGGTAACAATCTTCCTTTTCCATGTAACATGCAAAAGAGTATTCTTCCCATCAGACTTGCCTTATTGCCTTGTACGCACTTTGAAAAGCAGAAAAAGCTTCCCGATCCCAAGTCCGAAAGGACTTAACGAAAGGGAGAAAAAATTTAGAGACTATGGCAAAAGATTTCAACAACCGCCTGATTACTCCAGAATTGGAGAAGGCAATGCAGGACTATCCGCTCTATTCCCAGGATAGCAAGAAGAAGGATGCAGTTTGCATCGCAGTGTTTTTCATCGGCAATGCTCGCTGGTACATTTTTGAAGGGCAGCGAGAGAATGATGATTTTGTGCTCTTTGGCATCGTTGTAGGTCTGGCTGAGACTGAATACAGCTATATTTCTGCCAATGAAATGGCAAGTGTGGAGTTGGATGCAACCAAGTTCGGACTCGGCAAGGTCAGAGTGGAGCAGAGAAAGCCATTCCAACCATGTCAGCTTTCAGAAATCATCGACAGAGAGTTGCAGTCTTTCCTCAGCAGACTTTACGATTGAAAACATTTCTCGAAGCTTACGAGCATGGCATCAGCAATTTTATTTCGGGATTCGCTATCGGTATTGACCTGATGGCAGCCCAGATAGTGCTGTCGCTGAAACCTTCCTGCCCAGGAATGACGCTTACCGCAGCCATTCCTTTCAGAGGTCAGGCAGATAGGTTCAAGCCCAGCGACAGGATGGTTTATGATGGATTGATGGCTTCAGCAGATGAGGTGATCATCCTTTCAGAATACTATTACACCCGATGTTTTCTTGACCGGGACGAGTTCATGGTTGAGAATGCGTCCCTTCTCATTGCCTTCTATGATGGGCGAGAGAAGGGTGGAACCTACTACACTTTCAAGAAAGCCAACTGTTTGGGCGTTCCGGTTGTGAATACATATTGAATAACTCGCTAAATATCAAGCTTATGAATGAATTTGTTGACATCATCGTTATCTACATCGTTCTCCGTGCCATCCTCGCCTTCCTGGGCGCATGGTGGCATGGAGACGGACGCAACGATTTCAGACGAGACAGATAAAAGGATTGGTCTCAATAGTTTTGTGTACTATTTCTCAATGACCTATACGAGCATCATTGCTACAGAAAGTATAGTGACAAACTGGATGAATCTTCGGAAGGCTTTTTCTGGGAAGAGTTTTACCATACGGATTCCGAGCAAGGCTCCGATTCCTATTACCGGGAGCATCAGGAGGTTCAGCGAAAACGAGCCCCAGTTGATGTTGTCCCAGGCAAAGATTTGGAAAGGAACTTTCTGCAGATTGACAACAAGGAAGAACCAGGCGTTAATGCCGATGTATTCCATCTTCTCCTTGCGCATCGAGAGCAGATAAACAGACATTACTGGTCCGGCAGCATTGCCAATCATCGTGGTGAAACCGCCGAACAGACCGAAGAGGGCAGAATACCACCATTTATGCATCCATCTGTTTTCCTTTCCGAATATTTCGCTCCAAATCATCACCGCCATCGCCAGGGCGAGCGTCCAACCCATCAGTTGGCGGAATCCCTGTGCCGGGACGAACTTGTCAACAAAAAGTGCTACGAGAAATCCTAATAATGCTGTTGGCAAGAGCTTAGCTACTACCTTCCAGTCGGCTATGCGCTTGTAGTAAGCCACAGCCATGATGTCGGCCATGCAGAGCATTGGCAGGATAACGCCTGTTGATTCCTTGGCTCCGAAAGCCATTGCCATGTAGGGCACGATGAGGAGCATCATTCCCTGCACGCCGGTTTTCGACATTCCTATGCACAATGCTGCCAGTGCCAGGATTGACCATTGAAATACGGATAAAGTTTCTAACATTTTCTCTCTTCTTTATATTTGTTTCTATTCTATTTTTTTATTTGTGGGTGCAAAATTACGTCTAATCCCGCACAATATTATCCATTATATTTGCGTTATCATAGTGGATATTTGCGCATACGCAGATAAATGGAGATTATGCCTATATTAGAACGAAAGATTGCGCACAAAATGACAACTTTGTGCAGCCATATTACTTATCCGGAGTTCGTTCTGCCCCTGCATAAGCATGCGGAGTATGAACTGATGATTTTCACCCACGGCAGCGGAAAGCAGTTCGTGGGCGAGAGCATTGCGCCTTATGCTGAAGGCGATGTTGCGCTGATAGGAAGCTATGTTCCGCATCTTCATCTTTGTAAAAGCCGGATGAAGAGTGGGGAGAATGCTGGGAAAGAAGAACTTAAACCAGGGCTTGAAACAGAACTTGAAGATAGGCTCTATAGTAGTGGCGAAGCCATCCAGTTCAGTCCTCAATTGTTTCCTTCGTCTCTTTTGAATCTTCCCGATTACGCCCATATTTCAAAGCTTCTTTCAAAGAGCCAGTATGGAATACGATTCTATGATGAGGGATTGTATGATGAACTCTTAGAGATGATGAAGGCTTTCGATTCATCCACCCACACCTCACGGCTTATCATCCTGCTCCAGATTCTCGACCGCCTGCATCATTGCAAGAAAACGCAACTCCTGTCGCCTACGGCTTACAGCAATGCTAATCGTCAACCCGAGTTGGAGGAGCCTATCGGCAGAATCTACACCTATTTATATAATAACTTCCGTGAGAAGGTGGTGCTGAAGGATGTTGCCGATTTTGTAGGTCAGAATCCGACTTCGCTTTGCCGTTATTTCAAGAAATCCACCGATAAAAGCATCTTCCAGGTGCTGGCAGAAATCCGTATCGAGTACGCCTGTAGGCTGCTTGCCAATTCAGATTTGACTATCACAGAAGTGGCTTTCAGTTCCGGCTACAATACGCCGACTCTCTTCTTTGAGCAGTTTCAGAAGATCATCCATCTTACTCCTGCTGAATATCGCAGGGAAATTAACGGGACTGCTACGTGATGGCTAAAATTGCAAAGATACTCTATGATAATGCAAATATACAGAACTCTGCTATGCGAAAAAAGCTGTAACTTTGCACCGTCAAAAAAATAGTTGAATTTAAAGATTAGTTTAATTATGGAAAAGAAAATATTATTGAATAATGGAGTGAAGATTCCTACACCGGGTTTCGGAACGTTTCTTACTCCTGATGGCGCAACCTGCGTTGAAGCTGTGAAAGCTGCCATCGCTGCAGGCTACACCCACATCGACACCGCTGCTATCTATAAAAATGAGAAGAGCGTGGGCGAGGGAATCAAGGAAAGTGGAATCAAGCGTGAGAATCTCTTTGTTACCAGCAAGGTTTGGAACACAGAGCGTGGCTACGACAAGACCTTGAAGGCGTTTGACAAGACTTTGAGCGATTTAGGTCTCGATTATCTCGACCTCTACCTCATCCATTGGCCAGCCAACGAGTTGCAGTTTGGCAAGGATGCAAATCAGCTGAATGTAGATACTTGGAAAGCGATGGAGCGTCTGCATGAAGAGGGCTTGATTCGCAGCATCGGTCTTTCCAACTTCATGCAGCATCATGCAGAGCCAGTAATGGCGAAGGCAAACATCTGTCCGATGGTTGACCAGATAGAGTATCATCCTGGATTCACCCAGAAGGAGTGTGTTGAGTTCTGCAAGAAGAACAATATTCTTGTGGAAGCATGGAGTCCATTGGGAAGAGGTAATGTCTTGGATAATCCTCTCTTGAAGTCGATTGCTGCCAGCCATGGCAAAAGTGTAGCTCAGGTAGTTATCCGTTGGGTGATGCAGACAGGCGTGCTGCCACTGGCAAAGTCGGTTACTCCAAGCCGAATCAAGGAAAACATCGATGTATTCGACTTTGAACTCTCTCAGCAGGAAATGTTTGAAATCGCATCGCTGAAGGCAGACAGAATAGGTTCAGACCCGGATACATGTGACTTCTAATACGGTATGGTTTGGAGTGAAATGCTCTCAAAACATATAAGATGAAAATGTAAAAAGTAACGGAGATAATTCATATTCTCCGTTACTTTTTACATAAACCATATTTGGGGTCAGACATCTTGAATAACTGGAATTCCTTAATGACCTTAATGACCGTGACCTTAATGACCGGAAAACGCCCCTAAACATTCATTTGTTTTTCTGATGAAACTCCTTCCTTATCTTGGCCATTGCTTCCGTAGCCATGTCATGGGTCTCTTTCAGCAATGGGCTTTTGTGATATTGCACAATCTTGACTCCAACAGAGTTGTGCCTTTTCTTTTCCTCGATGCATTGAATAATCAAGTCTGGATTGGCAGATTTAGCCGTTGGAGTCTTGTCAAAGTTCTGAATGTAGGCGGCATTGGTCAGGAAGAGAATGTCGGAACCCTCCGGGATTTCCTGCATTACCTTCACCATGAGGGTTAGCATCATGCGGAACTCCGTGGTGTGGAGATCGCTGATTACATCACGGCTGATGAAGTTGCCGTTATGCTCAATTACAACGGCAGCACCACCAGCTCGCTCTTTATGGCCATAATCACATGAACCACCTATCCAAACGTAATATGTAGAAGTATCTTGTGTCATAATTATTCTTATAATTTTCGTACAAAAGTACCACAAATATTGCTAAGTGTGGTACTTTTGTACGGGATGATAGAATGGACAATGCATGGTTATTTTCCTATTTCTGATTTTTCCATTTATTTTATCTTCAATGTCCGCAGATATTCCTTCTGCTCGGGCGTGATTCTGTAGCTCTCGATGGCCTTCTGGATGGTCTTGTTGTGCGTCCAGGGAGCAAGGCGGCGTTGCTCGATGTAGGGAATCGTTGCGTCCCATTGCTTGGCAAGGGCGGTGGCGAAGAACCAGGCTACCATCATCTTTACGTAATACTCTTCGCTCCTTACTGATGCAGGAATTTCAAGATATTCTGCCTTGAAGTCTTTATCCAGATAATGAGACATAAACACCTCTATTCCAAAGCGACAAGTATAAACGTGTGACGATTTGCTCCAAGTTTTGATCTTCGCCAATAACTCCTTCTTGTGTTTGGCAAATACCTTCGGAGACATGATGTCGCAAACTGCCCAGTTGTCCACGAAAGGCAGGAAACTGTCTGTAAGACGAATGCATTCCTCGTAGTCCTTCACCTCGGAAATGAGGAGACCATGAAGCATGTTCTCATCGTAGTATTCGTGAGGAAGCTGATGCAGGAATTCCTCGCATTCTGCCTCCTTTGTAAACTCTTTTGCGAACTTGCGAAGCACAGGCACACGAATGCCTATGAAACTTTCCATAGGCACTCCCGGTGTCAGTTTAGCTTGGAAAGCAGCATACTGCTTATCCTGCATGGCGAACAGTCTTTCTTGAAGTGAAGTCATAAATTCTTTGTTTTATAATGCAACATAGAAGGAGCAATTGCCTCTTTATTCCATTCTGCCATATTTCATTTCCACGCCTTCTTTATCATACTGCTTGCGCTTGCCGGTTGGAGGCTCAGTAAGCGTGATGCGAACAACAGCCGTGCGTGATAGGGAACGGGCGATGCTCTGGTCGAAAGCATCCATGTGTTGAGGAAGGAAACGCTCGCAGATTAGTCTAAGACCATGAATCTTCTCTGCATCCTCGGTCACGATTTCTGCCTTGCCGAATGCAATGGCTGATTTGAACTGCAGGGTGAAACTGCCGTCCTTCGGACCAACCGTAGGCGCACAACGGGTTACGGCTGAAAGGCAAACCTCGGGATGAGTCTTGATTACCTCCAGTTTTTTGCCTTCCAAGGCACCATGAAAATACCAATTCACATCATCATCTGATGCGAGCGAAAGAGGTAAACCATAAGGCTTGCCTTCTTCGTCAATAAAACTGACCGTTATATACGGAGCCTTGTGCATTACTTCCAATGCCCACTCACTATCCATTGCTCTTGATTTCTTTCTCATTTTTTAATCCTTTGTACTTAAATACTTTAACCATATCCTTGTCGCCACCCACAAGCTGGCTACATCTGTTCAGCATTCCGGTGTCAGAGAAACCGCATTTCACCATGACCTTTCCTGATGCTGAATTTCCGGTGAAATTATCTGTCTAGATGTTTTCTAAATGTTTCTTTCATTCAAATCTGATCATTTTTGCAAGTTCCATAAAATAGTCATTCGACCAAATATCCAACTCTTTGGGATTCCTGACAAAAGGCAATACGTCTGCCTTTATTTGATTCATGTCTGCCATGGCAAGTCTTTCATTCAGTTTTTGAAGGAACGTCTCCTTGTCAAGCTCTTCGTGATTGAACTGCAAGGCTCTTTCGCACAAGTGAGTAAAGTCAAGAGGAACATTGTGGCGAACATACCATTCGAAGTCATACCAATCACGTCCCTTAACTCTGTTCTTCCAGGCACGATACACCAGTGCATGCATCTTTCCTGCAAAGAGGGTTGGCAAAGTGAAACATCGTGTCATGAAAGATTGGGGGAGCAGAAGCAACTTCTGTTCTGTTTGGAATTTCAAAGGAGGTTGAGTATCAACTTCAATCTTGATCTTAACAGATTTCTCAGTTTGGAATGTAATATCATATACATCTGTGTTGTCTTTCAGAAAGGCAGACTCCACTTTGCCAAAGTTCTTTTTGTCCTTCTTTCTGATTTCAACCTCTCTACCCACCATAGCGAATTGGTCAATGATGGGCTGAAAATAATGTGTAAAATCAAAGTTTTCATTCGGAGCAAGCAGGGAAAAATCCATATCCTCAGAGAAACGATGCAATCCATGGAATATACGTAGACATGTTCCACCATAGAAAGCTGCCTCGTTGAAAAAGCCACCATTGTAAAGACCAGAAAGAATAATCTGCTGGTTGACCTCAAAGATAGCATTGCGCTTTTGCAGTTCGGTCGTTATGTCATAGCTCGAAAGCATTTGATTGAATATCTCGTTTGTATTCATTTCCTTAAATATTTAATTAGAGTTTCTATGGATTTAGACTTTTTCCCAACCTGAGCATATCGCTCAAATATACTTATATCCATATTTCTGAAATCATCTATTTCCATTCGGATGTCCTCCTCCAAATAGTTCTCTACATCCTTCAGGTAACGTAAATTAACCTTCGGAGAATTTGCGATTAAGTCACAGAGAGCTTTTTCTGGTGTTGCCATCAGAAAGGCGTAACTCTGCATATTGATGCTTGTAATCCCTATTGAAAAGGCTTCTCTTGACATGTTCTTATACTCAAAACGCCCGACAGGAGTATCAAAACTACGGGAGTGCTTTAGTGTCATAGACTGAGTAGTATAAACAGCTTCTGGTATTAATCCATAATAACGTAAGGCTGTCTGCATAGACACATACGAAGGTGCATAAAGATGATTGGCTATCAGTTCTGTGGATAGAGCAACACGAGACACATTTGGGGCTACCACATAAAGCCCCTTCTTGAGTCGGATAATTTTATGAGCCGCCTCAAGACTGCGTACTTTCTGATTCCCTGCTTCAATGTTAGTAAACAATGAAGCTATAGCTGAAGTACTGACTGGTATGTTACCTATATGTTCTAAATCCATTATCATGGTGCAAAAATAGTAAAATTTGGAATAGAAAACGAACTTTTATTTGTTTTTCTGTTCTATTTTTGGCTATTTTAACAAGTTGCTTAGTTAGACCGCTAAATATTGATGCAGAAATTAGGCTACATACTCCGAGTCAGAATAGTGCTCCTGTTCCATAGCATTCTCATTGCCCACATCAGAATAGCAGTATTTTTACATACCGTTTATATGCCTGTTGCTGAATATACTTCTGGAAAATTCATGTTCATCTATTTTTATCCGTTGAACTTAAATAATCTTGAC
>JAJWLX010000144.1 GCA_021636625.1 Prevotella sp. | reverse complement strand
AAGATATACATTGCCAGAAGAGCAGAAAGATGCAGCTTTCGCAGCAGAGCCTGCAACAGCCTATCACGGAAATGCCGCCATGGTACTTCCCGAGGATGAATGTGCAGAAGAAGATATTGACTGGAGTAAGATTCCAGTTGGCTGGCATCCGGCTAATGAAGAAGAAGCCGTAGCTAGGATTGAAGCTATTGAAGAAGAGTATGAAAGGACAGGCAAGGCTACAGATTTTGATGATTTTATAGCAGAACTTAAATCTGAAGGATTATGGCTCATATAAAATTACTAGACCCTTTCAAGAAGGAACTTCGAGATATGGCGGTTTACACACTAGCCGAATTTGGAGCTACTTCAGTAAAACGGTTTAATAAAGAGCTTGATGACATCAAGCATCGCCTGATGCTTCATCCTCTTTCTTCACCCAGAGAGCCATTGCTTAAGCGATTCCACCGCCCTTACCACAGTACGATTATCAAGGAGAATTGGAAGATTATCTATCGCTACGACGAAGCCAACGACCTCGTCATTTTCGTAGATTTATGGGATATGAGAAGAAGCCCTAGATATCTGATTAGACAATTTTAAAGAAAACTATAAAGGAAAGAGCTCTAACTGTATGGTTGAAACGGGCTGAAAGCCCAAAAGCTCGTAACCCAGTGCAGCACCCTGGGTACACTCGCAGTCAGCAATGCGCCCTATAAGGGCAAAAGCTTAAAAATGTATTGTTTTTCAAAGTTTTCTCCCATTTTCCCTACACCATTCAAATAATAATCGTATATTTGCAGCGACATAAATAACAATATAATTAATAGGAGGATAAAATTATGGCAAGACCAATTAGAGAAACACCCCTCCTTTACATTGAGAATAGCCTTATCTAACTCTGATTGTAACTTTTTCTTTTGTAATGTTACATTCATAATACGATAAACTATTAAGTTTGATACATTTATTCAGAATAAGACGTTCTCATATGCTCATGCTTCCATTGCTCAATAGTTTCTTCATCTATCAAGCCCTTATCCCACAATTCATTTGCGGCATCTATCGCTTTTTGCGCAAAATATCGGCTATCTGTCGCCATAATACTATCATTTTAAATATTTACACATGTTACTTATGAGTAATCAACGCTTCCATATCTTTGATAAAATTCTCTACTTTCTCAAAATACGGCAAGACCTCTTCTTCTGTAGCATCAAAGGTATCATCATAATCACCAGACTGCCGAAGTTCATATAGACGAGAGAACAACTTTCCATAAGTGCGATCCAACAAACCTGTGGCAATAAATTTCTCTCCAACTAAATGTATTACACCGGCATGAGTCTTTGCAGTAAAGCCCTTGTCAAGTAACAAAGCAGAAGCCATATGGAATACAGTATAATACAAACGATTTCCCGTCAAATTCCAATACTTCAATTTTGCCACACCCTTAGCCTCATCAAAACTCTTATAAGCTTTTTCTATCCTGTAGTGTACAAGATCTCTACGTTGTTGACCCTCTAGCATAGCATCACCCCTTCCTCTTCTACATTATTATAAAAAGGACTGCCCTTTTTGCTGTTCCAATCCTTCATCGAATACACTATCGGGTGAATCATCTGATTGATTTGCCAACCCAATTCCCATAGAGGATAGGTGTAATTATTATGATCCTGCTCGTCTATCTTATCCTTATTCAGAAGCACAAGGATGTCCCAGTCGGAATCAGCCTTGGCATCCCTTCTGGCCCTTGACCCAAAAAGGATAACCTTGGCATCTTTCGGCATAATCGACTCCGCTTTCTTCTGAATCGACTTGAGTACCTCATCTTCAAGATGTTCCCTTGTTATTGTCGTCATAACACTATCATTTAAATTACACCGCAAAAATACGAAAAAGAATTGAAACTAACAAATATTCTGAGAGATATTTGCATTTATTCCTTTCTCTTCACCCAAACCTTGTGGCTGCCACTGCCCATCGAAGCTATCGGCGAAGTTCGGTCGGCGGTGATTTCCTTCAGTTCCAGGGAGGCGGCGGTGCGGCTCAGGTTGTTGATGTAGGCATAATCTGAGAGGGTGATGAGACCATTGGCTTCTATCACCTCCAGGGCACGGGCGATGCGTGCTTCCCTGGAATAGAGCTGCTTACGGATCACCTTTACGCCACCCATATCTCGTTCCAGGTCACGGTCGGTTTCACGCTTCACCTCCCTGATAAACTCAGGAGATGCCTTGAAGTTGATGTCCTTCACGCCCACCTTGCGATACGTCATCTTATCCTCTTCACTCTGCATTTCCGTAGGCTTGTCATCCTCGAAACCGAGGGAGAGCGAGAAGGTGCCGATGCCTTCCAGATTCACATTGTAGCCCATGGAGAGCATTTCTACCAGCATATCAGCCACATCTAGCAATACTGCCTCCGTGGTACTTTCCGAAATACCACGATGGTAGCCCTGCATTCTCTTGATGAACTCTTTTCTGGATAGTGTCCGGTTGGTCACTATCTTGGGATAAACTCTGCGCTTGCCTTCATCACGCATATCTGTCAACTCCTGCAACTTGTACTTAGCCATATCTGTTTCCTTTCTTATTAAGATTGTTACACTCCTTATTGCAGCAGCTTTTGCATCCTACGGTATTTATTATCATACCTAAGGAGAAAAGTCCACAACCCTAGGAAGAAAAGTATTTAATCCTAGGAGAAATCTCCGTTCACCGACGTTGAATATCCGTTCAGCGTCGGCGAACGGCGGTTCAACGTCGCTGAATGTCGGTTCAACGTCGGTGAACGAAACTTTCTACTAGGCAAAGATACAACTTTATCCTATATTAACCAAGACTTTTCCTGAATATCTTCACTTTTCCATTCAATATTCTTTGTTTTTTGACCCTATTTCTTTGCGTATCCCAAATAATTGTGTTAACTTTGTAGTCAGATTGCAAACC
>JAJWLX010000009.1 GCA_021636625.1 Prevotella sp. | reverse complement strand
TATCAGCAAATTACTACAAAATCAACTGTGAACTATTAACAGTAAACTATAAACTACTATTCCCCGGCGGTCCCAGCCCGCACAACCTGGCGAGGGCTTTGATGCCCCGCCAACCTTAGAGCGAAGCGGTTCCGAGCACCGGAGGGCGGTTTTCCTCTTCTTCCCTGAGGGGAGAAGACCGAGATGAGAGGTGGAGCCTTCTTTAATGGTAAAGAAGGACGGGATGATTTTAGAAAAACAGCACTGAGTGCGGTTACATCCTCTCTCTTCGGGCAAGAGAGAGGCTTGGTGAGAGATATGGCGTCCTCCTTGGAAGGAGGAACTAGGTGGTTCGAAGAATTTCACTCCCATCCTCCCCATACGCCCCATCTTTCGCTTCAAAGATGACGCTAGGTTCATATACCTCTACCGTATGCCATGCCCCTTTAGGCACTTGGCATGCATACGCTCCATTCTTCGGATTAAGATGGATTCTCTCAATCTCTTGATAAGAAACCTTTCTTACGGTATCCCCACCATCCTGCAGATACGATACCACCTCCTCGTATATCACTTCATCCATTCTGCCACAAAGGCAGATGACGCTCTCTGATGAGTTCGGATGACGATGTATCGCCACTTCAGTACCAGGCAGCAGAGCATTGAGCATTCTCTGGCTTTGATCCTCGGCACTTGTACGAAGATCATAGTTCTGGCGCAAGCGAGGATTCTCCTTTGCCTTGGCAAAAAGAGAATCCAAGAAATCTTTGTTTATTTCCAATGTATTCATGATTCTTATTTCTTAAGAGAAGCAAGATACTCCTCGTGAAGATGATAATACTTCTTCTTGAAAAGTACATAAGCAAGTGACAATACAAGCAATGCGCCCACAAGATACATCCAGTGGCACGCAACATTATCAGGACACAGATAGATAAATCCCAATGAAATCACCAACTGCATAGCCATATACAAGGAAGACACCTTCACGTGACCTATCTTCAACTCATTTGCCATCAACTGATAAGCATGCTTGCGATGAGCCTCACCCAGATTTTCATGCAACATAATGCGATGAACAATCGTCAGACAGCCATCCACACCATATACCAACAGGAAGATAAGCCAGGTAACATCCTGAGTCTTGATGATGACGTTGCCCAGGAGGAACAACATGATAAAGGCGATACCGATAGATCCCACATCACCGGCAAAGCATTTCGCCTTACCCTTTGGTCGGAAGTTGAAGATACAGAATACCAATGATGCGAGGATGGTAGAGATAACCAAGCTCTGCTCCATATACTCCTCATTCATATTCACCAATGCCAGAGGTACCAATACCGCCAGCGAATAACCAGCCGTGATACCATTGATACCATCCATGAAGTTGATGACATTCGTAGCACCCACATATACGATGAGTGCCAGGATAACCACCCACCACATAGACCAATGCAAGATATCCAGCTGATAGAAAGCCAGGGCAGCAGATGCAAACTGCGCCACCAATCTCACACTGTCAGGCAGCGAGCGAATATCATCCACAAAGCTGATACCAGCAATCAATGTCAAACCAGCCAGGAACCAAGGATAAGGGAATCCGAAGAATCCACTCCATATCCAAGCCCCTATCAGGAAGATGATGCCACCACCCCTCAACACGATAGAAGAGTGTGATGAGCGTTCATTCGGCTTATCAATGATATTACACTTATCCGCAATGCGGAAGTAGATAAGTTCTGCTATAAGAAGAAGAATGAAAATAATGATATATGTTACCATAAGTATTTTATTAAAAGGTGGTTGGAATATCTACAGAAGATTTGAAAGAAGGACTTTATCCTTCTTTCATCCCCTCCGCTACCCTCTTCAAGCTTTCCTCAAAGCTGACCAGCTGATAGTCGAAATCCATTTTCGACATAGATGGTTCATAATAGTAGGTAGCAAACATTTTGTTGATTGGCTGAAGCACGAAAGAGCCAAGCCATACGAACGGATTGAAGATACGGCTAATCCATACCTTATGTCCAGCCTGCTTCGCAAAGAAGCGAATGATTTCTACGGTATCAGCCAGCTCCTTGTTCTGAGGATAGAAAACACCACTCAGTCCTCTAAGCATTGCCTGCTTCACAAACTCAGCGAGATTATCGATATACAACATCGAACGCTTGTTGTGCCAGCATGGGAAGAAAGGAACTTTCGTTGCAAGCTTCGCCAATCTTGGGAAATTACCCTTCGCATTCGGACCATAAATCATACAAGGACGAAGGATGCAAACCTTGAAGTTCTCATCCTCCAACTTATGAAGGCCAATTTCAGCCTGAAGCTTGGAGTCTCCATAGAAGCCATTAGGATTCTCCTTGGTATCCTTAGTCAGCACCTCACTCTTCAACGACTGACTCTCATGGAAAACAATCTGACTTGACATGAAGACAAACTGCTTCACTCCTGCAGCTTTCGCATATTCAGCAACAGCAATCGTCAAATCGCGATTCACCTTATAATATAAAGGTTCCATCTTAGGATCAGCATTCACATGCGCAATTCCAGCCACATGATACACTACATCATATTGAGAGTAATCAGCCTTCTTCCAATTATCCCCCATTGTATCCACAGCATCTATTTCGAAATCAGATGATGTAGAAAGAATATATTTGCGCACACTCTCACCTACATAAGAGCCAGCGCCAGTAATTAATACCTTCATCGTTATTTTACTAATTCTTGATAAATATTCAAATGTCTCTCGATAACCACATTGATATCGAAATATTTCTCTGCATACTTTCTTGAGTTCTGTCCCATTTTTACTCTTAAATCCTTATCAGACAAGAGCAAATCCAGTTTTTCTGTCAGAGCATCCACATCCTTAGGTTGAATCAAGTAACCATTATAACCATCTATAACCGTTTCCTTACATCCCACGGAATTGCTTGTGATGACAGGTCTTCCAGTAGCGTCAGCCTCTATAAGCGACTTAGGCAAACCTTCCATGTAGTATGAAGGGAAAGCTACGATATGACATTGCTTCAACAAGTCTCGTACATCCGTGCGATATCCTAGCCATTTGATGTATTTTCCATCACATACGGCATCAAGCTGTTCTTTCGTGATGGCACCAGGATGATCATCCAATCCACCTATTAATTGGAATTCCACCTTCTCCCCAAACTTCGAGCGCAATCTTTCTGCAGCTTCTGTAAGCAAGAAGATGCCCTTCTCTACTATCATTCGGGCTGTGAGAATCACCTTGATTTTACCTTCAGAAGGTTCTGGAGTATAGCAGAAATCAAGGAGATTTACACCGGATCCCTTGATAAAACGACCTTGTTCATGTTTGATGATACCATGCTTTACATACAATCCCCAGTCATCGTCATTTTGGAAGATACAAAGCAAATTAGATCGATGATGAGAGAACCTCAAAACCTTAGGCATCACCTTACTCAGCAAGCCCTTATTGTCTTCTGCGAAAAAGCCTCCTAATCCGCTGATAGCATTTACCACTCCATGCACCTTGCTAAACTTAGCAGCAAGAGTTCCCCACAGGATAGTCTTCATACCGACATGATGTACAACGTCCGGCTTTTCTTTCTGATAGAGATTACGCAAGAAGTTAAGCGTTTTCAACTCCTCGAATATATTCATGCCACTACGACTCATCGGCAGATTAATTACCTTAAGTCCCTTTTCTTCAATAACATGAAGTTTACCTGTATCAGCAGTTACGATGGTCACATCCCAACCCGCCTCCTGTGCAGCTAGAGCCACCGGAAGACGATGAGAAAGGAAGAACCAATCGACATTTACTACGATAAATAATTTATTTTGCTTCATTGATATATATATTATTCTTATTCTAATCCATCATCTAACAGACTCAAAATCTTAGAATTCGCTGGAGATATAATTCGACGTATATTCAACACATGACAATATGCGTATGCTAGATATATAACTCTCAGCTTATATATTTTATCACTTTTGCCGGATTTCCAACAGCTATACAGTTGTCTGGAATATCTTTCACAACAACACTTCCTGCGCCTATAGTAACATTATTGCCAATATGAATATCACCAATAATAGTAACATTAGCTCCTAAAGAAACATTATCACCAATCGTCGGCCTTCCTTCACTCTTAGCTCCAATCGTCGTAAGGTGAATACACCTAAAGTTTTTACCTATAGAATCAGCATTTATAATAGTACTATAAGGATGAGCCATCCACATACCTTCCCCTATTCTAGTAGTTGCACTCATTTGAAAATACTTATTTCCTGGTCTATACCATCCTATTAGGAATCCCCAAACTACACCTATACGATGATAAAACAAGGTTCTAAAATAAGAATTAGTATGCAGATGATAAAGCAATTGAAAAACACGACAAAGCTTAAAACCTATTTGCTCTTCAAACTGTTTTAAGTCTGAATCTATTACATATTTACCCCCCCACATCGATATATCGCCAAATGAGGAAGATATAAAAAGCTAAATACTAAAGATTTAGTGAATCGAATGTAATTTCTAATTAATCGTTTATTCATAACCTTAATAATTCTTTGTAGATTCCTATATATTTATCAGACATCCGTTGAATATCATATTCAGATGCCCGCTTACTACATTGCTCCGATATATAAGCATATTGTTTCTTATTCTCAAGAAGAAGGTTAATTTTATCAGCAAGGTCTTTAGGATTTCCTTTTTGAAAAATAAGTCCTGCACCTTCAACAACTTGCTTTAATCCATCAACATCGGAAGCAACAACAGGTTTTCCACAAGACATAAGTTCCACTGCAGTTAAACCGAAACCTTCCCAGTTGGAAGACTGAACACCAATATAAGATTCTGCTATCAATTCAGCCACATCAGAACGGGCACCGAGAAACTCAACCCTATTATCAACTCCACATTCCTTTGCTATCAGCTTACAGTGTTCAAGGTTCTCACCATCGCCAACAAATCTCAATATAGCACCGGAATCAATATTCCGTATTGCTCGAATCACTGTTTCCTGGTCTTTAGACGATGCAAAACGGCTAACCATGATAAGCGATTTTGGAACAACAGATTTCTTTATAGAAGAAAAGTACTTCGTATCAACTCCATTATTTACGACAACAAACCTATTGTCATGTGAATGCAACCAACTAGTCAGATTATTTTGAGTTTGCAGACTGATAGATATTATTCTATCATATCTAGAATACATAAATTGCTCTATAGGTCGGAAATACCATTTTTCTCTTCTGGAATTAGAAGTTGAATGTTCTGTATAAACCAACTTAACCTTCAATCCTCGGCAAGCGAGAGACGCCCAATAGATAGTAGGAAAGAGGTGAGCGTGGACAATATCATAGTTACGGAAAAACTTACGCATTCTAAACACAACTAACGGATTATGAAAGTTATGTTCTTCCATAGAAACAATATGCACACCCGCCTCCTCTATCTTCCTTTCAAACTCATTATGGACTCTTTCATACACCAACAGCGTAACATGATCTATTTTTGCCTGTAATGGAATCAAATCAGAAAGTAGTCGCTGAGCGCCACCAATTTCTAAAGAAGTAATTACATGGAGTATATTCATGATTCTTTATTTTAAGCCTTTCAATTTACGTATAACAAAATACGTAAAAGATAGTAATTTGCTAATAATGCTTTTCTTATGCAACTTATTTAGCTCTAAATCAGAAAATGAAATAAATTCATCATTATGCTTCTCCAAGAATTGTTCTACAGCCTTAAACTGTGAATCATTCATTGCTGTAGGATGCAAGCAAAAGGTCCAAATTCCTGGTATCCTCATCTCTGCGCAATGTCCTCCCAACTGAGGAATAATAACAAAATCATCCTGTTTATAGGGTTTCGTTGCTATAGTATCACTTATAATACGAATATCAGACTCTAATCGAAGAGCCTCCAACGTATTCTTGTCATAGGTATGACTAGGAGCAAAGAAATACTTAGGGTTAAAACCATGAGACTTGAATATTAATATGCCATTTCTTATTTTTTCTTTTTGTAAATCTAATGGTAAGCCTGCAAATTCAGAACGTTGCCACATAGGATTCAAACCGTTCATACCATCACTAGATGTACAAACATGATTATATCCATGGAGAGCTATAGCCCAACCAGCATTTTCCCATTTATGAGCCTTCTCCCAGAAAAAACTATCTTCAGGATCAGGTGAAGTCTCAGGATCTTCATTATTAGGGATAATTCCCACCAAAGGACGAACCCCAAAACGGCAAAGGATATCCTCCATCCTTTGCCATTTTGCTTTATCCATTGTAGGACATGCATCATCCAATCGAATTAAATACTTATTTGCCATTTGTAAAAACTATAAAAATCGACCTATTAATATGTACTTTATCAATGAATCTTCTGATATTTAATTATTACTATCTAATTTTGCCTTTTTCTTTTGCATAAAGCTATGAAGAAAAAACTCTTTTACATAATGTAGATATCTATTATATGCAGGTTTCATATCACCAGGAAATTTTATAGCATAGTCGCTACACTTTTTAAAGTTTTCAAACCAAACCATAAAAGATAAAGAGCCATATATAGCATGTCTAAAATCTGTAGTTTCGTTCATTGCATAGGTTTTCTTCACATAAGTAAAATTAAAACCATCTATTTTTGCACCTACCATATCAAGATAACTGTAATACGGATAGAATACAGCTGGAGCGAAACAAGCATAAACATCACCACTATTTCTGAAATTTACCTCATTAAGATAAATGTCATCACCTATGATGAATAGCTCAATATCAATATTTCCGACATAGCCAGAGTTTTTTATTTTAGAAAGCAGAGCCTTAGCCTTGCCATGTAAAATGGCATCATCAATGAACTCATGATAGGAAACAGAACCACCAATAGGAGGCCACTCTCGAACGTGCTTAGATAACAAATAAGGTATCTCATCTGTACTCTGCAATATGGCGCCGAAAAGTTCTGCTTCATAATCCTTCTTTAAAAACTCCTGTACCAATATACGATGATAACCTTTTTGTGAAAGAGAGGAGAAGTATTTAAGCAAATCGGCTTCACTGTTACACTTTTTAATATCGGTTTTCTCACCTTCAGCACTTATTACCGGCTTTACAATGCATGGATATTTTTGATATTGGATTTGCTTTTTCTCAGTTCCGTCAAAGTTCACTATCAGGGATTGAGCAATTTTTAATCCACTCTCCACAGCCCACTCATACTGAGTATATTTATTCATCAGTCGAGCTAACTTTCCATATTCAGAACGGAAACCTGGGAGCAAGAAATATTGATCAAGCTCAGCACCTCTCTCATCAATGGCAATAGCAGCACCATCAGAAGAAGGAACCAATACAGGTTTCTCCGGCTCACCAGAAAACTCTTTCATCAATATTTGCAATGCCTCTGTTTCATCATGAGCAAACCAGGTTTGTTCCCAATATTTAGATGCATAGCAAAAATTATCTCTCTTATGTTTAGAATAGCTGATGAGCAAACCATAAGGTTTAACACCATTTACTCCAAATACTCTAGCTAATCCTAAAGCATTATAATGATCACCACCTATAATTATCACTTTATTCATATAATTCTCAATTTATACTAGTATTTACCTTTCGTAAGTTCCAATATTATTTTAAAATAGAATTCCAAAAATCTCTAATTCCTTTTTCAAAATCGGATTGAGTTTTGATATTATCAATCGTTTTCTTAATTCCTTTCTGTATCCTTATACGCTCTTCGTTGCAATTACATATCTTCATCAATTTCATTGCAAAATCGTGAGAATCAAGATTCTTTGCCAAGTAACCATTTTCTTCATCAATTATTGTGTAAGGCATTGCTGAATTATTGAAACAGACTATTGGAAGTCCTCTTTGAAAAGCTTCAATCAAAACAATACCATAACCTTCTAATTTTGAAGGAAATGCAAATACCTCTGCTCTCCTATAACACTCATCTAATTGCTCATCAGAAACTCTCCCTAAAAAATGAACTTTCAAATCATTTTCTTTAATATAACTCTCAAGCTTCTGCTTGTAGTTTTCATCTACAACTTTTCCTACAACATTCAATTTCAATTTAACATCAGAGCGTTTCTGAAAATCAACCATAGCCTTCAAAAGATACTTGAGACCTTTTCTATCCTCAATCGTTCCAACATAAAGAAGGTTGCCAACTTCATAATTATCAGAGGGCATAAATATTTTCTCAAATGGTAATGGAATATATTGTATTTGACTATTAGGAAATGTATTTTCTGCAACAGCCTTAGTATAAGGACTCGGCACTATAATACAATCCATACCACTATAATAGACATTCATCATTTGTTTGTGAAGCCAATTTTTTAAACCCGTATTCCCCAACCACAAGAAATGATGTATAATACAAACATTTCTTGTTCTACAGAAAAGCTTGTTAATTAAGAACAATAATATATGATATTTATATGAGGTATCCCCCCAAAAGATAACATCACCAGGCTTCATTTTGCAAAGTCTCTTCAACTCAATAAATGGAGCAAAAAGTTTCCTAAAACCAGTATATAGCGATGAAAGACACGGCTCATTATCAATACGAATACCAGTATATTGTTCCAAATAAGACTCAAAAGAATCATTATACTTATGACCACCTGTAATAGACTTTTTCTGATGATCAAGATAAATAACTGAAATCATTTGAATAAAATTAATAAGATAAAGTTAGACCATTTTCTTTAAGATAATTCTCCGCACGTTGCCTTCCTGTTCCTGGTTCATTTAGCATTTTTCTAGATACATAATCCTCATATGGGGTAAACGGAAGTGTTGTTGAATCTGGGAACAAGAAAGTTCTCATCAATAAAAAGGAAAATACTATAATATATAAAGAAACAAAAGCTTTTAGCCTTACAGAAACAAAAGCTTTTAGCATCGGCAACAAAACTGCCATTCCCCATAAACATATCCATCCATATCTAATACTAAAAAAAGTAAACTCCCAAAAAATCATTGTAAAAACTAGATATAAAAAATATACATTTTGTACAACAACATATTTTAAAGAGAAATATGTATTATTTGTTCTTTGTTTATATAATAGGAACAAGTAAGGAATTATGTATAATACAAAGGTTAGAAAGAAAGGACGTTGTAAAGCATCACTATCTGCATACCCTATTAATCTTTCAAGTAATCCTCCGCCAGGCAACACGGATGTAAGAAAACCCAAAATAGAATGCATCCACGGAATTCTAAAAACAAAAACGTAAAAAGAAACACCTAAAATATAAATTTGCCAAAGTACATTTATCTTTTTATCTAATACCAAAATGAATGGAACGAATAACAAAAGAGCATAATGGAAGCAACAAGCCAGCAAAGTAATTAATATAGCCTTTTTCCTCATCCCTTGAGCTAACAGGCAAAAAGCATTAAATAAGATATTTGCTCCTATCGCCTGCCTTAACGCCTGCATTTCCTGGAACATATAAACAAAACAAAAATAGATTAAGAAAGAAAAGAACAAATTACGGGTATCACAAAAAAAAGAGAAAGAGCGGAAAAGCAAAACAGTACATATAAAAGAAGAGGATAAAAACAATATCTGAGAATCATTACTTATTGTTTTTAAGATACTCATTAATATAATTACACCTGGTTCCCAACCTGAGAATATATTATTCAAGAACTTGGATCTCTCAGAAAAAAGCCCAAAAATATCTGTAGAGTCGTCAAAACTATTCGCATAAGAAAAAAAGTCTACTCCTATTTCATAACGCAAGCCTGCAATTAAAAAAAAGAGCAAAAAGCATATAAACTTAGCCAGTTTAAACTCTCTATTCTGATCAGCAATTTTCGAAAAGCTGACGGCGAAAAAAACTAAAAGCAAAAAAACAAAAAAATACACCATTTATCTTCTTATTAAACATTTTACATAATATTTTAAAAAGCAAAAAAACGTTTCCACATAAGAATGGAGAAACATCATCAAAAAGAATAATTTGACATTATTTTTCTTTATCCAAAACAAAAATGCAGTCGAATAAAAGCTACCATCATTCTGCACTTTAAGCGGTAAGTTCAGACTGCGATAAACAAATATAATTTTTTTTATTCCCAAATAACGATTCTTCTCCTTGAAAATTTGTTTGCTGGCTCTAATCAATTGCGAAATACCAAAAATAAGAATATAATCTTCCCAATCATTGACATTTTGTCTATATTTATTTAAAAACATACTAAATGCATTATTTAGAGCATAAGCGGCACGAATTGACTCATCTGAAGAATGAGAAATTTTAGTCAAGGAAGGAACTTGGAAATCATATAAATAATTGTAATGGATACCACTTCTTAAAATAACGGTATCAATATACAAAAAATAATTCATCACAAAAAGATGATCTTCGTTCAAAGAAATACCCTCGTTAAAACGCAAACTGTTTGATTCAATAACCTTACGTTTAAATATTTTTGCTACAGGGCAACCATTCTTTAAAACCTGTAAAGTTCTAACTTTATCTATGTCATTTTTGATATTTAAAATAGAGTTTCCATATTTAAACATTGTTACCCAACAAGAACGACTAGGAATAAACTGCTTTATCCCTTGGACTACCAAACATTTTGGGAAATCCGAAACAGTTGACAACGCAAAATCCTTCAAATAATCATGATCAACCCAGTCATCACTATCCAAAAAAGTGATATATTCTCCTTTAGCATTGTCTATACCTAAATTACGAGCGGAACTAACGCCACCATTACTTTTATGAAAAACACGAATACGATGATCTTTACTTGCGCATAAATCACAAATCTCACCACTTCTATCTGGCGAGCCATCATCAATTAAAAGCAATTCCCAATCCGAATAAGTTTGAGATATGATACTATCCACACAACGCTTCAAATATAGTTCTGCTCTATAAACAGGAACTATTATACTTATTTTTGGTATTGTCATTGTTATAAAACGTAATTTATTAACACTTTAAAATTATCTATAATGAGAGAAAAATATACATAATAAAAAAAACGATTTACTCTTTAAGTTTGTTAAGTAACAATGCAATACTTTCTTTTCTTGTTTTTTCTAATATGTTATTTACTATCTCCCAATCTATCGGCTTAGTGACGTCAACATCATCAAGCCTGTCTACATCAAGAAGTCTATCTTCAAGATGAAACATCTTCAATAATGAAGTGAAACGGCTCATACCTCGGCGAGCATTCCCTATTGCCCAAAACGGTTTATTAAATATTATACTGAACACCATACCATGAAAGCTATCAACAATAATCATCTTTGCATCAATAAATGCATTAAGCCACGCTGTAACGCTAGGAAAAACACATTCTTCTATACAATGCTTAACATTATCTTTTGTATAATTCTCTGTTTGATATTTAGGTAAGACCTGAAATGTTTTAAGCCCTTCCGCATCTGCAACTTTCTTGATAAACGTCGTTTTTCTAAAATCTGGATCAAGAATATAATTAAAGAGAGTACCATTAGTACTTGGTTCTTTTTCTTTTTTAACTAAATCTACATAATCATCTTTTGTGAGAAGCATAGTTGGATCAAGAACATGAATGGCATTAACCCCTAAATGTTCCTTACAAAGCTTCACACCAGAATCCTCCCTTACAGTAATAAGATCAAATTTCTTCGCCAAAGAAGCACAAACTATAGTCTGTTGTTCTGAAAACTCCCAAATATCTGTACCAAAGGATGCTGCATAAGCAATTCGTTTAACTTTATTTTCACAAACAAAATCTAGAAACATAGATGATAAGAAAGCATTATAACGTGGTCTCCAACACTGGTCACTACCTACTATATAGGCACCGTAGCCTTTAATGTTAGCTATTCTAACAAAATCATCATAAGAATGTAATACAGGAGAATGCTTAATATATGAATTTATAAAATAATTAGTGTTACGTCTAATAAATCTCAAATCCTCATCATTAGGAACATATTGAGGTTTCGAATACTTATTTGGAAACAAAATATGCAGCAACCATATTTTTATCCTATATAATGAATAACGGAGCGTTTTACGGCTTCCCCAATCTATTGTTTCCACCTCATAACCAGCATTAATAAGCGTCTGTTGCAGTGCATAATTCTGTAATAACCCTCCATAATTGGAACAAAGTGGCTGTGTAATAATTCCTATCTTCATAAATTAAATATTACAATAATCTATTACATGAAACAACGGTCATATAAATAAACCGCAAATTTCCCAAAACAAAAAATATATCTTTCTCATTTCACATAAAATAAGGTTATAGTGAAAAAAAATATTTCGACTAACCCCTTATTAATTGCAAGATAACCCTAAATCATCCAACACCCTTTTAGTAAACATCTTTCTACCTTTCTTATTAAGAAAGAAGCTATTAAAGTAAAGACTATCATTATTTCTAAACTCAAGATTCTTGCTATAATCCAAAGTTAAAACATCACGTTTTATAGCCTTCAAGTAACTACAGATATATGTTTCCTGAAATTCCTGCGTATAATATTTTGCAAGATGTTGTGTAACCGGAGGGATAACAAACACAGGTTTAAGCTCTCTTTCAATACAAAAATCAACAAGTGTTCTCATTAAGTGTATACGAAATTCTCTTCCTTTTTGATTTTCTTTTGTTAAAGGTGCATCAAAGTCCATGATATTAAACTGTCGTTTCCATCCATCAATCCATCTTTTAGCATCCATTTCCAGTTCTTCTTTTGACATTGGGTTCAAATCCAACTGGGTTTCTGGGCGTTCCCCAATCTTCTTATCCCTTCCCAAGAAATACTTTATCAAAGCCTTGATGGCTTGTTTCTTGAAGAGGATAGGATAATTAGCGTAAAGTTGAGCTTTATTGAACATATATGGTTGAATCGGCTCGCCATGCAAATTAAACTTCACATATTTTATAGCATCCATCAACCCTGTAGACTTATTAAGACTAGTAAAAGGCATTATCGTGATGAGAACAAAACCTCCTCGTTTCAAAATACTATGAAAATGACGCAGAAGATTATAGTCCTCAAGCAGAGTCTGGGGTTGTTGTGCCCAATTCATTGCCTTAATATCAAATTCTGAAAAATCAAAAGCCCATTTTGCACTACTACTTCCAAGATTCACCAAATCAAAATTACGCTCGTCATACTTTCGATACCAATAATTATCAGGATAAAGTTCATGATTCATATCCACAAACATAGATTTATACCAATTTGTATGATATAAGAGTTCACATCCAGTAATTATTTTAAATACTTTTCTAATTATTCTAATAAAATAATACATATCTTACATTTTAAAAGCCAGGACAACTGGCGGATTCCAAATGATATTTGTAATCTTCATCCAAAGACTCTACAATCTTCATTTCTTCCTCAGATAAAGAAAAATCAAAAATATTAAAATTCTCCGCAAGTCTCTTTGGTTTCAAAGATTTGAAAACAGGAACTGTATGATTTTGTATATGCCATCTAAGAATGACCTGCCCAACAGACTTGCCATGCTTTTCTGCAATCTCCTTCAACATATCGTTTTCCCTAATTTTTGGAATCATTCGACAAAGCGGAGAATAGGCCTGAATTGCTATATTGCGTTTCTTTAAATAAGAAACAATATCTTCTGCTGTACGCATAGGGTGAAGTTCCATCTGAACGCAATGCGGCATTATTTCAACACCAGCATTAAACAGATGCTCAAAATGACGAATACGGTAGTTTGCCATACCGATAGCTCTTACCTTACCACTTTTATACACCTTCTCCATCTTATGCCATGTATCAACATAATGGTCAGGATAAGGCCAATGCATAAGCCAAAGATCAATGTAATCAGTTTGCAAGTTTCTAAGTGACATATCCACTTGTTCTTCTATGTTGCCCAAAGCTTGCTGGCTATTACCAATCTTTGTAGTAATGAATATATCCTCACGTTTCAAGCCCTGCTCTTTTAAGCATTCTTTCATCACTTGGCCTACAACATCTTCATTACCATAATCACGAGCTGTATCAAAAGCTCTGAAACCTATCTGAAGACCTGCGGTCACTAGCTTCTTCATGACTGGATAATCCATCCAATTCGTGGTTTCAACGATTGGAGGCATCTCAATGCCATTACTTAATAATATTTTGTCCATTATAAGAATATGTTAATGGGTTGTCATCTAAATACATTTTAGCCCAAATTTCAAAAGAGAATACACACCACATCATGTGTAGAACACGCCAATTATACTGATTTGTTTCTTTCCATTTCGGAATTTTATTCCATATGTCAATCACATAATTATAATCTACCAAACATCTCTTCTTTATATTAGGCAGAATTTCCTTCTCTATGAATTTTCTCATTTCGATATCAGAAAAATAATCTATAAAAGGAAAAGACAACCCCATCTTTGATCGATATGTAAACTCGTTACCAAAAGCATCCTTACACAAACTTTTAAGCAATGATTTTGTTCCGTAATTGCTATCTTTGCTTATATCAACCAGATAATCAACAGGTATTGTCTGTATATACTCCAATAATTCTGGCATAAGATAAGGAACTCGAAGTTCAATAGAAGCTGCCATTGAAATTTTATCAGAACGCATCAGAATGTCCTGCATATAAGTATTCATCTCATAATTAAGATATTTACGAAGGCCCTTCCCTGACTGTGAATGAAGAAAATCTTCTCTTTTCTTATATACTTGTTTAATAGAATCACTTGCATTAGGACGCAATTGATTAAATAAACTATCCTGTATCCATTGAGATTGAGCTATATAATAATCATCATCTGAATCATATGGAACAGTTTCGACTTTGACATGATGCTTAAAATTTCTGAGTTTCTGCTTGATTTCTCGTAATTTCAATTTGAGACCAAGTTTAGTATAAGGTTTATCAAACAATCTTAACGACATATCATATGCTCGAGGATACCCCCCCAGACTTTCATCAGGTCCATCACCACAAAGCATAACAGTAACATCCTTACTGGCTTCCTCATTAAGATTGCATAAAGCTAAAGTTCCTTCATGATTCATTGGAGCTTCAAAAAACCAAGTTGACTTACTCCAATATTTAATAAAATCCTTTGAAAGAAAAGTCAATTTTTTAGTTTCTAAACCTAATCGATTATTAACAAAATCAATATATGGTTCTTCTGAGAAATCCTTATTATCAAATGTTATACAATAGCTTTTCAATGATTTGTTGAAATCTTTTTTAATGATATTGCATAAATACGAAGAATCTACTCCACCAGAAAGTTGGCATCCTATAGGTCGATCACTAATCAAACGTCTTTTTACACTTTTCAGCAACAGTGTATTGAAGTCACGCTTACATTCTTCATAGCTTTTATTGCTTGTTTCAATATTTGGAAGTTTCCAATATATATGATGTTCGACACCTTCTTTATTTATCTTCAAATAACTACCAGGCGTCAAGTTACGTACACCTTTTAGGAAAGTTTGTTCTCCAGATGTATATCTAAACATGAAATATTCATCCATAGCAGTTTCATCTAGTTCAGCCTTAAACTCCGTATGTGCATAAAAGGCTTTATACTCAGAAGCAAACATAAGCTTATGATCATCCCTATAGATGTAAAGAGGCTTTTCACCGATTTTATCTCTTATCAGATAAATCGAATTACTTCTAAAGTCTACAATACAAATAGCATACATACCATCAAGCATAGACAATGTTTTATCAATACCAAAGCAATGGTAAAGCTTTAACAGCACTTCTGTGTCAGAGTTACTTTTAAAAGTATAGCCTTTTTCAATTAACAGAGGGCGTAATTCTTCTGAATTGTAAATTTCACCATTAAAAGCTATCATCACACTATTGTCGTCAAAGAACATGGGTTGATGACCTTTCATTGACAAATCACGAATACTTAAGCGATCAAAGGCTACTCCAATATTACTTATATATGAATTACCTTTTGGATCCAAAGAAAATATTTCTAAACCAGCATCATCAGGTCCTCTATGAAACAATGCTCGTTGCATTGTTTTCAACATATTTTTATCTATTTGATTATGAGTATCTAATACTCCCATTATTGCACACATAAATATATATTTTTAATATTGAAACAAACTACGATGAAACTTAAACTCTTTACCTAAGCAATAATCTATTACTTCTTGAGTTCTATCTCCAAAAATAGGACCAGTACAGAGTTGTTCTCCTATGACACCTGGTTGTGAACTATTCAATTCTATAACTACTGGCTCATTTTGCTCATTGAAACAAATATCCCAGCCAATAAACTTGCATAATGAAAATTGATTCTTATGAGCAGTTTCGATATCTTTGAGCAAAGATGGAATTTGATGGAGAATATGATTCTCAAATTTTATACCATTATATTCCGTAAAGGTATTTAACTGAATATCATAACCTACTTTGCAAAGATGACCTGTATTAGAAACTCCAACCATAATACCTCCACTCCCCCAATTGTCAACCTTCATTCCTTCTTTACCAAAACGTAAAACGATAGAAAGAGTTGTGTATTTACCATTAAGATATAATGTTGTTACTCGAAGAGTATTTATGCTAGTATAATTGAACTTTGCAAAACTAGGATGCTGCTTAATACATTCTTGAATTACAAAGTCATTTTTTCGTTCTGACAAAACTCGTAGTATTTCACTACGACGTTTATCATCATCAAGATCAGACAAACGCAGAAGTTCAACACTCTTTCCGCCAGCAGAATCAACAGAATCTTTCACTATTAAAGCCTCTTCTTTGATACAATTATTGATTACTTGTTCCTGCCTTAATTGCAACATCTTATCATCATAGTATTCACCGTCAATGCAACGAACATAACAATAAGGAAATTTTAGTGTACCTTTTACTAAATATCCTAACATACTTTTGTGTTCGAGCATTTTGGTATAATGATAATTATTCAGCTTATGAGCAACTACCGGCAAATATATATAATGTGATATATACCTTGGGTCAAAACCACGATAGTGCTTAAATAGAGCTAATTCTTCAAAATGCTCTAATTTGCTCCCCCCGAATATATTTTCATACATTTTTCTAACTTGTTCTTTTTCATTTCCAGTCAGAGCTGTAAGGCTATTTAAAGGGATATTCTGGAGCACCTGTTTCTCTTCATTCTCCTGCTCTTGTTTTATGCAGAATTTAGTATAATTAGGAAGTACTAATCTTCTATATACACCATTAATTAATCTATAAATCATTTTTCCTTATTTTATTGAGTATAAAAGAATTAACTTTCTTACGTGCATCTTGATTGAGTCCTAATGTGTAAACACATATAAGAGTACACAAACTGTTAACAACCAAGGTTAGCATCAGTCTCAAAAAGCTTTCTTCCATTGTAATCGTAATTACAAAAGGTAGAATAGCCGCTAACATCGAGACTGCTATAGGATGCAAATAAACATACGTGATATATCTTAAAATATCAAACTTTTCTCTTTTGTATAATGCCCTAGCTTCAAAGAAATTGCAGACAATACCATTAAAGGCATAAACAATAAAGCAAGACCATACAGGTAAACCACACTTGAACAAGAGATATACCAAAGGCAAAAAAGAACATGCAGCATACACTCCACTTGTTAAATTAAGAGTTTTAACATCACCTGTAGCATGAACTCCATTAATTGTTGAACGAACTATTATGCGATACAATGCGATTGCTAATACAAAACGAGTGAACAAAACCGTATATTCAGGAACCTCAACCAACCAAAGCTTCAGTATATAATCAGCTTCTAATATAATCGGGAATGCAATGAGAAACATCAAAAAGTATGAATATCTTCCTGCTTCATAAATCAACTGAAAGAATCTTTTCTTATCGCCCTTCGCATAACTTTTTACAATTTGTGGAGTAATAGAGGTTGTGAAATTTGCTGCCAATTGATTTACACCACTTTCAATCTGATATGCTACTTGTCGTGCTGCATTGACTGTTACACCAAAGAAGATATTAATCAATATATTAATACCTTGGCTATTACCTGTTGCGCAAAAAGCACCAACTGTATCCCAAACGGAATAAGAGAGCATTTCTTTATAGATAGTTTTCTCTCTACAAAACGAGATATGTGTCTCTTCGAATCTTTTATAGCAATAAAACCTATAGAAAATTTGTAGTCCAGCACCCCATAAGGCTAAAATAATTGAGTATGCTATCAAATTATCCCCAAAAGGTAGATAAAGCAAAGCAAAAACCAAGGAAAGTTTAAAAATAGCTTCAACCAAACCAATATAGGCATAGATATCCATCTTTTCATGCGATATAATCGTAGCGCTATAAGGTACTTGCGTTAATGAAAACATACAAGTAAGTACAGACATCTGGTACACAATATTAGCAGCAAACTCTCTTCCCGCAGGGATATTCATCTTGTAATTAACAAACCATAGGCCAACCGTTTCCATCAAGAGGAATAAAAAGCCGGCCATTGCAGTATGCATTGCAAGGGAAGCATTAAAGGTTTTCTTCAACTTTACCATATTCCCTCTTCCCAACTCAAAAGTCAGGAATCGGCTTGTACCTGCGGATAATGAACCATTAATGATAGTGAACATTGCCACGATACTACCTATAGCTCCATAAAGTCCATAGTCTTCAACACCCAATGCCTGCAAGATGATACGGGAGGCATAGAGATTGATGGCCATCATCAGGAACGAGCGTATATATAGAAATACCGTATTCTTTGCTATTCTTTTATTTTCTGATGCCATATTATCCTTATCTTTATTATGGTCTCCAATAAATGTTTTCTGCTATCACCTTGGCAGGATTACCTGAAGCAATGCAATGAGCAGGGATGTTAGTTGTAACAACACTATTAGCAGAGATGATTGCACCCTCGCCTATTGTAACACCCTTTGTGATACTAACGTTTGAACAGATCCATACATGGTCACCGATGATGACCGGTGCCTTGTCTTTATATCCCTTGATGATGACATGATGACCGCCATTGTTATCTCGTATCCAAACATCACGACCAATGTGAACATCATCACCCATTACGATCTTCTCAGAACAAACGATCTTCAAACCAATATTGGTTGCACAACTACCTATTAACAACTGTGCGCCCTTGAATACCTGCACATCACTATCATACTTAAAATAAGAATGCCCTTTACCAAAACTCAGTTTGGCACCATCTTCTACCAAAAGTCGGAATTCACCCTTACTACCACGTGTACGCTTCAGATTAAGACTTACCTGACCACCAACCTCAATATTTGCAGTCTTGGCAATATCTATGGCACAATGAGAAAGGACATTTAATATCTTGCCTTCCAAGACATTAGAGTGGATATTTTTGCGACAATAGTTCCAATAGAAAATCCTGAAATATTGGATAGGATTTCTTCTGTTATAATAAATGATTCTAAGAATATTCTTTAACTTACTCTTTATAGATACCTTATCATTACTTTCGTATGGAAAGTATTTAGCTGCACATTTATCGAATGGCATTTCATCTAGTGCCCTAAAGAATTCATCTCGATTGATATTGGCTGGATATGGTATTGTTCCACCCATGATAGCCATTTTATTGCCAGGCAAAATATCCTTCAAAGAGAACTCCTTGACAACTAACTTTTCCTTTATCTTATCAAAGTATTCCAAACCTTTCTTGGAATTGATCATAATAAGAGAGGTTCCTAAGTTCTGTTCCAAAGAAGGATCTACCTGACCGATTCCCCAGAAATCACCAAGAGTGATATCACTCATACGTGGAATCCCCTTGAACTTACATTCATAACAAGAAGGTCGCTCAAAGACATTGTCGTGGTATCCACGGCGGTAATCATCCTCATGACCTTCGCCATAATATACCTGACCATTCTCGAATGTTATCTTTCTGGCTAGACTATGCCAACCATGATCCTTGTTCTTGTCCTTAATAGATACAATCTTAGAACCATATCTAGCTTCCAAAGACTCCTTGTATTTCTCAAAGACCTTTGGAGAGTTCGTTGCACGACAAAGGAAATCTACAATGATAAGATTATCGTAATCCTTACGAAGGAAGCTCCGCAGAGCAGCCATCTGACAAGGTGAGCCACAAGCTAAAACCTTTTCGCCAGCTATAAGCAACTGTTTGATCTGCTTATATAAACCCTCAGCATTGCTTTGTACATACTTGGAACTACGAAGGCGCTTCAAATCTTTCTTGTCATTAGAAATGAAGTTGAAAACCTTCAAGTCATCTGTATAGATGGCACCACTAACATATCCCTTCTGTTTATACATGGCTTGTGCCAGAAGAGTAAAAATGCCACCAGATGTACTATCAAAGCGAATAACAATATCCTTGTTATAACCACCAAAAACTTTTGGCTCTGACAAATCATTATGCTTCAACTTGTCGATGTTAATCATCGGACAAATTTTCTCGCAAAGATGACAATCAGTACACTTTTCCTTATCTACCTCAGGATACCAGAATCCTTCATGATCTGTACGGAAAGTAATAGCCTGCGCATGGCACACGTCACCACAAGCATGGCAACCACAACAATCTTTTTTATTCTTTATATCAATCATTTTAATAAACCTCGTTGAATTTTTCCATTCTGAGTCTTTGGTATTTCATCTATCCATTCATAGTGAACAGGAAGTTTATAAGACTCTAGTTTACCGTTCAGTTGGTTTTTAATATCATCAAAAGTAAAGTCACTATCTTTGTCTTTCACAATGAATGCCTTAACAACCTCGCCAAGAACACCTTCCTCATCTGACACGCCAATACAAGCGCAATCTGCTATACCGGAAATCTTGAATAACTGCTCTTCTACTTCTATAGGACTTACCTTTTTACCACCGACATTAATCAGTTCTTTCTTTCTGCTTATTAA
Organism: Prevotella sp.; assembly: GCA_021636625.1. Taxonomy (GTDB): domain Bacteria; phylum Bacteroidota; class Bacteroidia; order Bacteroidales; family Bacteroidaceae; genus Prevotella. The sequence continues at coordinate 65,568 of JAJWLX010000009.1, read as the reverse complement.
ATAAATATATCCTTCTTCAGTCTTATATCCCCAATCACCAGTACGGAAATAATCACCAAAGAAAGATTCCTCAATTGGCAAGTCAAGATATCCATGAGTAACATGGTCACCCTTTACGCAGATTTCACCTTCTTGATTAACAGCACACTCTTTTCCATTTTCATCAAGCACCTTGATATCTGTATTTGGTGAAGCCTTTCCTACAGAATCCAAATGTGCCTTATCCTGATGAAATTCCATAAAAGCAGAACGAGAAGCTTCTGTCAAACCATAGTGCATACATACTCTGGTATGAGGAAGCAGATTGGCAAGTTCCTGCTTCTCATCCTTAGAGAAAAAGGCACTGCCCATTTCTATATATCGAAGCTGATCTTTGAAATCACCCAGTTTATCGCCTGTAAGTTTTTTGAGGTATCTCCAACTGGCAGGAACCATCGTAAAACCTGTTACATGGTCTTCCTCCATCGTGCGATATATCTTCTTTACATTGGCAAAGCTACCGAGCAGTATCAAAGTCGCTCCCTTAGAAAGGCAACATCTTACTCTACCCAAGCCAAAGGAATGGCTGACTGGAAGAGCAAGAAGTTCGACATCTTCCTGTGAATTACCAATAAACTCATTGATATTTCTTGCTGCAGCAGCCTCATTATCATAAGTCAAAGGCACACCTTTAGGTTTACCTGTTGTACCTGTTGTAAAAAGAATATCTGCTATCTGATTTCCTTCTGGAAACAAAGGTGTAGAGAAATCAGCAGATAACTCTGCAAAGTCTTTCAAACTAACCTTAGCTACCTCCTGCTCACTCTCATCAAAACCAACCAGAAGATTAGCGTGCGTTTGCTTCACAATATAATCCAATCTGGTAGGATTAGTTGCTGCATCAATAGGAACAACCTTTAATCCTGCTAAGTGTGCACCCAAATATGCATACACAAACTCTATCTGTTTACCAGCTGCCAGGATAACAACATTTCCTTCGTTTTGGGATAATTGAGATTTGAAATTATCTCTTGCTCCCAATATGCGTTGACACAACTGAAGATATGTTGCAGATTTCTTTCCACTCTTTACAGCTATCTTATCGGGCTGCACTGTCGCCCAGTACCATATTTGTTTTTCGATACTTTCTAACATATAAATATCCTTTGTACTATATTGTATCGTCTCATAAATGTTCTCAGAACTCTAAGATTAAATTATTCTGTCAAATCTTCAATGAGACTAACAATATCAGATACATCCTCCAAGTCCATAATCATATCAGATGTGATCTTCACATTAAATTCCTTCTCCAACTGTGAGATGATCTCTACATTATGAAGAGAATCCCACTCATCTGGCTCACCGATTTCGGTATCCATCTCTATTTCTGTTGTTGGTACATTAAGTACACGTGCAATCAATTCTATTACTTTTTCTTCCATAATTTTATTTTGTTTAAAAGGCAGGCTCCACACCAAAAGCGAAAAGTAGCTTATAAAAAATGCTAGTGGTGCTTCGCCTACCGAATAATATTCTTATTTAAAAATCCTCCGTTCTATTAAATTATCATCTGCTCAGATACTTTTTCTTATATATATAGAAGACAGATAGTTCCAGGAATAAGAGAAAATATGCCTTCTGAAGATTAAAACCAGCATATCTTCGATTTTTATGAAAAAGATATGCGGCAGCGTTATCTATACTAATTCAGCCTTAATTACTTAACTTTTTTACAAATAATATTTTTTAAACCATTCGGCAAATGCACGTAATCCCTCACGTAAAGAAGTAGATGGCTTGTAACCAAAATCTTCTTCCAAAGGTGTTGTATCCGCATAAGTAACAGGTACATCACCTGGTTGCATTGGTACGAGTTCCTTATGTGCCTCAAAGTCATAATCTTTAGGTAAGACACCTGCACGGATCAACTCTTCCTGCAGGATGCTCACAAACTCCAGCAGATTCTCTGGATGAGAGTTACCGATATTATATACCTTGTATGGAGGGATAGGTAAACCGTCCTCGCCATTCTGCTTCTCTGGGGCATGCTGCATTACTCTTACGATACCCTCAACTATATCATCTACATAAGTAAAGTCACGCTTGCAGTTACCATAGTTGAAAATCTTGATGGTTTCGCCCTCCACCAGCTTGTTGGTAAATCCAAAGTATGCCATATCAGGTCTTCCTGCTGGACCATACACGGTGAAGAATCTCAAGCCCGTACTTGGAATGTTATAGAGTTTAGAATACGCATGAGCCATCAGCTCGTTGCTCTTCTTGGTAGCTGCATATAGACTTACAGGATTATCCACCTTATCATCTGTAGAATATGGAACCTTTTTGTTGCTTCCATAAACTGAAGAAGAAGAGGCATAAACAAGATGCTCAACCTCGTGATGACGACAAGCCTCCAAGATGTTATAGAAGCCAATAAGATTGCTTTGGATATAAGCATCAGGATTAGTAATACTATAACGTACTCCTGCCTGGGCAGCAAGGTTGACAACCACAGAAATCTGGTTAGCAGAGAAGATTTTCTCGATAGCCTCCTTATTGGCAATAGAGTCATGAACAAACGTCCAATCTTTACCCATTGCCTCAATTTCCTTTAGACGTTCGAACTTGATGTTTACATCATAGTAATCTGTAATACTATCAATACCTATCACCTTGATGTTCTCCACATCATTAAACAAACGCTTTACAAGATTGCTGCCGATAAATCCGGCTGCACCTGTAACAAGGATTGTCTTACCTGTTAAATCTATATTATAACTTACCATAATCTTAATCTCTTCTAAAAATATCTCTAGTATATACCTTGTCCTTTACATCATCCAGACAAGCATCATAGCGGTTGGCGATAATTGCCTGGCTCTGCTTCTTGAAAGCATTCATATCATTTACTACCTTGCTACCAAAGAATGTAGTTCCATCTTCCAATGTTGGCTCATAGATGACTACCTCTGCACCCTTTGCCTTGATACGCTTCATGATGCCCTGGATGGCTGACTGACGGAAGTTGTCGCTGTTTGACTTCATGGTCAGACGATAGACACCAATCACGCAGTTGTGTTCTTTGCTGGCATCAAAAGAACTATTCTCGTTATAATAGCCAGCCTTCTGGAGTACGGCATCAGCGATATAGTCCTTACGGGTACGGTTGCTCTCTACGATTGCCTCAATCAGGTTCTCAGGAACATCGGCATAGTTTGCCAGGAGCTGCTTAGTATCCTTTGGCAGGCAATAACCACCATAGCCGAAGCTTGGGTTGTTATAATGGGTGCCGATTCGTGGGTCAAGACCTACGCCATCGATGATAGCCTTGGTATCGAGTCCCTTTACCTCTGCGTATGTATCCAACTCATTGAAGTAGCTTACTCGGAGTGCCAGATAGGTATTGGCAAAGAGCTTAACAGCTTCAGCTTCCTTCATACCCATAAAGAGTGTATCAATATTCTCCTTGATAGCGCCTTCCTGGAGCAAAGCGGCAAATGTCTTGGCTGCTTCCTTCATCATCTTAACATCGGTAACCTTATTGATAGCCTCATTTTCTTCTGCAAATTCAGGACGATCGATTACCTTAGGATAGCCTACGATAATGCGGCTAGGGTAAAGGTTATCGTAGAGAGCCTTGCTCTCACGAAGGAACTCTGGAGAGAAGAGAAGGTTGAACTTCTTCACTCCCTTCTTGGCATACTTCAAGTAGAGGTTACGGGTATAACCTACTGGGATGGTACTCTTAATAACCATCACTGCATCTGGGTTTACCTCCAGAACCAGGTCGATGACTTCTTCTACATGGGTTGTATCGAAGTAGTTCTTTACTGGGTCGTAGTTGGTTGGTGCTGCAATCACTACGAAGTCTGCATCCTTATAGGCTGATTTGCCGTCAAGAGTTGCCACGAGGTTCAATGGCTTTTCAGCCAAATACTTTTCAATGTAATCGTCCTGGATTGGAGAAATCTTATTGTTGAGTTTCTCCACCTTCTCAGGGATTACATCTACTGCTATTACATGATGGTGCTGAGACAAAAGCGTTGCTATGCTCAGACCGACGTAGCCGGTACCGGCTACTGCTATTTTTATATCTTTAAAATCATTCATCATTATAGTGTTTTTTTCTAAAATCAACCCGTCCTTCTTTACCATTAAAGAAGGTATTTTTCTACCTCTCCGTCTCTCCTGCAAGGAAAGCTCCACCTTTCTCACCAAGCCTCTCTTCCCTCAGGGACGAGAGGATGTAACCGCCCTCCGGTGCTCAGAACCGCTACGCTATAAGGTTGGCGGACCATCAAAGGTCTCGCCATGGTTGTGCGGGATGGGACCGCCTTGATACGATGCTTTTTATGCCTAATCTTAAGACTTATTTTATATGAATCAGAGGAAAGCAAAGACTAGTTAAACATGTTGTTATCTTCTCATTAACTTTGCTGCAAATTCAAAGAAGTCTGCAACGTTTTTGAAATCATCAAACTGCTGGCAATACATACTGGCATAAGGCTCGGGAAACCTACTGCGTATATCTCCTTTATCATGCTTGCCAAAACCTCCTTGGTATAGGCTTTCTGCAATTCGTTATAATGCTGTTCACTCATAATATTCTCTGCTATTTCAACATCCTTGCTATATCAACACAACCATCATAAAGAGCATTCGGAAGTAAAGATGCAAAGTATTCTTCGCTATTCGCTTGTTGTTATCTGATGATTGAGTTGACATAATATCTACTGTTTCAAATCTATCACATTATCTAATATTTCTTTCATTGTTGGTTTTTCTTTAGCAGTAATCTCATCTGAGATGTTTGACATTCTGTTAATCAAGAAAACAACGTGCATCATTCTTAACTTAAAAGTTATAGGTGATTGACACAGTACCTTTATCAATGCACTTCTATCAAACCGATAATATGCCTTGGCTATATCATTATTATTATTAAACAGATTTATTACCCACTCTTCTAATGATGAATCGACAAAGCGCAGACAAAAATGGTTTCTCATCATTGCAGCCCAATCCTTATTCTTATAATTCTTATAAGCAATATTAGAAAAAAGTTCTTTCATGCTACGTTCACTTGTCTCTAATGTTGCAAATATTCCATTCAAGAAACGAGATTCTTCTTTACAATAGCCCCACCATGGCTCATCTTTGCATTTATATCTTAAATCATGTTCCACCTCATGCCATCCCTCCGACAAAACAGAACGCAATTGGATTTCATAAGTCATATCTATCAATCGAGCATCAAATTCAGTTACTTGCATTAGTTGCTGCTGTAAATCCGCAACCAAATTTTCTGGTATTCTACATATAAAGTTTAGCCGAGTCGGCATAAATACGGTATTGACTAAATCAATATTTTTGATTTCCGTTTTTGCCAAATCACGCTCACTGTTTGATTCTTCCACATAAAATTCTTTTTTACGCAAATATTCAGCAAAGATATGAATATCATCAAGAAAATAGAAAACAATTCGTATTCCTATCAAATCTTGCATTTTGCTGCCATTTGTTGAATATTTATCCTTTTTAATTTCTAATTTCTTCTTGATTGATTGAACGCTTTTTGAACGGGAAAATATACGATAAAACACACCAGAATGGTTCAAGTATCCTTTTAATTGATCGACTATCAGTTTCTCAAATAATGAAAAATCAATATTATCCATAAAATCTATTACAATTTGCTTGTTATATACGTAAAGCCCTCATCAGTCAAAAATGACTTATCTCCATTACAACAAAGTAATTTTTTACTAACAAGACGTTCAAAACACTTATGAAACTCTTTTGGATTATCCAAGAAATTCTCTCTCACTTTGGATATCATTTTCATACGTCTATTTCTATTATCAACCTTAAGATATTTTCGGAGTATCTTTACTTCCAAACTTTCTTCTTTTTCATTATCTGGTAAACAAATATCTTCTGTAGCATCGTCATGAGGATAGCCCTTGATCCATGAATCGCAATTATAAAATTCACAATCCATAAAGATTAAAGCAAGATCTTCATTGATACTCTGACAATTATCAAAAGTGCATGAAATAAAATAGCATCGATGCAACCCAGCTTCATCAAATACACAATTGCTAAATTTAACATTTGCAAAGGTACATTGAATCAAAGGTTCTTTAGAATTTCCTAAGAATTTATTTACTAAAGTACTATCCGAAATATAGAGACTCGATAGTTTATGTTTTGTCTCACCCATTAAAAGAACATCTGCCCAAAATTGTCCCTCTGAATTTAGCTTACATTCTTTCTTCAAACATTCCCAAAAAGAACTTTTTGTCTCTTCTCCTAAAATAGAAGAAGCAAGTATGGCTTTAGCTAAATAAGAATTTGGTGTAGATTGATGAAACTCATGATACATTGGATTTGTTCCATCTTCAATGATGGAATCTTTTAACAATAACCCAAATATAAAATCATTTATAAAGCCTACATTAGAAAAGCCCTTTCTATCTAACAAAGCATGATTAGTCAAAGAGTTTGTTATATTGTCTATGTCCTGAGACGAGCTTGCATAATTTGCAATAACACCATAGGCTATTTCTCCAATCTGCTCCTTAACTCGGCTTCTTACATCAGCCGTTATGCCATAGCCACCAAAGATACAAGCCAAATGACTGAAAATTTTTCTTTGTTCTGAAGGAGACAAAGGTAAGTTTTGCCTTTCCATCTCTCTTCGCAACATGAAAGAAAAGAAATTATCAATTAATTCATCTGGGGTTTTAACCGACTTTTTAAAATCTTTATCATCACAATATCTCAAATAGCTCAACAAAACTGGATTAGATACGCTAGAAGAATCTGCAAATGGTAATTTTTGTTTTCGACCATTTGGCAACCATTGTTCTATTGTGGGAGAATCCAACTGATAACGAATCAACGAGAAAGTTGAATGCGCTTCTTTTTGATTGTTATACCACTCTGCAAAACTTGGTCCTGAGAAGATTGCCGTTTTACGACTTGTAAGAACCACTTTCGCTCTATTCGTAAGTAAGTCAGCTATAGTAGACAACATCGTCTCAACTTCTCCAAAAGCAGTATCTTGTTTTCCCTCATCCAAATCCTTGCTCAACAATTCGTCAAATCCATCTATTATAAGTGGAATTCGGCCGTTCTTGATATTCTTTATTACAATATCATTTTTCAGCTGAATATCGAAGTCTCTATCTATATGGGATAACAAAAGATAGCGGAAAGTATTGGCACTTCTATCTTTCTCCAGTTTCATAAAGATTGGTCGGATGTCCATTTCGATATTTGCATATTTGTGAAGAACCTCATAAGCCGTAGATGTCTTACCATAACCAGCTGCAGCCTCTACTATAATAAGTTTTGGCTCATCACCCTTCATATTATCATAAATAGAATCTACAATGCCATCAGTTTTTGACTCAGTTTTCTCCATACCATGCTCTACGGTATAAGAAACATCAATATATTCATAATCACTACCTTGCTTTCCATAAGGCTTCATAACAGAAGAAGTATATTCCTCATACATTCTTGAAATTCTTCTATTTGCAGCTTCCACCTTAAAAAAGCCATTAAACAAGTATTTTTCCAATTCGTCGATAGAACTATTGCTGAAAATTTTCACAGCATAATCCATCTCTTTATAATCCTTTTTAAGACTTTCCGCATGTTTTTCGCCACTTTCACTAGAAATCAATTCTATACAAGGATACATTCCATCTAGCAAAAATGCCAAACAATCATCGTATTGGGTGTTCAATTCTGTATAGCCATACTCATTGAATAGTTCTCTTGCCTTAAAAAAATATGATTTATCTATACACATAATTTCTTATTTTTTTATATATAGCACTGCATTACGAGCAACTTTCGTATCCAACTCAATTCCGACCTTTCCTTCATTAATCGAATCAAAATTCTTGTGATTAACTTGAATACAGAGTATTTTGGTTGAATGAAATCTCTTATTTATATCCTCAAAGTAAATGGAATCTCCTACAGATATGTTTGTGTCATGTATTTCTACACATACAACATTCGAATGTGTAATATAATTATATGGCTTCCCCAAGACTTTGAAATTCGAATGAAAACTAACGATACCAGGAACAAGCAAGGCATTCCTCGCCTCTTCCTTTGTTATAACGCCATTTTTTATCTCAAAATATAGATTAAACAACTGATATGTATAAGCCATCGCCCTATACGAATATTCTGCATCTTTTATCTGATGAGCAGTGAAGGGAGGCATCTGTCGCTTAAGAGGTTCTTTGCCTCGTTCATTATTTACTATATACAAGGAATGTACCTTGCTATATTTTCCTTCATGCACACGGCGAGTCTCTATCTTTGAAATCTGTGCGCATTCATTATCTTTAGAAGTACCATGAAGACCTTTCACTTCTATGATTAAGAGTTCATCATTATCCAGCAGGACTTGCAAGTCTTCCTCAAAATTCTCGCCTTCCTTGACTGTAGCGTCCATAGACTTTACATTCCTAAAGTCCAACCACTCCAAGAAAATCTTCACATTATTAACTAACTTTTCTCCAGTTTCTGTCAACATAGAATAAAGAAAATTGTGTTTCTTCTTTATCTTTTCAATAGACTTATCCTTCTGTTTGACGATATCTTCATATTGCTTTAGAGCTTCCTTCTTTTCTCTATTCAACTGAATTATCTCAGGTAGCACATAATTATCATTTTCCAACCAAGAGTTCTTCGTTTGCAAAGGGAATAATTCCGAGAAATGCTTATAAAGACATTCTGTAAACAACCTCTCCAACAAAACTTTCTTATCATCTATCTGAGGCAACATAAATGTTACAGAACCATTCCACTTATTATAATAAGCATAAGAAATGATTTGATCTTGCTCATTGAGTAAAAGAGGAATAAAATTTTCATCAAGTTCTTCTTTATATGAACCAGGTTGATTAAAGGTTGGATGCTTAAATGTTTGAGAATATGATAATTGTTCCTCGATTCCTGAGAACAATGCATGTGCTAGCCTATATTCATCATTCAATTTAACCCTATTACCAGCCAAGACATCTTTAGTAAAATTCTCAATACATTCATAGTTTGAAAAACAACCTACGTTTTTAATATATCCGTCAGTTCTAATACAACTATAATCAACGTAATATTTTTCAGATTGGAAAAACACTTTAATCATCTTTCCTTTTTTCGCTTTCAAACCATTTCCTATTAAACGGCAGGTAAAAGGCAATGGGTCAAACACATTCTGTGGTTTTCTCAAACATAAGCACTGATATATATCGTTTGCATCAGATATAGCCTTTTTCCCCTTGTGTTTTGATATATCATAAGGTATTATCTTTGAATTTGGAGACAAATCTTGAATAATCATAGAATACTCATGAAGATTCTGTGGAATATTAAATGGCATCGCTATTGACAATCTATCCCAAGAATAATCAAGATTTCTAGCATCCAAAGAAGGTTCTACCTTATAATCATAAACATCCAATTGTTCCTTTGTAAGGTAATTAATTACACCTTGTGGCATATCTACACAAAGAACACGTGTTTTTAAATCATCCATATTGTATATTTTAACAAAAGATTCGCAAGAGAATATCCACAAACGAAACTTTGATACGTAAATCACCGTTAGAACGTAACTACTGATTTTCAGCAGTTAGCACATCCAACATTTTTCAAAAAAAGCATATTATTAATTGGTATTGCCAAAGCTACCTATTAGGCAGCCTTGACATTCACCTTTTTGTTCGAGTTATAATTACATGGGATTAGGGACCTGATAAGATTTTCGAAAACCTACCCGTCCTTCTTTACCATTAAAGAAGGATTTTTTCTACCTCTCCGTCTCTACTGCAAGGAGAGCTACACTTTTCTTACCAAGCCTCTCTTTCCTCAGGAACGAGAGGATGTAACCGCCCTCCGGTGCTCAGAACCACTACGCTATAAGGTTGGCGGACCATCAAAGGTCTTCGCCAGATTTATGACAGAGAGAATTGTTTTCCCTCATAATGTCGTTGACGGCATTGTAGCATACCGTCACTACAGAAATCTTTGGTTGTATCATTACTTATTGTATTTCCTCGTTTTTAAAATTATCGACATCTTCGATATTGTTAAAGTAACAATTTATTTTATACAGATATTTTTGCAAAGAATCATTTGGGCTTCCAGCATTTGCGCGCCTATCTATTCTTTCTTTTATTATATGAATATTTCCAAAAAAAGATTCATCAAATGCGGTTATTTTCATAACAAAAAGTTCTTTGCCTTTTTCTTGTAAAATTTGAAGTTTCTGTGGATAACAAACTGTTAGAGCAATAAAGTAACCATACCAATAATTGTAGTCATTGATACTAGTCGTAAATATTTCAGAAGGAAAATTCATTTTCTTCTTAAAAGCCAACAAGCATGCATACAAGAAGACATCTCCGTAAGCTGAGTTATTAGAAAAATCAGCACCCTTAAGCCCATCAGGTACAGAAGGGAGCATCAAGTTCTTGCCCATTTCATTAATACGTTCCGACATTTCTTTCTGTCCTTCACTTACAGTTTTCACTTCGCTTTGTACTTGCCCTACTTTATCATTGACTAACTTTGAGATATTTTCCTCAATATGGCTAAAACCATCCAATTGCTTCTTTATCTCAGAATTAATATCTCTGACATTTTCAAGCTGACCAGTCGAAGCATTTCCAGAGATTATTGAATACACAATTGATACTACAGCTAAAACTATTGATGTAATAGTTGATGCAAATGAAACATTATCAAAAGCATATCTTGACACCCCATGAGGAAAGATCAAAATTCCAAACAAAATTATCAAACCCGCAATAACTATTGCATAATAAAGATGATGAATGGACACTTGTTTATCCTTTTTATTTTGTTCTTTAGATTCCATATCACTCCAAATTATTATTTAACCATTTAGAAACCTCATCAGACAAGCCATACCAGGCCGCAGGTGCCGACACAGCACCCACGAACAGTTTATCATTAGAATCAAGAGCTTGCTTATACCTATCTCTCAGCTCAGTATGACTAGCATTGCTTTTCACGATAAACGCAGAATATCCAATCTTTGCCCAAGCATATTCTGACTTAATCAATTCTATCAGTTTATTGTATCTTTGACCTGGTTCAGACAGGTCGTATGTAACTATATATGTTTGCATAATCTATCTGTTTTTAAGCTACGTTTTATGTATATCACCAATACAGCGTCCCCACTATATTACAAGTAGTTACACCTATCAGTATTTTGAAAAATGTTATATTTGTTCCCCATTGCAGTATCGCTCTGCACTTGTCGTCGCTCGAATGAGGAATATTGTATTTATTAACCTATGCTTGGCTTATGGCTAAACATTTCTATCGTTTCTCCAAATTCAGCCAATACTTTACCAAGATTAGGATTGTCGTTTCTGATGATTACAGAAGCAACATTGTCTATTCCATACTCATCTAACAAAGTAGATGTCACCATTGTAAAACGATTACGATACTTATATGTATCGAACCAATTCTTGAACAAACGTCCTCTCATCAATTGCTTACCGTCACTTGTAGAGCATAAAAACAACATCGTCGCCTTATTGGCATTAAAGAATTCCTCTACAATGGCTATGACTGTAGCTTTGACCTTTTTATCACGAGGTGATTTCACACCGTTGAGATTACCTATGATAAATTCGTAGGACTCATCGGATCGAATCAAATCATCAGGCATAAAGCCGATTGAAAACTCAGCTCCTGAATCTGCGATAAAAGTATATGCACCTTCTTGCGTGTCTTCTTTTACTGCATATGGTGCACAACTATTAATCTTGACTAAATCTAATTTTTTCATTCTTACAACACACAAAATGATTCTGCTTCCTTGCCGGTTCTGCGGCGATAGTCATCACGCATACGCTTTTCCATTTGTGCTATGTATTCTGCCTTTCGCTCTCTAGAAGCCTTGAAGCGACGCATAAAATCTGCTTTTTTCTCTTCTATGTTCATAATATAATCTCCTTATTAATTATTGTATTTTTTTGCCCCACCTGTCCCTCCCCAGCGGGAGGGTCCTTACCCTATATACCCAAGCCCTAAATCCCTACCATAGGGATTAGGGATGTAACCGCCCTCAGTGCTGACTTTTTCGAATCCCTCCGTCTCCCTTTAGCCAAAGGGAGCTCCACATCCTAACCAAGCCTTCCCTTCTCAGAAAGGAAGGATGTAACCGCCCTCCGGTGCTCGGAACCGCTACGCTATAAGGTTGGCGGACCATCAAAGGTCTTCGCCAAATTATGCGGGATGAGACCGCCTTACTATAACTTGCTACAATAATGCATATTTTTTTTCAACCAACGCATCTAAGCTATTTTCATCTGCCGGTATCGGTTTGCCACCTTTTGCCTTTAATGTCTTCACATAAGACAAAGCATCTCTAAATTCATCGGTTTCTAATAGTCTTTGCTTAGGTTGTACCTTTTGCAAAAACATAGAAATCGCCTTTTCTATTGCAGCAGTTACACTAATATTATGCAATTTAGCATAACTTTCCGCTCCTTTATATATATTGCTATCAATTGCTATTGTATTCATAATTGTATCTCCTTTTTTTAAGTGCAAATATAAGAGTTTTCTTTGAAACTACCAAATTTTTGAGGAGAGTTTTTGCTTCATGCCCTAATGTCCCACAGATTTCACAGATTTACACAGATTCTTTGACCTGCTCGGTCTGGGTTTAATGTCCCACGGATTAACACAGTTTTTTACTGCGCATCCAGCTGGGAGTACTTCGAGTGCTGGCTCTTGTACTCTGGGACGATTTCCTTCATCTTCTTTACGATTGCCATGTCGTCGTAGGTGAAGGAGAGGTCGTAGAGAGACTGCTCGTTCTTCAGGGCTAACTCGTATGGATACTCACGAACCTTCGCTACCATAATCTTTGGATGATGGGTTGGGACGGTGGCTTCCTTGTCATTCAGCACTTCCTCATAGAGTTTCTCGCCATCACGCAATCCTACGTATTTGATGTCGATGCCATCTACTCCCGAGAGGGCTATCATGCGCTTTGCCAGGTCGGCGATGCGGACTGGCTTGCCCATGTCGAAGACGAAGATCTCGCCGCCCTTACCCATTGTGCCTGCCTCCAATACCAGCTTGCAGGCTTCCGGGATAAGCATGAAGAAACGGATGATGTCGGGATGGGTGACGGTGATTGGACCGCCCGTCGCTATCTGCTTCTTGAAGATTGGAATAACTGAACCGTTGCTGCCCAAGACATTACCAAAACGGGTGGTGACAAACTGGGTGACACCCTTGACCTTGCCATCTACTATCGCCTTGTTCAACGACTGACAGTAGATCTCGCAGATTCGCTTGCTGCAACCCATCACGTTGGTTGGGTTTACTGCCTTGTCCGTTGAGATCATCACGAACTTCTTCGTGCCGTACTTCACTGCCATGTCGGCTATCACGCGCGTACCATATATATTATTCTGTACTGCCTCGGCTGGATTGTCCTCCATCATCGGCACATGCTTGTAAGCAGCGGCATGGAATACATAGTCGGGACGGTCGGCTGAGAAGATGCGCTCCATACGGGTGGCATTGGTGATGCTGGTGACGATGGTCTCGCAAGGTATCTCAGGATAGTTCTTGTTCATAAAGAGGCGGACATCGTGCATCGGGGTCTCAGCCTCATCTACCAAGACCAGACGGGCTGGCTTGTAGATGGCTATCTGCTTCACCATCTCGGAACCGATACTTCCGGCTGCTCCCGTAATCAGGATGGTGCGGCCGCTGAGGAGCTTGCCGATGGCATCCATATCTACTTCTATCTTATCACGTGGCAGAAGATCTTCGATATCCACCTCACGCATCATCTGGTGGCGGAGGTTTGACTTGCCGTCCCACCACTGTGCCTTCGGCATCATCATAATCTTGATGCCGGCAGCGGTAAGCTTGTCGATCATATCCTGCATCTCCAGGAACTTGTCGGTTACCATCGGACTGACAAAGAGAGTCTTGATGTTCATCTTGTCCATGACGGACAGCAGCTTCTCATCGTATGCGAAAACCTCACAACCCAGGAGGTACTTGCCTATCATATTCTCTTCCGTGGTGGTGAAACCCTTGAGGATATACTGGGACGGATGCTCATTGCGCATGGACTTTGCCAGGGAGATACCGCCTTCACTTACACCGAGAATGAATACCGGAGTACGGATATCGGCAGAGAAGGTGGAATCGTACATGTACTTGACGATGATTCGCATCGTCCACATCATACACATCGAGATGAAGAGCATCACGATGATTGCCTCTGCAGATACTTTGCAGAGAAGTCCGTCTGGCAATAAAGTCAAGAGGAGGCTATTGAGTATAAAGCCCAGAACCAATGCTCCGGAAATGCGCATGAGATCAACAAACGATGAATAGCGCATGATGCCGGAATAGGTATGGAAGATCCGCATACCCACGACAAAGAGTGGAAGGGTGCAGACGTAAGTAAGGACATAACTCCAGAAATTATTAGCCACCACTTCTCCGCCTTCTGCGATATAGGTGGCTATCATACCTGCAAAGAGAATCGCGATGCTATCCAATGACAGGATGCACCAATATGGAAGGGCGCTCTTAGAAAAATACCAACTTGTCAAACGATTGACGAAGAGGGACACCTTAAGCTTGTAGAACATCCCTGCGAATGGGGTCTTGTTTGGTTGATTCTGATTATACAGCTTACTCATAAACTTATATCTTATCTTTTTTTTTATTTTTTATTCTTTCTCATACCGGCTGTGGCAGTCTTCCTGATACGGTCTGATACAGCCTTTGTCTTCTGGAGGAAGGATGGGTATTTAAAATACGTCCATGCATCTTCTTCCTGCAGTTCAACCATTCCCTTATAGAGATAGTTGACTACACTCTCCTGCTTCTCGCTCTGCTGGATGATGGCATCGAAGAGCGCCGTGCAGGTTTCATTGGGATTGAAGTCCGCCCGGATATAGTTGTAAAGCTCATCCTTGGCGAAATGGGCAGAGATGACCTTCGTCATGGCGAGGAAGCGGATGGCTGCCTGCTGCAACTGTCCGCTTGCCAGATAACCGGTTATCTGCTCCTGTCGCTGCCGGAGTGTCTGGGCGATGTCTTCTATCTGGAGTCTGCCTTCCTGCGGCTTGAATTTCTCCTCCAGTTCGATATCGGAAGCGATGACACTCGGGAGGTCGGCTACCGGAACCTTATGGAGCAGGACATATCGCTGGAGCAACTGTCGCCACATCAGGAGTCGGGCGCCCTGCCACATCTCTACGGCTGCTGCCGTGGTCTGGGAGATGAAGCCCGGTTCGTCGCCATCGGATGCCTGAAGCAGAACGACAGCCTTCCGTGCCATCTCCTGGATATCCTCCGTATAAGGAATATCCAGATCCATGGAGAAGCCGCCTATCTGACCAACTTTCTCAAAACGGTATCTGTTTTGAGTGAGCAGATGCAGGAGGCGGGGATATTTCCTGTTTTCCAGATCGAGGAGGAACTTCTGGCGCTCTTCCTCATTCTGCATGGCATACTTCTCATAGAAGGCGCCCCAGGAGGTGATTGCCTTCACCCTTCCATCACCGTTTGGCAACAGGGCGATGTGGGCATCATATTCATAATCCTCATCGAAGACGGGATTGAACTTGTCGGCTTCGTATTCCTTGCTCCGGAAGAAATCCCTGAGATGGCAGCGGAGAACGAGTTCCACGATACCATTGTGCCAGAACACGGCATATTCCTGACCTGCGGAGATCGGGATGCCGGTGCTCGGCGTGAGGAAGGGACGGAGCAGGACATCGGGGATAAGCTCGTTCAGAGCATCCCACATAGTAGCATTGTCGGTCTTGAAATAGGCTGCGAGAATGCGGAAGTTGGGATGCATCGCCTCATCAATATGATCGAGCACTTCCTTCTTCTGGGCTTCTTCCAGTGTTGACTTCTGTATGCTGTATGCCTTATCGGTCTGATTTCTGCCGCGGTGAAGCTTCAGTTTCTTCTGATAATCCTCGAAAAGGCGGCGCAGGGTGGCTGCGGCATCTTCTTCAGGATTTCGGAACTGGAGATAACCTATGAGCTGGTCGATGGCACGCCATACGCCTACTGCTTCCGACTTGGCTCCACGGGTTGCCTCGTGTTCTACCTGGATATCATACTGTCGGATATTGGAGATATTGAGGCAGCGGTTGTTTCCGAAGCGTACCAGGAAATGGCGGTCTTTCTTGCCATTCTTCTTGATCTGCTTCACCACGCCTACCCAACCCTTCAGCGGTCCGTTGAGGATGCGGATGGTATCATTCTCGAGGATGAGGTCATCATAGCTCTTATCTACGATGCTGAGTCCCTGAATGTCTTCCGCAATCTGTTCATTATAGTAGATGAACCGTTCCATATCCGCATCTGGGATGCGGGCGAGGTCGATGATCTCACGGAGGGTATAGTTCTCTCTATCGGCACAGAGGAGTCGAGCCCGGGTGAAGAAGGTACGTTCTACCGTCTCTCCGGTGTTCCTATCGATATCATATCCCACATATTCGAAATAGCCGTGATGGGAAAGGTTTCGCTCCAGTGCCTTCCTGTTTTCTGTCCGGATGAAGAAGAGGCCTGAAAGGAGGGGCATGAAACGAACCTTCTCACTCCCCTCTTCGTTCCTGTAGATCTTTCTTCCCAGCGGGAAATAATAATCTGAGATGACTTCGGGGTAATGCTCCTTCAAAAAGGCGATGGACTTATTCTCTCCGGAAGTTACGGTCTGTATGATGAACCACATATATGTAACTGCTAAAATTCATTAACGGATATTGTGGTAAGTATATAGCTCTGCTTCCCCTGGAAAGATGACTCTTCCCGGACTATGAGGGGTTGTGATATGTATCACAGCATTGAAAACCAATAGACTCACTTCCACTAATCGTCAACACTTTTATGTCTTTCTGCCGGCTGCATCATAGATACAGCGTAGCTTGGGTACTGCAACATATTATTCATATAGATTGCTCCTTAGAAAGCCATTTTATTATTTCTTAGTTCGAGATTCACTATTGTCTCGTGTCATGAGACTGTGAAATCTGTTGCAAAAGTACAAAAAATAATGAATATAAACAAATTATATGTGTTAATTTTTAGCGGAATTTTTAAGGATTTTGGGTTGAAACCGCAGATTTGAGGCTTTATTGGGGTTTCAACGTGCTATGGATGAAAGGGTTAAGGGGAAATTGGGGAAAATTGGTTCATTTTGGTTCATTTTTGATTCATACCACTGCCCCCATCTTTTTATTCATCGGATTACACAGAATTTACGGATATCCTTTCTCACTTCACGGATTACGCACGGATTTGAAACGGAAAGCGACCTATACGGTCGTGTGCTGAAACCGCTGTAGGGAGGGTCCCACAGATTTCACGGATCAACACAGATTTTGACCAGTCCGGATAAGGGACCATCCACAACTTCCGATAATACAATGAATAAAATCTGTGTAAATCTGTGAAATCTGTGGGAGAAATACGGACGGGGAAAGCATTAAAACTTGTGAAAAAGGGAGGGGATGTGAGATTTTTGTTTTACCTTTGTAGCTTCAATGATGATTCAAGATAAAATACATTCAATGAATATGGAAAATAAAAGCAAAAGAATCGAAGAGATCTTCAAGCAGGATCTGAGTATGTATCTTGCTAGCAGACAGCGTATTGACGAGCAGCTTCCGGATGCTCCAGACATCGAGGAACAGTGGGCTAAGATAGGCGAAAGCTATCTGCCTGATGCCATGCGCGAGTTCAGCAAATACCCTACCGTGGCTCTGGGATGGATTATGTTTGTAGGCATGGCCATCGCCAAATACTGGGACGAAGACTGGGAGCTGTATGGCAAGGTAGATAATCTTTATGAATACCTCAGAGACCGCATTGATTTCGACCACATGGACGACTATATTCTCGACCAGGTTCTGCTGCTCGACGAGAACGAGCACAAGGCTACTTCTACCATCGTAGCAGAGTGTGCCGCACGCACCTATACCCTGCTCATCCATCAGGGATATGAGCCTGGTACAGAGGCTGCTTTCCGTGGTTTCATTGCAGCTTTACATCAAATGTATCTGATGGGCGCTGCCATGGAACTGAAGAGACTGGGGTATCACATGACTCAGCTGCAGTAATTAAAAAACATTAAAAAAGATTTTGTTATATGAAATAATAGTTGTACCTTTGCAGTCGATTTTCGGATAACGAAGCAAAAATCACATTAATTCATATAACAAAACTTTTTAAATGAAGGCAATAGCAATTAAGTCGAGTTTGTTTTCTTGCTTGAAGAGTTACAACAAGAAAACATTCATGTCTGACCTTATGGCAGGTATCATCGTTGGTATCGTAGCCCTGCCTCTGGCCATCGCATTCGGTATCGCTTCTGGCGTGACACCCGAGAAGGGTATCATCACAGCCATCGTAGCTGGTCTCATCATCTCCATCTTCGGCGGAAGCAAAGTGCAGATCGGTGGACCTACAGGAGCATTCATCGTCATCATCTACGGCATCATCCAGAAGTATGGATTCGAGGGATTGACCATCGCAACGCTGATGGCAGGTCTCTTTCTGGTGCTCTTCGGTCTGCTCCGACTCGGTACCATCATCAAGTACATCCCTTATCCTATCGTGGTGGGTTTCACCAGCGGTATCGCCGTAACCATCTTCACCACTCAGATCAAGGATCTCTTCGGTTTGACATTGGCTTCCAATCCTTCTGACTTCCTGGAGAAATGGGGTGTCTATTTCCAGAGTTTCGACACCATCGACCCTTGGTGTGCCCTCATCGGTGTGGTTAGCGTGGTGGTCATCGCCATCACTCCTAAGTTCAGCAAGAAGATTCCGGGGTCGCTCATCGCCATCATCCTGATGACCGTTATAGCGCTGCTGCTCAAGCAGTTTGCCGGCGTAGAGAGCATCGAGACCATCGGCGACCGTTTCTCTATCAGCAACGAGTTGCCTGCTGCCCAGGTTCCTGAGATGAACTGGGAGACCATCAAGAGTCTGGTATCTCCTGCCATCACCATCGCCATCCTCGGTGCCATCGAAAGTCTGCTCTCTGCTACCGTTGCCGACGGTGTAATCAGCGACCACCACGACTCTAATACAGAGTTGATTGCCCAGGGTCTGGCGAACATCGCTTCCCCACTCTTCGGCGGTATTCCTGCTACCGGTGCCATCGCCCGTACAATGACCAACATCAACAACGGCGGTAAGACTCCTATCGCAGGTATTATCCACGCAGTGGTACTGTTGCTCATCTTCCTCTTCCTGATGCCGCTCGCCAAGTATATTCCTATGGCTTGTCTGGCAGGTGTACTGGTTGTGGTTTCCTATGGTATGAGCGGCTGGAGAAGTTTCCTGGCATTGATGAAGAATCCTAAGAGCGACGTTACCGTGCTCCTGATTACCTTCTTCCTGACCATCATCTTCGACCTGACCGTTGCCATCGAGGTGGGTCTGATCATCGCCTGTCTGCTCTTCATGAAGCGAATGAGCGAGACCACTGATGTGACGGCAGTTACTGAGGATGAGATTGATTTGAACAAGGAATATGATTTCCTCTCTACCAACCTGGAGCACTATACGATTCCTAAGGGTGTAGAGGTATATGAGATCAACGGTCCTTTCTTCTTCGGAGCAGGTAATAAATTTGAGGAAGTGATGGCAGCCTTCGGTGACCGTCCTTTGGTTCGCGTCATCCGCATGCGTAAGGTTCCATTCGTGGATTCTACCGGTATCCACAACCTCACCAACCTCTGCGAGATGAGTCAGAAGGAGGATATCCAGGTAGTTCTCTCCGGTGTCTGCGAAAAGGTAAACGCCCAGTTGGAGAAGGCTGGCTTCTACAATATGCTCGGCAAGGAGAACATCACTGATCATATCAGCAAGGCGCTGAAGCGTGCTGAAGAGATCATTGAGGCTAAAAAATAATGCTTTGATTTAATGTTAAGTGTTAAATAATTGGGATAGACATATCATAACAAAAAAAAGATGCATTGCGGATTGTTCGGCAATGCATCTTTTTTTTATTCTTTACTGAAGTTTTGCATGTGGTTCAAGTACGGGCTGAAGGCCCAAAAGCTCCTAGCCCAGGGCATCGCCCTGGGTATAATGGCAATCAGCAAGGCGCCCTGTAAGGGCAAAAGCTTTGCGTCTTAACATAAAGCACTAATAATGTTTATATTCTTGAAATATTGCGTATTGATTACTCTCTATTGATCCTTTCCACCAATTCATCTGGCGTAAGAATCTCCATCTTGGAGAAACCAAACCACTTTTTGCCTAAGTCCTTAATGGATGCTCCTATGTGATACACATCATCGTCTATACAAAGGAAGCGGTCATGTGATAAACGGAATGTTTCAACATCAATCGGTGCATATCTTCTATACGCTTGTCGGATTCTTCGTTTAAGGCCGCAATTTGCGACCTTAAATATTCGTCCTTGGTCAATTGAAACATGAAATCTTCTGGAAATCGTTTAATATTACGTTTTACTTGCTCATTAAGACGCTTTGTTTCAACGCCATAAAGTGTGGCAAGGTCACGGTCAAGCATAACTTGTTGTCCTCTAATGATTTTTATTAGAGGCTCTATATTATCAACAACAACCAACTGGTCACGATTTGTGACCAGTTCGCCGTTTCCTGTCTTTTCCGTTATGTCTGCCATATTTCTATCTTTATTTTTGAGATCACAAATTGTGACCTTAAACGTGTTGTTACTTATTATTGCATTTAAAGGTAGTGCTTTTAGCCTTTAAGCCACTATTGCAAACCCCTTTTTGAAAAGAACGTAAAATTAATAGTTTTATTGCTGTGATTGTAGTTTTATTAATCGCTTCACTCGTTGTACAAATGAAAAAAGGAGTAAGAACATTATAGCCTTACTCCTTAATACGTATTTTATAAAATGTGAATACACATTTACAACGATTTGCAAAACAGATCTTTCATCTTATCCAAATCAGGCAAAGCCTTCTGTAATTCTTCAGGCATATCCTGTTTGGTTTTATATGTTGCTACTCCCATTGGGCTGTCGTAGTTCCTTACAACAATGTCAACAAAAGCCTTGTTCATTTCTTTGCATAAAACAATACCAATAGAAGGATTTTCGTGTGGCTTTTTAACAGTAAGGTCTAATGCCTGTAGATATGTACATAGTTGTCCCAAATATGAAGGCTTGAACTTACCGTATTTTAGTTCTACGGCTACCATTGCTGCAAGTTCTCGACTAAAGAACAAAAGATCTATGAACATTTCTTCTCCTTCAAGTACGACACGATACTGGTTACCCATAAAGATAAAATCCTTTCCGAATTGAAGAATGAAATCGCGCATGTTTCTTACAATTTCTTGCTCAACTACACGTTCGTCAATATCCTCAATCTCCAGTCCCAAATTTTCAGTATTGATGAAATCAAGCAAATATTCATCCTTAAACATTGATATTGTTTTCATTGATTGCTTAATGTCTGGTATCGCTTTCGGAAAATTGTTAGGCATATTGCCTTGATGGTGATATAGGTCATCTGATAAGTATTTCCGTAATACGTACTTGTTCCAATGATACAGGTTCACTTGATGTATATAGTAGATGCGCTCATCTAAAGTGGTAGTTTTATGCAAAATTTCCATATGATGAGTGAAACTAATGCCCACAAAATCCTCTATACGCAAGTCTGCTGACTCTATAGGTCTGTTAATACAAAGGAGTGTCTTTTCTCCTATTTCAACACCTTCTTCTATCTTATTTTCAAGCTGTTGTAATTGGTTCGCCAATGGCGAACCAATTGAAAGGCATTGCCATTCCTCATAGAAGATACGCATTTTCTTCAAGTTGCCTGAAGAAAAGCCTCTTAATCCTGGCAATTCACGCTGCAATCTCTCACTAATAGTATCAAGAGCTTTTGCGCCCCAATGTGCTTGCTGTAAATTGATAGACACATAACGCCCTATACCATAATACAAAGACAACTGTATGGCATTACTTGACTGGCTCGCCTGTGCTTGAGCTCGCAAAATTGCCCCTTTTATGGTTTGGACAGCTTTATCTACTGTTATATTGTTCTCTTCCATTATACTCTGTTTTGATATTATTTACAAAGGTAGTGCTTTTAGCCTTTAAGCCACTATTGCACAACCCCTTTCTTTGAAAAGAACGTAAAATTAATAGTTTTATTGCTGTGATTGTAGTTTTATTAACATAAAGCTCTAAAGCAGCCAAAGGAGAACAAGAGCAAGTAAGCCGTGGAGACCAACAAGGACATCGAGCAGTTGTTGCTTTCCATCCAAAAGGCTTTCGATGTGCTTGTGAAAAAGAGAACGGACTTACCTATTCCTACCATTCGGGACGACACTCGTTCGCCAGCCTCATTACGCTGGAGGCAGGTGTGCTGATAAGCTTGAAGAATATACGGCAGTTTTGGGAAATAGAGCCAGCTTGGATTCCGTGGCTGGGACATATTGCGGTGTGTTACCGCCGAATGTGGAAACAACTCTCACGTTAAATGCAATCAAAAACTCCAGACAAGAAAAATTCTATGAGTTTTTGATTGCATTTTTTATAGAACGCTTACAGCATATTATATATAATACCTCTCAAGTTATATATAATACCTCTCAAGGCAAAAGGTTTTATGAAAAACTTTACCAAAAGAAAGTATGTTATAATTCCCCAAACTATGGATAATGGAAGAACCATGAAAAAACACCAATCAGGAATCTTATAATTATAACCATTCCCTTCGAATTTTTTATTTATCAACCATATCTTTTTGTTAGGGAAAAATCTTAAATAAGAGTATATTAATATCATTAGTAGATAAATGGATAACAAATATCCATCATTTCTATGGTATGAATCCCTTAATAGTTCGCACAAAAATAATGCGAATGGGAAAAAGAGAAACGCAAAGACCATTGCCATATACAATGGGCCAAGAAACTTTGCGGACTCTCTTTTTTTGTTATAAGCCCAATATACTCTATAAAATATATAATCTATCATATTACCATTCTAATAATACACCATTATCTATATCATAACGCTCTTCAATGGCTGCATCGAGGTGTTCTCCAATACTTTTTCCCGTAGAGAGTTTTGTTACAATATCAGCCCCCCAAAAAATGCCTCCAGCTATCCATCCCCAACCTGGGACAAAACTTATCGCTCCCATAGCTGCATCAATGATATTTATCTCCTTGCGCATATGATATATGATTCTTGTAATCATAAAGTATTCCTTTCTTTTTGTCCCAAGCATTACATTATCTCCAGCAAATCTTGACTTTTGGCCCATACCAAATGTAGAGCCACAGCATGATGGTGATGACGAGACAAACGATTGACGACCAATGGCTTGGGTCGGAGAGGCATTTGAAATAAAAATTGAACAGACCATGGAAGCAGACCACCAGTATAAGAGAATGCGTATCACGGATAAGCTTGTCAAGACCAAAAGAAGCAAGGAACAACAAGGCAAAGAAGCCCACATCCCCTATTTGCCATGCTCTGCAATGCCAAAAGAACCAAAGCAAAGTGGTGAGCAGCAGTCGGTGAATGATTTTGCAGCCAATTAGTTCGCTATAAAGGTATCCACGCCAGCCCACCTCTTCGAAGAAGGCATAGAGCAGATATACAAACAATAACCACAAACAGAGTCCAATCTCCTTGTAATCAACAATGCCAAACAGAACAAAAGGCACCGCTAATGTGAGGATGCTCTTGGTGACCGATGTACCAAAAAGAGATGTCTTCATTTTTCTTCGAAGCGCCAAGATAACGACAATCGCGCCTATGAGTGGACTCAAGCCACCTACGAAATCCCACAATTTGACGTGGGATGGGTCTATGGTCGCAAAGCGGGTTGAGACGACTCTTATTAATACCGCCAAAACATAGAAAAGCATGATGCTCCATGTCCGCTTCTGTTTTAATATGGATGATATCTTCATTTAGATGGGAAATTTGGTTCAAAATTATATTATTTTTTCTTAAATCGAGCGGAATGAATGGGATTTATAGAATATGTACCATCTTCGTTTTTTGGGATACGTCCTTTGATACCATTCATTGCACGATATTCTTTTGCTTGAGATCTAGTTTCAAATAAGCCTAACAAATCTACAAATTTAGTTGGATTATCAAAACAATATCTATACCCGCTATAGTTAGGAGCTATGCCTGACAAAGGATCCACACTTGTCCACAAACTCAATCTTGGGTCATAGTATCTTGCCCCATAGTAATACAGTCCCGTCTCCTCATCGAATTCTTTCGCATTGAAAAGATAAGGTGTATTCCAAATGTTGTTGCGCTCCTCAACGAACACTTCACCGAAAGGAACATACTCGATATGCTGTACCACCTCGCCGTCAAGGTTGGTGATAACACACCCTGCTTCGGCTTCGCATTACCCTCGTCCAATCTACGGAACACTTTCTATACGCTTGTATGATTCTTGCAAGTGTTATTGCATTTCCAGTTAATGGTACTCCATAGTCGATAGACGCTGAAACACTTCGGCATTGTTCTGTAGAAAGTGGCGCATTGAAGTGAAAGCTCGCATTATTCGAATATTCACCTCAATCGCAGTGTCAGAACGTAAAACACTACTAAGCATAGCGACTCCGTTTTCAGTAAATACGTAAGGCATGTATTTCAAATGTTGTCCGCGTCCTTCGTTTAAGGTCGCAATTTGCGACCTTAAACATTCGTCCTTGGTCAATTGAAACATGAAATCTTCTGGAAATCGTTTAATATTACGTTTTACTTGCTCATTAAGACGCTTTGTTTCAACGCCATAAAGTGTGGCAAGGTAACCCCTTTTTTGAAAAGAACGTAAAATCAATGGTTTTATTGCTATGACTGTGCGTCTATTAACACCCAGGGCGATGCCCTGGGCTAGGAGCTTCTGCCCTTTCAGGGCGTGTGGGGCTTACTTGCGAAACTAGGGGGATAACTCCTACAGGACTTTACCCAGGAACTCCTGGAGTCTTGGAGACTTCGGATGATTGAAGACTTCTTCAGGGGTGCCATCCTCCGTGATATAGCCATCACTGAAGAAGAGCACACGATTGGCAACTTCACGGGCAAATCCCATTTCGTGGGTTACTACCACCATCGTCATGCCTTCAGCTGCCACATCCTTCATCAACTGCAAGACTTCTCCTACCATCTCCGGATCGAGCGCAGAAGTTGGTTCATCGAAAAGAAGAACCTCCGGATTCATTGCCAGGGCACGGACGATGGCTACTCGCTGCTTCTGTCCGCCCGAAAGACTATCCGGGTAACTGTCTGCCTTGTCCAGCAATCCGATGCGGGAGAGAAGTTCCGTAGCCTTCTCATCCGCCTCTTCACGGGTCATCTTTCCCAACTCTACCGGTGCCAGCATGATGTTGCGGCGGATCGTCATGTTCGGGAAGAGATTAAACTGCTGGAACACCATACCCACCCGCTGACGCATCTTGTTGATATCTACATCCCAGGAGGTGAGGTCTATACCATCGATCAGAATCTTTCCCTCCGTAGGTTCCTCCAAGAGATTGATGGAACGCAGGAAGGTACTCTTGCCACAGCCCGACGGGC
This sequence comes from Prevotella sp., assembly GCA_021636625.1. GTDB lineage: Bacteria > Bacteroidota > Bacteroidia > Bacteroidales > Bacteroidaceae > Prevotella. The sequence continues at coordinate 39,936 of JAJWLX010000009.1, read as the reverse complement.
CAATAATGGCAACCACTTCGCCCTGCTTGACGGAAGTGGTAATGCCTTTCAGGACTTCGTTGTCGCCGAAGCGCTTGCGAAGTCCTTCTATCTTGATTATCTCGTTTTTGTCCATATCATTTGAAGCTTTTGCCCTTTCAGGGCGCATTTCTAACTGCAATTATACCCAGGGCGATGCCCTGGGCTAGGTGCTTCTGCCCTTTCAGGGCGTGCTATTTCCTTTCGCTCTTTCTCAAACGCTTTTCCAACTTTCTCACTCCGGCATTCAGTCCGAGGACGATGATGAGATACAGGCAGGCAACCACACCCAATGGCATCATTGCCTCGTAGGTGATGCTGCGGATGATATCGGAACCCTTGGTAAGATCCACGAGACCGATGTAACCGCTGATGGAAGTCTCCTTGAGCAGGGTGATGAGCTCATTACCCATCGCCGGCAGCACATTCTTGAAGGCTTGTGGCAGGATGATGAGTCGCATGGTCTTGCCATAAGAAAGACCGAGACTTCTACCCGCTTCCATCTGCCCCTCATCTACCGACATAATACCCGAACGGATGACCTCGGCAATATATGCCGCAGAGTTCAAACCGAAGGCAATGACGGCTACCAGAATCTTGTTGACATCGGCTGAGGCGAAGACCACATAATAGATGATGAGCAACTGCACCATGGTAGGTGTACCACGCATGATGGTGAGATACAACTGGCAGAGCATATTCGGAATGCGCCAACCACCACGGCGTTCGTGACGGGCACGGACAATGGCTATCAGCGTACCGAGAATCACGGAAAGGATGATGGCGAAGAAGGTGATGATGAGCGTATTGCCCAATCCCTGCAGGAGATACTCATAGCGGTTGTCATCGATGAAGCAAGACTTGAACTTATCCAGAAATCCATGCTGTGCACCAGCCACTTCTGCATTTTCGGAATTTACCATGATGACCTGTCGCACATCGGCGTAGGAATCGGTGAATCCGATGTTCTTCTCCCGCTCCGGGGTGACGGTAATACCAGCGATACCGGCATCAGCCTTGCCTGCCTGTACGGAAGTGATGATGGCATCAAACTCCATATCGAGAATCTCGACATCCACGCCCATCACATCGCCGATGGCATTCGCCACATCGACATCGATACCCACAATCTTACCATCCTGGTAGTACTCGAATGGTTCGAAGGTGGCATTGGTGGCAAAGCGGAGACTCTTCTTCAGTCCGAGCTTCTGCAGCGCTTCCGGTCCTACCTTCTTCACATCCGAAGTCTTAGGCGTATAAGCCACGGCAATACCCCGTTCCAGATGGCGGTTGACGATGGAATCGATGACGCCATTCTCCTTCAGGATACGGATGGCATGATTGATGGACTGCTGCAATTCGGCATGATCCTTTGCCACACAGATGGCGAAAGAGGAGGCATCGAAGGTTTCCGGCAGAATGCGGAGAGAAGGATTCACCCGCTGAAATGCCTTGGCTGGTGCCTCATCGGTCACCATACAGTCGATCTTACCCTGGAGGAGCGCCTGAATGGCATCGGCTCCCTTGTTGTATCGTTCTACCTTGGTGCCATCTCCTTTCTTTTCCAACTCTGTGGCAAGGCCGTCGCTGGTGGTACCTAACTGCACGCCGATAACAGCGCCCTGCAAATCAGCCTTCGCCTTCAACTGCTTCTTCGCATCGGAAGAATCCGAGCCGCAGGAAGACAGGAGAAGACAGACTACTATTACTAAAGTACTTAAACTAAATCGTTTTAATCTATTATAAATCATCTAATTAATCAAAAGCTTTTGCCCTTACAGGGCGCATTGCTAACTGCTATTCTTACCCAGGGTGTTACCCTGGGCTAGGAGCTTCTGCCCTTTCAGGGCGTGCCGGGAAGTCTGAGTATTTGACTTCGGGCGTGCCGGGAAGTCCGAATATTCGACTTCAGGGCGATTATTCTCCTTTAAAGCCTTTTGCCAAACCGCCCTCGCTGGTTTCCTTATAGAGCGAAGGGAGATCGTGACCGGTCTGTCGCATTACTTCTACTACTCTATCGAATGATACGCTATGATGACCATCCGAGAAGGAAGCGTAGAGATCGGCATCCAGGGCACGGGCAGCCGCAAAGGCATTGCGCTCGATGCAAGGAATCTGTACCAATCCGCAAACCGGATCGCAGGTCATACCCAGGTGATGCTCCAATCCCATTTCGGCAGCATACTCTACCTGGGCAGGACTACCGCCGAAGAGCTGACATGCCGCTGCTGAAGCCATCGCACAGGCTACACCTACCTCACCCTGGCACCCCACATCAGCTCCACTGATAGAAGCATTGTGCTTCACGATGTTACCCACAAGTCCGGCTGTAGCCAAAGCACGGAGGATGCGCTCCTCGCTCATTTCATGAGCAGTATGCATGTGATAGAGTACGGCAGGAAGTACACCGCAGGCACCGCAGGTAGGAGCCGTAACGATGGTACCGCCCGATGCATTCTCCTCACTCACCGCCAGTGCATAGGAATAAACCAGTCCGCGGCTCTGCAAGGAAGCACGATAGCCCTTTGCCTTGATATGATAGACAGCAGCCTTGCGCTGGAGTTTCAGCGGTCCAGGCAAGACACCCTCATGACTGAGACCATTGTGAATAGACTGCTTCATGGTATCCCAGATCTTACGGAGATAATCCCAGATATCCGGATCCTCGCATTTCTCCACGTATTCCCAGAAAGAGCGGCCGTTGTCGTAGCACCATTTCTGGATTTCCGCCATCGTCTTCAGGTCATAGACATCTTCAGCGCCCAACTCCGACTGTCCATCAGAACCATCCGAGATGGCACCGCCACCGATACTATAAACAATCCACTCATCAATCACGTCGCCATTCAGGTCCTTGCCCACAAACTTCATTCCGTTAGGATGGAAAGGCAGGAAGACCTGAGGCTCCCAGATGATATGAACAATATGCTTCTTGAGCACTTCCTCGATAGCCACATCGGTCATGTGACCCTTGCCGGTAGCAGCCAGGGCACCATACAATGTAACTTCGTAGGACGAAGCATTAGCACAACGCTCCAGGAAGAGCTTAGCTGCACGCTGAGGTCCCATCGTATGACTGCTCGATGGTCCCTTGCCAATTCGGTATAACTCCTTTAAAGATTTCATTTTTCCCGTATTATAATGTTATTGTTTTCATTTTAGGTATTTTCCCCTTGCTGGTCTATTTCACCTGGGTGGCTCTGGTGATGACGATGTCTTCCAGCGGGCGGTCATTGTTGTCCTTGTTGGTAGCCACATTCTGGATCTTATCTACCACATCCATACCTTCCAGCACCTCGCCGAACACGGTATATCCATTGTCCAGATGAGGCACTCCACCATGCTTGATGTAACCCTGCTGCAACTGCTCGGATGGCAATGCGTAGGATTTCGCACCCTCTCTCTTCTCCTTCTCTACATAGTATTCCATCTGTCGGGGAGAGAAGTTTCTGCCCCAGGTGATATAGAAATCGGTGGAAGCAGATGCTTTGGTTGGATTCTCATCATCCCCCTCACAGGCTGCACAGAGCTGACCGCGCTTGTGGTAATATTTAGGATAGATGATTTCGGCTGGTACCATATAGTCAACATCAAACTTCTCCACCTTTCCGGGAGTAACCTTGCGACAGGAGTAATCACCACCCTGAATCATGAAGTTCTTGATGACACGCTGAAAGATACAGCCGTTGTAATATCCGCTGTTCACGAGCTTGAGGAAGTTGTCGCGGTGATGCGGAGTATCGTTATAAAGAGCCACACGGATATTGCCCATCGTGGTTTCCAGCAGTACCTCGTGGCAGGTGGTATCACGAGGTGTCTCCCAAGGGAGCAGCTCGTTATCGAAAGCCGGACGGGCAGTCTGCTGAGTAGGCTGAGTCTGTTCCTGCGCCATTGCTTGAGGAGCAAAAGCAGCCAGCAAAAGGGCAGATATCGTTATTATCTTTTTCATTTTCTTAATACTTAAATCTGTTTTTTATGTTATTGATTGCAAAGATAATGATTTTATTCTAAAAAGTTATGCTTTTCTCAAACTTTCTTTATATCTTTGCGTGCAAAATGACAGAAACGGGCAAAATGATGCCCCAAAAATTGGTGAATAACATAAAAAGCTTCGAAAATGAGGCGACATAAACGATTTGATATGATGACAACAAAAAGATTATATCTTCTTCTCCTGGGCTTCGCACTAATAGGAATGAAAGCCCAGGCACAGCACGTGAGCTTCGGACCTCTGCACAGTCAGGATAGTCCGAGGGAAGACTGGCTGTTGCCAGGCGATACGGTATATCAGGACGGGAAGACCGTGGTATATGGCGGAAAACCCGTAAAAAACACCTACACCCCTATCCGGCATATCGATTCCAACAGTGACGAACTCTACAAGATGGGCAGTTATCTGAAGAATCCTCAGGATAGTGATTATTATAACAATCCGATCTCCAATCTGGTCAATTCGGGAGGATTGGGAAACAGCTATGACTATTGGGGAAATGACTGGGGCAAATATGGCTGGAACCAGTATGGCTGGGGACTCCATAAGGGACTGAACCTCTCGGTAGATCTTTCCGTCTTCGCCACTTTCGGCAAGCATGCGCCACACTGGGGCGGTTTTACCCAGACCATCAATGCTACGTATCTCACGCCGCTCACCAAGGACAACAAGCTGTGGATGGCTTTGGGTACCTATCTCAACAACATCAATTACGGAGGCGACAATTTCCGGGATGGTGGTGTGTATGGCATTCTGGGCTATCAGTTTGATGAGCACTGGGAGGCATACGTATATGGACAGGTAAGTGTTGCCAACAACTACAATTCCATCTACAACCGTTATGCCGGATATGGTCCTTACGGATATGGCAGATATGGTATGTATCCCGGCATCTGGGGAATGGGCGTGATGCCTGGAGGATATGGCATGGGTGCTGCCGGTGCCAATGTGTTAGGTGCCGGAGTAAGATACACCAACAAGAACTTCTCCATCGGAGTAAGCGTTGAGGGCAATTGGTATAACACCCCAAAGACTCCTACCTATTACAAACAGTATGATTATCCGGTGAAATAAACGAAAGCCCCACACGGGCTGAAAGCCCAGAAGCTCCTAGCCCAGGGCAACACCCTGGGTTTACAAGGTATATAGCAAAACGCCCTGTAAGGGCAAAAGCTTCTCATACACAAAGCTTTTGCCCTTACAGGGCGACAAACTTACGCTCATGATTACCCAGGGTGTTGCCCTGGGCTAGGAGCTTCTGCCCTTTCAGGGCGTCTGGATTTACTTATTCCCCACAGATAATCTGAACGATGCGTTCTGCCGATCGTCCATCCCATCTATCAGGAATGCCACCCTTCTTCCATTCACCCTTCACAATCTTCTCCATAGCCTGCTGAAGCTTCTCTGGATCTTCAGCAACGAGTTCGTTGGTTCCTACGGTTACGGTTTCCTGGTGCTCGGTATAGCTATTCAGGGTGATGCAAGGCACACCATTGAAGGTAGCCTCTTCTGCCACATTACCCGAATCAGTGATTACACCCATGGCGTGGGCTGAGAGATAAGAGAAATCGAGATAACCCTGAGGCTGTACGACCATGATACCTGACTGATGGTCAGCCACATCCTGGTAAGCCTTGAAGGCAAGCACGAATCCCAATGCCTTGCCACGCAAAGGAGCCAGAACCTTGATGCCTGCCTGGCGAGCCACACGGTCGATCGTAGAGATTAAGGTCTTCATCTCATCGATATTGTTGACGATGGCCTTGCGGTTCAAGGTAAGCACCATATACTTGCCATCCTCCAGATGCTGCTCATCCATCACCTGAGGACGCTTCATGCGCTGCTGCAGGAACCGGATGTTATCAATGAGTACATTACCCACCATATAGACCTTAGAGAGTTCAGCACCCTCCTTGTTGGCGATACTGTTGTTGGAGATACCTGCGGTGAAGAGGATATCAGAGAGTCCATCAATCACCAGACGGTTGATTTCCTTCGGCATGGTGATATCGAAGCTACGGGTACCTGCGGCGATGTGAGCCAACTGAACGCCCTGCTTCTTGGTGACGATAGCCACAGCCATGGTAGAAGCCAGATCATCCACCACAATCACCACATCCGTAGGATTCTGCTGGAGATAGCGCTCAAACTGTGCCATCACCATACCAGTCAGCTCATTCATATTCTCACATTCCACGCCCAAATAAACATCCGGCTTGCGGATACCCAAGTCAGAGAAAAGAGAATCTTCAAGGGTCTCATCGTCTTCACGACCGGTATAAACCAGTTTGCACTCCATCTCCTCGCCCGCTTTCCGGGCATTCTCTATCGCTCTCATCACAGGAGCCACCTTGATGAAGTTTGGTCGGGCACCTGCTACAATACAAATTTTCTTATTCATATTTTTTAGTTTACTTACTGTTAAACAAATCCTTGATGCCACCGATGGATCCCAGGAGGTTGGTAGCCTCGTATGGCAGATAAACCACCTTATTATCCTTACCCTGAGCCACTTCCTGCATCATGGTAATGTATTTCTGTGCCAGCAGATAGTTGGCAGGATTGGTACTCTGTCCTACGGCCTCGGTAATCTTCTGGATGGCGATAGCCTCAGCCTCAGCCTTGCGGATGCGGGCGGTAGCCTCACCTTCGGCTCTCAGGATTGCCTGCTGCTTGGCAGCCTCAGCCTTGTTGACGATCGCAGCCTTCTCACCTTCGGAGAGCAGACGCTGCTTCTCCTTCTCACCTTCTGAAGTAAGGATGGTAGCTCGCTTGTTACGCTCAGCCTGCATCTGCTTCTCCATCGCCTGGAGCACACTCTCAGGAGGAGTGATATCCTGCAACTCTACACGGTTTACCTTGATTCCCCACTTGTTGGTGGCATCGTCGAGCACCGCACGGAGCTTGGTGTTGATGGTGTCACGGGAAGTAAGTGTCTGGTCGAGTTCCATCTCACCGATGATGTTACGCAGGGTAGTCTGAGTCAACTTCTCTATCGCATTAGGCAGATTGTTGATTTCATAAACACTCTTGAAAGGATCTACAATCTGGAAATAAAGCAGTGCATTGATCTGCATCTGAATATTATCCTTGGTAATCACATTCTGACGGTCGAAATCATAAACCTGTTCACGAAGGTCGATGCTGCTGGTATAAGTATAGCTTCCTCTACGCATCGCCACGATGGTTTTGGCCTGGTCGATGAAAGGAATGATAATGTTGATACCTGGCTTCAGGGTAGCATAATAGCGACCCAACCGCTCGATGATTCTGGTCTCACTCTGAGGAATGATCACGATGGTTTTCTTTACCACTACCAGTGCAAGCAGCACTAGAGCAATCAATACATAAAGTCCTATTTCCATGATGTTTATAATTAAAAGTTAATACTTCTCTACCTGGAGGATGATAGACTGGTGTCCCATCACTCTTACACGGGTGCCCTTGGCGATATCACCAGCAGCGCCCGGAGCTTCTGCCTTCCAGTCATCACCATCGAGCTTCACTCTTCCATACCCACCGGCAACGATGGTTTCACTCACCTCGCCTATCTGTCCGGCAAGGGCATCGGAGTTACTCTCCCGAAGATCGGCTCCCCTATGGATAGCCTTTACCAGATGCGGACGGATCAACAGGATACTGAGTACGGAACATACCGCCCAGACCACTACCTGTAACCAGAACGGAGCATCCATCACAGCCACAGGTATGCTGATGAGCGCACCGATGGCAAAACAAGTCACGTAGAAGTCGCCCGAAGACAACTCCAGGATGAGGCAGATGAACATGATGACTGTCCAAAATAGCCAGAGGTTTTGAGAGATATATTCCATCATATCGTTATTTTTTAGTTGATTTCTTCATCAGCGAACTAGCCTTCACGGTCTTGACACTCTTTTTGGTTGTGGTATTAACAGAAGTCTTTCCCTGAGGCTTGTAATACTTCAGCGCAGTAGGCATCGCCGCCTTCAAGGCAGCAATACGCTTGGCATCAGAAGGGTGATCGCTGAAGATATCACTCTTGCTCTGATTGCCCGAAGCTTCAGCCATACGTTCCCAGAAAGGTATCGCCTGCTGAGGATCGTAGCCTGCCATCGCAGCAAAGATCAAGCCCATATAGTCGGCTTCGGTTTCGTTTTCACGCGAATACTTCAGATTACGGAAGGAGAAGTACTGTCCGGCTACGGCACCTGCCAAATCTCCCACTCCGTTACCTACAGCCTGATTCAGCACACCACTCAGAATGCTGGTACCTACCTGCTGGTTCTGAGCCTTGGAAAGCTGCTCGGCACTATGCTTAGCCACGGCATGTGCGATCTCATGTCCCAGTACGATGGCGAGCGAATTATCGCTGGAAGCCACTGGGAGCAAGCCTTCATATACCACAATCTTTCCGCCAGGCATGCAGAAGGCATTCACACTGTTGTCCTGAACGAGGTTGAATTCCCAGGAATAGTTCTGCAGATCATTGGCGTATCCGTTCTCCTTGAGATAAGTTTCCACGGCAGCAGCCAGTCGCTTTCCGACTCTTACCACCTGCGCAGTCTTTGCTGCATTGGTAGATTTCTTAGCCGAAGCCATGTACTTGGTATATTCCTGATTAGACAAGCTCAACACCTGTGCATCTGAGACAGAGATGCGATGGGTGCGACCCGTAAGAGGCACCTTCTGCGTTGTACCGCAAGATGCAAGCATCATGGCAGCCAACATACTAAAAACTAAAACCTTAATCCGTTTCATTTTCTATCTTCTCTTAAGTTATATATTCTATTTGCAAGAAATAGTTATCTTATGATTTGCAAATATACATCAAATACACGAAACAACCAAGTTTTTCCGAGAATTTAACAAAAAATTAATCCCGGCTCCGAGATTCATCGTTAGAATCTCAGAGCCGGGATTGATTCTTTTATGGGGAGTTGATTTTACTTCTTAGCATTCATTGCCTTCTTGGCAGCAGCTACAGCCTTGTTGTACTTAGCAGTAGCCGACTTCAAAGCCTTGGCATTGTTAGCCTTCTTGGCAGCAGCTACAGCATCATAAAGGTTCCACAACTTGAACTTAGCAGTAGCCTCCTTCTGTGACTTGGTATAAGCAGCAGCGGCAGCCTCTGTAGCAGCCTCAGCCTCAGGAGAAGCATACTGATGCTTGTAACCATTCTGCTTGTTCCAGAAACCACGGGTGAAGTCTGGGAAGGTAACAGCAGCGCAGTTGTTGTCCATAGAAAGAGCACCCAACTCAGCCAAAGAACACCACTCAGCCAAATCATAAACGTCCATATCCAATGGCAAACCATTCTGCAAGCAGTAAACCAGACGAGAGTCCATGATGAAGTCCATACCACCATGACCCATCTGACGGCCCAGCTCACCATACTTCTTCAAGATTGGGTGATAATACTTCTTGATCAAAGCTTCCTTCTGCTCCTTGTTCATGAAACCATGAGCATTGAGATTATCCATCTGAGGAGCACCTGTACCCTTGAGTGCCTCGCCAGAGAGTGCAAACTCCTCTGTAGGATACTTGGTAGCGTAACCCTTGGTACCTGTGAGCTTGAACAGACGGTTGTATGGCTGAGGAGTCATCACGTTGTGCTGGATCTCCACCACCTTACCCTTAGCTGTACGCATCAAGGTAGTAGTATGGTCACCATTGCGGAACTCCTTGCACTCCTTGCCGCTCTTGTTCTTCACCCAGTCCTTACCAACGAAAGACTCTGTATCCATGGCAACGAGCGTAGTGAAGCGGTCGCCACGGTGAATATTCAGGCACTGAGCAACAGGGCCTAAGCCGTGAGTAGGATAAACATCACCACGGTTCTCCATATTATACTTCATACGCCAGTGGAGGTTGTCCTTGTCATTGTCTGCCGGATCCTTCCAGTAAGCATCCCAGAAGTCCTCGAGACAGTGGATATAAGCACCCTCAGCACGGATGATGTCACCGAAAACGCCATCCTGAGCCATAGCCAGCGCATTCATCTCATAGTAGTCGTAGCAGCAGTTCTCCAAGATGAAGCAATGCTTGCGAGTCTGCTCGCTCAAGTTGATCAGGCTCCAGCACTGATCCAGATTCATAGCACTAGGAACCTCGATGGCTGTATGCTTACCATTCTCCATCGCAAACTTGGCAACTGGGAAATGGTGGTTCCAGTCGGCAGCGATATAAACCAGGTCGATGTCAGAACGCTTGCACAAAGCCTCATAACCCTTCGCACCGCTATAGATATCGGCAGGCTTCAAGCCCTGCTTGCGCAAGTACTCCTGTGATTTCTCTGCACGAGCCTCCTCGTAATCGCACAAGGCAACGATCTCTACACCCGGAATGTGGCAGAAACGCATTACTGCCCAAGGACCACGCATACCCAAACCGACAAAGCCCACACGTACTGTCTTCAACTTAGGAGCCGTCAATCCCAAAACATTCTGCTGTCCTGCAGGACGTTCTGGTGTCTCCACAACGATTGTACCCTTGTCCCAATGCCACTTGGTGCCTGGAGACAAAGACTGAGCGCTAGCCGACAAAGAAAATGCCGCCAAAGCTGCCATCAAAAAACTCTTAATTTTCATTCCTAAAGTTAGCAACACTTACAATTAGTAATATTGATTAATAGGTTCTGAGCAACATCCAGGTTTCTCAGCAATTCTCTCAAATCAGCACTCCATTCATCTTAGTGTTGCATTAGAAAACAAATAAAACGCTGAAATGACACTGCAAAAGTACAAATAAAAATTGAGATACAGAATCTTTTTAGTGTTTTTTAAGGATAATGGTGCAATAGGAGAAAACTTCTCGAACTGTTCGAGTTATTTATCCAGTGCTTGATATTTAGAATGCTGACTCTTGTACTCCGGCACAATTTGCTTCATCTTGCCCACTATCTTCAAGTCATCGAAGGTCTGGGCTATGCATGAAAGTTCGTCCAGCTCCTTGCATACTATCCTCCGCATTGCAGCACATCAAGGCACCGCCCCCTGAGGTAGTAATCATCTTGTTTCCGTTGAAACTCAGCACGCCAAACTTGCCGAAGGTGCCCAGCACCTGTCCTTTGTAGCGTGATCCGAATCCCTCAGCGGCATCCTCCACCACAGGAATGCCATACTTGTCGGCTATCGCCATGATGCGGTCGCAGTCGTAGGGCATACCGTAGAGAGCCACTGGCACGATAGCCTTCGGGTACTTGTTTCTCTAGCTTATTTATATCGATTCTCCAGCATTTTCACACGAATCAATTATTACATATAGGTACACATAGAAGTTGTTGCCAAGCTTCATTTAGCTTGACAACAACCCATGCTGTATTTCTAAAAAAGTTATTTCCTAATCTTGTGTTTTCGCTGGTATTAGTTGGTATTATTGGTATTATTTATTTCATCCCCCTTGTCATCCTATCTTCCATTCCAGAGTGTTCACCTCGTCCTTCACCGAGAAGTTCAAGCCAATCTTCACCACCTTCTTGCCGCTCATCTTGAAAGCGTCGGCATAGTGTTTTGCCTCTATCTGTGCGAGAGCCTCCTCGGCACTCTTGTTGAATTTCAGTTCCATCACGTAGATGGTGTCGGCAGTCTCCAGCGACAGGTCTATCCTGCCCTTCGCTGTATGCGGTTCCACTAGGATGCTATAGTTGGTGAGCAAGGCAAACATGATGTAGAGCGTCTGCTGCCAATGCCCCTCGTAGTTGGTGTTGTCGCAGTAAGGCACCGTCTCCAGGAAGTCATTCAGCAGACAGAAAGCAGCATCCATATCCCCCTTCTTCACCAATACCGACATCTTGGCGATGGTCGTGTTAGCCTTCGCCGACTTGTCCGTCAGATAATGAGGCAAGAGGCTTCCATACAGCCCCACCCTAATCTCCTGGTTAGGCAATGCCAACAGGTACAATTTTGTAGGCTTGTCATATCCCTTGATGGTGACATACCCGCTCTGATAAAGCAAAGGTACGATGGTGGTCATCGTTTCGGTGGGGGCATCAAAGTCCTTCTTGCCCACCTCTATGGTCTCGCCAAGGTCTGCAGGCAAAAAATCATACTTTCTCATCATATTAATGAGATAAGTAGGAGTGCCCGATCCGAACCAGTAATCATCCATTTCCTGCTTGGCAAAGCAATTCAGCAAGCTATAAGGATTGAAAACATCCGGAGAAGGCCAAGTAAAGTGATAACCATCATAATGGTCTTTGAGTTCCTGTATGGTCTCCTCCCTTCCCAGTTCCAGATGCTCGGCAAGTTCATCGATATCATCGCTCATCTGGGTCAACATTTCCTCCTTGGTGATGCCGCAGATGCCGGCATAAGGTTCGTCCATACTTACGTTGGTGATATTGTTCAGCTCGCTGAAGATACTGAGTTGCGAGAACTTCGTGATGCCAGTCATGAAAACGAAACGGAGCATTGACTCATTTCCCTTCAGAGGACTATAGAAATTGCGCATCGAGTTACGAAGCACATCGAGTTTCTCCTTCTTATGCGCCACATCGAGCAATGGTGCGTCATATTCATCAATGAGCACCACCACCTGCTTTCCTGTCTTCCGGTAAACGGCATTTATCAAAGCATCAAGACGAATATTAACATCTATTTTATTGCTTTTGCAATCGAACCTATCCTCATTTTCCTTCAATATATATAAGAGGTATCGCTCGAGCTGTTCCTTCTCCATATGTTTGCCTCCAGCCAAACTGAAGTGCAGCACAGGATATTCGTTCCACTCCTTCTCCAGCTTTTCGATGGCAAGCCCCTCGAAGAGTTCCTTCTTGCCCTCAAAATAACTCTTGAAGGTGGAAACCAGCAGCGACTTGCCGAAACGTTCAAGAAGAAAAACTTTCCATCGGTATGTGTCATATGATAGATGTATTCCGTTTTGTCCACATAGAACATATCCTCCTTGCGGATACGTTCAAATGTCTGAATTCCTATAGGATATAATTTTCTTGCCATAATCAAACGCTTCTAATGAAAACTATTTCAGCTTGTCTTGCCTCAAAAAGTCAGGTTGACCCGACTTCAAACAGATTAATTCACAATTATACTTTCTACGAAAATCCACTTTCGCTCTTTCAACAACAGACCTTCCTGTGTTTGCAGGAATTTTATTCGCAACAATCCTAGCTTTCGTCCATTTCGTTCTGTTCTGAACAAACAAGGGATAGGACAATGTTGCATCAAGCTGTTTCACGGCATGAGCCACATCAGAACCTTTCAATTCAACAAACACACTTATTTTTTCATCCGTGTCGGTTGTTGCTACAACAAGCTTGTCACACTTGTCCTTATCTGCACCTTTTATAATGTTATCATCTACTTGATAAGCTACACAGTCCATCGGAGGAACAAAGTTCAGCAAATAAACAGTTGAACGCTCCTTCAGACTGATTTTCGGACATTTTCTAACTTCCTTTTCAGCCAGATAACCTGCTAAAAAATTATTATTCATTGCCATATATCATCTCATCAAGTTCAGAAGATAATTCAGAAATTTCATCAGAAAGAGAATCAAGATAATCACCCATGATGAAATGGTATTCCTCATCCACGATATTCTCCATTTTTCCTTCATCCGTCATGCAGTATGCCGAATACCATGAAATCGGGATTGCATATTCCAACATATCCCCCATTTTCTCATCCTGCATTTTTTCCTTAGCAAGCGCAGCCTTCATCAGCACATTCAGAGAAGTCAGCACATACGGACTATGGGTGGTCATAACCACATAGCTATTTGTCCCCGACAGCTCATAAGCCTTCTTGATATTCTTCACGATCTCCTTCACCATCGCAAACTGCGACTTCGGAAACAGATTTTCCTCTAGCTCCTCAATATACAGCTGGGCGAATTTATATCTATACATCTTAGTGCCCTTTATCACATTATCCGCACTGATTTCCTTATTCTCATCATCAAGCACAATCTTTGCCACCAGACTCGTTAAATCAGTAAGGCTCGACTTCGGAATCTTCCCCACCTGTCCGGTTACATAATCCACAAGCACAGCCAAAGGCAACGCCGACTGGATACCGCTGGAAGCATAGACAGGCGCTATAGTTCTGCCCACCTTCTCCAGCACGATTCTGTCAGAATCCGAAACCTTATCATAATAATAATTCATATTATCATCAAATGGGATCCTCAACGGATGCTTGATATCATATTCCTTCTTCGCCTCCTGATATTCCAAAAGATAATTAAATATCGAATCATAGTCGGACGAGCGATAAACCTTATCAATGTTCTGGATAGCTGAAACCAAATTGCGTTCCGAAGGAATAAAACTCAGTTTCGCATTATAGCGCTCAGTTTTAAAATTCGCTTTCTTTCTGATTTTCACATTCGCCTTCACGCCATCCATCTCGATGGTCAAGCAATCACCATCATAAAAGATATAAGAATCAGCAACAAAGAAAGCATCATCGAAACGATGAAACTTCTTCAGTTCCTTTAGGAAGCGGCCATAATGGGTATATTTCTTCAGCAGATTCTCGCCATCAAGCATGATTCGCTTTTCTATCCATCTACAGAAGCACAATATTTTCATAAAGGTACTCTTTCCCGAAGATTGTTTACCCACGATAAGCATTACGGCAGACAGTGTGATGCCTCCCGTATCAACAATAGGGCCTATATTTTTAATTCTTATCTTAGACATATCTTTATTATAATGAATGTTTAAATGCAAAGTTACGCAATTAAACTCAAAAATGCACTTGTTACCTTATCTTTTTATATATTTTTACACATTCTCCAAGCATATCTCTCCCCCTTGTAACCACAAACTGTCTCATCCTGAAAAAGGTCCCATCCACTACCCCAATACAAACGCAAAAATCCCGACCCAGAGATTTCGCAGAATCTCCGAGCCGGGATTTCTTATTTCTATCTACCAGCTTATCTTTCCAAAGCTTGGTATTACGTTATTTATCCAGCGCCTGGTATTTCGAGTGCTGACTCTTGTACTCCGGCACGATTTGCTTCATCTTGCCCACTATCTTCATGTCGTCGAAACTCAAGGCAATGCTTGACAATTCATCCAACTCCTGGCATACGTCGGCATAGTCATACTCACGCACCTTCGCTATCTTGATTTTCTTGTGGAAAGTAGGGAGCGTCACCTCCTTGTCGTTAAGCACCTCCTCGTAGAGCTTCTCGCCGTCACGAAGACCTGTGAACTTGATCTCCACGTCCTTAGCACCGCTCAGGCGAATCATGCGCTTCGCCAAATCCACGATTTTCACAGGCTTGCCCATGTCGAACACGTAAATCTCACCGCCATTTCCCATTGTACCAGCCTCCAAGACGAGTTTGCAAGCCTCAGGAATCAACATGAAGAAGCGGATGATATCAGGATGCGTCACCGTCACAGGACCGCCGTTTTTAATCTGCTCCTTGAAGAGCGGAATCACCGAGCCATTGCTGCCCAATACGTTTCCGAAACGAGTGGTCACAAATTGAGTCACCGCCTTCTTCGCCATACCATCTGCATCCAGACAGCCTTCGGCAAAGATCTTGCCTTCCTTGATAGCCTTGTCCAGGCTCTGCACATAGATTTCGCAGATACGCTTCGAGCAGCCCATCACGTTGGTAGGATTCACAGCCTTGTCGGTAGAAATCATCACAAATTTCCTTACGCCATACTTCACGCTCAAGTCAGCAATAACCCTCGTGCCATCCACATTATTCTGTACACTCTCACTCGGGTTATCCTCCATCATCGGCACATGCTTATAAGCAGCCGCATGGAAAACGAAATCAGGTCTGTGCTCCGCAAAGATTTCCTCCATTCTAGGCTTGTTCTGGATGCTCGCCATCAAGGTAAACGCCTTGATTTGCGGAAATTTCTTCGCCATCATCAGACGAACGTCATGCAATGGAGTCTCAGCTTGATCCACCAAGATGAGTTCATTCGGCTGATAGATAGCAATCTGTCTCACCATCTCGCTGCCGATGCTTCCAGCCGCACCCGTTATCAGGATACGCTTGCCAGACAGCAGATTACCCACAGCCTTCATATCCACCTCAATCTTCTCACGAGGCAGAAGATCCTCGATATCCACCTCCTTGATTTGTGAATGCTCGAAATTACTCTTGCCATCCCATTCCAGCGCACCCGTCAATACGAAGAGCTTGATGTCGTTATCCACCAGGCTGTTAATCATCTCCGTATTCTTGCGCAGTTCCTCACTCTTCAAAGGAGAAACCAGCAAAGCATCAGCATTCACCTTCTTCATTTCATCCACCAGATGCGCATCGTTGCGGAATATCTCCACGCCCATCATATACTTGCCCTTTCCGTTCACGGTATCACTCACGAATCCCTTCAGGACAAACCGAGAAGGTTTGGTGCTGCGAATCATCTTCGCCAGACCCACGCCACCACTGTGCGTACCATAGATAAACACACGTGTCGCCTTGCCCGTATGCATCGAGTCGTATAACATTTTTACAACCACACGCAAAGCCGTCATCATCAGGGTAGCGATGAGGAAGGTCAAGAACAGTTCACGAATACGCACTGGCTCCAACCATCTATCCACATGAACGTAATATCGGGCTATGGCAATGATAACGAAGCCGATGGCATTGGCAGATGCGACACGGGTCAAATCAACAAACGAAGAGTAGCGGATGATAGCCTGGTAAGTGTGCATCAGCCGGATGCCTATCAGATAGGCTATGAGATAGACGCATAGCGTACCCAGAAGCGGCCAGAAGTTATTTGTCAGTTCGCTGCCCCCATGATCCAAATAATAGCATAATATACCTGAAAACAAAAGGATTAGACAGTCGAGGATAAGCACACACCAGTATGGAAGGGCATTTTTAGTAAAATACCATTCTCTCAGTTTTGAAATAAAATTCATAAGATTTATAAATTCAAATTACGCACCCTAAAGGTATATTAAGAATATAACTTTTCTGCATTATAAACAAAATAATAACAGAAATTGACCGATTATGGAATAGACTAAAACTTAATATATCGGTGTTAACCAATCCCTTCTATTTTTATTAAATCCTCTTACAGCATCCAAATAAGCCTTATGGATTTTTTTCGTATTCTCACCAGCCGCTCCATTACCCAACATATATCCATCAATGGTTAAAATTGGAGTAATCTCCATAGCAGAACCACATAAAAATGCCTCATCAGCCAAATAGACCTCAGTTCTATCAATTGTGCGTTCCACAACATTTAGCCCTAGTTCTTTCTGAGCTATTTGGATTATCGTATCACGGGTAATTGATTCCAGGACACTATCTGTCAGTTGTGGAGTTATAAGCGTATGATCCTTTACCATAAAAAAGCAACTACCTGGACCTTCTGCTACTTTCCCCTTATCATTCAAAAAGATACAAGTATCATAGCCATTACGTAAAGCTTCACGTTGTCCCACACGTGAATTTATATAATTGGCACCACACTTGATACGAGGAGAAAGATTCTCGTCACTAATTCGACGCCACGAAGTGATACAACAATTCAAACCTTTTTTATTGTATTCTGCACTAGTTCTACCACGAGGAATTGGAGCAACAAACATTTCAACTGGACCATCAGATCCCCAAGAGCCAAATCCATCAACAAAAAGAGTCTGACGCACAGAAAGATTCTCATCATACTCATTTGCTCTTACTGTATCCACCAAAGCCTTTTTAAAATCCTCTTTTGAATACTTACAATCTATCTGAATCAACTTTGCACTTCTCAATAATCGATTATAATGCTCTGATAGACGAAAAGCATACAACTGCTTCTCATCATCATTCCAATAACATGGGATTCCCTCAAAAACATTTAGTCCAAATTGAGAAGTTGGTGACAGCACATTTACCATAGCACTATTCACATTCATGATTTCTCCTTTTAGCCAAATAAATCTATTGACTACATCTGTCTTTGCCATACTATAACTATTTAAATATATTATTCATTATCTGGAAGATGGGCAATTCTGATAATTTCCTCTTCTGCCAACTCTGCAGATTCCTCATCACTTAGTCCCTCTCCTATTTTTTCCTCATTGATATTCTCTGTTTTTAAGACTTTTACTATTGACCACCAAAGGATTTTTATATCCAACAGAAATCCTTCTTTCTTAAAACGTTCTATATACTCATTATCCAAGGTAGCCTTTTCATCCCAAGAATTATCATTACGTCCTTTACACTGGGCCAATCCCGTAATTCCGCCTTTCATTTCAAAACGCTTTTTATACTTTTTGTTAAGAGTGTCAAAATCTCCTAACTCATAGGTTACACAAGGGCGAGGACCTACTATAGAAATTTCTCCTAGCCACACATTAAACAATTGCGGTAGCTCATCTAATGAGGTTTTGCGTAGGAAAGCTCCCACTCTTGTAACACGTGGATCATTAGCATAGCTGAACAACCCAGCCCCCATTTGTTCTGCATTAACAACCATAGAACGAAACTTCCACATTTTAAATATACGTCCATCTCTTGTTCTTCTTCCTTGCTTAAACAAAATTGGCCCTTTAGAATCTTTCTTTATTATAATAGAAATCACCAACCACAAAGGAGTCAATATGACAATCGCTACAGAAGTTGAGCAAAAGTCGAATAAGCGCTTTAGTAATAGATTGAATTTAAGCCACATAATTTAAAAATTAAAAGTCTGAAATAAGTCATCAAAAGATTCTCCTCGTTTAACCACTTCTACCTCACCACTACAGATATCAAGCACAGGGAAATTCGGAAGAATAAAAGGAGGCTTCATCACTAGAGAATAACTGCCACAATTGCTTATCACAACAGCATCCTCATGAGCTAATTTACCAGAATAATTATGGTAAATCACATCACCCTCAATACAAGTATATCCAACAAAATCTAGGTCATGATAGTCTTCTTGTGGCTCACCCATTGAAATAACTTCCATTGGTGGGTTAACCCCACTCATACTAATATTTTTTTGACTACCCAAGATGGTTGCAAATTTCTTGCCTCGAATATCTTTGATTGTCTTCACTGTTCCAACAAATCTCATACAATCTCCCACAATAGCACTACCAGGCTCTATTAACAATTCGGGCTTCTTTTCCTTATCTGCAAAATAATCTGCAAAAATATGGGCAACACTCTCCGCATACTCTTGATAAGTAGGGATTTGAGTGGTAAACTGTGCTTTCAGCGAAGGTGCCATTTTACCATACAAGCCACCACCAATGTCTATACGTTCTGGAATAATACCAAGTCTATCTATCAAATCTATCATTCCTTTAGCACGTGCCGGCCAATAATCTAACTGACGCTTTGCAAAATGACATTGAAAGTTGATTAATCTTACATTATTTGTAGTAGTTACAAAATCTATAGCATCCTGGAAATCATTACCATTTATATCAAATCCAAATCGACTTATAACACCATCGTTTACATCATAGTTGCAGCGAATTCCAACATTTAAAACATTCTCTTTGTGTCGCAATGACAACAGCTTAATTTCCTCTAATTCTTCTTTAGAGTCAATATTAACAGTTCCTCCAAACAGCAAGAATTCTTCCATAAGGGGCACATTCTTAATAGGTCCATTCCAGATAATTTGGCTACTTTTGCAACCAACCCTTTTTGCTATCTCCAGTTCCATTTCACTAACAACCTCTGCATATCCACCAAGTTGTTTTATGAGCTTACAAAACTTTGGAGTATAATTAGTCTTATAGCTGTAAGCTACATTAAATTTAGGATATATCTTTGCAAATGCATCCTTTATCTCATTGAAATTCTTTACAAACTGCTCACTGTCCAAAAGATAAAAAGCATCCCCATATACCTTTCTAAGATTACCTATAACGTTTTTATTTACAATCATATTTTTTTATTTATAAGTTCAACAATTGCGTCAACCGCCTTTTCTACATTTCTATGATTATCTTTAAAATAATTAGCAGCATTCTCTGCTTCTTTTTCCAAATTACGAAGTTCCTGTATTCCTTCTGTAAATATCTGTTCAAGTTTACATTTATCTTTTATAAAATCGGCATTACAAAAACTTCGACTAACGATAACCATAGAAGATCCCAATCTATAATGTTCTTTTAGAACTGCCGCTCCTGACAACATACCAGAATTCATTCTAGCAATACCTCCAAAACCAAAAGGAATGTTCTTTGCTCTTATTTTTTGAGACAATTGATCGACGATTCCATCCGTTAGCAACTGAAACATAAAAGTCATTCCCATAGCCAAATGCAAATCATTTAGCCCGATATGAATCATGTCTATTCCTGGGATTTGAAGAATTTCGTCAATTAGAATTGCAGCAGCAGGTGTTTCCAAAAGGAGACAAGTTTTGGCTCTCCCACCAACTATATTAATAAAGTTCTTTACTTCATTAACCGAATGAAAGAATGGCAACATTACAATATCTGCACCAGCTTCAATTACCATATTTATTTCATCCTCAGATGATGGGTAATTTTCTAATGCTTGATGCATTGGATTAACCCGAACCAAGACCTTAGCTTTGCTTACTGATTGTTTGATATTACGTACATCACCTATTGTATGGTGATTTTGCACCGTATCCAATCCTCCTTGCCTCTTATCTTTGCCTATAAATTCCATATCTACAAAGATCCAATCAACCCCAGCATTTTCTGCAATTTGAGCAATTTCAGGTTGATTTGTAATGTACATTAATTTAAGCATAACCAATAAAAAGATCATAAGCCATTAGGCATTGCCTAGCTTTTTATCAAGCCAAGCAACGCCTATTATTATTTTGTAAGAATTAAAAATCTATTTATGAAAAGTGTTTCGCAGTATTATTATTTATGCAATCACCCATTCCAGGGTATTCACCTAATATTTGCAAAACCACAACAAAAAATTGAGAATGCCAAACTATCTGCGAGAAAAATCCATTCTTTTCGGAAGGTGTGTATGACACGAGAGATATATCCTCATTCTCTATCTAAACAATTTATAAGCTATTTTTTTCACCCAAGGAGGAGATACCAACATACAAAACATCATATATCCAAAGATAGTTGCACCTAAGCCATAACCTAGCGTCTCATTGATGATTTTTCTATCATATAATTGCTTTCTTGCATATGCCCACCCATTACGTCTCTCTTTAAAAAGAGCATCAGTAAAGCGGAATTTTAATACCACATCAGGCAGGTTGGCATGTTGAGTACCTGCCTTCATACCATCAAGCCATAACATCTCGTCTTGGTTATGGCGATATTCTGGACGATATTTGCAACCAGCCTTATCAAAGAAGCTCTTGCGAAAAAGTACCGCAGGATGAGCATGAGGATTTCTTCTAGAAAAGAACTCGTAGCACTCCCTTGGTCCCGAAGGATAAACAATTGTCTTACCCCTACTCTCACCTTCCTCATCTATCTCTTCTATGGCACCACCCACAACATCTATAGCAGGGTGATCCAGCATGAATCTCATCTGTTTCTCTATACGGTCAGGCATAGATATATCATCCGCATCCATACGAGCTATATACTCGTAACCAGCTGCAAAAGAGACATCGAGAAGATCATTCAAGACAACGGCTAGACCTCGGTTAGTAGAGAACCAACTTATAGTTACACGTCCATCAGTTTCATATCTTTGCAAACAAGACTTCAAATCTTCCCCTACTGGTCCATCTACACCGATATATAAATGGACACTCTTATAAGATTGATTCAAAACACTATCAATCGCCAATGTTACATAAGAAGCTTTGTCCTTCTTATATACTGTCAAAATTACTGCAACATTTTCCATAGCCCTACATCTTTACCCAATTTTCATCAAAAAAATCCTTAGAAGCATAATTTCCATTAGGAACTACTACTATACTATTTCTTTTTCTAATTCTCAGCCAATTACCCCACCAGCTAAAAGTACTTGGAGACATAATGCCATGTTCGCAACTCGCAATAGAGAACAAATCTAAGATAGCAGCATTTTTTCCTTTATTCTCCACAAAGACAGCTTTATCCACTACCGACTCAAAAGTTTTTCTACACCACTCAATATCATCACTAAAAAAGCAAAAAACAGCATTTTCTATTTTAGAATTTACATAATCTATTGCTCTCAAATAATATTGTACATTTCCTATGACATTATTATCTTTAAAACTCTTATTATTTATTTTATTAAGATAATCGCCACGCCTCACATGAACAGCTACACAATTATCAGAAGCAACACTTTTCCTCCATTTGTTTATAGCCTCCTGTACCTCCTTAGAAGGAGTGAACTCCTGCCGAATCTCCTCTTCATACTTCTGAATATATTTTGCGCTTTGCCAATAACCATCATAAAAATTTATAGATACATCCTGTCGATAAGGTATATTATCATAAAATTTACGTAGTCTCTCCATCATGAAATGTATTCCAGGCAATCTAAAATTACATCCAAAATTATATCGTATAATATGACTTATATATTTGTTTTCAAAAAACTTAATGACGGATGGTCTTGGAGAAAAATTCAGCATAGACAATCCTGGAAACTCATTTTGAGAGATAACCTTACGCTTAGCAACATGCCCTGGTTGATTTTTATAAAAATCAACATCAAAGCACAACTCGTCACGATGCTCCTTAGCCAAGGCATAACCAAAAGCATATTGAAACATTTGGTTACACATTCCTCCCCATAATTTAACTATTATCATTTAATGTAAATTTAAAACGTACTTAATATTATAATGGTTTAATCGGTCTTGCAGGTATGCCAGCATAGAGCCACCCTTTCTTATCAAGATCCTTTGAGACAACAGAACCTGCCGCTACAATAATTCTTGGCGCAATTTTCACCCCTGGGGTAACCGTAACATTGGCACATAACCAAGACCCTTCACCTATTACTACAGAAGCAAAAACATGTTCACGATTCTCACAAAAGCAACGATTAGAATAATCCTTAGTATCAAGACCTGCTGTCAGTATTGTAACTCCATGACTAACAGTCACATAACTTTCCAAAATCACCCCCCCCCGCACATTGGATATAGCTCTCATTCAGAGAGACATATTTTCCTATCACCATTTTCTTAGGGCTTCCAATTTTTGGAATACCATTAATTTGAATTGATTTTCCCCAAAGGAAAGGATGGCTATAATAAAAAGCCAACCGTTTTAATTTATTACAAATTCTCGCTATCATAACAGATTTAATTACATTAAGGAATAATATTGTTCTTCCGAATAACCCCGTCGGCTAAATCGAAAAGGTCATAAGGATTCAACTTTAATGTCTCATCAACAGTTATACCATCTTCCGCCAACAACTGGATTAAATCTACTCTATAATACTTCATGATTGGATGCCTTATTATTGAACACTCTTCACCCAAGTATAAATACGCTTTTGCCGCAATAGCATAAAAATACATGGCCGTCCAATATGGCATTTCCTTGAGTACTATCCTGTCATCCGATACCGGTGTATGCCGATTCGTTATCGAAAAGAAATTATAAAGTCGAAGCGTTTCTACTAACTTATCAAATACAGAATCATATTCACCAGCCTGCTCTTCATCCTCAGACAATCGCACATGGACGTTCTCACCCCTCGCCTTACACTCTATATTCAAATGCACATAAGGATAATCAACATGAGGCAAATCCAACCTCAGCAATCTAGGTGAATCATCATTGTCAAGGGTAAAGAACATCTTGACTCGTGTTGTATTACTTTCTGAGCCTCTGTCAGCCGTATTATTAGCTTGCCGAATAGGGCTAGTCTCAACCACAACGTCATAAACAAAGATGTTGGCATAGTGATCCATCAAGTACTCCATGAGGTTATCATA
Organism: Prevotella sp.; assembly: GCA_021636625.1. Taxonomy (GTDB): domain Bacteria; phylum Bacteroidota; class Bacteroidia; order Bacteroidales; family Bacteroidaceae; genus Prevotella. The sequence continues at coordinate 16,135 of JAJWLX010000009.1, read as the reverse complement.
TACCTTTTTATACTTTGGGGGCAGTCCAGGAAAAGTTGCCACATCCAAGAGACTCACCCAAAAAGTAAGATACTTGACAAGCATAGCAAACTCTCGCACCATATAGCGTTTGCACAAAGCTACCTTTTCCCCATCAACTTTCAAGAACAAATCAGGCATCAGTTCTCCTCGAAACCGCAAGAAACGCTGCCTGTCAAAGAAACATGGAGAATATTTCTTATTCCAATCAAACCTATCCTCATCCTCTGCCTCCCAAAAGAAATAATAGAAAATGGCATTATTGATAAAGATGAAAGCATGCTCCAAGTCATCAGCATCCTGCAATGTAGGCATAAAGTTATTATCCTTTATCTTTTGCAATGTATTTTGCGCAATTTGGAGATAAACATTTGCCTCAATGCTAGATATTTGTCGATTGTTAGCAAGCTGATATTGCAATCTACTAAAGTTTGGAGTTTCGATGTAGAAATAGTAATACCTATACTTTACCCCCTTGGCTTCAATATTCTTCCAATCCCCATTAGCCTCTATTGGCATCGGACAATTTATTAAATGCGTGTTATTGCGCCATGGATCTTCCGTTAACAACGAACGAATGGTCTTTGCTGCAAGTTGCACTTCACCGATGGTGAGTGAATGATCATAATGATACGTGGGACCATTTGGCTCAAAAAATCGACACATTGTATTTTCTTCTTTTTCTGCCATGATTACATTTAAAATTAAATTTCGTGCAATGTTCTTTACAAAGATCAACCTACTAAATATTTGAAAAAAGCAAATTTGTCTTTAGCTTTCAGATACACTCTATACTGAGCATAAAACAACAAGATTGCTCCTCCATAAACCATTAGGTATTCCAAAAACCAGTGCATTGCAATGGGAACTGAAAGCAAAACAATATGATAAAGATAAATCCAGATCGTATTGCGACCGATAAAAAGAAACAACTTAATATTTAAAAACTTTGACAACAAGTTTCTAGACGTCCATAACCAACTACATACAAATAAACCATAGCATACATAATAAGCATGTGGTGGATATTTAAAATCAGGAACTATACTTATAGGAAGGCCAAAGGTATAGAAGTAAATAGCAAGGGCTAATATCCAGACTAAGGTAAAAGCTATAGACATACGCAAAAGTTTTATTAAGGCAAAAAATCTCATTCTAATGCCCAATATATAAAACATTGAATATGCTATAGGTGTAATCACAAATTCTTCAATGACGTTACCAACAATCTTACTATTTACAAAATTTTCTTCAATACCAACAAAGGCTTCCAAAGTGCCCCCCCATATTATCAGTAAAATAGCAAAAAGTAGCCTATCAGACTTAACTTTTTTCTCTATTTTTAAAAGTAAAGGAGTTAAAATCGTAATAAGCAAGAAGACTCTGATTATCCACACATAAGAGAGTCCTCCTGTCATCACAAAAGACTTTAATATATAAGACCAATGCATTAATGGCTTATCTGAAACTAAATCTATACAGTAGTTAGCCCCAAACCATATTATTAAAAAACTCCACGTTGGAATCAGCAATCTCTTACAACGCTTCAATATATAATCAGAATACCGAGGGAAGGATTTGTGGGAAGATGTCAGCCCTGACACAAAAAGCATCAAGGGAACATCAAAACACCTCAATTGGTGTAGCCAAAAAGGTGCATTAACATGAGCTAATATAATACAACTCAAGCCAACAAAACGTAACATATCAATACTTAAATCTCTACTCATATTTAGTTTATATATATGTTGAACATTTACAAAATCAGCGCCCACCAGTAAGGATTTTTCTACTACAAGAAGGGAGTATTTTATATAAATAAGCAAGAACAACTCCCAAGGAGATTGGCACACATAGATATACTAGTGTCAAAATAGCATCATTTTGAGGAGTAATTTTTATAGCTGCTCTCATGAACAAGATAACAGCATAATAATGACTTGCATAGATAAAGAATGAAGACTTTGAAAGCCATGAACCATTTCTTTTCATCCGACTAGCCAAACAACTAGACAAATAGATCCAAACTACAACCCCTAAAAGAATATTGACATTGCTCAAAACCTCTGGCGAATCCATCTTATATATCATCTCTATAAGTATCGTTATTACATAGAAAAGCATTGCTAGTTTGCCGTATTTTTTAATATAACGAAAGCCAATTCTTTCTATTCCAAAGTAAGCTCCTATAGAGAAAAAGCATATACCATTTAAACCTATAAACATAACATGCTTAAAAACACACAAAACCCAAAGACCTAGTAGAATCATAATAAAGAACTTACCCAAGCGCTGAATCAAGAACTGAATCAACGGAGCCAAAACTACCAGTATCATCAAATCTCGGATAAACCACAATGGTAAATCTATCGGACCAATCAAAAATGGACGTAAAGAAAAGCCATTGATAACATAATCCATACTAATGAAGCACAAAACAAAGTCCCAAATGCTAAAACTAGCAATTAACTTTGAATGCCCCATCAAGGTAGGATAGAAATGTTGAGCAAAGGCTAATACCAATAGAAAAATGGTATTCCATATCAAATATGGAACAAACAAGCTTCTAAATCTTGATTTACATTTCTGTTTCCAATTTTCGATACTAATGCCCCCCCATATTTGAAGAACAGCAAACCCGAAATTAAGAAAAAAGCAGGAACACTTACACTTCCAATTATTTTGGAAATAAGATAATCTACATTCCAAAGAAACGGAGTTGCATCAGGCGATATTAGTGAGGATGAATTTGTTGTCATCAAATCAGCATGTATATACAACACCAATAAGGCTAAAGGAAAGCGCAACAAATCAATCGTCTTTTTATCTTCAGAACTTAAAGTATCAGTCTTCATTGATGTATTCTTTATAGATTCTTTCACCGGCATACTATATAATTTATCTTCCAACAAATAATTTACGCAATACAGGGATTTGATGAATAATGATACTCAAAATCTGCCCCCCCATAAGTAACAGCAATATAGACAAAACATAAGTTGCAAAGAGTCCGAGCTGTCCAAATGTTTTTAAGTGCATCACTAAGAATGCTATAAGCATTTGCGATGGAATTGAGTGATATGCGTACACAACAAAAGTTGATTGATTTAATCTTTTATTGATAGAAACTTTTTTCTTCTCTACTAGAAAATACGCTATTCCAATTACAAGCATAATCCGAAAGATATAAAAATGATCAGAGATATGCTGATTAGCAGATTTGAAATAGATTACATCTACTACTAAAACTATCAGGCTAATGAGAGATGTAAAAGGAAGCATCATTCTGCAAAATTTGAAGAAATCAAATTTATGTACAGCACATGATATTCCGATAGAGAACCAAAGTATCGATAACAAAAATGAGTTTAAGCTAAACTGCGATAAGATTAACAGAATAATCGGCATCCAAAATTTCGTTTTGCTGATTACATAATAAAATAATGGTGCTGCTAGCGTCATGCAAAAAAGATTTCTTATAAACCAAAGTGGACCATCTACTGGTGGACGAACGTATGCTATACATAGAAATTTTCCAATAGACACATTATCAGCAAACATATCAGGAACTGAAGTCAACAGTATATTATCATGCCCTATTAAATAGAAAAGCGCTAAATATAGCGTATTCCAACAAAGATAAGGAACCAATAATGATTTTACACGTTTCTTCATCTTTTTTCCATAAACACCAGCATTGTACTTTTCAACATTATAGAATAACAAAAATCCCGAAATGATGAAAAAGACTGGTACTGCTACATTAGATATAAAATGACCCAAAATCCATGTTATAACGCAATAGATAGGAAAATTACCATCCAAGTCAGCCAATCCTATTGCAGAGTAATTCATATCATTGATTCCACAATGTAAAACTATCACCATTACAGCCAAAGGAAAGCGTAAGGCAGATATTGTATTTGAGACTGCATCGAAAGCATCTTTATTCATATTACACTTCAAATTCATCACTTAGTATTTATTTAAAATTACACACAATGACCAAAGCAATCTATATTGTAACGGCATTTCTCTAAAGAAAGAACTAAAACATAATCTTAACTTATTAACTAGCCCTTTATTGTAATAAGCAATTAAGCATATAGTCTTATATCGAACATCTTGAGCCCCCAGATGTAAAATATCACTCTCTAATATTTCTTTCCAAAAAACATCTCGCCGAGGATGTTTTTTCCCAAAATACAACTTCAAGCGCTTTGGTATTTTTTTCAAAAAACTAGTAGTATATCCTGAAACATTGTCCCCATGCAATCTATAATCTATGTAGCAATTCTCATCTACAAAAGTAGAGGAAACAATATTTGCTATGGCATTAACCCAAGTATCATGAGGCACAACTTTCTTAGGACGATAGGACTGAATCGTATTATGAAGCTTCCTCGTCCAAACTTGCACGCAGCCATGCAAATTACTTTGCGCATAACGATCCATAAGGAACTGATTATAATCTATATCAGCTTTAGAGAACAAAGGATTGATTTTCGTTAAATTAGAATCAACCATCATTAAATTACAGACAGACAAATCGCAATGATGTTGCTGGATATTCTCTATTGCTGATATGAGCTTCCTCGGATGCCAGACATCATCTTGGTCTGAAAAAGCATAGTAATCCGCCTCTATTCTAAAATGCAACAGCTCCATAAAACTTGGCTCACACCCAATGTTTTCGCCAGCGATTAACAGAACAGAGTAATATTCTCTGATAATATCTCTCGTCCCATCAGTAGAACCATCATCACGAATCACTAGCTTTAAATCTACATCTTCTTGTGAGAGAATACTATCAATTTGTTGCTTAATGTATTTCTCACCATTATAAGATGACATTAATACACAAACAACAGGTTTTCTTTCTTTCATAATAATCATTTAATCACTTTGCGAATTATTTCTATGGAATTAGCAAAGCACTTTGTTTTGTGGAAAACTAAAAATAACAATAAACTAGGGATACAAACACTACATAATAGCTTCACTATACAATGTGCTATAGAGTTTCCTAGTTCCAGAGAGATACCATACATAGTTATCCCCGAAAAAACAGTACACATCAAAAATACGGCATGATCCAAGAAATACTCTTTTAGTTTACCATTTTTAAAATAATACTTAAACACAATATGACTTCCCAAACCAAAATTAACAATCAGTAGAGAAAAGACAGTTGCTATAACGACACCAGAAACACCCCAAATATGAATCAGCCATATATTTAAAATAATATTTAAGATAATTTCTCCAATTGCTCTATAACGGTTTTGCCACCATAGCCCTGTAGCTTCTTGATAAATAGCCTTAACATCACCCATCCTCAAGACATAGAAATAGAGAGGAAACAAAAGAGCTACATAATTGGGGAATACCATCTTTTCGCCCACCCATAGGTCCATAAATAACTGAATCCCTGAGAATAGGCAAATTGCAACACAACTTGACATCCACATATATATTAAATTAATGGATCTCATCCATTGGTAATTCTTATCTTTTGTTTCTGTAACTACACTGTTTCCAATACTAGGAACCAAAGACGTTACCATAATTGCACAAATACTAGCAACCGATGAAATGAGCGTATAATAATTACTATATATGGCTGTTGAAGTCAAACCAATAAATGCAGAAACACTAAGTGTCTCTATGGAGTTGCGCATACCGCCACAAAACTTTGTAGCGAACAACCCCATTACATTTTTCTTGATGCCACTTACTACACCCTGCGAAATAGTACCATAACACCTATATTCAGGGAAAAGCTTTTTAACATAGAAATATAATAATATATTATTAGCTATCGTTGACAGAGGAAGTAAACATAGATAATAATAATAATTATATGTCAAATACAAAGCCACACCTTGTGCTACAGCAAGGAGGCCTTTTGTTATACTTGCACAATTACTAATAATATCCACTCTTTGGGAAGCATTCAACAACGCTGTTTTGTAACCAAACAGCAAGTAGCTTACCACAGTATTTAGCAGGAATACCCAATATACTATAACAAGATTTATGTTAGATGGTATATTTCCCTTTATCAGATAACTCAAAGCCGGAGTCAAACACAAACCTATTACTAGGATAAATAGTCCTACATATTTATATATTTTCTTGATGAAATTTAATAGAGCACAAATTGCAGGTTGGTCATTTTCTGCCATTGGCTTATACATACAATAAACCACAGCAGAACTAAATCCCAGTTCTGAAAGATTTAGAATCTGTAAAATAGAAACAAAAAGGCTGTCTATTCCCAAATATTCACTTCCAATTGTCTTTATCAAAAATGTTCTTGTCAAGAATGGAATACAAATAGAAAAGAACTTATTTATGAGACCAAATATAATGTTTCTCTTTGCATTTTTAGTTCTATCATTTACCGACATACCTATTTATGACTAACTATTGAAAAATACTCACTATTTCTAGAACAATTACCTAATGACATCACAAAATTACTGCTTAGCCCATTTTTCCATAATGCATAAGTAAAACTCAACTGGTCACGCTTGGTTCTATTATTAATCTCATACCACCAGGTTTCCATAACCTCAATACACTTTTGATCATTATGAAAACGTACTATGACATTTGTCTCAAACAAGCCAAAATGTCTAGGAAAACCTTCCCGTTTATAACATAAGACTTGGCTTAAAATATCTTTAAATTTAGCTCTTCCTTGCGCCCATATAATACGTGCTTCATCAAATATGCAATCTCTATAGTTATGTCTATGAATTGCTATTTTTTTGTGAGCATCCATCATTGTAAAAATCAATGGTTTTATATCCTTCAAAATTTGAATATTCCCATCAATAAAGATACTAATGTCATAGTCTTTAAAGTAAAGATGTGGATGAGTTTTTACGAATCGTGCTTGCTCTAAAGGTGTCATATTCTGGCATTCTAGCCCAACATCCAAAACTTTCCACACTGAATTTTGCTTTATCTTTGACTTGGTAAAAACAAAATAATCTATTCCTACATCTACATATTTCGGTTCACGTATTTGATCATATCCACCAGTGCTTACCGTATATACAGCAATTCTTGGCAAATTATACGTTTTCCCAGAAGGGATAAACCCATTAGGCTGCTGAAGGGATTTAAGAATGGCTTTTCTTTCAAAAATATAGCCACTCAAAATATAACGAATTACTTTTTGAAAATTTATTTTACACATAATATTTTTTAGACAATTTAGAATTTGCTATTATCAAAATGAATATAAGGAGCATTCCGTTTAGATATTTTGAAAAAGGCATATAGGACATCAAAAAGAACATATTGGAAAAGAACAATACCTTGATGGCTAACCATTTTGTACTTGCCATATTATCACTTTCTTTTTTATCTACATAAGCACACATTGCCCCATAGATAAACATATCAAAAATAACTCCTAGCATTTTGCCATCACGATAGGCATACCCAAAGCAAGATGCAAAATAGTTCATCTTTGTCTGTGGTGCAATTACTAAATTGAGTTGTTGTACTTTAATAATAAAATTATTAGCAGAATTCAACAAATCTGGCTTTTCTACACCTAATTGATTCAGTATGCCAAAGAAAGGTTTTACAAAACCTTGAAAACTAGCCATACCATACAAGTCGTCAGCAAAATAAGAAGATTTTGTCTCTAAGAGTTGCGTAAAATACTGTAAAGATCCACAATAATAGGTATATATTCCATAAAATATTCCACTTAAACCAGATCCTCTCTGCAAAGTTGCCAAGATAGGCATCAATGCTACTACTAGAATAATTTTCTTAAAAGCTGATATAACTTTCTCATCTAGAGATTTACGATAACAGTAGAATAAATAGCAAAACACGAAAAACAAGTCCATAATAAAAGAACGTCCTCCCTCAGAAAAGAAATAGACTATTCCCAATAATGCCATCAAACAAATCTTTGTTTTCTGAATTCCGTACAGAAAGAGAGAGATAATCATTATGAACAAACTAGCTTTTATAAATGGCTTTGCGAAATATGAAATCAAGATTTCCCACGCTCCTGTTAAATGAAGAGTCTGATCTTCCGCCCATTCGTGTCTAGCTATCGCCATTCCTGAACGAAGAATTAATGGCAGAAGCAAAGCAACTTGCATACAAATCAATATTATGGCAAATCCCAATAACACATAATATGTCGGTTTAAAGCCAATAATACATTCATTGTTCACTTGTTGTTCCCCTCTATTTGCACGAATAAAATACCCAAATAAATAGTAACCAGCTACGAAACAACCACTGCCAACAGTAACTATCAAATAGACATAATCAGATATATGATACAAACCATATAAATGAAAGGCTCCCATAGTCACAACAATCAACCAAAAGTAAGTAAAAACATTGATCAATGACAATTTACCCATCTGGAATGAATGCGTACAAAAATTTGCAAAAAAGGCATATAAAGCCAAACAAAAAATACAAATAAGTACCATAAATACTCTTTATAGAAGACTGCGTTATAAAACTAAATTATTTTTCGTAATAATGATGCTCCCTTATGAACCCAATCTGGGAGCATACTCTTATCCCAGGCTAAAATACTTTTTCTTTTAAACATATGCTCTCGATAATACGACACATGAAAACCAACAGACAATCTTTTAGTTGAATTTATTGGGTTCTCAAAGATTTTCTTTATACTCTGCCTATATTGTTCAATACGTTTTTGGTTATTTATCAAATGTTCTGAATTCAACCATGGTTGACAAACATAAGAAGCCCACAAGTCATCATCTTCATCAACTTTTTGTATATATGCAACAAGTTCATCTAAAGTTGTAAAGTCATTGGCAGATATGAAAGATTTTACATTTACATCATCACCAATATGTGGATTGCCAAAATAAATAGGTACAGTATGCGCCTCTAAAGAAGTAAATAACTTCTCAGATGTATATCCAGGATATGCAGCATTTTCTGCTGCAATCGAAAATTTATACATTGATTTTATATCTTTGCATTCATGCGCATGCCCCCCCAACCGGTTCCTTTTCGGTTTACATTATTTAAATGTTTTCCCAAAGAATCTACTCTTTTATACTTGCTGATGGCATAAAACAATTGGTCTCTCATCGGGTGAGCATTAGGGTTTGAATACAAGAAATTACAAAAGCCTTTTTTATTTTTCAATTCTTGCAAAGCCTCCTCCTTTGTTTTAATATCATTCTCTCTATTAAAGATGAAGTTTGGCCATAATTCTTGAGGTGGTACAAGACGGATAAAACGATCACCAAAGATTAAATTATCATCAAATCCAACAGCATAATCAAAAAAATTAAAATCTGGCTCAACGGCCTCTCTGCCAAACATTACTTTTATTTGTACCTTAGGATATAATTTACAAAACTTGTTATAATACTTTAGCTGAAAGTTGATAAGCTCTGTTGCAAATAATATTTCGGGATTTTCTTCATCCCAAATCAGTTCCTCATCAATTTGCCCCTTCATATTAATAAACTCTAAAAAAGAGGACACATCCCAACAACGAGGATGCAAACAATAAATACGCTTCATCTATATTGAAATCTTAATTGTTATTATTTTAACACAAATTCAAATGGACTATCAAAGTCCTTCAACATCTCATGCTTCATATCTTTCTCTGAGAGTATAGCCTGCTCAGTTGGTATCTTCCAATCAATACCTAAGCTATCATCAAGAATACTGATACCTCCATCTGCTTCTGGTTGATAAAACTCGTCACACTTATATTGAAATACAGCCGTCTCACTCAATACAGCAAAGCCATGAGCAAAACCTTTTGGGATAAAGAACTGGCGGTGATTATTCTCCGTCAGTTCCACAGCCACATGCTTACCATAGGTAGGTGAACCCTTGCGTATATCCACAGCTACATCTAGTACTCTGCCCTTCACGCAGCGCACCAGTTTGCTTTGAGTAAAAGGTGGACGCTGGAAATGCAAGCCCCGCATCACACCATAACTACTCATACTCTCATTATCTTGGCAGAATTCAATATGACCTACCTTCTCATCAAACTCCCGTTGAGAAAAACTCTCGAAAAAATAGCCACGAGAGTCCTTGAAGAGGCGTGGTTCTAGAATGCATACCCCTTTTATTTGCGTTTTTATTACGTTCATTGGTAATTTAAAAACAACTTCTATTAATGTCTATGACAATGATTTTATCAAACTGATTCTTTATTTTACTCCATAATATCCCTTATACCACTGCGCAAAGGCTCTCAGTCCATCTCGCAATGATGTATCAGGTCTATACCCGAAGTCTTCCTCCAATGGAGTGGTATCTGCATAAGTAACAGACACATCGCCTGGTTGCATTGGCACCAATTCCTTATGTGCCTCGAAGTCATAATCTTCAGGCAAGACACCGGCACGCACCAACTCCTCTTGCAGGATGGTGACGAAATCCAGAAGATTCTCCGGGTGACTATTACCTATATTATATACCTTGTATGGTGGGATAGGCAAGCCGTCCTCGCCTACTCGCTTCTCAGGCGCATGCTGCATCACTCTTACGATGCCCTCTACAATATCATCAATATAAGTAAAATCACGCTTGCAATTACCATAATTGAAAATCTTGATGGTTTCACCATTCACCAGTTTATTCGTAAAACCGAAATATGCCATATCTGGACGACCAGCTGGACCATAAACAGTGAAGAAACGCAAACCAGTGCTTGGAATATTATAAAGCTTAGAGTATGCATGAGCCATCAGTTCGTTGCTTTTCTTGGTAGCAGCATACAGACTTACAGGATTATCTACCTTGTCATCAGTAGAATAAGGAACTTTTTTGTTGCTTCCATAAACAGATGATGAAGAAGCATAAACCAGATGCTCTACCTCGTGATGGCGGCAAGCCTCCAGGATGTTATAGAATCCTATCAGATTGCTCTGGATATAAGCATCTGGATTCGTAATACTATAACGTACGCCTGCCTGAGCTGCAAGATTCACCACTACAGAAATCTTGTTTTTTGAGAAGATTTCCTCTACAGCTTCTTTATTAGCAATGGAATCATGAACAAACGTCCAATCTTTACCCAATGCCTCAATTTCTTTCAATCGCTCATACTTGATGTTCACATCATAGTAATCAGTAATACTATCAATACCAATCACTTTGATGTTCTTTGCATCATTAAAAAGGCGCTTTACAAGATTGCTGCCGATGAATCCGGCAGCACCTGTCACCAAGATGGTCTTACCATCTAGACTAATATTATAATCTACCATAATTAGTCTCTTCTAAATATATCTCGTGTATATACCTTATCTTGTACATCATCCAAACAAGCATCATAGCGGTTGGCGATGATGGCTTGGCTCTGTGCCTTGAAAGCATCCATATCATTCACCACCTTGCTACCGAAGAAGGTTGTGCCATTCTCTAATGTTGGCTCGTAGATGATGATCTCGGCACCCTTTGCCTTGATACGCTTCATAATACCCTGGATGGCAGACTGGCGGAAGTTATCACTGTTACTCTTCATCGTCAAGCGATAAACTCCTATCACACAGTTGTGCTCCTTGCTTGCATCATAGCTACTATTCTCATTATAATAACCAGCCTTTCTGAGCACGGCATCAGCAATATAGTCTTTTCTTGTACGGTTACTTTCAACGATTGCCTCTATCAGGTTCTCTGGTACATCGGCATAGTTTGCCAGAAGCTGCTTGGTATCCTTTGGGAGACAGTAACCACCATATCCGAAACTTGGGTTGTTATAATGGGTGCCGATACGTGGGTCGAGACCTATGCCATCAATGATTGCCTTGGTATCCAAGCCCTTGACTTCGGCGTATGTATCCAATTCATTGAAATAGCTTACTCTTAGTGCAAGATAGGTGTTAGCGAAAAGCTTCACGGCTTCCGCCTCCTTCATGCCCATGAAGAGGGTATCGATATTCTCCTTAATGGCTCCTTCCTGGAGCAAAGCGGCAAATGTCTTGGCTGCTTCCTTCAACTTTTCTACATCAGTAACCTTCAAGATTGCCTCGTTTTCTTCTGCAAACTCAGGACGATCTAGCAGCTTAGGATAGCCTACGATGATACGGCTTGGATAGAGATTATCATAGAGTGCCTTGCTCTCTCGGAGGAACTCCGGAGAGAAAAGGAGATTGAATTGCTTCACTCCTTTCTTGGCATACTTCTGATATAGGCTTCGGGTGTAACCTACAGGGATGGTACTCTTGATTACCATCACTGCATCGGGATTCACCTCCAGGACCAAGTCGATAACTTCTTCTACATGAGTGGTATCAAAGAAGTTCTTCACTGGGTCGTAGTTCGTTGGTGCTGCAATAACTACGAAGTCTGCATCTTTATAAGCCGACTTGCCGTCCAAGGTTGCTGTGAGATGCAGAGGTTTCTCTGCCAGATATTTTTCGATATACTCATCTTGTATCGGTGATATATGATGATTCAGTTTATCTACTTTCTCGGGAATTACATCTACTGCTGTTACCTCATGATGTTGGGATAAAAGCGTAGCAATACTGAGTCCTACGTAACCGGTTCCGGCTACGGCAATTTTTAATTGATTAAAATCACGCATAGTTTTAAGTTCTTGAACAACAAGCATCCTGAGCCTCTTTCGGGAGTTATTTTACGAAAGAGAACTGCAGGATGCGTTGTGGGTGATTATGTAGCGCCCACACTACTAAGCTACTTCTCGTTATATATATTTTTCGTTATTTCTAACAATATAATTGGTTCGTATCGGAAATGAAGGACCTAGAGTCCCTGCCAGGTAAGAATTGCCTTTAGGTATTCTTACCTGAATATTGATTGAGTAAAACTTGTTTGAATTTGATTTTTAAAATGTATCTGTTCTCGGAAGAGGTCACGCAGATTGCGCAGATAACGCAGATTTTTCGACTCCCCTGTCCCCCTCTTGCGAAGAGGGGGTCCTTATCCCACTCCCAAGCCCTCGCCCTTACCATAAGGGCAAGGGATGTAGCTGGCGACGCTATAGCTCTGCCAGAGTTTTGGTCAGCCAGCGGAGCCTGTGCCCGCAAGGGGCTGGCTGAGAGTGCTTACGCAACAGAGTTGCGATTGTTTGTCGCCTAGCGGAAGAGTTTATGGCTATAGTCATGCCCCACACACTTGTAAAAAGTTCTATCATTTACTAAATCCATCAAGCACATCTTGCTTGATTCGATTTGCGATATCCAATTGGCCTTCGCGAACCATCACATGAATATACATATCATTACCACAAGCATCTATACATATAGGTAAATCCACAACATGTATACCTATTAGCCCTTGAAGTTTCTGAAACAAACTTGTAAATAGCCGATTACGATAATACTGCACAGTAAAGCCTTCAGCTTTTTTCCGAGCATTCATAGGAACTTCAGCTATATCATCACACACATAATACAAAATAGCATTATCATGAGTCATGAAGAAACTATATATTTGCTTAGAGATAACAGATAATTCACGAATCCCCGTAATATTCTTATAACTACCTATTCTGTTAAGGTATATACCCCATACCTCAACATTAGCTTTTTCTATGATGGAAATCATTTCAGAAGACAAAAATCTCATTCCATCGTTCAGGATTCGAACGATGTATGTATCCCCCGTCTTACTTGTAAATGAATATTCAAATGCATCCATTACATTGCTAATTCACAAATATTTCCACCCCGTTTTGCCATATCCTGCAGCTGAGCTGCCTTGTATGCCTTCATGCGCTTCACCCACTCGGCTACCTTTGGGGAATCGCTTTTAATAACTAATGTATCTTTAATTTCTATCATTGTATAATCTCCTATATTTAACCTACATGGTGCAAAGATAGACTTTTTAAACGATATCACAAAACTTTTAAAGAAAAATGTGATAAAAAAGCCTCGATTTAACACATTTAACTATCCTTGGATATTCTATGGAGCAATTAACCATTTATACTATAGTGACAGTTGACTGCCTGTAATGAGCTATCACCATGATATTAATGGTTTCTCCATCCTCTTTGCTCCTTAATCTTTTCCATTGCCTGAGAATGTGATAGGCCTCTTCCCGAACGACTTTCCTTAATGGCGTACTCTGAAGCCATTTCTAAAACTTCATGAGGCATTTCATTATAATTGAACGTTCTCATAATTCTAATATTTAGTACCTTACATGCTGCAAATATAAGGGAAATATCTGAAATAGCCAAGGGATTTCTAGTTTTTAACACATCGATGTCCCACAGATTTCACGGATGAACACAGATTTCTTTGACCTATTCGGTCAGATTCACACAGATTTTTCGACTCCCCTGTCCCCCTCTTGCGAAGAGGGGGTCCTTATCCCACTCCCAAGCCCTCGCCCTTACCATAAGGGCAAGGGATGTAGCTGGCGACGCTATAGCTCTGCCAGAGTTTTGGTCAGCCAGCGGAGCCTGTGCCCGCAAGGGGCTGGCTGAGAGTGCTTACGCAACAGAGTTGCGATTGTTTGTCGCCTAGCAGAAGACTTTATGGCATATGATGCTCTATAAAGCGAGTAATCATTGATGATACCGTTTTGGGCGATTGCTTCTCGTGAGCTACAGCCATTATTGTAATCTGATTTGCAAACTGAATATAATATACAACATTGGGATGAATCGTTAAATGTCGTACGGTATAGCTATCTGTCGAATATTTTTTATCAAAAGAACCACTTTCTGGAAATACATACAGGCCATTAACCTTTTTCACTATTCGCTCTAATGATTTATTAGCAGTACGTTCTCCAAAATTATCAGCAACATACTGACTTATATCTTTCAATTGCTGCTTTGCCAATGATGACCAAGTGATTTTCATTTCCATCCTAATTCCTCCTTCACGACATCTAAAATCTCTGAATGAGGAATCGTTTTCTGAGACAAAGACTCCTTATAGGCGAAATCGGCAGCGGCCTTCATTGCTGTTTCGTCTAAGTTATCGATAAATGATTTCATCGTTTTATCGTCATCATTATCTTCTTGTAAAGACAATTCGATGAGTTCGACAAGATTGCTTCTATCTTCCCTACTCAAATTCTTTATCTCATTCCAAAATGGAACAACCGTATTATTTCTTTCAACAGAATTTGTCATATACATAATCTTATCCTCCTATTTTATTGTTTACATGGTGCAAATATAAGGGAAATATCTGAAATAGCCAAGGGATTTCTCGTTTTTAACACTTGAAATCTGTGTGCATCTGTGAATTGAAAATCGGCGGCCGAAGGGAAAGCCAAATCTGTGGGACTTTCTTGATAAGTATAGGGCACGCAGATTGCGCAGATGACGCAGATTTTCCTGCTACTATTATTAGCCGCAGATGAGACCTATTCGGTCAGATGACGCAGATTTCTTGGAGCTGGGTGGCGGGGGGATGTGGATCACCATTCTCACTGCCGTAGCATCAGCCTTCTGTGTTCAGTCCTGCCGAGGTTAGACGATGGAGATCGGTGCCCACGAAATCGTACATGTTCCATTTCAGGAGCTGGCGGCATCGCTTCTGCACCCGATCGCCATACTGGCCGCGAAGACTGTATAGGTTGCGCTGGAACAGGATGCCCTGCGCCTTGAGTGCCTCGTAATCTTCCTTCTTCATATAGAGGTAACGCTCGGGATGAGCCAGGATCGGGGTATAGCCCTTGTTCCTGATGCGCTCCAGCAGTCCACGGAAATTCATCGGTGGGGCAAAGATGCTGGTTTCCACCAGCAGGTATTTCTCTGCCAGTGGCAGGAGATTGCCTGCCTTGAGGCGGCGCTCGAAAAGGGCATCCAGCATGTTCTCGGCTGCGAGATGCAGCTGTAGGGGCTGTGCATCGGTCGCAGAAGATTGCTTCGCTCCTTCTGCTCCTGATGCCTGACTTCCAGGATGTCTCTGGGCAAAATCCAGAAGATACTTCTCCTTGAAATCTTCGAAGACCCGGCGGAGTTCTTCGGGCTCATTCGGAACATCTTCCATGATGTGAGGGGTGAACCAGACTTCATGGATTCCGCTTGCTTCGTAGATGCGAAGCTGCTCCAGGCTCTTTTCCGGATCCTGGAAGCCATCATCCACGCCAGGGAGGATATGGCAATGGTAATCGATGCCAT
>JAJWLX010000063.1 GCA_021636625.1 Prevotella sp. | reverse complement strand
TGGTGATGAAAGACTGCACCATCGATGGTCCTAAGTTCTTCCGCGAAATGAAGAACCTGGAATTGGAGAACGTCAACATCACGGATGCAGACGAGACTTTCTGGAAGGTAGATGGTCTGAAACTGAAGAACGTAAAGCTTCACGATGGCACCTATCCATTCATGTTTTCCAAGAACATCTATGTAGATGGATTGGAGAGCGACTCCAAGTATGTATTCCAATACTGCAGTAACGTAGAGATTCACAATGCCAAGATTACTACCAAGGATAGTTTCTGGGAGTGCGAGAATGTGACGGTTTATGATTCAGAACTGAATGGCGAGTATCTTGCCTGGCACAGCAAGAACATCAAGTTCGTACGTTGCCACATCAGCGGCGAGCAGCCTCTCTGCTATATGGACCATGTCACCCTCGAAGACTGCACCTTTGATAAGGAATGCGACCGTGCCTTTGAGGATTGCATGAACATCAATGCACACATCAAGGGAAGCATCACCAATATCAAGAACCCTATTTCAGGAAGAATCGAGGCAGACGAAGTGGGAAGCGTAACCTACACAGAGTTTGCCAAGGCGCCTAAGGGAGCATGTGAAATCATCGACCATTCGAAATAGCAGAAGCATTCATTGCGATTCTGTATTCCCTTAAACAAAATAAGCATTGCCATTAAGGAGAATTGTTCTTAGTATTAAGAGAAATCTCCGTTCATAAACGTTGAACGGACATTCAAAAGTATTGAACGTAAGTTCAGCAGTGTTGAACATACGTTCAACACTTATGAACGGAGATTTTGATGAAGGAAAAGGAGATTTATCCTACGAGCAATGAAGAAATAACATAGATAGAAAACAAAAATGAAATACAATTTTGATGAAATCATCGAACGTCGCGGTACCAATTCCTATAAATGGGATCTGATAAAGGAAAACGGCGTTATTCCGATGTGGGTAGCAGACATGGATTTCCAGACAGCTCCCTGCATCATCGAAGCTCTGCAGAAGCGTGTAGCTCACGGCATCTTCGGCTACACCCTCGTACCGGACTCTTATTACGAGGCAATCATCAACTGGTTTTCCCGCCGCCATCAGTGGAAGATAGAGAAAGACTGGATTCTCTATACTTCGGGCGTAGTACCTGCCATCTCCAGCTGCCTGAAGGCTATCTGCATGCCAGGCGAGAAAGTTTTGGTGCAGACTCCAGTGTACAACTGCTTCTTCTCATGCATTACCAATAGCGGCTGCGAAGTTGTGGAAAATGAATTGAAGCGTGTGGGCAACTGCACCTACGAAATCGATTTCGAGGATTTCGAGCGCAAGTGTGCCGACGAGAAGACCACCGCCTTCATTCTCTGCAACCCTCACAACCCAGCCGGTAGAGTATGGAAGAAAGAGGAACTGGAGCGAATGAACGACATCTGCCTCAAGCATAACGTGAAGATCATTGCCGATGAAATCCACTGCGAGCTCGTCATGCCAGGCTATCACTACACTCCATTTGCCAGCATCAGCGAAGCTTGCCGTGACAACTGCGTCGTATTGAACTCCCCATCAAAGTCGTTCAACATCGCAGGTCTTCAGATTGCCAACATCATCTGTTCCGACGCAGCATTGCGCCGCCGCATCAACCGCGCCATCAATATCAATGAGGTTTGCGATGTCAATCCTTTCGGTGTCATCGCTCTCCAGGCTGCCTACAACGAAGGTGAGGAGTGGCTCGACGAACTGAACCAGTATCTCTACGAGAACTATCAGGCAGTAAAGGAGTTCTTTAATACAGAATTGCCACAGGTTCGCGTAACCCGCCTGGAAGGCACCTATCTGGTATGGCTCGACATCCTGCCATTCGAATTATCAAGCGACGAGGCATACGAGAAGTTGATGAATGACGGCAAGGTATTCGTAAATAGCGGTACGATGTATGGCAGAAAGGCTGGTCAAGGCTATCTGCGCCTCAACATTGCCTGTCCTCGCAAGACCCTGATGCAGGGATTGATTCGCATCGCACGAGTTCTCAGCCAGTATATGGATGAAGAGGATTTGAGCGGATGCCCTGCATAAAAGAGCGGATAAAGAGAAAAGAATTCTAAATACAATGTTTAAAACAAGATAATATGGAAAATGAAGTTTTAAAAGCCATCAAGGAGAGAAGAAGCATTCGTCGCTTCAAGGCTGACCAGATTACCGACGAGGAGTTGAAGACTGTTTTGGAAGCTGGCACTTGGGCAGCTACCGGTCATGGCACTCAGGAGCCATTCATCATAGCAGTTCAGAATCCTGAGGTTTGCGCACAGCTTCGCAAGATGAACGCAGACATCATGGGTGTAGAGAGTGATCCATACTACGGAGCGCCAACCATCGTCATCGTCCTGGCTCCAGAAAGTAATGTGAACGGAGTAAAAGACGGCAGCCTCATCTTGGGCAATATGATGCTTGCAGCCCACTCCATCGGTCTTTCTTCCTGCTGGATCAACCGTGAAGATGGTATGTTCGCATCAGAGGAAGGCAAGAAGTTGATGAAGGATTGGAATCTTCCAGAAGGTTTGATGGGAGTAGGAGCCCTGGCTTTGGGTTATGCTTCTGCACATCCTCATACCGTAAAGCCTCGCAAGGAGGATTACTACCGCATCATCAAATAGAAAAAGCATAATACAAGCATGGAATGAAACAAATAGAATTCTATGCCAAACATCAAAAAAGGTCTCATGATTTTCAAAAACCATGAGACCTTTTATATATTATAATGTAACCTTAGCCAAAACCTTGTCTGTGGCTCCCGAAAGGCTCGCTACGAAAGCACCAGCCTCATCGCCAGCCTGCTTCAGGAAAGCTTCGTCATTCATCAGCGACTTCATCAAGCCCTCGAAATCCTCGTAGGTATTGATTTCGAAACCGCCACCCGATTTCAGCAAGCCCTGAGCCTCCTGGAACTTTTTGTTGTTTGGACCGAAGACAACAGGCATATTCCATACAGCTGCTTCCAGCGTATTATGAATGCCAACACCAAATCCGCCACCGATATAAGCCACATCTCCATAGTTATACATACTGCTCAGCAATCCGAAGCAATCAATAATCAGCACATCAGCCTTGGCTGCTTCTTCCGGCGTAGTCTGAGTATAACGTACCACCTTCTTATCCTTCAAGAGAGAAAGAATCAACTTCAGATGTTCCTCAGCAATCACATGGGGAGCAATCAGTAGTCGCCAATCCTTATGCTCATTGAAGAAACGGATAAAGATTTCCTCATCTGGAGGCCATGAACTACCTGCCACGAAGACCTTGTAGTCTGGATGAGATGCTTTCTCAGAAGACGCAGCAGAATCAGAACCAGCCACCCCATTTCTGAAAGCTTCGCAGATAGGCAAATGCTTTGCCGCCTCCTTGATCTGGAGAACACGGTCGAAACGGGTATCTCCTACCACATCCACATCCTTGATTCCGATGCTTTCCAGCAATCGCTTGCTTTCCTCATTCTGCACGAAGAAACGGGTAAAACACTTCAGTACATTGGCATAACTCCTGCCATACCACTTGAAGAATACCTGATCCTCGCGGAAGATACTGCTCACACTATAGGTAGGAATGTTGCGATGCTTCAGAATATGAAGGAAATTAGACCAGAACTCATACTTGATGAAGAAAGCCATCACAGGGCGTACCAGGCGAAGGAAACGGATAGCATTCAGACGGGTATCCACAGGCATATAGCAGATGATGTCGGCACCCTCATAGTTCTTGCGCACCTCATAACCCGAAGGAGAATAGAAGGTGAGCAAAATCTTATACTGAGGATAATCCTTACGAATACGCTCCATCAACGGACGTCCCTGCTCGAACTCGCCGAGCGATGCTGCATGAAACCAGATGTACTTAGCATTAGGATCCACCTTCTGCTTCAATATCTTGAAAGCCTCACGCTCGCCACGCCACATCTTGCGTACCTTTTCATTAAACAGACTGGCGATGGCTATGCCCAATAGGACGAAATATATTACGATATTATAGATCATGATATTACTTTTATTGGTTTAGTATCTATAAATACGTGAACTCTCTGAGGAACATTCAGCCCGACGGCAAAAGTTCCTCAGAGAGATGTTTATTGTGAATTAACCCAAAACTTCGATAGCCTTGCGAAGGCGACGCAAAGTCTCCTCCTTACCGAGGAAGGCAGAGATGTCGAACATACCTGGACCCTTGCCCTCTCCTACGAGAGTCAGGCGGAAGGCATTCATTACATCACCGAGCTTATAGCCCTTGTCCTCTACCCACTTCAATACGACAGGCTCCTGACCCTCGATAGAGAAGTCCTCGATACCCTCGAGAACCTCAGCAAGTTCAGTCATCTGCTGAGCAGAGTACTCCTTCCAGCGCTTCTTGGCAGTCTTGGCATCATACTCTGTAGGAGGAATAAAGAAGAATGAGCACAATGGCCACAACTCATAGACGAAGTTCACACGGTCCTTCATCATGTGTACCACCTGCTTTACTCTATCCAAAGTCTCCTCTACACCATTGTTAGCCACGATAGGTGCAAAGAGGTTGGCAATCTCATCATCACTCTTCATAAGGATGTACTCATGGTTGAACCAGATTCCCTTCTTGAAGTCGAACTTGGCACCAGCCTTGGAACAGCGGGAGATATCGAAAGCCTTCACCAACTCATCGAGAGAGAAGATTTCCTGCTCCGTACCAGGGTTCCAGCCGAGGAGCGCCAGGAAGTTGACTACAGCCTCTGGGAAGTAGCCACTCTCACGATAACCAGAAGAAACCTCACCAGTCTTAGGGTCATGCCACTCCAATGGGAATACAGGGAAACCGAGGCGGTCACCATCGCGCTTGCTCAACTTACCCTTACCCTCTGGCTTGAGGAGCAAAGGAAGGTGTGCGAAACGAGGCATGGTATCCTCCCAACCGAAAGCCTGATAAAGGAGAACGTGCAATGGGGCACTAGGCAACCACTCCTCACCACGAATCACGTGAGAGATTTCCATCAAGTGGTCGTCCACGATGTTTGCCAAGTGATAAGTTGGCAATTCATCAGCACTCTTATAGAGCACCTTGTCGTCCAGGATATCACTCATCACCTTTACATCGCCACGAATCATATCGTTGACATGAATCTCCTGTCCTGGTTCAATCTTGAAACGTACTGTATATTGCTTACCGTCTGCGATGAGCTGATCTACCTCCTCCTTGGAAAGGGTGAGAGAATTGCGCATCTGCATACGGGTATGAGCATCGTACTGGAAGTTCTGAATCTCAGCACGCTTAGCTTCCAGCTCCTCTGGAGTATCGAAAGCGATGTATGCCTTACCGTTGTCCAAAAGCTGCTGTACATATTTCTTATAGATATCACGACGCTCGCTCTGACGATAAGGACCATGCTCGCCACCGAAGCTCACACCCTCATCAAACTGGATACCGAGCCACTTGAAAGATTCCAGGATATATTCCTCGGCTCCTGGTACGAAACGATGAGAGTCTGTATCCTCGATACGGAACACAAGCTCACCACCATGCTGGCGAGCAAACAAATAATTATAAAGGGCGGTACGGACACCACCAATGTGCAGTGCTCCCGTTGGACTTGGGGCAAAACGCACTCTTACTTTTCTATCTGCCATGTCTTATTTTATAGCTATTTTTGAATTTTTCTGCAAATTTACAGTTTTTTTTGCGATTATAATAGTTTTTTTTCGTATTTTCGCACTGTAAAAAGGAATTAATGGGAGAAATGCTGATTTTTTGCTCAATATTTGAGAAAATGAGCAGCTTTTTAGCCCAAAAACGTCACAAACCATAAAGCGTAACAAACATGAGTATATTCAACAATCTCGAGGAGAATTATTGGCGCAACCTGATCACCAAGACCATTCTCGTTATCTTTACAGTTGCCATCATTGTCTGGTTTTTGCCACGCAATGAGGGCAGACAGTTCCGTTACGATGTGGGAAAACCTTGGATGTACGGTTCTGTGATTGCCACCTTCGACTTCCCGATCTACAAGACCGATGAAGCCATCAAGCACGAGCAGGATTCGCTGCTGCGGCAGTTCCAGCCGTACTACACAGTAAAATCCAATGTCGGCAATGAACAGATCAAGCGTTTTCTCCACGACTTCAGCCAGGGCATTCCAGGACTTCCGAAGGAATACGTGGAACTCATAGCCAACCAGCTGAAGCAGGTTTATCAGACGGGCATTGTCAGCACGCCTGAATACAACCGTATCTACAAGGACTCTACCAGTATGATACGCATCATCAGCGGCAAGAATGCCAAGAGCTTTCCTATCGGTAACTTCTACTCTACCATTGCCGCCTATGAGCACATCTTCTTTGATGAGAAGATATCAGCACAGCGGCAGATTCTCTCCCGCTGCAATCTCAACGACTATGTGGAACCCAACCTTATATATGATAAGGAACGCTCGGAGGCAGAACGAACTGACTTGCTGAGTAGCATACCGCTGGCCAGCGGTATGGTGATGAGTGGACAGAAGATCATCGACCGAGGCGAAGTAATCAATGATTATACTTACCGAGTGCTTACCTCTTTCGACAAGGAGACTAAGCGCCGAAGTTCTACTGAGGACGAGCTTACCACTACCATCATCGGCCAGGCACTCTTCGTACTGATTCTCGTGATGATGTTTACCTTCTATCTCACGCTCTTCCGCAAAGACTACTTCGACAAGCCACGCAGCATCACCATGCTCTATGCGATGATTACGCTGTTCCCAATCTTTGTGTCACTCATCATGAAGCACAATTTCTTCAGCGTATATATCATCCCATTTGCCATGGCGCCTATCTTTGTGCGCGTCTTTATGGATTCACGAACGGCTTTCATCACGCATGCCACGATGATTCTCATCTGTGCGGCAGCTGTGAAATACCAATATGAATTCATCATCGTGCAGCTGGTTTCCGGCTTGGTTGCGATTTACAGCCTGCGCGAATTATCCAAGCGCTCGCAGATATTCTTCACAGCCCTCCTGGTTGCCATCAGTACTACCGTGGTATATGTAGCCCTCCAGCTGATGCAAGACAATCAGGTGTTCAACATCGACCGCAGCATGTACACCTATTCCACCATCAATGGAATCTTCCTGCTGCTCGCCTATCCACTGATGTACATCATCGAAAAGACATTCGGTTTCACCTCTAATGTCACACTCTTCGAGTTGTCCAACACCAACAAGGGGCTGCTGCGCAACCTGAGCGAGATTGCTCCTGGTACATTTCAGCACTCCATCACCGTAGGTAATCTGGCAGCGGAGATAGCCAACCGTATCGAGGCAAACAGTCTGCTGGTACGTACCGGAGCACTCTATCACGATATCGGCAAGATGACAAACCCAGTATTCTTTACGGAGAACCAGGCAGGAGTGAATCCACACGACCAGCTGAGTGATCTGGAAAGTGCCCAGATCATCATCAGTCACGTAACAGAAGGACTGAAGATGGCAGAAAAGGTAGGTTTGCCGGGTATTATCAAGGACTTCATCACTACTCACCACGGCACAGGTATTGCCAAATTCTTCTATGTAAACTATTGCAATGCCCATCCTACGGAAGTAGTAGATAAGTCACTGTTCCAATATCCGGGACCCAATCCGTTTACCCGAGAGCAGGCTATCCTGATGATGGCTGATACGGTAGAAGCTGCCTCCCGCTCACTGAATGAATACACGGAGGAAAGTATCAGTAATCTGGTAAACAAGCTCATCGATGGGCAGGTAGCAGATGGATTTTTCAAGGAATGCCCGATTACCTTCCGTGACATTGCACTTGCCAAACTGGTGCTTATCGATCGTCTGAAGGCGATTTATCATACCCGCATCTCCTATCCTCACATGAATGTGAAGGAGAATCAAAGCATGAAAAAGGAGGAAGAAGCTCCTCAAGCTGAAACCGACTCACAAAAGCCTTGAAAACAGCTCACTTTTCAAGGTTTCTAAACTTACAATAAAAGCTCTCAAATAGCCCAAGAAGCTGCACAAAACTTAAAGTCTGTGCAGATTCTTGGGCTATTTACGTTAATATACTTTAAATCTCACTCAAGTATTAAGGCAAAATAGAACATTATAATTACCTTTGCGGACGTTTTTATTTAATATTATTAAGATGAAGAAACTAAAATTAGTTAGTTTAGCCATTGCGATGGCTTGCGCAGCACCTTCTTTTGCAGGTGGTTTGCTCACTAACACCAATCAGCACGTTGCATTCAACAGAATGATGAGCCGTGAGGCTTCAATTGGTATTGACGGCGTTTACTACAATCCAGCCGGCGTTGTATTCATGGGTGAAGGAAAGCATCTTGCCATCAACTGGCAGTTGGCTTACCAGACACGTAGCATTGAAAATGATTATCCATTGTTCACTAACAATGTGAACAATCCTACTACTCCACGCGAGTTCAAGGGTAAGGCTTTTGCGCCTGTTATCCCTTCTTTCCAGTATGCTTATAATAAGGGCAGATGGTCACTCCAGGCAGGTTTCGCCCTCACTGGTGGCGGTGGAAAGTGTACTTTCGACAATGGACTGGGCTCTTTCGAGAAGATTGTAGCCGAGACTGCTTTGGCTGCTTGCCAGTTAGCTGGTGCAGTAGATCAGGTTGCAGCACAGTATCGTGTACCAGCTGTTTTCACCAACAATGATAAATTCGGTAAGGAAGGCAAGTATAGCTACAACAGTTATATGCACGGTCGCCAGTACTACTATGGTCTCTCTTTAGGTGCAGCCTATAAGTTCAGCGACAACTTCAGTGCATTCGCAGGCGTACGTGGTGTCTATGCTTCTACCAACTACTATGGTTATGTAGAGAACATCAAGGTTGGCGCAATGCCTCTCTATATGGTACTTGACCCATCTAAGGAAACAGCTGCCAACATTGAGTTGAGCTGTGACCAGAGCGGTGTGGGCTTCACTCCTATCATCGGCGTGGATTTCAAGACTGGCAAGTGGAACTTCGCTGCCAAGTATGAGTTCAAGACTCGTATCCGCCTGAAGAACAAGTCTGTAAACCAGGTTCCAAGTATCGGTAACCTTCCAGACAACCTCCGCAATGCTTACATTGCTAATGGCGTACCAGAGGCTGCAGCAGATGCCATCATCGGCAACCCAGTTATTCAGGGAGCTATGGGACAGTTGAAGACTCAGTTCGATGCCAAGCTCGAAGAGGCTATCGGTGAATACGCAGATGGCAAGAAGATTGCAGGCGATATTCCTGCTTACCTGGCACTCGGTGTAGGTTACAGCCCTGTAAATGCTGTACGTGTAAACGTAGGTTTCCACTGGTTTGATGACAAGCACGCTACATCATACAACAATCGTCAGGAGAAGTTGGACCGCGGTACCTTGGAGTACAACGCAGGTGTTGAGGTGGATGTCAACAAGAAAATTACCTTGAGTACAGGTTGGCAGAACACCAACTATGGTTTGAGCGATGAGTATATGGATGACAAGTCATTCGTTGTTGGTTCTAACTCTGCCGCTATCGGTGGTGTTTATCACATCAACAAGAAGATGGATTTGAACGTGGCTTACTTCCACACCTTCTATCAGCACAAGAAGACCTCGAAAGTTCAGCTTTCTGCAGAGAACAGCATCAACTACAGCTCTGATTACACCCGTAACAACAATGTGTTTGCTGTAGGTCTTGACATCAACTTCTAAACACAAGGTTGATAAAGTAGAATTAGACTTATGTTTATCAGAACATATCAGATAATACAAGACACATAACTACAAACATCCAAAAAGGCTATCCCTCTCCTTAAGATTGGGATAGCCTTTCTCTTTTATCTCAAACAGAGGATTCCGATAAGACTACTTTTTATCTACATCGGATCCACATCATAATAGATCTGCAAAGCTCCATACCTCGGATCTTTCGCCATCATCTGCTGAGCATACTTCAGATATTCGCGCACCTTCTTCTGGTCGATACCATTCTCCAGTTTGATGACAATCTTGCGGATATTCATTGTCTTTACACGGGCTACAGCCGGCTTATCCGGTCCGAGAACCCGTTCACCAAACCATCCTCTCAGCGTCTTGCCCAATTCCAGACTTGCCTGCTGGCAGATCTTTTCGTGTTTGTGCTTCAGGAACACATTGATAAGATGGAAGAAAGGCGGATAATGAAACATTCTTCTCTCCTCTAGGATTCCCTTGAAAAGAGAATCGTAGTCGTTGTGTACTACCTGACCGATGATAGGAAGTGTAGGATTCTTGGTCTGCAGAATCACGAGTCCCCGTTTGCCCTTTCTTCCGGCTCTTCCGCTCACCTGCGCCATCATCATGAAAGCGTGCTCATAAGCTCGGAAATCAGGATAGTTGAGCATCGAATCAGCATTCAAGATACCTACCACACTCACTTTATCGAAATCCAAGCCCTTCGAAATCATCTGCGTACCTATCAGAAGGTTCGTCTTTCCCGAAGAGAAATCGGAGATCAGTCGCTCGTAGGCATTTCGGGTACGGGTTGTGTCTAAGTCCATTCGGGCGATACGGGCTTCAGGAAAGATCTCGGAAATCTGGTCTTCGATGCGCTCGGTTCCGATACCTCTGCCCAGCAACTCTGTACTACCGCAGTTCGGACATTCCGTTGGGACGGGATAGGTATAACCGCAATAATGGCAGGTAAGGAGATTGATGCTCTTATGCAAAGTAAGCGAAACATCACAGTTCTTGCATTTCGGCACCCATCCGCACACCTTACATTCTATCATCGGTGCAAATCCTCTTCGGTTCTGAAAGAGGATAGCCTGCTCTCCATTCTTCAGGGCTTCTCTTACCGCCGCCAGGAGCACTGGCGAATAAACACCCGTCATCATCTTGCGATGGCGGAGGTCTTTCACATCCACCACCTGTATCTCAGGCAACTGGATATCCTTGTATCGGGTCTTCAGTTCTACCAATCCATACTTACCCTGCTGGGCATTGTAATAGCTCTCCATCGAAGGCGTAGCCGTTCCCAGAAGCACCTTTGCCTCCGGATACATATTGGCAAGCACGATGGCTGCACTGCGGGCATGATAGCGTGGAGCCGGATCCTGCTGCTTGAAAGAGGTCTCGTGCTCTTCATCGATGATGACAAGTCCCAGTTTCTGAAAAGGCAGAAAGACTGCGCTTCTTGCTCCCAGGATAACATCATAGGGATGCCCGGAGAGTTGTTTCTGCCAGATTTCGACGCGCTCTGCATCACTATATTTAGAATGATAGATACCGAGCCGGTCGCCAAAGACTTTGTGCAGTCGCTCCATAATCTGAACCGTCAGGGCGATTTCGGGCAGCAGATAGAGCACCTGCCTGTGTTCCTCGATGGCTTTTCTGATGAGATGGATATAGATTTCCGTCTTTCCGCTGGAAGTTACACCATGCAGGAGCACTACGTTTTTCTTCAGCATCTGCATCAGTATCTGATTGTAAGCATCCTGCTGCGGCATAGACAAGGGCTTGATCTGGTCAAGATGCGATTCTCCAGCCGTATTCAATCTACCCACTTCCAACTCGTAGGTAAAGAGGATACCTCTGTCGATGAGCGCCTTGACCACAGCCGCCGTGCATCTTGCCTCGTTCATCAGCTCTTCCTTCGTCACCTTCTTGATACCTTCTCTAGGCGTATCTCCCTCCAGACTGTCCCAATGAGAAAGAGCCAGGAAGGTGGTCAAAGTCTTCGATTGCTTCAGGGCACGCTGCACCATATTGAGCGCCACGTGCAGAGCCTGTTCATTGCGATAACTGCTAGCCAACTCCACATAGAGTTCCATCTTGGGCTTGAATTTCTCTGTAGATTTCATTCCGGCAGGCATGGCTGCATTATATACATCGCCAAGAGGTGACATATAGTAATCGCTGATCCATTGCCAAAGGCGATATTGCTGGGGAAGAAGAGAGGGATAGGAATCAAGAACAGCCTCTATCGGCTTACAGTTGAAATCCGGCTTTTCGGAATGCACATCAGCTACCATGGCAATATACTTCTTGCTTTTTCCTAAGGGAACGAGCACGCGCATACCAGCCACGACTTTCTCTTCCATCCCTTCGGGGACAGAATAAGTAAAGGTGCCGTCGAGCGGAAGAGGCAATATCACATCTACATATCTCATTGTTTCTATCTTCTAATTCTTCAGAATGTTTATCACATGAAACAGCTACCCAACTATTCTTTCCAAACATTCGTTCTGCAAAGATAGCAAAAAAAAAGCAGATACCCATCATCAGGTACCTGCTTTTATATATTTTAATGTATCTACTCGAAGAGATACAAGCTACAGTAGCTTAGAACCAGTAGCCGAGTGCAATCTGCCAAGAGTTGTTATGGCTCTTGTCCTTTCCTGCATTTGTAACTGCATCAAGGGTCTTAGAGAAGCTAGCATCAGCAGACTTGCCGCAAGCGATATTGTAGTTGGCTGATATCTGAAGATGGTTCAGCAAGGTTACACCAGCACCTACGTTGACGCTGAAGTTTGATTTTTTCAAAGAATAGCTGCTTGTTTCATTCCATGTAAAGTTCTTGCCTCCTACGTTGATACCCCACTGTGGACCAGCAAAGAGGAAAATGTTAGCCAGACTGCTCAAGCCAAAACCATAACGTACGTTGACAGGAATGTTGATAGACTGCTGCTTCACGTTCGCCTGACCGAAGTCACCATTAGTACCGACATACTTAACGTCAGCCTCTTTCTGGTCGTACAAAGCTGCCGCATCGAAGCTCAAGCCTACGATAGGCACAGTAACCTTCACCATAGGACCAACAAAGAAACCAGTCTTGTTGGAAGCATCAAATACATCCTCGCTGAAAGACATGCTTGTCACGTTCAAACCACCCTTCAAACCGAACTTAATCTGTGCGTTTGCGCTAGTAGCATACATCATTGCAGCCACCATGAATACAAGTGATAAAATCTTCTTCATTTTCTTACCTTTTTTAATTGTTACTAATTCAATATGTTCACACTATATGTTGAAAACAACATCTCTTTTACTTAATGGCGTTCTCTCCTCAACATCTTAATGGCGCTCTCTTCTCACCGTGACTCTAGCCGAACCGCTGGCTGAAGAGGTTCTGTTTTTAGCCTGCTTCGACTTGACACGGGAAACCTTGCCGGTATTGGTAGATGCACCACGCAATCCTGTGCTTCGGCGATTCTTCCTTACACTGCCCTTTACATCCTTTGCTGCATTGGCAATGCTGTCCAGTGAATCTTTTCGTGCCTGATTACCCCAGATATTTTTCTCAAAGGCAACCAGTTCTGCCTCGATGCGCTTCTGCTCCTTTGCCATGGCTGAATCCGTGGTACAGTATTGAGAAAGGGTTTGTCCCAACAGATTATTGGTCTTGTAAATCTTACCCTTATATTGATTTCTGGCAAAGTAATCATCAATGCTCATCACCACGGCATTGTTCAGATTGCTAGTCATCACCTGCTGGCGGGTAAGATAAGGAGCCAGATCGTCATATTTCACCCAAAAGAGGGGATACCTGGTTCCACCATCTCCAAAATCATCCTCACGGGTCATGATAGGGCAAAGCGCCAACACCTTGGTATGGAAGGTAGCAGAACGCTGGTCGAAGAAACAGCTTTCCTTGATATAATAAGATTTCACCTCACGCGAAGGGATATCGCTGTTGTCTAACTTGATTCTACCATTTGCCTGCTTCTCGTAGTAGATATGATAGTTATCCAGGAAAGACTTCGGATCCACCCAGTCGGCAGCGGCAAAACTCTCATTACCATCCATTCGGTATTGGAATACGGTAATCTTTCCCGTCATCATCAATCTGAAGATGGTGGTAAAGAGATTCATCTGATTTCCCTTCGGCTCTACAGGATAATAGAGCGCAGCATTGGCTTCATTGTTGAGATCCAGTTCACGGTAGATATCTCTTCTCCAAACCACGTCCTCATCCATCGGGAGAGCAGTAGGAAAGGAGATCTGCGCACGCAGGGTTGGAGTATCGCCATTCTGCTGCGCTGCTTTCTTCTGTGCTGCCGCCTGCCTGCGGGCCTCAGGTTGTGCCCAGATGCCCTGCACCATTCCCAAGAGCAGGAACAAGAACAATATCTTTTTCATTGACTTTGATTTTTAAATTTGAAAACTCCGTTATTACTTTACGATAACTTCCATTGCCGAAGGCAGGGTTCGCATGATGCCGTCTGGACCTACAGCTCTGATATGAGAGATGTAGAAACGACGGTTGCGATACAGCTTTCTGAACTCCTCACGCTGCCTGTCCGAGAAACTGGCTCCTGCAGAAGCCAGCGGAATGGCATTACCCATATTGTCGAAGAAGACGGTTTCGAAACCTACTACCTTGAAAGGAATATCCAGAAGTCCATCGTCGATGGCTGCATGAATGCCCGTGGCACCCATCAGATTGGCCTTTGCCAAACCGCCACCTCTGAATCTGTCTGTTCCCATCGCAATATAAGCGGTAGGATCTGGCAGTTTCCTGACATGGAAAACAAAAGGAGGCAATGAGCGAACCTGTCCCTTATCTCTTGCCGTTACATGAATGGTAACATCCTTGCCAACGGTAGATGGAGTCGCCACGAAATGACCATTGCCTTTTGATACGAACGAGCCGCCACTCATAGAGGCAGAAATAGCATTCGCCGGAACACCCGGCACACTGATACTGATAGGATTGGCATAACCTGCATAAAGCACATTCATCAGGTCAGCTGCCACTGTAGCAGAATTCGGAACAGGCAATACGGTATATTTCTGACTGAAGTTACGACGGATTTCCTCGCCATCCTTGCCTTTCATCAGAATATAGCCATTAAACTGATGTTCTCCTACCCCACCAGCCGTAAAGCTATATCTACCATCAGCAGCCTGAAGCCGACTGCCATTGACATAGATTTCAGGGCGCTGGGTACTGTCTATAGCCGCCATCACCACCTGTGAGTTGAATCGCTCACCCGCATAAAGGGTCGTCTTTTCAGGAATCACGAAGGCATTCATCTCACTCACATTCAGTTCCACGAGTTTCACATCCTTCTTCTTCTCATCGCCCTTCCGCGGTTCATCCTGCAAGCTTCTCTTCACCTTCTCCACCAACGACTTTCCCTTGACACCGAGTTCCTCTTCAGTAGGAGTATTCAGTGCCAACATAGCCATCAAGACGACATACATCAGATTGATCATCTTCTGGCGTGGTGAAATCGGTCTTTTCTTTATTGCCATTTATTTTTCTTTTAAGTTTGCGGTCATCGCTGCTATCATACGTGCATAGATGCTGTTCAGTTGCTCTATCTGCTGAGCCATCTTCCGGGTCTGTTCATTGATCTGGTCGATGGTACCAATCTGCTGACTGGCACTTTTCAACTGCATCTCATAAACCTTGGTAATACCGGTAAGCGTGCGGTTCAGGTTTTCCATCTCCTCACTGTCACGAGCCAGACGGGAGCTCTGCTCATTAACCTTGCCAAGGGTATCTACCAGATTCTTCAGTTCATCCACATAGCTGCTCTGCACTTTCTGCATTTCCTCAGAAGCTACCTGTATTTCTGCCAAGGCATCCGGCTGAGCTATTGAGGAAGCCTGGTTGGCAACACCAGCAATTGGAGAAGAAGATGCTCCCATGGTAGAAGCAGCCACATTCTTGTCCTGGTATTCTACCTTACCCGTCTCCAGATATTCCTCCGTCACATGAGTAGGAAGCTCTCTGCCATCAGCAGTCTTATCGAAAGGACGGTCGAAAGCAGACAGGAAGAACACGATAATCTCAGTGCCCATTCCCAGGAAGATCATCAGTTTGGCTCCGGGAAGATGCGTCAACGTGAAGAGAGTACCTGCAATAACGATACTCGCACCCCAACTATATGCATAGTTCAGGAAAGTCTGTCCCGGAACGCTATCCATCCACTTCTGCAGACGATAGACAATATTATATTTACTATAGTCACCCATTTTGATTATCTCCTATTCTTATTTCTTGATGGTTTCTGCTTGGCACTCGATGTGGTAGCCAGACTTCTTACGCAGCGGAATCCGATATATGAGCGTGGCTGGTTCTGGTATTCCCAAGAGCGCCATGCCGAGCGGATAAAAGATTCCGGGTCTTTCCAGGAACCACCTCTTACACTCTTTTTCTTCAACCGGTAAGGATCTTCCTTGGCTGCATTGTATTTCAGGTCAGGATTCAGATCATTCATCGCATCCACTCCTGCCTCCGTATAAACGGTGCTGGTCCATTCCGCCACATTACCAGCCATATCATAGAGTCCGTTCGAATTGGGTGAATAAATACCCACCTTACTCGTTATCAGGTTACCATCCTTGGTATAGTTACCCCTATCTGGCTTGAAGTTGGCATAGAAACATCCATCTCCATTCTTTACGTCAGCATTGTCCCAAGGGAACTCACTCTGATTCTTTCCTCTGGCAGCAAACTCCCATTCTGCCTCTGTTGGCAGACGGTAACGCTGCACGAATCTTGCCTCCGGTCCCAAACCTTTCAGAAGGTAGTCGGTACGCCAGGCACAGAAGGCATTCGCCTGCTCCCAGGTGACACCCACAACTGGATAATCGTTGTAGGCAGGATTACTGAAATAGCTTCTCAGATAAGTTTCATTATCTGAGTTGCGGAAATCATTCACCCAGCAAGTTGTATCCGGATAGATATTCACGATATAAGTATTGAGGAAATCCCACGGACCGCTCAACGGGCGGTTGATGGTCTCTCTCACCACTCTGCCCTCATCATCATAATAAGCGGTATCCTTCGAAATCATCACCACCTCATCAGGATTTATCTGGATATCTGTATTCAGACTGCGCTCCTGCGGATTGATTCGGTTACGGCGAAGGGCAGCTGCTGTGTAATCATAGATTTCATACTTATAGTTGAGCTGGCGCCAATCAATCAGCTTCTCACCGGTCACCGGATTCACATTGTAGAGACTTTCAATCGCACGCAGTTCATCCTCATTCGGCTTTCTTGGCAAAGGCTTCTTCCAATTAACCTGCGGAGGAATCGGGTCGCCATTCTTGTCTTCGGTAATCATATAGGTCTCATCACCGGCATAGGCTGGATCGGCAAGACGGGTACGAAGGATAGAATCGCGTACATAAGCAACAAACTGCTTGTACTCAGAGTTCGTAATCTCAGTATCATCCATCCAGAAACCATCTACGGAAACATCCTTGCGGGGAGTCTTTGCACCCCATAGCGAATCCTGAGTCTCAAGACCCATCTTCAGGAAGCCACGGTTCACCTTTACCATTCCGTAAGGTGTAGGCTCCACGAACCCTCTTCCGCTTACGCCCACAACTTCTCCTCCTCTACCTGCCATGGAAGTAGATTTGGCGCTGAAACAGCCACTCAGGGAGAGCAGTACTACAAGTGAGCAGAAGAGCCCTATTATTTTCTTCATTTCAATATTCATATTCTTGATGATATACTATAGTATTCTAACACTTTGATGTTTGTTCTTTCCTTTTTTGGCAAAGCTGATCTCTGTCTGGTATCCTATGAAGAGTTCATGGCTACCATTGCCCGCATTCAACTTCGAAGTATAGCACTCATAACTGTACCCAAGCATCACCCCATGAAAAGTACCTCCCAATAGAAAGGTCACAGAATGATCAGGACTGTAGGTGAGTCCACCATACAAATGCTTTCCCTCGTGCTGATATACCAGCCGCCCGGTAACATCGCCTCGCCACGCCGTACCATCATACCTGACAAGAGCAGATGACTTTATAGATAAAAACGGATTTCTCAGTTGAATATTGTATCCACCAGTCAAATAATACGTTGCATCTATCTTAAATTCATTTGATTCACCCAGATTGATCGTAGGAGAAGTAAGATGCTGCCCTGAAAGCCCAACATACCAATTACGATGAATGAAATAGAGACCCAAGGCAAAATCCATTCCGCTTCCCTCTACATTTGTCGTAGCAAAAGCAGGGTCGCCCGATTCTCCAGCATCCACCTTGCTGCCATCAAAACTCTCACTCAGCATACCTCCCTGCAATCCGATGCTCATCTTTCCTCCCCATATCTTCTTTTTATAGGCATACTGCAGGCTAAGACGTTGGTGGGTAAAGAGACCAATCTGATCATTCATCAGCGAAACACCCACACCCTGCTGATGATTGAAAAGCAGAAAAGGCATATCTGCTGCCAAATACATCGTACGGGGATTGTGTTCGAATCCAGCCATATCAAGAGCGTAAGCAGCCGTAACATTCAGTTTAGCCTGCTTACCCACTACTGCAGGATTGAAGGATGACTCCATGTCGAAATAATGACTGAAGGATGGATCATACTGCGCTCTCGTACAGAGCACGCCTGCCAACAAAAAACATAATATGATGATTCGTCTTAACACAATGTAATAACGTAAATTATCGCTGAATATTATATATAAGGTGATGATTGTAGGAACATCCAGCCAGATATGAGATGAAAAGGAACAGAAAGAAGATGAAAAAGGCTGCTCTCCGCATAGAGAACAGCCCTATCATCGACTTTTAATATTCGTCGTCATTCCAGAGGAATATTAGGGCTGAATACTAAGTACTTATAGTCTTCCAACTTTTATATTGAACATTTTATTAAGGAGCAAAAGTCGCTAAAAGGCTTTTCTAAACCTATCTTGCAACTCCTTGATTCGCTCTA
>JAJWLX010000143.1 GCA_021636625.1 Prevotella sp. | reverse complement strand
TTGGTCAAGTCCTCGACCTATTAGTATCGATAAGCTAAATACATTACTGCACTTACACCTTCGACCTATCAACCAGGTAGTCTTCCTGGGGTCTTACCCTTACGGTGGGAAATCTTATCTTGAAGTTGGCTTCGCGCTTAGATGCTTTCAGCGCTTATCCATTCCGTACATAGCTACCCAGCCATGCCCTTGGCAGAACAACTGGTACACCAGAGGTACGTCCATCCCGGTCCTCTCGTACTAAGGACAGGTCTTCTCAAATTTCCTACGCCTGCGACGGATAGGGACCGAACTGTCTCACGACGTTCTGAACCCAGCTCGCGTACCACTTTAATCGGCGAACAGCCGAACCCTTGGGACCGAATACAGCCCCAGGATGTGATGAGCCGACATCGAGGTGCCAAACCTCCCCGTCGATGTGGACTCTTGGGGGAGATAAGCCTGTTATCCCCAGGGTAGCTTTTATCCGTTGAGCGATGGCCCTTCCATGCGGTACCACCGGATCACTAAGTCCGACTTTCGTCCTTGCTCGACCTGTATGTCTTGCAATCAAGCTTCCTTTTGCCTTTACACTCTTCGCACGATTTCCGACCGTGCTGAGGAAACCTTTGAGCGCCTCCGTTACTTTTTAGGAGGCGACCGCCCCAGTCAAACTGCCCACCTGACGGTGTTCCAAGACCTGATTCAAGGCCTATGGTTAGGATCCCAGTACTACAAGGGTGGTATCCCAAGGATGACTCCACACAGACTGGCGTCCATGCTTCATAGTCTCCCACCTATCCTGTACATGTAGTACCAAGACCCAACGTCAAGCTACAGTAAAGCTCCATGGGGTCTTTCCGTCCTGTCGCAGGTACCCGGCATCTTCACCGGGATTACAATTTCACCGAGTCTATTGTTGAGACAGTGCCCAAATCGTTACGCCTTTCGTGCGGGTCGGAACTTACCCGACAAGGAATTTCGCTACCTTAGGACCGTTATAGTTACGGCCGCCGTTTACTGGGGCTTAAGTTCACTGCTTCGATTGCTCTAACAGATCCCCTTAACCTTCCAGCACCGGGCAGGCGTCAGCTCCTATACATCGTCTTGCGACTTAGCAGAAACCTGTGTTTTTGGTAAACAGTCGCTTGGGCCTATTCTCTGCGGCCTGTCATAGACAGGCACCCCTTCTCCCTAAGTTACGGGGTCATTTTGCCGAGTTCCTTAACAATAGTTCTCTCGCTGGCCTTAGGATACTCTCCTCACCCACCTGTGTCGGTTTACGGTACGGGCGCCTTTAAACTCGATAGAAGCTTTTCTTGACAGTGTGAAATCAGCTACTTCGCCCCGAAGGGCTTCCCCATCACATCCTAGCATTGTCTAAACGGATTTGCCTATTTAGACTGCCTCAATGCTTAGCCGTACATAACCAACAGTACGGTTAGCTTATCCTACTGTGTCACTCCATCTCTCAAACGCTTATTGGCGGTACAGGAATATCAACCTGTTGTCCATCACCTACGCCTTTCGGCCTCGGCTTAGGTCCCGACTAACCCAGGGCGGACGAACCTTCCCCTGGAAACCTTGGGTTTACGGCCCGTGGGATTCTCACCCACGTCTCGCTACTCATGCCAACATTCTCACTCGTATACTGTCCACATGTCCTTACGGTCATGCTTCAGCCTGCATACGAAGCTCCCCTACCCATCATAAATGATGCCGTAGCTTCGGTAGTACGTTTTAGCCCCGGAAATTTTCGGCGCAGGATCACTCGACCAGTGAGCTATTACGCACTCTTTAAATGAGTGGCTGCTTCTAAGCCAACATCCTGGTTGTCTGTGCAATCCCACATCCTTTACCACTTAACGTACATTTAGGGACCTTAGCTGACGATCTGGGCTGTTGCCCTTTTGACTATGAATCTTATCACCCACAGTCTGACTCCCAAGTAAAAGAAAACGGCATTCGGAGTTTGATAGTCTTCGGTAAGTGCAATACCCCCTAGGACATTCAGTGCTCTACCTCCGTTTCTCTACGCTTGAGGCTAGCCCTAAAGCTATTTCGGGGAGAACCAGCTATCTCCGGGCTCGATTGGAATTTCACCGCTATCCACAAGTCATCCCCGAGCTTTTCAACGCTCGTGGGTTCGGTCCTCCACGAAATTTTACTTTCGCTTCAACCTGCTCATGGATAGGTCGCCCGGTTTCGGGTCTACGCCAAGTAACTTAATCGCCCATTTAAGACTCGCTTTCGCTACGGCTCCACACCTTAAGTGCTTAACCTTGCTACTTAACGTAACTCGTTGGCCCGTTCTACAAAAAGTACGCGGTCACACAAGTAATGTGCTCCCACAGCTTGTAAGTGCAGGGTTTCAGGTTCTATTTCACTCCCCTCCCGGGGTTCTTTTCACCTTTCCCTCACGGTACTATGCGCTATCGGTCACTAGGTAGTATTTAGGCTTGGAGGATGGTCCCTCCTGCTTCCCACAGGGTTTCACGTGTCCCGTGGTACTCTGGATCATACTAGTAGCTTTCTCGTTTCAACTACAGGGCTATTACCTTCTATGGCGGAGCTTTCCAACTCTCTTCATTTACGATATTGCATCCATGTTGTATGTCCGCAACCCCAACGAAGTAAACTTCATTGGTTTGGCCTGTTCCGCGTTCGCTCGCCGCTACTTACGGAATCGAATTTCTTTCTCTTCCTCCGGGTACTTAGATGTTTCAGTTCCCCGGGTTCCCCTCGCTAAGCTATGTATTCACTTAACGATACTTAGACATTACTCTAAGTGAGTTTCCTCATTCGGAAATCTTCGGATCAAAGTTTACGTGCAACTCCCCGAAGCTTATCGCAGCTTATCACGTCCTTCATCGGCTCCTAGTGCCAAGGCATCCGCCCTGCACCCTTAATAACTTGACCAGTTATTAGAGTTGTTATTTTAAAGACTTTTCTTGTCTATATATGTTTAAAATGATGTCATATCACTAAATGTTATGCAGTTTTCAAAGTAC
>JAJWLX010000062.1 GCA_021636625.1 Prevotella sp. | reverse complement strand
TATCAAAAGCCTGCTTACTATCCATATCCAATACCAATCTATCCATCAGTCCCAAACGGGTAAGCAAGGATGTAATTCGAGTATTCGTAGAGAGAGAAGCCTTTTTGTTGAAACGCTTGAACGTAAAGAAAGGTCGGGAATAAATAATGCTAAATACTGTGCCATGGAAGGAATCCGTACATACACATTCTGCATTCTTGACCAAATTCACGAAATCAGCAGGTGAAACATGCCAAGGAGCCATATCAACATAATTCTCATCAGAAGCTATGTATTGATCCAGGTGCAGCAAGGCAACAACCTTTAATCCTTTTTCATTTGCAAGTCGCCTTACAAAATCTCTTTGTTCCGGATTATTACCCATGAAGTAACAAAACACATATTTTTCCTTTATCAAAGGTTCGTTGCTAATTACTTCGTTCCAACCATCCGCATCCAGCAACAACGCTGGGTCGTTTACTAACTGTACGTCTCTTCCTGCAAGCTTTTTGATAATATCCTGTCCTGATGTTTCACGAGCACTCAGATAATCAATGCGCTTCAAGTAATGACTATATATCTCTGAATATTTTGCAGGAATGCTTCCGATGCCAAAACTAGTAGCATAAGCTATCTTTTTAACATCTTGTGGCACCCAGTTCAAGGTATAATAATCAGCCATTATATTAGAAGGCAACCATAACTGATCACTACCTACAACAACGGCATCATATTCATTTCTACTAGCCTTAGCCATATCCTCCCAAGATTCAAAAGCTCTACTGACCTTGAAATGGCTCTTGCAGAACTCATCAAACGCAGCATCTCTTTCCGCCATACCAGACTTCAACTTCTCATTTGATTTCTGTTTGAGTTTCTTTTCTATCAGCTTGCTCTTTTCTTTTACTATCGAAATATCGAAGATATTGCTCAAAAAGTAACGCCATTTGCGTTTGTTGATATCACCCTTCAAATTATCGAAGTTGATAGCATCAGAATCAATGCCATTTTTCGTAAGAAATCTTTGGGTAGCAAACGCTTGCAACATACCACCATAATCATGGTAGTCATAATTAATCGCTAATGCAACTTTCATATCTATCTTTTTAATTCTTACCTAATATTTTCTTCACGAATCTTTTGGATTCATTGTAAATTCCCAATCTGAAAGCAGTTTTGCGCAAGAAAGAATTGAGACGGACTTTGAATGTCGTAGGAAACCATTCATTGATGAATGCACCAAATTCCATAGTTTGGTAGTCCTTAAAGAAATCTGCTCGCTTTGGATTCATAGGTACGGATTTAACCATTGCTATTTCATCAGCTATAAAATAATCCAGATTCTTATATTCTTCCAATCTGACAGAATCCTTAATAGCACCCAATATGCTCATACCTTTACCGGTATGAACCAAGATGCGATTAGTACCATTATCATCAAAGTTCTTCGAGAACATCTTGACATCATAGCAATCCCAAATCGTAAAGTCAGAAACACGATAGCGCTTCTTAAACCTGCAATCATAACAAGAAGGACGAACATTCATATCACTAAAGAAAGAACGCATAAACTGGTCACTTTCTACACCTTTGTGATAGTCAAGTTCCGGCTTTTCATTGAAAAGAGAAAATGATGTATAGTTATAGCATAATCTCTTTTCTCTGAAGAGAATTTTATTAAACTTACCACCAATCTTACTATGCATGTAGGTTAAGTAATCCGCAAAGATTCCAGGACTAGGAATACCGTAACATACAACATCAATCAAAAGGAGTTTATCGTATGGCTTGCGCAAGTAATGAACCAAGCCTTCTATCTGGCATGGTGTACCGCTCATAGCCACCCATTTGCCTTCCTGTAGATGCTTCTTGATTTCCTTGAAAGTATCTCCTATTTCACTCTGTACATACTTACTGTTACGAAACTTACCCAACTCATCCAAAGAGGTAGCAGCAGAATGCTTGACCTTAAAGTCTGAACAATCCACAGCCGCACCATAAACGATACCACCTTGATTAATCACCCATGAAGTAATTGCCGTAAAGGAACCTCCGGATGTACTTTCCTTTCGAATGGTTTCATCCTTAATTTGCAAAAGAAAGCCATGTTGTTCATTCTTCTTTTCAGGTTCTACATTGGCAACAGGACATACTTTCTCACATAAATGGCAGTCTATACAATTGTCAAGATCAACATGAGGATAAAGAAAACCTTCTTCATCTTCAATCATTGAGATACAGTGCTTTGGACATATATTTTCACATGCCCAACAACCACAACAATCTTGTTTATTTACTATGTGAATCATATATTTTTATTTGTGTTCCAACTGCCAGTGACGAAGTTTACCAGCAAGCATTAATAATCCATTGAAATGGAAACAAATAACGAGAAGTACTATTTTTTTAGAAAAAGATAGTTTATTAGACCATTTATATTTTTTCAAATACTTCTGATATACTGGCAAACTCAACATAGCCGACATTTTAGACTTACGTTCATTATAGGTATATTTATTATATGGTCCAAAGTAACCTCTCAATATTGCTGATATAATACCTGACAAAACTCTAATGCTAAGATTCTTTTCTAAAAAGGTTCTGTTACTTTTAGATTCTATAAAAGAATCTATTCTTTGAAAACCTAACCCCATCATATCTATTGTCTTCTCTGTCATCTTTACAGAGATGGATTCATCATTATAAATATAATGGTACAATGGTTGCTTAATAAATACGGCCTTTTCTAATTTATCGAATAACTTCAAATTAAATAAAACGCCTTCTACTCCTTGACGTAAATCCTCATCATGGAATATATCATTCTTTAATAAGAATTTTCGATTTATAAGTTTACAATATGCACAAGCAATGAAATAATCAAAGTTCAACATATAACCCTGCAATTTTCTGCAAGCATCACTATCAAATACTTGGCCATCACTAAATTTATAGTTATTGTAATGTAGGCTACCATTATAATCTTTAACCCATTCACACATGACAAGTTGCAACGTTCTATCTTCAAGAACTTTGCTAATCATACTTTCACACATTATGGGCTCTATCCAATCATCCCCATCTACAAACATTATCCAATCACCAGTTGCCAGACTTACGCCAGTATTTCGTGCAGCAGATAATCCACCATTCTTTTTGTGGATAACTTTGATACGATTGTCTTTTTGAGCATATTCATCACAGATTTTCCCGCATCTATCAGGAGAACCATCATCAACCAAACAAACTTCAATATTTTGATAAGTTTGACACAGAATACTATTTATGCATTTAGGAAGGTATTGCTCTGTATTATAGCATGGAACGATAATACTAATTAGCGTTGTTTCATTCATTTTCTTACTATTCTTTTTAAAATTTTAGACTTGCCATTTTATAAAAAAAAAACAGTTAATTATTTTTCATCCTCAGATGATAGAGCAATAGTATCGCACCATATAAGCGATGCTTAAAAAGGAAATATAGCAATCCGTATTTATGCGACTTCATCCAGGCAAATTTAACACTTTGCTTATCACAAAATGGAAACCAGAATTTCATTCTTCGAATATCATCAAGAGCTTTTTTCTTATCAATATTAGCCATTTTACATCCGTCATTCGCATAAAATGCGCAACGCGGAGCTATATACTGGCGTAATAGCTGATAAGTGTAATCAAATTCATGTTCTTTGATATCAATGTTCAATGACTTCATAGTATTTACCATCTCTGTCATTATAATCATTTTAGCTTCTTGCTTATCAGGATTCCATTTCGTTGACGTAGAAAAGCCTCTACGAATGTAATGTTTATAATAAATAGTATCAATTGTTACAAAACAATGAAGCAAAGGTATCAAACGTTGTATGAATTCTATATCTTCTCCTCCATGTTTCAAATTTTCATTAAGCCAAAGATTATTATCATATATAATTTGCTTCTTGATTAAAGCATCCCAAAGACAATCCATCTCATCCGCATCCACCAAATTAAAATATTCCTTTCGAATATCCTCTCGATAATAAACCCGTTGAGGTAAACAACTCTGTTTCGTTCTAACCAACTTATCACCTTTATAAATATATTCTCTTTTCGCAACCTTGACTAAATCTGCATTTTTGTCTTTTGCCTCTCTATAAGCATGCGCTAAAAAACCTTGCACAAATTCGTCATCATGATCAGAGAATCCAATATACTCACCTCTAGCTATTTTCAAAGCAGCATTACGAGCATTACAAATCCCCCCATTCTTCTGATGAATTACAACTACTCGTTTATCTTTCTTTGCATACTCATCACACTTCTCTGAGCTACCATCTGTAGAACCATCATCTACAAGAATCAACTCAATATCTTTCAAACTCTGAGAAAGAATGCTATCCACAGCAGTTTGCAAATATTCGCCAGAATTATAAACTGGCATAATCACAGATACTTTTATCTTATTTTCCATATTTCACCCCTCCTTTATCTAATTGATTCAACTTCAGACATATCAACAATCTTCGTGTTGATTCCCCATTTGTCTAATTTGTTAACTAATACAAGCCAAGCTGCTTTTTTAGTTCTTCTACTTGATTTCTCCATTCCTCGGCCTCCCATCCCTGATACCAAGGCTTTACACTATACTTCTTTATAACAGCAGGCATTCCCCCTAACACAACGTTATTATCTTCGAAGGAGTTATTCACAACAGAATTAGAGCATATTTGTACATTATTTCCCAATGTAATAGGTTTGTTAATTCTGCAACCAGAACTTGCATATAAAGCATCGCCTATCAGTTTTCCTCCTTTCTCTCCAGAAATACATATAGAAGTATGCAGTACACAATAATTGCCACATCTATTATCTTCACCGACAACAATAGTACCATAATGAGGAATAACCAAGCCATATCCAAAACTCTTATATCCTAATGAAAAGCCAAGTCGTAAACCTAATCTTCTAAATCGCCATTTGTAGTA
This sequence comes from Prevotella sp., assembly GCA_021636625.1. Classification (GTDB taxonomy): domain Bacteria; phylum Bacteroidota; class Bacteroidia; order Bacteroidales; family Bacteroidaceae; genus Prevotella. The sequence goes on along the minus strand of JAJWLX010000062.1, from coordinate 14,232 downwards.
AACATATTTTACCCCCCCCCAACGATTTGGAAGAAAAATTACTATAATAACATGCCTTCCGCATATAAACCAAATAACGATGGATATAATCAGGAAAAAAAAGTTCTTTCACCCTAGTAATAAATGTTGGTTTCCACTTTCCTCTTCCCATCATGTAATCAGCTTTTAAATAAAAGGCCAATTCCTTTTTGCTTGTAATATTATTCTTTTCCATAAGCCTTTGTTAAACCCAAAAATAGTTTTACATTATCTTTAAAGGAAGTAGGCAAGACGCCTTTAATTTCCTTCCAACAATAGAATTTAACCATACCCCAAAAAGTTCTTCTTCTAAAAACAACATCTGCACATAAAGCCTGCTGTCTCGCCCAATTACCTTGGTTTGATATTCCATTTGGATCATTTATAGATATAGCTAAATTGATTTTTTGAATCTGCTCTTGCGGTATACGAATAAAGAAAAGATAATCAGATATGATAATTTTCTTTGTTATGATATACATACCATGCTCCTTATGCAAATCACGTCGATAAATAACAGCTTGATGATTCACATCTCCTCTTTCCCATGATGTCACTCTTCGCAAAAGCTTGCCATTTTTCTGTCTTGATAAAGTGTCACCATATAAAAAAGTTACATTATCATTAATTGGATTTTCAAAAACGTTTTTCAACACCAGAGAATCGGCAAAAACATCACCCGCATTCATCATGATAATCCATTCACCAGAAGCCATCTTAACACCTTTATTCATGGCATCATAGATACCCTTATCTGGTTCACTGACCCATTTTGTAATGACATCTGCATTACTTTTTATAATCTCAGAAGTAGCATCTTTACTACCACCATCTACGACTATATACTCATAATCATTAAAAACTTGCGCACGAACAGACTTTATTGTTTTTTTCAAATCATCTGCTGCGTTAAAACATATTGTTATTATTGAAATTTTCATTGTATATTATTTTTTTATTCCCAGAAAAAATAGAAAGGCAAAGTTGAATCATAAGGATACACTAACCAATTAGAATAGGTCTTATATGCACTATAAAAGAACAACAAAGTAAATACTATATACATTTTCCTCACAGCCGGTTTTGTATTAACAACCTCTGGAACGAAAACGGAAAAACCTATTATTTGAAATAGCATAGATATTCTAATACACATGGTTGCGCTTCCAAACATAATATATAGGGTAAATGCTATCATTAAACAAGAAAATTCAAATGATCTAAGTACATTTTCGCTACTATACTTTACTGTAAAAGCTAATGGTACACACCATGAAGCTATTTTTAAAAGTGTCATACTACTCTCACCTAAATTACCACTATATCTTTCTGCCAACAAACTTACGTTATCATCAGAAAATCCACCCACTACAGACAATGCTAAATTAAATAAATCTCCAATTTGTGATGATAATAAAACCGTAAAAACAAATACAACCAATATGTTTATAAAAGCTGCCTTTCTTGTATATCTAACAAAATAAGCCAATACCAAAATCGGCAACAAAATAATTGTTGATCTATGCACCGATATCGAAAATAAAAGTGCACAGATACCTAATAAGAAATACTTATCTTTAATTATTCTATGTAAATCCTTTATGCCATTATATTTTACGTGCTTTAATAAAAATAAGCCTAAAAGAATGAAAGCTATGGACATAGACTGGCGCATTGCGATAATTAATGTTGCAAAAGTAGCACTCATCAAGAAAAAACATAAATATCCCCAATATCCAGTACTCTTATTTTTATATACAAAATATATCAATCCATATACAGCAACGGCTACAGCCAAATAAAAGAAGACAACTTCCGGACTAATTCTATGCAATAAATTGGCAACTAAAGTAAAACCATATTCTTCGGTTTCTGAATTTATTTCATAGGTTCCCAATCCCTCTATACTATATCCTCTATAGAACATACTATACATGGTTGAATCATTTCCAACATTGTTTCGGCGCAAACCAAAAATAATACCCCAAAGCAAAGACGTCATTAAAAATGTCAAATTTTTAGTCTGTTTCTTTGTATGGCAACACAGAAGTGTAATTATGAACATTAAAATCTGAATATATAAAAATATACACATCTTATTTTGATATTAAATTATGATATAGTTGAATCAGAGAATTGACAATATCAAGTTTATCATGACGTTTTCTTGCTATTTCCTGGGCATTTATACCAACCTGTAAATTCAGAGTAGAATCATCAAAAATCTGCTTTATGAGAAATGTTGCTTGTATAGGATCATTTGCGGGAACCAAAAAGCCAGTTTTACCATCTTCAATAATTGATGATACACCACCTACATTTGTTCCAACGCACGATACTCCTAACATTTGGGCTTCACACACACTATTAGGACTGTTATCTATATACGATGGATGGAAATATAAAGTAGAATTTAACAACTCATGCTTTAACTGTTCTGCATTCAAAACTCCCAATAACGTTACATTTACATCTTGATGATTTATACCTATAGATTTTTCAACTAAGGAAGGCTGCACATTTCCTACGACTCTCCACTCAAAGTCTATATGATAGCACTCTTTAAGTAAAGAAGCAGTCTTTAGTATCATATCATATCCCTTATACAAAGGAATTGATATTGTAGAAACTATAGTAAGTTTTTGAGGAATGCTTCTTTTTACAGAGCAATCATAAAAAGTATCTCTCAAAATCTCACTTCCCCAATAATAGTTACAATCAGGAGATAATACTTGAATTATTCTCTTATCCCACAGAGTTCTTCCTATATAATTTTTAACATGCCTGAAAACTTCTTTTTCACAACATTCAAGACTTTCCCAATTTTCTTTTTGAGTTTTTTGCAAGACTGTTGCTAATCGTAAGCTCTTATCCCAAGAAAAGAAAGGAGGAAGATAGGCATTCAAATATGGTCTAACAATTCCTTGAATATGCAATACAATTGGAATTTTAGTCACCGAAGCAACCAATCCGTATTTATTCTCGGAACCAAATATTTGAATAACATCTGGCTTAAAATCATCTATAACTTTAAGCATCTCTGCTCTAAAATCCGGCCATAAAGTTTCCTCTTCTTCTGCATATTCCTTCTTTAAACGGAAACGAACCTTCTTTAGCAAAGAGAGAATAGGCTTAGGCATAGAATAATATCTTACACCATTTGCCGTTCCCTGTTTTCTTTCATTTGAAAAAAAAGCCAAAGCCAAATCAATTCCCTCTTTTTTAACGATTTCATTACGCAAAGAAGAAATCCAACCAGCACCATTATAACCACCTTTTTCTCTAGATGGATCAAAATTTTCTTGGACAAACCAAAGTACTTTCATGTGTGAACCCTTAATTTTAACTTTTACAATGGAATATGAACCTTCATTCCATTTTTCTTAATAATTATTGCAGGATTTCCTGCTACAACACAGTTAGAAGGAACATTCTTGAATACTACAGTATTGGGGGCTATCGTAACATTATCACCGATAGTTATATCACCCAAAATTCTTGCACCAGAGCAAATATAAGCATTATTTCCAATACGAGGTGGCATTCCTTGTTTTTTCCTTTTGCCAATAACGACATTAGGTTGAAGAACACAATTCTCACCAATCCTAACATCTTGATGAATAATTATCATTCCCCAATGCCAAATAGCTAACCCTTTACCTATAGTTCCTGGTGCTATTTGAAAACCTGTTTTATAGGCATATCTTAACAATAGATGAGAATAATATATTTTCCGAATCTTTCCAAATATTGATTTCTGATGAGATTGCGCATACTCACATAATCTCATTGCCTTAATATATTTCCATATATATGTCTGGTCTGATATCGGAGAACTGTTTAATGCAGATAGAATCCTTCGTAATATACTAGTATCACCTTGGTAATTTCTTGAGTCTTTTTTCAAGTACTCTACTAATTCTTTCTTTGTTCTTATCATACGCCATATCACTTTTCTTTATCTATTGTACCGCTTCCTCCAGTTATGAAATAAGTGTCACCGACAATGCCATCACCTCTTCCACTAACCATAAACAATGCCAACGCAGCAATCTCCTCAGTTGTTGACATGCGACCAGAAGGATTTCCAGACCATGAGATATCAGAAGAACGATTCATCATAGGAGTTGCTGTAGGTCCTGGAGCTATACCATTTACAACAATACCATATTTAATGAGTTTGTGCGCCATCCCTTCAGTAATTCCATTAACAGCACGTTTGCTAATCTCGTATGGAGTCCATGATGGTTTAACACTAGAAGCCGAACTTACATTGAGTATATGTCCTTGAATACCTTTCGCAATCATCTGGTTAGCTACAGCTTGGCTTATAAAGTATAGAGACTTTACATTTGCACTCATCACAGCATCAAATGTCTGTTCTGTAACGGCACCAAATGGATCATTTCCATGCATACCTGCAGAATTCACCAAAATGTCTATATTCTCTTTTTCAGAAAACTGCTCTATTGCCGATTCCATCGCAGAAACGTCATTTATATCTAAAGTGATAAATGATGCTCCACCAATCTTTTCAGCAGCAATTTTCGATTTTTCTTTATTTCTTCCTATAATATAGACCTTTGCACCTGCTGCAACCAAAGCTGCAGCTATAGCAAACCCTATTCCTGAACTACCACCAGTAACAAGCGCAACCTTGCCAGACAGCAAATCACTCTGCTCTTTAACTACAATAATAGGCTTAAGAACTATACGAGAATGAAATTTATTTATTATTTTACGTATAATACTCATCGCAAAATTTTCTTTATAACTTTGATTCCTGTTTCACCTACAATATTTGCTATAGCACTTTTCAACTTACCCGAAGACGTTTCTATATGGTTTGCAGAAATCAACGTTTGCATTGCTATAGGCTCGTCATCTTCATCAGTGAAAATCTCCAAAATAACCGGCTTATCAGAAGAACCAACAAACTCATTCTTTGCCACTTGGAATTCCTCTTTATTTGAGGCTGACAAATATTTAAAACCACAATTCTCAGACCATCCTTTGGCATTGCCATTATGACCATTAGCAGAGATAAAGTTTTCTACAGCAACTTTCTGTTTCCAGTCCTTCGTCATAATTTTGAACTCTGCACCACCTCCATTATTGATAAGAAGAATACGCACATTGTTTTTAATGTGACGAATTCCTAAAGCATTCATATCATAGAAGAAAGCTAAATCACCAGTAATTATAAAGCAAAGTTCATCTGTATTCATACTTTCACCAATTAGCATAGAATTGCATCCATCTATACCAAATGCAGCTACATTTCCATACCCCTGAATTGATTCATGCAATGGGAAATAACTCCAACAACGGAGACTATTTAAAATTGCAAAATTCATGATACTCTGCTGTGGAATTATCTTATAAAGTTGCTGCGCTGCATAACAATTAGAGAAAGGCATTTCGACATCATAATTCATCGTATCATTTAAAGCCTTCCATTTTTGATAATACGGATGCTCGATATGTTCCTTACTTGCTATTCTTTCAAAGAAATAATAGTCAGGACATTCGAAAATCTTAGTAAGATGACCATAAGTATCCACATAGTTACCATCCTCTGCAATTCTCCAATGTTCCGCATTACCTATTCTATTTAAAGCACCATAAATAGGATAATCTCCAGTCTGTCCTCCTATGGTTATGAGTACATCTGGCTTCAATAGATTAAAGCCTCCACTTGAGATCAAAAGGTTTGCCGAAACGCTATACTTTCCATGATAATTGGAAAGATGATTAACATAGACAACAGCATCAATTCCTTCACAGAATTTTTCGATAGCTTTATTTTCTCTTTCAGAAAAAACTCGATGTTCTCCTATGACAACCAAAACCTTTTTGTTAGACAGTTCTACATCACTCCAATCATCCCACGCCATATAACGATGCAATGGTCTTATTGCAGGCAATTCAACATTCTCAAATTGACCTTGCTGGGCATCCACAATACGAATATTTAACTGTATTGGGCCTGGATTTCTATGCGTTGTCTCTAAAATAGCTTCCTTGGCATTATGATAAACCTGCATACGGGTATTATCATCCGTAACAGGAGGTAAATCAAACGATGCTTTCACCGCATCCTTTGGAAGAGAACATTGATCAGGTGCTTGCATATAATCCTGATACTGAAATCTTTCAAGTTTTGCAGTAGTAATAGCTAAAATAGGAGTATGCTTATAGAAAGCCTCTGTCAAACCTGGCACATAGTTACGAGTAGCTTGTGCACTTGTACATGATGTTGCAATAACCTCTCCAGTCTGAAGGTGTAAACCTATCGCAAAATACATTGCACTTCGCTCATCAGGCACAGAATAACACTTAAAAAATGAATCCTCCTGAACGGCCTGGGATATTGGAATATTTGTTCCACCCGGGCTAACTACTATGTGACGTATATTATATTGTTTCAACAAAGAGATAACAATACGAACATTCTCTTGAATTGTATATAATGATTCCATCATTTTTTTATAAAATTAAATAATCTTCTTTTAAAAGAAAAGAATTTTTCTTTAAAACCAGCCTTCATACAATCATCTATAGCACGAGCATTCTCTTCGTCATTAACTACATTAATAGGATGTTTCAGAGGAAAAGAATAATCGTATGTTTTCATATAAAGTAATCTTCTAAATTTTGGGGCTATTTGATTCAAATCTGCACCATAATGCGTACCCTCATTTGACAAGCCTATATTACTTATCATATTTTTTGATGGGATAATCGCAAGCATCGAATTAAAGATACGTGTGCTTGAAACAAAATCTTCATAATGTTCACGTCCAGTCTTCTTATGTGCCAAATAAGAATTTAATCGTGCCGGCCATAAATCCCCCATCAACATTAGATTATCAACAGCCCTTTTATCTGAAAGAAATAAATATCTTGGGTCCCATAAATCCACAAAACGTTTCCAAGTAGCCCATCCCCAAATTGGACCATGCTTTCTACAAAAGAAATAATCAGAGTCCATCTCTACTTTTTCCATATGATTTTGTCCACATATCATGGATACCCTAGTATCATTCTCATACTTATCTAATAGTTCTTTACAAAATGGGAAAAAACTCTGAGACGGAACATCATCATCTTCCAATATAATACCTTTATCCACAATAGAGAACATCCACTTTTGTGAAATATACTCAGAGGGATCGCAACCATAATTTTTTTCTTGATAACATTTATATACTTCACATTCCCAATCAATATTCTCAACAACTTTACGACAAGCCTCGATACCTAACAAATCATCTTTACGATTTGGACGTGCTCCGTCTTGATAAAGAAATAATTTTGAAGGGCGTGCCAAACGTATCTGCTCAAAAACTTTAGCTGTTTGTTCTGCACGAACAAAAAATATGAGCAAGACAGCTACATCAATTTTTGCTTTTTCCATTAAATTATATTTTTAGAATATTTACTAACAAGATTTACCAACAATAGTCTTTCATTATCAGTACATCCATATTTATAAATAACAAATAAGATCCATATGAGTGACAACATACAAGAAGCAACAAACCAACTGAAAGAGCCATCTGATATTAAAATAAAAACAAATAGTGGCATTGACAAAGTTGTAACTAATAAACACTTTCGAATTGTAGTCTGAAAGTAATGCTTAATATTAAATTCTGTTATCTTACTCAAATATAAAATTTGAAATACCCAAACACTTATTGCTGCTAATATTGTACAAACAAGTATTGAATAAACGGGCATTTTCCAAATAAAAAGCATATACGATACAGGTAAAACCATTAAATATGCAAGACTATAAAATATCTGATATGGCTTTATCTTTCCTGTTGCTTGTATAGATGAATCAAAACCAGCCCCAAGACAACGAATTAATCCACATACCAGTAATAATACAGCAAACGTGTTTGTATAAGGTGGTACTTCTTTTAACCATACTTTTAAAATAAAATTAATATTTATTATCAATGGGATAGTAGGTATTAACATAATAAAAAAGGCAACTTTTGTTATTCCATAAACCAGTGTCAAAGATCGTTTACTATTATTAGCACTTTGACTCTTCATTATTTGAGGAACAGCAGCTTGATTTAGGCTTTGCACAAACATCATAACATAAGAATTTATTTGGAAGCCTATTCCAAAAGCTGCATTAACAACTGTATTAAAGAAATAGTTGATTATCATATTTGAGCCTTGGTTCTGCCCCATAGAAGCAACGGCACCTGTCATTATCCAAAAAGCATATTTACAAATATCTTTATATTCATAAATTTTTGAATTAAACTTCCACTTGATTGTTTCTTTTTCTTTCAAAAATGAATAGATAAAGAGAGAAATTGGTAGTATTGCCGCATAAAATGCAGCTATAACAGAGTATAGTCTCAATTTATTTCCCATATAATGAAGTAGAAATATTACTAAGCCCAATTTTACTAATGCTCTCCCGATTTCTACAAATGCAGTAAAAATAAATTTTTCTCGTGCAATAATCAAACCATTAAAAGGAATGCTTATAATACTTAGGGCTGTTGCAATAAGACTCATATGAAGAACAAATATTGCATCATCAATTTTAGAAACATCAAATTTTGCTACATTATTTATATAATAAGTGCCAAAAAATTCTCCACCAACTAAAAGCAATAGCATTAAAACTATGTGAATGACAAATACCGTATTAAAAACTTTATTCGGATTTCCCTCTTTACCTTTACCGAACTCTACAACTATATATCTATAAGTGACTGACACCATAGTTGTACCTAAGAAATTCATCATAGTAACAATTCCACCAACGATGGTATATAGACCATAGTCACTAGCCCCTAATGCTAACAAAACAACACGAGATGTATATAAGCCTATTATTACAGAAATAATTAGTTTTATATAAAGAACTCCAGTATTCAATACTATTTTTTTATTATCAGAAGCCTCCATTCTATTTCAAATTTTCTTTTAATCTATCCCAATAATATTCCTTGAAATAAGTATTTGTAGCCAGAACTTTTTTTGATTTAAGTATTTCCTCGGCTTTAGAATAAGCATCATCTAAGGAATTGACAAACATTACATTCTCAGAGAGACCTGCTTGTTCAAACCACTTTACACCACTACTCAATTTATGGTCGCCAGAAGAGATAACTATTACAGGAGTAGATGCTATTGCAGAGAAAATAGTTCCATGATATCGATCAGTAATTGCGACTTTATAGCTTGAAATTTTCTTAATTGTATCATATATATACTTGTCTCTGTTGTCGGTTATCTCCTTCCAATTGTTAGTTGTTAACATTGTGTCAATTTCTTCTTTGCGAATGTTACCAAACCGCTCTTCCAGTGTTTTTATTTCCTCCTTGCTGTAATAAGCCTCCACATCATTACGGATAATAAAAATTACACCATTACGATTTTCATTATTTAGATAAGAGCCAACTAAACTTGTTACAATATCAGGATATAGCATAACCTTTATTCCTGGAAACCATTCCTTAGCGTTAGCAAAAGATTTCTCATCACGGCACAATAAAATCAAGTTTTTTCTATTACTAAATTTACGCTTGGCAAAGTCAAGCACATACGGAGTATAAAAATTAATGGTCTGAGGAAGGATAATCATCATATTCTTGGGAAACATGTCCAGCATTTCTTGGAAAAGTTTCCAACCATCATGATGGTCCACAAAGAAATAACCGCTATGACCGAAAAATATGTCGTCACGTCGAACAAATATTTTTAAAATGATTTGGCTTAATATTGCATAAACAGAGTAAAGTAACATATAGCTATATCTATCAAAATTCAAGGTATTCCGCAATATCGGCAAATCGAAGACCTTGTATTCTGGATAATTCTCCGCTAACCATTTATACGTACACATCAGTTGTGCTTGATCCCCCAAATTTGGATGTGGTGGTGGATCCATTAAGAATATTTTCTTTTTGGTACAAACGAGAAGTTTTAAAAAAAGCTTCACTAAATCAATATATTTCAATAGTAACCTTTTCATTTTATTACAAATTATATTTATAAAATCAGTATTATTCTATGAGTTTATATATGTCATGACCTTCTATTCTCAACGCTTGGCTACGATATAGCTATCCAAGCTTTGAACTACCACCTTGCTTTCGTCGGCAGCATGAACCACTCATTTCTTGCATTCATACAAACATCCTTGCCTACTTTAGCATTGCTAGCCTCATCCTGTGGAAGCAAGGTGCGGAGGCTACCCCAGCTGCCTTAAGTCGCTCCAGCCGAACTCGGCTGGTAAGGTATAGATTTCTTTCGACTTCTCCATCACAGCATAGTCAATGCTTAAAGAACTGCGTATTATTTGTATAAATCCACATTGATGTCAAATGGACTATCGAAATCCTTCAGCATAGCATGCTTCGTATCTTTCTCTGAGAGATTGGCATGCTCTGTTGGAATCTTCCAATCAATACCGAGAGTATCATCGAGGATAGAAATACCTCCATCTGCCTCAGGATGATAGAAGTTATCACACTTGTATTGGAAGACTGCTGTTTCTGAGAGAACGGCGAAACCATGGGCAAAGCCCTTTGGAATGAAGAACTGGACATGATTGTCTTCTGTCAATTCTACTGCCACGTGCTTGCCATAGGTTGGTGAACCTTTACGGATATCTACAGCGACATCGAGCACTCTACCTTTTACGCAGCGTACCAACTTGCTCTGGGTATAAGGTGGGCGCTGGAAGTGCAAGCCTCGCATGACACCATAGCTGCTCATTGACTCGTTGTCTTGACAGAAGTGAACACTGTGTCCCAGGATTGGGGCAACCTTTTCTTCAAACTCTCGCTCGCTAAAGCTCTCGAAGAAGTAGCCACGAGAGTCACGGAAGAGGCGTGGCTCTATAATGAGGACGCCTTCTATTTCTGTTTTGATTATATTCATTGTTTTTGTTTTAATTTTTGTTCTTATTATAAGATTTTTCGAAAACCTACCCTCAATGGTCTTTACACCCCCTTCGGTTCCCCCGTTCCCGGGGAGTAGTTACACCTATCAGTTTTTTATATTTTGTATCGTTATTGTAGAAGATAAGCTGCACTCGGCAATTTGAAAGCCAGCTTTCATTGCGCTCATTTGCATTATCTTTAGAGTGAAGGATTGCTAAGCACACAGTTTCACCTCATCTATTTTTTAACACCGTAACATGGAAACATAGACTTATAATCCTTATCCCCATCTTAAGTGTTAAAACCTTACGCTGTAATGGTGATATACCGGTCTAAAGTGACGGCTTACTTTTGATTCCATACTAAAATGCATTATTGGTATATATAAACGACTGGGGAACTATAAAGTTAGCAATAACTGTTGTTGGATCAACAGCCTCCTTGTACAGCTTACATTCCTTTATCTTGAGGGCCACGCCTTTATCTTTTCCTGCATAATACTGTTGGAAGAAAGACTTGGTTACACCAGAGTATTCTTTCGTTTGCTTCCATATGTTTGCAGGGGTATCATTAATGATTTTCTCAATCTTGAACTCACCAACTATCCTGCTGATGGGACGACTGGCGTAGATATATACGGTATCCACCTTTTGCTTGAAGAGAACCTTACGGTACTCATATTGCTTTTCCCCAGAAAAGATTTTCTCTACAAACTCAGGCTTAATCGATAATATAACGTTCATCTATTTCTCCTAATTCCAATAGTTTATCAAATTGAGCATCGGTAAGTTTAAAGAATCCCCAATACTTGGGATTCAAACCAACCTGCTCTTTCATTACCATATTGATTACCTTCTTGGTGAAGGCTATGTTATACACCATCTTAATGACGATGAAATTGTTTTTGTACTTGTACCATCTTCGCAATTCATGTTCTTTGAATACAGAATAGCGATTGGTATATTTTATGAATTCTTCCTCATTTTCAAAGTCTCTGTATGTTTTTACCTCACATACCGTACATACCGATGTACAAACACTACGATAGTACGCTTTTCCCTCTTCATCAGAGGTCCGATAAATAATTAGTTTATCTCCTGCCTTTAAATTACGTGTATCCTGCATCCAACAGAGATAAATCTTATAGATGCTATTGGTTTCAGATACATCTTGGATGAGATCATATTTTTTTTCATTCTTCAAGATGGAGTCTGGGAAGAGGTGCGTATGAAACTCTGGGACTATAGAAAGTACATATTTATTTGAACTAGCTTTCTTTACGAAAGGATAGTCGAGTTTGAAGTCATCAACATGGGTTGTCATATCCTTTATCAATACATATTCCGCATTACCGCCCTCATGTGGCTTGTCTGCAATATGAGAGAAGCCAAATTTCTCAAACATACGAATCAAACCTTGCAACTCCTCTGTCGGGAACATGGTGACATAGATTTCATCTACATCTTCAGCTATCGCCATATCCATGATTTTCTTCATGAAACGCTCACCGCGTGTGGTATGACGATTGTCATTATCCACCTTGAAGGTACCCACCTTCAGGCGTTTCTTGGCAGGAAGCGCTGGGGTAAGGTCGGAAAGTTCCTCTTCCTCTATCTTCAAATAAAGAAAGTCTTTCAGCTCGTTATCTACATAATAGCAATAAGCTGTGGCTCCTGCTGCAGCCTTCTTGTTATACCATTCATTAAACTCCGGATAGCTGGCTCTCAAAGAATCGAAAAAGGAATCATTGAGATCGATATCTGAAAATCGTTGTACTTGTAAGTCCATAGGTCTTCTTTCTTGATTGTTTCTTATCTTGTTTTTTAACTCGTCAGCAGGTTTCTCCACCACTTTCTGTTCTGCCTGGCTGGCATTGGGCGCAATGAGATTGTTACCTCCGTGAATATTGAAGATGACATGAGGATCCTGGCACTCCTTGATTTGATCGATGAGGCCATGATACTCCTTGGACATCATCTTGCGTAGCAGACATTGCACACGGGAGACGTCGGCAAAGTGATTTTCATTCATGAACTCCTGTGCCTTTCGTATCATGTACAAATATTTATCCTCCATACTAAATTAACCATCTAGAATCAATAAAAGCCAATTTTCAGCAGCAATTGACCATAATCCGCAAGTTTTGCGAGTTGAAAATTCTATAGTTGTACGACTGTAAAGCTACAGTTGTACGACTATACATGCTATAGTTGTACAACTCTGGAGTTATAGTCGTACAACTATAGGGGTCATAGTCGTACGACTATAGATTTTCAAAAGCCCAATCATATTTTACATTTTCATATACGGTTGATTTTCAAGTATTTACCAAACCACAGTGTATTTTCAATTCTACAAAACGAATTTGGATTCATTGAAAATTCTGAAATTATGGAGTGCGTAAAAGTGCCTTTTGTCAGTATTTTTCCTCACGCTACTTCATTGGTAATCATTTCCACTTATACCAAGCTTCATTGATATACTTGCGGATATTACTGATGCCTGTAGTAACCTGTGGTGCCAAGGGCTGTAAGACTTCGATGAACTCCTGCTTTACCATATTATATTGGTCAACCTTTACATCTGTATCATTCACCATATCCATCACCACCTGTGCCAATTCCTTGGCATTGGTGCATGCAGAGAGCTTGGCTATATATTCTGCTAATGCTTCCACATTATTAATATATAAGGAGAGACGGGTTGTTTCGGGTGAGAGAACAGGCTCTTGACTTTTGGTCTTCGCCTTCATCATCTCCTCTATGTACTTGTCGCCATAAAAGTTTTGCTCAGCCTTGATAGCATTGGGCAGAATCTGGTTGTTACCGCCAGAGATATTAAAGACGATATTTGCCTTATTATTATCTTCCATTGCATTGATTTTTATTAAAAGTGGACGTATAGTGAATGAGTGGTAAACAGATGGTGAACGCCAGTGAAGGCATTTGCTTTCGCCTCGCCAATGTTGTATCTTTGCAACGTCATTCAGAACAAACGGGATGGCTCATCTCTTTGAACTGACGATGACAAAACTTTAGTATTAATTTTTTAAATGTTTTAATTATGAGTAAAAGCTACAAAGTTGCAAAGAAGACCATTAACATGGGTGAGAAGAAGGGTCAGACACTCTTTTCTGTTAGACCGTACAGTTACGGAACCTTGACCACCGAGGAGGTTGCTAACCAAATCGCAGTGGAGTCTACAGCTACTCCTGCAGACGTAAAGGCGGTGCTCGACCGCTATGCTTACTACGTGAAGGAGAACCTGAAGAAGGGTTACGACATCG
>JAJWLX010000061.1 GCA_021636625.1 Prevotella sp. | reverse complement strand
TATATATATATTTATATATATATAATATACTATCTATACAGTGGATGGTAACAAGGGCGAAAAAAACTGAATACTGAATACTGAATACGTTTCCCTATAATCGGGTATTACTTCGTAATATGCTGATTTATATCGCAAAACATAGTTTTCGATACCGCAAAAGCATAGAGATGCGCCCCATAAGAAATAGAGTCCGTTTTTCAACGAAGTTTCAAATCGAAAGTGTTTTGCTGAAAATCGACCCTTATCACATGCCAAAATTTGGTAGATACAGAAAATCTTCGTATCTTTGCACCAGCAATCGAAGGAACAGCCTATCGACCTAAAGGCGGTCAAAATAGAAGACCGCAGCTGGACAGAAATGATGGCAGGCGCCGGTCATCAATGAAGACTAGAAAATGGGCAGAAAACGGGGCTTCCGGGCAGTTGTGATTCTAAGAACTTATTAAACACAGAACAGAGTATGATTAACTACAGTATCGTAATGCGCAGCGTGAACGCAAACCTCCTTGAGATCAACCAGGCTAAGTCACGTATCAACCAGGCTAAGAAGGACGGCAAGGAGCCGGACAAGAAGGACACCGACCTGGTAAAGACCGAGAAGCAGAATGCGTTCGCTATCTCGCAGTACACCGATGTGATGACCATCGAGAAGTTTGCCAAGCACATCACTTCTCACGGCAGCGTGTATTCAAGAGCCGACATCAGCGCCATCCTCTACATGGCAGTAGATTGCATGAGAGAGATGCTGCTCGAGGGCAAGAAGATCCGACTGGGTGATCTGGGCGACTTCTCAATCCTGCTCGGCTCCAAGGGCGCAGAGACTGCCGACAAGTTTACGGCGCAGAACATCACCAACGTAAAGGTTCAGTGGGAGCCTGGCCAACAGTTCAAGAACCTGCTCGAGGATGCAGAATTCAACCTCGTGGCTAGCCGAAGTGCTCAGGCAGCCGTGATCAAGGCGATTAGGGAGGGCAAGACCAACGTGGACCTCAATGTTCCAGAAACTCCTGACGGAGGTGGAGACGGAGACGGAACCACTGGCGGTGGAACCCAGGGCGGAGGCAGCAACGCTGGCGGCAGCGGAACTACCGGAACTGAAGGTAGCGGAACTACCGGTGACCAGGGAACCAGCGGCGGCAATACCGCCCCAGGTACCAGCGAGGGCGGTGGCAGCGACACGGACGTGGATCTGTAAAAGCAGATCCCCCCATCCGTGAAACTCAACCCTATCGTTTAACCCTTCAAAGTAGAAGATGATGAAAAAGGATACCTGGAAAATGGTGATTCAGATTGCTATCAGCATTCTCACCGCAATAGCCACATCGCTCGGTGTTTCAAGCTGCGTGTAAGCAGCAGGAAAGCAGAATGAAATCTGCATGTGATTAGTTTTTGAGAAGATTTTATCTATGTCAGAGGGTGTGTCATAAGTCTATGACGCACCCTCTTTTTTCGTTTATACAGGATGTGAAGCCTTAGGTATGCAAAAAAAAATAGGACCTGTTTCACAACAGATCCTACCACATACTTACTAAAACTAAATTAACCACTAAAAAAACTAATATTTTTTTCCCAATACTTCTATGGGAGATTCATTCTTTTTTTATGAGTCTATTCAAAACTCTTCATTTTTACTTCTGCAAAGATATAGCTTTTCTGCGAAACAACCAAATTTTCTAGCCTTTTTTTACTTAAAAAAACGAAGAAAGCTCTGTTTTTTGCATTCTTTAAACCTTCGGCTTATTTAAAACTTGTAACCCACCGTCATCAGCAACTGATGGCGATTATTATCTACCGATGTGGCTGGAGCCGCCTTGGCACCAGCATTCTCCCAGGCTGCAAATGGATAGAAATCACCCTTCTGGCAACTATACTGGTATGCCACATCGAAGAAGATGCCCTGGTAGTTGAAACCTACACCGGCTGTAACCCTGTTCGTAGCCTTCCAGTTGGTATAATCCGTAGATGTGGAATAGATGGTTCCCTGCGAAGCGATAGTCTGGTCGCGGTCGGCAGTTTCCTTGAACATTGGAGATACATAGTTGTAGCCCAGGCGGATCGACATCAGCTGAATCGGCTTGTACTCCAAACCCAGTTTCAGGGTGCTTACGCCCTTCAACGAATGCTTGGTGTGGTCATTCATGGCTGCATCGCTGCTGCTGGTCTCGTAATAGTCGCCATACCAGGAATCATAGTAGCCGCCATCCTTCACACGATTGTCCATGTGGTCGTACCAGGCATATTCATAGGTAGCACCCAGGGCGAGATAGTTGCCCACGGTGTGACCCAAGCTCACGCCTGCCTTCCATGGTGTGTTGAGGCGATAATCCAGATCCACGGAGTTGGAATTGCTACCCACGGCATAATTGCCCTGGTCGTCAACAATGTTCTTATCTGTCAGCTCCAGGTCGGCAGCACCACTCAGCGAGAGGTCGTAGAACACAGGCGAATTGACGTAGGCACCGATGCGGAACGGTGAATCTGCCACAGGGCGGAAGATAACACCCAGTTTGGCATCATAGCCCGTACCCGTGATGCGCTGGCTTTCCCAAGCAGAGCCGTATGCCTCCTTATCTGCTACATAATTCTCGGTATAGTACGAGTTGTTGCGATAGTGTACATCGTGCAGACCGAGGGTAAAGCCCACCCATACACGGTCGTTGAACGACAAGCTCAGGTTGAAATCATATACACCGATATAGCCCTTCTGGTATTGACCATAGAGGAAGGATTTTCCGTCGTAGGTAGCCTGGTTGCCCTGGTCGTCGGTTCCCATCAGTTTATTGTAGTTGGCATCCACAGCGCTCCAAACCTGGTCGCCGGCATCCTTGCCGTATTGCTTATCCAATTCCTTGGCATAGGCAGTCTTGGCAGATGCCCACTTGGTTTGTGAGGCACCGTTCAGATAGTTGGCTGCGGTAAGAATCTGAGAGAAGTTGGTACTCTTGTGGAAATTGAAACCGGCATTGATTTTCACGCCGGCTCTGTTGTCACCACCAGCCCAGACAAAACCAATCTGGTCGAAGCTAGGCACCGACTTCTTTCCATTGAAAGATATCGGCGTATTATCGAAACTGAATCGGGTATCGGCATCAGGCTGTGCAACGACGCCTGCCGAAAGGCTTACCATGCTTTTACGGAAGAGACCGATGCCGGCAGGGTTGCTCGACATGGTTGAGATGTCGGCACCCAGTGCTTCCATCGCACCACCCATACCTACATAGCGTGCAGTTCCCGTAAGGGAGTTCTCCGCAAATTTAGTATCCAAGTAGGTTTCCTGGGCAGTGGCGCTCAGGGATGCCATGAGTGCACTGGCAAAAAGTATATGTTTTAAATGATTCATATTATTTTCTAATTTTTAATTGTTTAATAAAGCTTTTGCCCTTTCAGGGCGCATTTATAATAAACCACTATAACCCAGGGCGATGCCCTGGGCTAGGAGCTTCTGCCCTTTCAGGGCGTGCTAGCAAATAGCTGACTCTTCAGGGCGTGCTAGCAAATAGCAGAGTATTTCAGGGCGTGTTATCGGCGACCGCCGAAACCACCTCCACCGGAACGGCTTCCGCCACCACCGCCGAAGCTTCCTCCACCGCCGAAGCCGCCACCAGAGCGACCACCGGAGTTGGAACCACCAAAGCTGGCACCACTGCGATTGCCGAAACCACCAAAGTTGCTGCGGTCAAAGGTGTTGGTGTTGTTATTGCTGCGGGTATCATAGTTGCGCTGGCTGTCACGTCCGCCAAAGTTGCGGTTGGTTACACTTCGGCGTGTCGCATTACCAGCATAACCGTTGTCACCGTTATATCTAAAGCTGCGGTTACCGGCATATCCGCCAGAATTGCGACCACCATAAGTTACATGTCCAATCATCGGACCACCCCAATACCAAGGGCCATACCAGCCACCCCAGCCATAATACCATGGGTCGTACCAGCCGCCATACCATCCGGCATAGCCATAATACCATGGATCATACCAAGGATCAAACCATGGGTCGTACCAGCCCGTATAGTAGCCATATCGCCAAGGATTGTGCCAACCCCACATGCGGGAGCGCCAATAATATGGACCATAGCCATAGTAGCCATAGAACCAAGGATCGTAGTAGCCATCCCAGCGACTCATACGGCGGGTATTGCCGAAATCCTCCTCCTCATTGATATACTTCTGTGCGAAGTAAGCATCATCGTAGATGCTGTCGGGCGCCACACCCTTGCCTACATGAAACTGGATGATATCGTTACCGAGTGAATCAGTACCCACCTTCTCGTAGTGGCTCAGGAATCTGCCACCACGGTTGTACTCATCCACATTCCGGTTGCTGCCGCTCCAGAAGAGGGCATAGATACTGTCGCGGCGTGCCTGCATAGCCTTATACTCACGCAGTAACGCAGCTTTTCTCTCAGCCTTCTCCTTCGCCTCCTTCTTCGGATTGAAGTAGAGGTCGTCGTCCTGTGCCATCGAAGTGAATGGCATTGCGGCTGCCATCAGGACTGCAAGAAGATACATTTTCTTCATTGTATATTTCTCCTATCTTTTCTGTTCTTTATGCAAAAATACCACTTATTTTGATGCAAAATTACAGAATTTCCCTAAATAATAGTAGGTTTTCCCCTATTTTTTTATAATTTTGCAGAAGATTTAAAGGATTTCAAACTTTTTTGAACATCCGTAAGCATTTTTAGGACAAAATCAATAGAAAAAATGATATGAAATATTTAGTAGCGACATTCAATATCGAGACATCGGCCGACTTGATGCAAGCCTGCCAGGACCTGCTCGCAGACGGTGCTGCCGAGGCTGGATTCGAATCGTTTGAAGAAACCGAAACGGGTATGGAGGCATACGTGCAGAAAGACCTCTTCGACAAGGAGGTGCTGGATGCCTACATCGCAGACTTCCCTATCATGGACACCCAGATAACCTACGACATCCAGGATGCCGAAGACAAGGACTGGAACCAGGAATGGGAAGAGCAGGGCTTCGACCCTATCTTCGTGGGCGACCAGGTAGTGATCTACGATGCCAAGCATCCGGAACTCTATCCGGATACAAGCGACCGTCCCGACATCATAGAAATCGGCATCGAGGCAAAGCTAGCCTTCGGAACCGGCAACCACGAAACCACCCGTATGATCATCGCACAGCTGCTGGAGATGCCTGTCAAGACCAAGCGCATACTAGACTGCGGAACGGGTACGGGCATCCTGGGACTCACCGCCTCGAAGCTCGGCGCCAAGGATGTGGTGGGCTACGACATCGACGAATGGAGCGTGGAGAATGCCAAGCACAATGCCGTACTGAATGGCGTAGATAACATGGAGGTACTCTTCGGAAACAGCAGCGTACTGAACCACGTGAGCGGTGTCTTCGACGTGGTGATGGCCAACATCAACCGCAACATCCTGCTGGAAGACATGAAACTCTTCCGCAGCGTGATGAATATGGGCGGTACACTGATTCTGAGCGGTTTCTACGAGGAAGATGTGCCTGTATTGCTGGAGAAGGCAGATGAGCTGGGACTGCACGAGATAACAAGACAGGTAGATAACAACTGGACCTGCCTGGTACTGGGAGCGTAAAACCAACAATAAAGAATAAAAACAGCAGAAAAAAAAATAAAGCTTGATCTTTCCCCCTTGGAAAAATCAAGCTTTATTCTTCTTCATCATTATCCCACAATTTCTTATCCTTGTCATTGCTGCCGATGCAGAGCTGGCGCAGATCGTAGTAGCTGCCGTTGTAGATATCGAAATCCACATAGCCCTTGATGCCCGGAAGCTTTCCTGCATCCGTATGCTGCCAGAACTTCCACTTGCCCTTGTACTGCACCTTATCTACATAATAATGCGCTATCCAGTAAGGATAGTCATCGAAGACGGGCGCACTGAGATACTGCTCCTTGAACTTGTAATAGGTATAGATGATCGGTTTCACATGATACCTATCCTCTACGATATGCAGCCACGTGAGCACATCGCGCTGAAAATCCTCTACACTCTTGTCATCGGGCTTATGCTCGATATCGAGTACGGGCGGAAGATCGCCATCCGTAAGATGCACCTGCTCCAGGAAGTAATACGCCTGTTCGCGAGCCGTGGATTTATTGCTCCAGAAATGATACACGCCACGGATGAATCCATAATCGCGAGCCTGATTGAAGTTCTCACGGAAATTCTCATCCAGGCGGCTGGAACCCTCGGTACTCTTGATGATGACAAAGCGCACAGGACAACCCTTGATCATCGCATTGTTGAGCTGCTCCCAGTCTATCTTGCCCTGATAATGAGAGATATCAATGCCATGAATCTCGTAGCCTTCGGGATACACCTCATCGCCATAGAGGGCACGCCATCTGAAACCGGTTGGACCTACGAAGAAATGATAGAACAGGAAAACATACAGTACTACTACCGCCGTTCCACCAATCCACCATGCCAATCGGGGATAACGCTGAAAAACAGAAGACGAACGCCTTCTGCCACGAGAGCCCCCACGACGGGAAGAAGTCTTCCTTCTCGCCACAGTACCCTTTTTTTGTGAAGAAGCCGTTCGTCTTGTTGACATATAATAATATGATTATTTCTTATTACTTAGCCTGCTCCAACTGGAGAGTCTTTGTGGTCTGATCGCAAACCTCAGATGGACCCCAGTACTGGATAGGACCTGGATATACATAAGCTGTCTCCTTAGCCCACTGCTCACGCTTAGAAGCGAAGAACTTGAATGGAGCACCGTCGAGCTCTACGAGAGCCTTGCGGATAACTGGCTTGTTGGCACCGTTACGACGCTCGATGTTCATCATCATTGTGATAGGCACACCACCGGCAATCCACTCAGCTGCAGGAGCTGTTGTATTCTTGATGATTGACATGTAACCAGTCTTGCCGTTAGCGATGAGGCGAGATGCGTTGAAACCGAGTGAGTAGCAGTAGTCAGCATCGTAGTTAGAAGGAGCTGCGCAACGTCCCTCGTAACCGAAGAAGTGGTGCTGAGCAGAGAACTTACCTACGTACTTACCCTCCTTCTTCCAAGCAGCCAACTTCTCAGCTACCATGCGAGAGAGCAACTTCTCTGTCTCGATGAGAGAAACCTGTACGTTTCCGTGAGGGTCACGGTCGAGGCAAAGCTGGCGAGCTACGTCTGCTGGCAATGACTCCAATACAGCGAGGTTATCCTTAGCGATAGCACCCTTAACGAATGCGATCTGCTCCTCAGCGCCAGCAAACTCACGGCTCTCGCCTGTTGCAGGATCTGTAAGAACCTCGTTCAACTCTGCGATGAGCTTCTTGATAGCTGGGATGAACTCGATCAAGCCCTCTGGGATGAGAACAGTACCGAAGTTGTTGCCATCAGCAGCACGGTTAGCTACAGCTGTAGCGATGTATGTAACAACATCATCAAGAGACATCTCCTTAGCCTCTACCTCCTCAGAAATCAAGCAGATGTTTGGCTGAGTCTGGAGTGCGCACTCAAGAGCGATGTGAGAAGCTGAACGACCCATCAACTTGATGAAGTGCCAGTACTTGCGTGCAGAGTTACAGTCGCGCTCGATGTTACCGATGAGCTCAGAGTATGTCTTGCAGGCTGTATCGAAACCGAAAGAAGTCTCGATCTGCTCGTTCTTCAAGTCACCGTCGATAGTCTTAGGGCAACCGATTACCTGAACGCCATACTTCTTGGCAGCATAGTACTCAGCGAGGACGCAAGCGTTGGTGTTAGAGTCGTCACCACCGATGATAACGAGCGCCTTGATACCGAGCTCACGGAGAATCTCGATACCCTTCTCAAACTGGTCTTCCTTCTCCAACTTGGTACGGCCAGAACCGATGATATCGAAACCACCAGTGTTACGGTACTCGTCCATGATCTCAGGAGTAATCTCCATATACTTGTGATCAACGAGACCGCCAGGACCGAGGATGAAGCCATAGAGCTTGTTAGCTGGGTTGAGAGACTTCACACCGTCGAAGAGACCAGAGATCACGTTGTGCCCGCCAGGAGCCTGACCACCAGAAAGGATTACACCTACGTTGAAAGCAGGGAGTTCCTGAGCCTCGCCAGCCTCGAAAGTAATAACAGGCATTCCGTATGTGTTAGGGAAGAGAGCCTTGATTTCTTCCTGGTTACCTACTGACTGAGTTGCTGCACCCTCAACTGCCTTTACAGGACCCTGAAGCGCCTTTGGCAACTTTGGCTGATAAGCAGCTCTTGCAATCTGCAATGCACTTTTTTCCATAATTCTTTTATTAATATTTAATTAGTTGAAACTTCAAAAACACTGCAAATTTAAGGTTTTTCTACGAGATACGGAAAGAAAAATGCTAAAAATGAGTTAATATCGATATTTTTTTTGATTTTCTATTGCTTTTCCAAAGAAAATGATTATCTTTGAGCCAATGTTTTTAACCAATTATTAATTTAGAAATAAGAATTATGGCTAGCAAAAGAGATTTAAAACGCACTATCAACTACATTACCAGCGAGCTTTTCGCTGAGACTGTAGCTGCGTCTTTGTACAATGGAAACCCTTCTCAGGAGGACGTAGATGGCATCCTTTCATCTATCGTAATGGTCAATAGCGACTTCATCAAGCGCGTTTCTCACCCAGAGCCTGGCATAAAGCCGGGAGCATACTATCAGAACCTGATTCATGACTTCAACAAGCAGGTGAGCGAGATTATCGACCAGATCTCCAATATGGGATAAGCCCCAAGAAACGGAGAAGAGCATCCATTATACCTATAATATATATAGAGAATAGATTAAGAAGAAATGATCAAGGACATCTGTCAGTGGATATTATACAAGCGAATGGGATGGAAGAAGGAAGTAACCATCGACTTTCCCAAGAAGTACATCATCTGTCTTGCACCACACACCAGCAACTGGGACTTCCTGATAGGACAGCTCTACTCCAGAGCTGAGAACATCAAGAGCAATTTCCTGATGAAGAAGGAATGGTTCTTCTGGCCGCTGGGACCTATCTTCAGAAAGATGGGTGGCGTACCGGTGTGGAGAAGCAAGCATACCAGCATGACCGACAACCTGGCTGAAGAGGCCAAGAAGCGCGAGAGTTTCGGTCTCTGCATCACCCCGGAGGGTACCCGCTCGCTCAACCCGGAATGGAAGAAGGGATTCTATTTCATCGCCCTCAAGGCAGGCATCCCTATCCTACTCTACGGCGTGGATTACGAGAAGAAGGTGATACAGTGTACCAAGATGATCATCCCTTCGGGTGATGTGGAGAAGGACATGCGGGAAATCAAGCTGTACTTCAAGGATTTCAAGGGAAAGAAACCCGAGAAGTTCTCCATTGGAAATATCGACTAACAAGCAAAAAGAAAGGAGTGTCGCCCCCAGGTTGAAAGGATCGGGGTGCGACACTCAACATAGAAGAAAGTGAAAAAAACGAGTTTTATAAAATATGGGCTGATAAGCAGTCTGCTTATCTCTTCCGGATTCATGCTGCAGGCATTCGATGAGGGAAACAGTCATGCATGGGGAAACATCGAATACGATGAAGATCCGTGGGTGTTCAACGCCTCACGCCCCTACTTCGTGACTGCCGGACTGCAGAACCGGCATCTCTCACTATGGGCATCTCACGGAAGATACTGGGATGCTGAAAGAGGATGGAAATGGCAACGTCCTAACCTCTTCTGTACCACGGAAGACCTCTTTACCCAGACCATCGTGGTGCCTTATCTCATCCCGATGCTGGAAAATGCCGGTGCCATCGTCTTCACTCCCCGTGAACGCGACTGGCAGCAGCAGGAGATTGTGGTGGATAACGACGACAGACATTCCATCTCCTACCAGGAATTCGTGAATGGCAAGAAATGGAAGAACTGCGACTCCCTGGGATTCGCCAACCTCCAGGCTTCCTATCAGGATGGAGAGAATCCGTTCCAGATGGGTACCGTGAGACAGGCGAAGGCTACCAAGCGAAAGAAAAACAGTATGGTAAGCTATCAGCCTAACTTCCAGAAAGAGGGAAAATATGCCGTTTACGTAAGCTATCAGACACTGCCCAAGAGTGTGCCCGATGCCAAATACATCGTCTATCACAAGGGACAGGCTACGGAATTTACCGTCAACCAGCGTATGGGTGGCGGCACATGGGTATATCTCGGCACCTTCGAGTTCGACAAGGGATGCAATGAGTTCAACCGTGTGGTCTGCACCAATCACGCTTCACGCAGAGGTGTAGTAACCACAGATGCCGTACGATTCGGAGGCGGTATGGGCAACATCGAACGTGGCGGATTCGTAAGCGGACTGCCACGCTGCCTGGAAGGAGCAAGATACTACGCCCAGTGGGCTGGAGCACCCTACAGCGTGTATGGCGGAAGAAAGGGAAAGAACGATTATGCCGACGACATCAACACCCGTTCGATGATGACCAACTGGCTGGGAGGCGGCAGCGTATATATGCCGGCAATGGACGGCAAGCGCGTGCCGATAGAGCTTTCTCTCGCCCTGCACAGCGACGCAGGATACAACCCTGACGGACAATCCACCTGGGGTGCACTCGCTATCTGCACCACCGATTTCAACGATGGCATGCTGAACAGCGGCATTTCAAGATTTGCTTCAAAAGATTTCGCTAAGGCTTTGAGAGATAATCTTGTAGAAGATATGACCAACACCTTTGGTTCATTCGGAAAACGCTATCTCTGGGATAGGAACTATTCGGAGACCCGACTGCCGGAAGTACCATCGGCAATCATCGAAATGCTCTCTCACCAGAGCTTCCCGGACATGCGCATCGCACAGGATCCGATGGGCAAGTTTACCATCGCCCGCTCCATCTACAAGACCATTCTCAGATTCGTGAGCAGCAACCATGACGAACCGTATGTGGTACAGCCTCTGGCACCCAACCACTTCAGTGTGGAGGTGGATGAACTGGGCTATGCCAGCCTCACCTGGAATGCGCAGCTTGACAAGACGGAACCTACCGCCAAGCCAACCAGCTACATTGTTTATCAGGCAGAAGGCAAAGGCGGATTCGACAATGGTACGATGGTTCGCTCCAACATCTACAACGTGAAGCTGGAGCCAGGCAAGCTCTACAACTTCCGGGTAGCAGCCGTAAACCAGGGCGGCGAGAGCTTCCCATCAGAAACCCTCTCGGCACTCTATAACCCTACTGCCACCAACAAGATTCTGATCGTAAACAATTTCCATCGCCTTGCCTCACCGCAGGTGGTAGATAACGACAGTATCCAGGGCTTCGACTTCGACCAGGACCCAGGCGTAAGCTATGGTCTGACGGCGGGTTGGAGCGGCAAGCAGCGGGTATTTGACATCCATAGAATGGGTATCGAATCTTCCAGCGGACTGGGATACAGCGGCAACGAGATGATAGGACAGTTTGTGGCAGGTAATGACTTCAACCATACCGTGGAGCATGCCCAGGCCATCGCTTCCGGCAACAAGTACAGCATAGCCAGCTGTTCGAGCGAAGCCATCCTTTCGGGAAGAGTGAAGATGACCGATTATCAGGCAGTGGACCTCATCAATGGTCTGGAACGCTACGACGGATATACCCATCAGTACTACAAGACCTTCACCCCAGCCATGCAGAAGCGCATCAAGTACTATGCCCTCAACGGCGGAAAACTGCTTGTGAGCGGCTCCTACAACGGCAGCGACATGCAGGATGAAGAGGAGAAATCATTCATGGGCGCCATTCTGAAAGTAAACTATGAGCCTACCGGCACCAAGTTTATCGTGCAGGATGTCAATCCGGAAGATTCCACCATTACCGAGCGAGACAGTATCGTTACCACATCGCCTATGGTAAGCGGACTGGGCAAGGAATTCAGCTACTATCATTCGCTGAATGCCAAGCATTATGCAGCCACCCATCCGGAGATACTCAAGCCTATAGGCAGCACAGCCTTCTGCGCCATGCGTTATCTTACGGGAACCAGTGCAGCAGTTGCCTACAGGAGTACCAGCTACCGCACCTTCACCATGGGATTCCCACTGGAGTGCATCAGCGATGAGAAAACCCGCTACAGCATCATGCAGGGTATTCTGAAGTTCTTAACAGAATAAATTTAAAATCAAAAAATATGTATAAGATTCAAGCAAACCAGTCTGGCACACGCTCTATCGAAGTGAGCGACCAGCATTTAGAGACTATTGACAAGTATCAGTTGCTCCGCAACCTCGTAGATAGCAATGGCATCATCGACGAGGAAGTACTCGACAAGTTAAGATTCAACGTCCGTTCTCTTCTGGAGAGCAGCGACATCAAGGACAAGGAGTTGCTCGACCTCTGCCTCGACGTAATCTACAACCAGAATATGAAGGCACTCGGCCTCCACAACCTCGTATTGCTCTACGTAGATTGGAAGGACAAGAAGGAAGCACAGGCAGCAGCTGAGGCTGAGCCAGATGCAGTGAATGACTAAAGTATATTGAATGGATTATAAGTTAACAGATTTTCTCCCAACAACCAAGAAGGAGTGCGAACTCAGAGGATGGGACGAACTGGACGTCATCCTCTTCTCGGGTGATGCCTACGTAGATCATCCATCCTTCGGACCGGCTATCCTCGGAAGAATCCTGGAGGCTAACGGCTATCGCGTAGCCATCGTGCCTCAGCCCGACTGGCATGGCGACTTCCGTGACTTCAAGAAGCTCGGTCGCCCTCGCCTCTTCTTCGGTGTATCGCCGGGAGCCATGGACTCGATGGTAAACCGTTACACGGCAAACCGCCGCATGCGTAGCGAAGATGCCTTCAGTCCTGACTCCCGCCACG
The DNA here is from genome assembly GCA_021636625.1 of Prevotella sp. Classification (GTDB taxonomy): domain Bacteria; phylum Bacteroidota; class Bacteroidia; order Bacteroidales; family Bacteroidaceae; genus Prevotella. The sequence continues at coordinate 6,905 of JAJWLX010000061.1, read as the reverse complement.
ACATGCGTCCCGACTATCCGTCTATCGTCTATACCCAGATACTGAAGAAGCTCTATCCCGACGTACCTGTGGCACTGGGCGGTATCGAGGCATCACTGCGCCGCATCAGTCACTACGACTACTGGAAGGATGAGCTCCGCAAGTGCATCCTCTGCGATTCGGGTGCCGACCTCATCCTCTATGGTATGGGCGAACGCTCCATCGTGGAACTTGCCAATGCATTAGCCGAAGGCAAGACTATGGACCAGATTCACGAGATGCCGCAGGTGGCTTTCTACTGCAAGGAGAAGGACATCCCTGGCGGATTCAAGGAGGATGACATCATCCTGCATAGCCACGAGGAGTGCCTGCATAACAAGAAGGGACAGGCGGAGAACGTGCGCCATCTGGAGGAAGAAGCCAACAAGATGCATGCCCAGCGCATGATTCAGGAGACCGACGGCAAGTATGTAGTGGTGAATCCACCATTCCCGCTGATGACCACCGAAGAGCTGGATGCAGCCTTCGACCTGCCTTACACCCGTCTGCCTCATCCTAAGTACAAGGGCAAGACCATTCCGGCATACGAGATGATCAAGTTCTCCGTGAACCTGCATCGCGGCTGCTTCGGCGGTTGCTCGTTCTGTACCATTTCGGCACACCAGGGCAAGTTCGTGGTTTGCCGAAGCAAGGAGAGTATCTTGAAAGAGGTGAAGAAAATCATCGAGATGCCTGATTTCAAGGGATATCTGAGCGATCTGGGCGGTCCTTCGGCAAATATGTATGGCATGCACGGCAAGAACCAGAAGGCCTGCGAGGTATGCAAGCGACCATCGTGCGTGAACCCTCAGATTTGTCCGAACCTGAACACCGACCACAGCAAGCTGTTGGAGATCTATCATGCCGTAGATGCCCTGCCGGGTATCAAGAAGAGCTTCATCGGTAGTGGTGTGCGCTACGACCTGCTCCTGCACAAGAGCAAGGACGAGAAGGTGAATCAGGCGGCAAGGGAATACACCCGCGAGCTGATCACCAAGCACGTGAGCGGCCGACTGAAGGTAGCACCGGAACATACCAGTCCAGAGGTATTGAAGTTCATGCGCAAGCCATCGTTCGATCTGTTCTACGAGTTCAAGCGCATCTTCGACAAGATCAACAAGGAAGAGGGTCTCAACCAGCAGATCATTCCATACTTCATCAGTTCGCATCCGGGCTGTCATGAAGAGGATATGGCTGAGCTGGCGGTAATAACCAAGGGGCTCGACTTTCATCTGGAGCAGGTACAGGACTTCACTCCTACCCCAATGACGATTTCTACGGAAACCTGGTACACGGGATACGACCCATACACCTTGGAACCAGTATTCAGCGCCAAGACCCAGAAGGAAAAGCTTGCCCAGCGCATGTTCTTCTTCTGGTACAAGCCGGAGGAGCGCCGCGCCATTGAGAGCGAACTTCGCCGTATCGGCAGAACGGATCTCATAGATAAGCTATACGACAAGAAGAGCTTCGGCGGAAATCATGGCGGAGGCTTCAAGGGCAAGAAGACCAACTTCGACGACAAGGCGATTGGTTCTACCTATGACAATCCGGGCGTGGGCAGAGGAGCCAAGGGCAAGCGTGGTGCCGGCAGAAATGCAGCAGAGCCAAATGGCGGAAGAGGCTGTGGCAGAAATGCAGCAGACCGCTTTGCGCCAAAGGGATATGGCAATGTAGGTTGCTATGATGAGGAGAAATACCTCAATGAAGGCCGTCCTTTGAATGGTAAATTTTCAAGAAACGGTCATGCTCAGCAAGGCAGAGGAAATAATACTCCGCAGGGCAGAAGCAACAACGCCAATGCTAATATCCGCGATGCAGTAGCCGCAGCCAGAGCCGAGCTCCGCAATCAGAAAGAGCAAGGTGCCGGCTTCTTCAAGGACAAGAAGAAAAAGAGTTTCAATCCTAATTTCGACACCGACAACCACAATCGCAAAAACCGCTATAACAGCGGAGACAAGAATGAGCGTGGCAGCGGACGTGGAAACCAGGGAAGAAACGAAGGAAGAGGCAGGAGAAGATAATATGAAATGAATTAAAAAATCGCCGTTTATCCCGAACATGAGATAAACGGCGATTTTTTAATTAATATTGTCTCAGCGCCCCGAGTAACTCGGCATTCTCTGTCTTGTTTCCGATGGTGATTCTCAGACAGTTGCCGCAAAGCTGAACCTTATTGCGATTTCTTACGATGATGCCCTGTGCCACCAGATAATCGTAGATGGCCTGCGCATCCGTAACCTTTACCAGGAAGAAGTTGGCATCCGTAGGATAAACCTTCACGGTGATAGGCAGATCCAGAAAGGCAGCCATCACCTTCGAACGCTCCTGAAGGATGTTCTTCATCCACTCATCCACCTTCAATGGATTCTTCAAAACCTCAAGTGCCTGCTGCTGGGTAAGCAGATTCACATTATAAGGATACTTCACCTTATTGAATATATCAATAATCTCCTTGCTGGCAAACGCCATACCCAGACGAAGCGCTGCACAACCCCATGCCTTGCTCATCGTATTGAGCACGATGAGATTAGGGAAATGCTTCAGCACACCACGGAAGGTGCGCTCGGAAGAGAAATCGCTATAAGCCTCATCCACAATGACTATACCATCAAAGAGGCGAAGCACCTCTACGATAGCCTCGCGATTGATGTGATTGCCCGTCGGGTTGTTAGGGCTGCAGAACCATACCACCTTGGTATTCTCATCGCAGGCATCAATGATCTTCTCTGCAGAAATCTGATAGTTCTCATCAAGCAACACAGAGCGATACTCCACGTCGTTGACATCAGCACAAACCTCATACATACCGTATGTAGGAGCGATGGCTACCACATTATCCTTGCCAGGACGACAGAATACACGGTAAACCAAGTCGATGGCCTCATCCGATCCATTGCCCAGGAAAATCTGGTCTTCAGCTACCCCCTTGATCTTGCTTACCTGTTTTTTCAGTTCCACCTGCAGTGGGTCAGGGTATCGATTATAAGGATCGTTATAGGGATTCTCGTTGGCATCAAGGAAGACGCGGGCATTTCTGCCAGCGAATTCCGTGCGTGCGCAACTGTAAGGTGCCAAGTTCCAGATGTTTTCTCGGCACAAGTCTTTTAAATCTTTCATTCCTTACTTTTATTTTAGACTTTTTACTCTCAATCTCATGGCGTTGGCATGTGCCTCCAACTGCTCGTTCTCCGCCATCGTCACCACAGCATCACCTATGTTACGAATACCTTCTTCCGTGAGATGCTGGAAGGTGATCTTGCGGTTGTAACTGTCGAGGTTCACGCCATTGTAAGCCAGTGCATAGCCATGGGTTGGCAGGGTATGATTGGTACCGCTGGCATAGTCACCGGCACTCTCACATGCATAGTTGCCCAGGAATACGCTGCCCGCATTCACCACTTTCTCGGCAAGCTGCTCATAATCAGCAGTTGCAATAATGAGATGCTCAGGGGCATAGGTATTGCAGAGATCGATGGCTTCCTCTTCGTCCTTCACAAGGATGAACTTGGAGTTGTCCAATGAGGTCTGCGCCATCTCCTTACGTGGCAACTGCTCCAACTGCACTTCCACTTCCTTCTTCACATCTTCCAAAACCTTCTCGGAGGTAGTGATGAAGAAAACCTGAGAGTCGAAGCCGTGCTCAGCCTGCGATAAGAGGTCGGCAGCCGCAAAGACAGGGTTGGCTGTTTCATCAGCGATGAGACAAACCTCCGAAGGTCCTGCCGGCATATCGATAGCTACATCGTGGAGAGAAACCTGCTGCTTGGCAGCCATCACAAACTGGTTGCCCGGACCGAAGATCTTATATACCTTAGGCACACTTTCTGTTCCGTAAGCCATCGCACCGATGGCCTGCACGCCGCCAGCCTTGAAAATCTTGCTTACGCCAGCAATTTTTGCCGCCATCAGGATAGCAGGATTCACCTTACCCTCCTTGTTAGGAGGCGTGCAGAGAACAATCTCCTTGCAACCGGCAATCTTGGCAGGAGTGGCGAGCATCAATACGGTGCTAAACAAAGGTGCAGTACCACCAGGGATATACAATCCCACCTTCTCTATCGCCACGCTCTTCTGCCAGCAGGTGACACCAGCACAGGTTTCCACCTTCTTACCCTCAAACTTCTGGCTCTGATGGAATGCGGCAATGTTATGATGGGCGAGGTGCAAAGCGTCTTTCAGTTCTTGAGAAACCATTTTCTCAGCCTCTTCGATTTCAGCTTCAGTCACAGCCAAAGAATCGAGATGGGCATGATCAAACTTCTCCTCGTAACGCTTCACGGCTTCATCGCCATGGTTCTTCACATCGTCGAGTACACCTTGTACGGTCGCATTCAACTGCGATACATCCAGGTGTGGGCGTTCTACAATCTCGCTCCATTCCTCCTTTGCAGGATACTTTATTACCTTCATTCCTTATTATACTTTGAAATTTATTAATACATTGAACTTTGCAAACAGTTCAATGTTACAATATCATCTTCTCGATTGGTGTCACCAGGATGCCCTGTGCACCGAGTTCCTTCAACTTACCGATGATTTCCCAGAAGCGCTTCTCATCGAGAACGGTGTGGATAGAGCACCACTCCTCGTCTGCCAATGGGATGATGGTAGGGCTCTTGATACCTGGCAATACCTGGGTAATCTCCTCGACCTTTGCCTTAGGGGCATTCATCATCACGTACTTCTTGTCCTGTGCAGAGCGTACAGCCTCGAAGCGGAACAACATTTCGTTGAGAATCTGATGCTTCTCATCATCCATTTTCCAGTTGCCGATGAGCAGAGCCTCGCTCTTCATCACTACCTCAACCTCGGCGAGATTGTTGCTTACCAGTGTAGAACCAGAGCTGACAATATCAAAGATACCATCTGCCAAACCGATACCCGGGCTAATCTCCACAGAACCAGTGATGACGTGAATGTCGGCATTGATATTGTTCTTCTTCATGAAGTTGCGCAGGATGTTAGGATAAGAGGTAGCAATCTTCTTGCCATTAAACCACTGCAATCCTGGATAATCAATCTTCTTAGGGATGGCAAGACTCAAGCGGCACTTGCTGAAACCCAATCGGTCGATAATCTGTGCGTTTTCACCACGCTCTACAAATTCATTCTCACCCACAATACCGATGTCGGCAACGCCAGAGGCTACGCTCTGAGGAATATCGTCATCGCGGAGATAGAGCACCTCCAGAGGGAAATTACTTGCCTGCACCAGAAGAGTGCGCTTTGAGGCGCTTACCTTGATGTCCGCCTCTGCTAAAAGATTCATTGTGTCGTCGAACAGACGACCTTTACTTTGTACTGCTATTCGTAACATATTTCTGTATTTTGTTTGAAAAACATTGCAAAAGTACATAAAATTGTTAGAATATGCAAATAATTTCGTACTTATATGCTTTTTTTTTGTACTTTTGCAGTCGCAATGAGAAAAAAATTATATTTATACACATTATATTCGCTGTTTTTGCTTGCCAGTTGCGCTGACAAGAAACCGCAACAGGAACTCACTCCCTGGGGAACTCCCGTGGGCGAAGTGGAGTCTATGGACGGTTCTGACGAAGAGGAATCTGACGAAAACGCAGCAGATGGCGATGCTGGCGCTCAGGCTCAGCAACGGGGTTTGTCGCTGTCGGATATCCAGGACAATGGCGAGCTGATCATGCTTACAGTGAATGGTCCTACCACCTATTATGATTACCACAACCACGGAATGGGTCTGCAGTACCTGCTCTGCGAGAAGTTTGCCCAGCAGATTGGTGTGTCGTTGAGAGTGGAGGAATGCAAGGACACTACCGAGATGATTCAGAAACTCCAGAAGGGAGAAGGCGACATCATCGCCGTTCCCCTGCCCCGTCATATATTAAAAGGTGAAAAGTCATCGGCAGGAAAGAACAATACGGCTGCAAAATCGGTTTCCGGAGATAGCAAGACTATCAATCTACTTTTCTGCGGCGTAACGCCTGATAAAGGCAAGACGCAGTGGGCAGTAGTTGGCGGCAACAAGAGTCTCGCCGACACCCTGAACGGATGGTTCAAGCCGAAACTGATAGCCGAGGTGAAAAAGGAAGAATCCTTCCTGCTCTCTACGGCAAGCATCCGCCGACATGTCTATTCTCCTTTCCTCAACCGTTCCAAGGGAGTCATCTCTCGCTACGACCATCTCTTTATGAGATACAGCGGAACGGCACGTATGGACTGGCGCCTGATGGCTGCACAGTGTTACCAGGAGAGTTGCTTCGACCCGAATGCCAGATCATGGGCTGGCGCCTGCGGACTGATGCAGATCATGCCATCTACCGCTGCCCACCTGGGATTACCGATGAGTGCCATCCACGATGCAGAGGCGAATGTGGCAGCAGCAGCCAGATACATGGCAGAACTCCAGGGACATTTTTCGGATGTAGGCGATCCGGCACAGCGTGCGCTCTTCGCTCTGGCTGCCTATAATGGTGGTTTCCACCATATCCGTGATGCGATGGCACTGACCAGGAAACATGGTGGCAACCCACAGAACTGGGGACATGTAAGAGAATACGTGCTGCGCCTTACCCAACCCGCCTATTATGGCGACCCAGTGGTAAAATATGGTTATATGCGAGGTACAGAGACGGCAGATTATGTAGATAGAATCCGTGCCCGCTGGAGCGAGTACTGCGGCGGAGCCAGCTTCCACGAGAGCTATCGGGGCGGCAGCCGTGGTCCGCACATCGGAAGAGGTGCCGACTCCTTCAATGGAGCACCGGTAAAATCAAAGAGAAACTATCAAAGGAAATACCATATATAAAATATGATATAGATTGACCCCACACGGGCTGAAAGCCCAGAAGCACCTAGCCCAGGGAGGTCACTGAAAAAGGTACCCGTTTAAAGTTGCATAGTTTGTT
>JAJWLX010000060.1 GCA_021636625.1 Prevotella sp. | reverse complement strand
AGATTCATTGATTTACTGTCGTATATATATGCATGTCATATGATAAAACGTTTTACATGGAATGAGTAGAAAAAGCCAATTTTTTCTTTCTACTATATATGTCATCGATTAATGATTCCTATTCTTGCGACAACTCCCAAGGCATACACCTACTATATGAAGATAAAGGCATTTTTCTTTACAATAGTTTCATAAACAACAATGCCACTTCACACACCTTTTAGTGCGCAAAGTGGCATTAATTATAAGACGTTGAACGAGCAGTAACCCGTTGTATCTCTGTAGCCTTCTGTTGTCTCTATTCTCATTTTCTTCCCAATGCGATATGTCCCTTTCGTATATTTCTGACATACATTGCCCAGATCAATTTGAAATTTTCTGGCAGTGTTTGGTCGGATGCCAAGACCTATCTCTATAAAGGCAGCATTCTTCAATGGAATCTTTTTCCAACCTTTATTTTCCTTCTCGATAAAGTACTCATAACCAACGATACAAGTCCATGGTGAATTGTTGGTTATAGTCAACGTAACAACTTGAGGTTTATTCGTAAAATGCGTCTGCGAGAGTTCCAAGCCAAGGTTTCCTTGTACAGAGTTGGCCTCTTTTGCTGTTTTGGTCTCTTGCTCGGATTTATTCTCTTGCACATTACTAGTTAAAGCACTTGCTTCCGTTACTTGACTATTACTTTTATCCCCAACAGAGCAAGAAAGAAACAATAAACATGCAATCATGCATCCTAGCAAAAAAATAAAATTAATTTTCATACTCATTATTTTTTATGTTAGACAAAAATGAAAATTACAAAGGTCACTATCACTAACCTATTTTGTTTTGGCTTTATTATTAACAGTTTCTTCATAAACAATCATCTATTAAAATCCTGACTACTACTATTGCTTCCACTTCCAAAAGAACCAAAACCATTCCCACTTGAAGAAGAACGTGTATTTGAATTGCTTTTTTATTGGACAGTAGTGAATTATGATAAATCGAGTTACTTCATTAAAATTGATTTATTATTGCTGCCATAGCCGATAATCTTGACATCTACTTTTGAATGGATTAAAGTTGGTGAACCTTGTATCTTGTATTGGAAGTAGATTGTATCTATTTTCTCTGTTGTGGCTATTTTAAGAGTTTTAACTTCGTCGAATATATCCAATGTTATCTTTTTGAATTTTTTATTGTCGCAAGCAACCACTTTTTTTTAACAATATATCCTCGTTGGTCTGTCTTGTACTCAATAGCAACGTATGCCTCCAAATTATTTTTTTGAAACTCAATAGGATATTTACACTTTTTTTCCAATTCGTTTATGAACAACTCTCTATTTCTATAGCCAGGATTACCTGAGCTTACTTGGCGTACACCAAATAGTTGCGGAGATGTTCCCACAAGAGACACATTAGTATTGGAGTTGCATGAACCAAATACTACCAAAACTGTCAATAATATAATACCCACTAATTCCTTCATCTTTATTCTATATGATTTTATCTATGACTCCACTTTAAAAAGTGGATTAAATTTGAATTAAACATATGCCTTGGAAAGCCTTTATGCAATCCTCGGCGTTAACTAACTCTGACAACCAGTTGGCGAACGAGTTGTTTATGCAACGTGAAAATGCCTCCTGTAGCCCAAATATAGCCCCAAAGTGGGGCGATTCGCTCTTTGAACTATTTTGTTGCCATCTTGGAGAAACCAAAACACTTTTTGCCTAAGTCCTTAATGGATGCACCTATGTGATATACACAGTTCGCTGCTCTCCTTTTTTCTATTTTTCTGTCATATTTATATTCATTTTTCCAATATCACAAATTGTGACTTTGAACATTACCATATTTAACAGCATTCAAAGGTAGTGCTTTTAGCCTTTAAGCCACTATTGCACAACCCCTTTTTGAAAAGAACGTAAAATTAATAGTTTTATTGCTATGATTGTGATTGTTTAATCGCTTCACTCGTTGTACGGTATTTCCCCCTTAAACGGATGATTTCCCGACAACAGGAGTCGATAACATTACAATAAGCCCACAAAAGGGAGAACAGATATATGATTTGTCTGGAAAAAAGGTAACAAGCATAGAGAACGGACGCATATATATTTTTAATAATAGGAAAAAGGTAATATCTACAATTCATTAAAAAGAAAAAATATTAGAAAGGAATTATGGAAAGCGATATTTGCCCATAATTCCTTTTATTTTTATATGACCCCACCAACTCCAATTGGATATAATCAAAACGGTACGACCGGTTTCCAGAAATCGCTAATTTGATTTAGTTTCAAGTTTCTCTTCCAAACATTAGCTTTAACAAAATGCTCTTCATAAACAGCCCTGTCTCGCTCTGGATAAATGTTCCCTTTCCAATATTGTCTCAATTCGGCAACCTTAATGAGATGTCCATTGGTGCATACATATTTTACATATTCGTTCTCTGCGGAAGAAACATACACTCTTGAAAGAATACACTTATATTTGTCGCTGATTTTGGGGTTTGGAATATCTTTGAATTCTTCAATTTTGTCATAATGCTCAGTATTAGGATTCCAAACATATGCATCAAAATGTTCAGTGCCAGAAGCACCAAAGCTACCCAAATAAAACAGCACATCTTCTTTTATACCGTCAAAATTCAAGTCAGTCAACAGACAACTATCAATACGTTCTTCATTTGGTACAAAATCATCATCTTCAGGATATTTGTATCCGAAGCGATGAATGGTCTTGTCGCCACGTTTTATAATCACGCCATAATCAACATCGTCAACCTCATGCTCTATCATAAGGCTTAGAGTGTCGTCATTACTTCTCATAGAAGAATCAGAAGTTGCTTCTTTCTGTGGAACACATTTCGTTTTATTCTTATTGCATCCCCATACTACAAGAAAACTACAAAAAATGAGTAGAATAAAAACTATCTTTTTCATACTTCTTTTTATTTTTATTGCGACAAAGATATAAACCGCTTCCTTCCTGACTGTAATCGGAATGAGATATTATCACGTTCCAATTGCGCACAGGTCGAAAGTGTGGCTATCATTATCGGGGCAAAGAGGGACGGATGTCCTTCTTCGTCCAATAATATAAGCTGTTCATTTTGAATGTAGAGGTTAATGCCACAATGTTGCAATTTATTCAGATATAAATGTAACTTACTTCTATCAATTATTTGTCCGGCTCCAATTCCTCTATTGCGCAAATGGCATGTAGCTCAACTTTCTTTATCTTAGGATATGCCGTTTTATAATAACCTGTTACATCTTTGACTATACTTTTTTGGTCATAGTAAAATGTAGCCAAAACGACTTCCGTATAATTACCAATAGGTAATAAATGCCAAACTTCGGAGTTATCAGCATTTGGTTGAATCTTAAGAATTCCATCCATGCGGACATTTCCTTTATCATCTGTAATGGTTAGTCTCTTGGTTGCATAAGGGCCAGAAGGAATATAAACACGAGTACGTATTGTATAATATTTATTGTATGAGTCTTTCTCTATGGCATCAGCTGCAATAGTTGCAGAATCCTCAGAAGAAACACCTTCAACAAAACATTTTCTATCTACCACATATATTGTTCTACTAAGTTCCCAAAGAGTCGTCCAATCTTTTACTTCAACCTTTAATACAGCAGTATTTCCATCGGAATCGGTTATGGTGATAGTGGTATTTCCTACAGAAACACCACTTACATAGATTTCTTTCTCTGCTTCATTTGTTGAGCACGAGACTTTGGCTATACTTTCATCGGAAGATGTTGCTGATATTTTGCCTTTAGCTCCATTTACATTAACTTTGCTGCTACTTTCCGTATAGGTGGTAAGAGAGGTAATCACAATCTTTTTACCAGTATTTATGTCACCAATGATTTCGTCTTGTGTGAGTTGAATACCAGAGTCATCATCACCGCAACTTGCCAAACAGAGCAAAGCTGCTAATGCCATAGAAATCATTCTAATTTTCATACGCTTCTTGATATTAAAGGGTTATAATTATTCTATAAACGCAAAAGAAATCAAAAACTTGCATGAGATTTCAAGATTATTTTATTCCTTGTGTTATTTCATCAATACAGGCTTATTATCGTAGCCGTTCATCTTGTTTGTCACTATTGTCGTTCCAAATAACCTCTGGTTCATGTACAGTTTGCAATGGTACTTAAACAATAGTGTCAGAAGCCACTTTCTCATAGTCATTTGGTGAGTGATTGGTTTGCTCTACAAAGGTTTTCTTCTTGGAGAGACAGGCATGACGGAGCTTACTTTGTTCTACACTCTTGAATGGTGGCAGTAGGCATTTCGTAACAGTGTCAAAGACGTTATCCAAGATTCTAAGACAATTGGTTGCAAGCCAAAGTAATGCTATATGCGCTTGTGTATCTTGTCTGCTTTCAGATTATGTAAACCATGTTCACATTGCCCATTGTCTGCAACTTATTGACTGTGATACATGAAGTGGTGCGATTAAAATTATCGAAAAAAGCAACTGTGGAATAATATTTTTTAAGATAATAGTTTGCTCTAATCCAATATAAATCTGTATCTTTGCAACCAGATAAGCGTTCTGTAACACAAGAAACGGAAGAGGCTGAGAAACAATGCATTGCATTTGTTTCCAGAATCTTACAAAAAAGGCTAAAAAGAACGGTACAACTTCATCGCTAACAGGTTGAGAATAAGCATATTACATTTGTTGTTCATTTTCTCTGCACTTGCAAAAAGGGTAGTTGTACCGTTTAAAAGATAAAAGCTTAACTATCAGCAACATCCACATGTTGCATCGGAAAATAATTTTGCTGATTTTAATATATAGCAAATATCAAGAAATGGATTATTATGTTAAGAGATAAACTTGTTGAGATTGCCTTGCAATGGCAATCAAAATATGGTGTTGCTCCACAGATTACTTCTGTTATATCTGAATTTGATGCAGCGATGTTAGTTGGAATGTCAGAAAGTGATTATTCTGATTACATGCAGGATAAAACCGCAGTAAGTAAAGGTGCAGATTTTGTTTTTAATCATCAAAGATACCAGGTAAAAGCAAATAGACCAAGTGGTAAGCCTGGAAGTAAAGTCACAATGGTTCCTAAAGCAACGAATTATCTTTGGGATAAACTCATTTGGATTCTATATGACCAACATTATGTAATGCTAGAAGCTTGGGAATGGGATGTTGAAGACTATAAATTAGAATTTGATGACAAAAAAAGAATTTCTCCCAACGATTATAGAAAAGGGAAATGCCTATTCACAAAGATAGAAGACAAAGTTTAAAGCCGCTACAAGAAATATATGCATTTACATAGGGGGATGCAGCAGATAAAAATGCATCCCACCGTATTTCCATCCTAATCCTTTATTGCCATATTCATCTTTATTTTAATAAGTTTCTTCCGCCTGTATCTTCAAGAATTTTCATCTGCTGAATGGCAATCTGATTGAGTTTGATAAGTCGCTCAGACTGCGCCATACCATCATTGATAAATACAGCGTTGAGATTCTCCATATTTGAGAGACAGATAAGTTCATTAATACTGGCATAGTCACGAATGTTGCCTTTCTTGTCGGGATTCTGCTCACGCCATTGTTTCGCAGTTATGCCGAACATGGCTATGTTGAGTACATCCGCTTCATCAGCATATTTCATGGCAGCTTGCTCACGAGTCACTTCCGCAGGAATGAGATTTACTTTGATAGCATCCGTGTGAATGCGATAGTTTATCTTTGATAGTTCCCGCTTGGCAGACCATGACAATTGTTTCTGCTCATCAGCTTTAAGACGTTGATACTCTTTTACCAACAAAAGTTGGAAACGAGGACTAATCCACATTCCAAAGTGGTACGCAATGTCTCGATGAGCATAAGTTCCACCATATCGGCCAGCTTTTGCCATGATGCCTATTGCACCTGTTCTTTGAATCCATGCCTTTACAGAAAGCACGAAGTTGTTGCTTCCTGCTGCATTTTTAATTGTATCGAATTCGGTACAATTAAAATTCGGATTATATAGCTTTTCCCATTCACCGAGGTATTCTATTGTACTTTTGAGGCTCATCCATCTGAAAATAATATGCTCTTGCATTTGGCTATGTGCCATATCTGTCAGAGAGATATAATCCTCATTTTGAACATTAACAACAGATATTTCTGTATTTTCAACTTTTATCTTTGCCATAATCCTTAGTTTTTAGATAATACAAATCGGTGGTTACATATTGATAACCAACACGACTTTAATTCGATTAATATCTTTTATCTATTTTATTGCTATCAGCAAAGATAATTGAAAATTTTGAAAACAGACTTACTTTGCAGCAATTTTATTATTATTTAGCATATCATTTAGCCAAAAATCCAATAGAAAGCTATACTATCAGCAACATCCACATGTTGCATCGGAAAATAAGTATAAATAGGGAAGGCAGTGCGTTCCCTATCTGTTAGCCCCACTCCTTCTTTACATTAAAGCAGGGGCAGGCTTTATTGGCAAACTCATTGTGACCATGAATCGTGGCTAATGGATATTCCTCCTTCAGCTGCTCGATGAGGGCATGAATTAAAGGGCAAAATCGGCTATTCATAGGCTAAAAAACGCATTTTGTAAACAGAAAACTCTATTTTTTCCGTTTTTCATCGCTGAAAACAGGTATTGGAAGAATGCATAAAAAGCGAATGCTATGATTTTAAAAGTAAATATATATTCCATTAATAACACAATATACAGGCTTCACTTCACACACAAAATATACATACTAAATAACTATATAACAATAGGTTATCACTTTTCATCTTAGTATTGTTATTATGTAGTTTCCAGCTTTTCGGACTATTGCTACGTCAATAATTTATTAATTACTAGAAAGATAATAAAAAGTTGGCAAACCAAAGAATTTTATCACGTTATTTAACGAAAAAATGCAAAATATGGGGGTTAGGAAGATGTTTTATCCCCTCTAGTATGGGCAAAAAATGCCCCTCCTCGGACATTAAATCCGCCTCTAACACGACGTATTTTTGACAAAATACAACATGAAACAAGGATAAAAATGTAGAATCGAACAACATATCAGCTAACTAAAGTGACTTAACATGTAGATAATTATTATACACATAATATTAGAGTAGAAATATAACAGTATAGACATAACACACTAACAACCAACGCATTCAGACATACACACAACCTATATCAGGTAAAACTCACAAGTTCATCTAGCGTGTCATTAAGGGTCAAGGTCATTAAGGGTCATTTTCATTTTCGGGGGAGAAAACTCCCCTATAGTATATATAAATAAATATTTATATATACTATAGCTCAAAATGACACTTTCATTTTTCTAAATGACCCTTAATGACACTGACCCTTAATGACACGCTTGTTTTTCATCCGTACTTTTCCCATTGTGGATTGTTTTGCAATAAAGTTCAGATAGAAAATCAATAGAACTTATTGTATTACAGATACTTATAGCTTTTCTCGCATAGAAAGTTAGGGGGAAAGCTTGCATTCTGCCCGAAAATGTTGTATCTTTGCACCGGCAATCGAAAGAACAGCCTTTTGTGCCTTGCTCGGGTCTTCTATTAAGACCAACACGGGTCATAAATGATGGCAGGCGCCGGTCATCAATGAAGACCCCGAAAACGGCAGGAACGGGGCGTTCTGGGGAGTTGCAAAACAAAGGACTCTAAACATACTACAAACGACTATGATTAATTACAGCATCGTAATGCGTAGCGTGAACGCAAATCTTCTGGAAATCAACCAGGCTAAGTCACGCATCAACCAGGCGAAGAAAGAGGGTAAGAATCCTGACCCAAAGGACCTGGAACTCGTGAAGACTGAGAAGCAGAATGCTTTCGCCATCTCACAGTACACCGACATCATGACCATCGAGAAGTTTGCCAAGCACATCACCTCGCATGGAAGTGTTTATTCGAGAGCTGACATCAGCGCCATCCTCTACATCGCCGTAGACTGCATGCGTGAGATGTTGCTTGAAGGCAAGAAGATTCGTCTGGGCGACCTCGGTGATTTCTCTCTCCTTCTCACCTCGAAGGGTGCTGAGGATGCTGACAAGTTCACTTCGCAGAACATCACCGGTGTAAGGGTTCAGTGGGAGCCTGGTCAGGAGTTCAAGAACCTTCGCGATGACGCCGAGTTCAACCTCGTAGCCAGCCGCAGTGCTCAGGCAGCCGTTATCAAGGCGATTAAGGAGGGTAAGACCAACGTTGACCTCAACGCGCCAACTACTCCGGATAATACTCCTGGCGGTTCTACCCCTAGCGGTGGTTCAAGCACTACTGAAGGCGGCTCCGGCAATACCGAAGGTGGCGGTTCAAATACCAACCAGACCGGCGGCGACGGCAATATGGGTTAACCCCCAGCGGCTAGGGTGCTAGCCCCTAGCCGCAGTCACAATCCTCTAGCAGGACTTGCCCCACAAAGTTAACATTTAATATTTAACACTTAACACTAAAAGATGAAAGAGAACACTTGGAAAACAATTCTGCAGATAGCCATCAGCATTCTGACCGCTATCGCGACTACGCTCGGAGTAACGAGCTGCATGGGATAAAGAACATGGAGTCTACCTTATTATAAGCAGACTCAATCATAAAACAAAATCGACCGCTCACCTCAATATGAGGAGAGCGGCCGTTTTTCGTTCTACCGAGAAATCCGGTCATGTAGGGTTAAAGTCATTAAGGGTCATTTTCATTTTCAACCCCCAAAGGGTCCGGTCATTAAGGTCACGGTCATTTTCGGTCATTAAGGATTTTTGGGGTTCAAAATGCGAATACACTGTGTGCGAAATTGAATTGGGATGCAATGGACGACGTGAAGGAAGTTGCTAAGCAAATGGAAAAGAAGAGGTTGTTGCTCAGGAAGAAGAGCAACATTACCATCGAGGATGATAATTTATCCCATTCAATTAAAGACAGTCACTTTGTTGGCTGTCTTTTTTGATGTTATAAATATGGGGAATTACTTTTAAGCAGTATTGTAAGAACAGCAATAAAAACGAGTGCCCTCCTACCGAATCTATAAAAATGTCACTCAATGTCCCCCAAGATGTCCCTCAAGATGTCACCCAAGGTTTCAATTAAGAAATTGCTTAATGAAAACGTTTTTGAAAACAGACAAGAATTATGCTAACAATCTGAAACACAAACGAATAAAAAAAATAGCCCAATCAATATCGCTTGCAATTCTGTTTGCAGTTCCGTTTGCAGTTTCATTTTTAAAACAAAATCTGCAAACAGAAAAATACAACTGTCAGAGATAAATGTCCCCCAAGTGTCCCTCAAATGTCCCCCAAGGTGTCCCTCAATAACACGTTTTATACAGATATGACCAACATATAATCGTTTTAATTCAATAGTGTCCGCACTGCGGACACTATTGTCAGTAGGGCTTCCTAAATCTTTTCTTGGCTAAGGGGAGATAGTCCATGGATAGACACCTCTCCTAACCAAAATATTTCTCATTCTGATTTACGATTGAATCTCTGAATTCGTTCTTTGACTATTCGTAAATAGGTACGTCTCAGCTTGTCATTCAAAAAAGAATTGTTGACCAAATGCTCTACTTCGTCTGGCAAGACAGAAAAAGAGTCAAGAATCATTTCTATACGCTTCTTCTTCAGACCGATAAGCTCGCCGAATCTCTCAAAGTCCAGACGGCAAGGATGTCCTGTTCGCTCATACACATCACTTTTCTCCAGAGTCAGAGAAAGACCACCATTCAAACCCAGGTCATCGCCCTCGATATGGAGACAGGTGTTCATCAGGTCATAGGCAGGAGCAAGTTGGTAATGCTCGCCAATTCTCATGATAGAGAAGTTTTTCAGATGGTCGTCTCCATTGCCGTAGATGTAATTGAATACAACCAACTTAAAGAAACGTTCCATGGCTATCATCCAGGCAGGAATATATCGTTTTATTGCACAGGCAATATCCTCGAAGCATCCATCATATTTGAAATAAGTACCTTGCTCGGCTTCATTCTTACCAACCAGAGAAGCGAAATCCTCCATGAGATATTTGCTTCCATCCTTGGCTATGTCAAACCGCTTAGTGATATATACCATATCACCATGAGGGGTAAAGCAAAGGCCGTTATCTGCTGTAATGATACCATATACTTGTGAAGCTATCTGCATGGTAAGATGCTCGTTGGCAGGAATCTGCTTCCTGGTATAGAGCGTGTTGTCCCAAGGTGCCGGCTTCAGAATATAGCGAGAACGTTCATCCGTCTGCGAGATTCTGATGATTCCATTCTCTATCACTGCAGGAAATTTCTCCTGAGCTCCAGAAACAGAGATACGTCTCATGGCTGTCATAGTCTCTGATGTCTTACTGATTTCATCTATTTCAAAATCAAGCAAATGCGACACTTTCTGACCATCAAACAGTTTTTTGCAAGCTGTAGGAGAGTAAGTGGAAAAACCATCTGCAAGGGTGGATGGGCAATGATTTAATTCTTTCATGATTCTACTTCTTTTACGGTTATGGATCCAATCGTATCATGGGTTGCTATCTTCAGAAGAAGTCCAAAAAAATCCTTCTCATCCAATCGCCAACTTCTGCAGACTATCTTTCTGTTTGCTCCTTCTGGAAGCATATTGGTAAAAACCGGGAATAGATAATCAGACTGATAAGGTTCTTCCCTGAAAGGCATAGTAAGTGAGACAGGATCATGGGTCCTATCCAACATATATTGCTTGTCGTATGTGAAGGTATAACCTCTGCCAGGAGTTGACTCTTCTAAGAGTCCTGCTTCTGTGTCGTGGCAATAAACGATAGCTTTTCTCATAACTTACTTTATTTAAACTGTTTGACGAATCTCGTATTTAACCTCCATGCCAAGGATATCCATGATTTTTTCAACCGTTGATAGAGAAGGGTTGCCTTTACCGCTCTCTATTTTCTTGATGGTAGAAATGGCTATCTCAGACATGTCAGCGAGGTCTTGCTGGGTAATCCCCAAGGCCTTACGCTGCAATTTCATTACTTCTTGAATTTTCATATCAAGTAGTGTATTATATTGTACTTTTCGTGCAAAGATAAGAAATGTTTTTGGATTAAACAAGCAAAAGTATCATATAATGTTCTTTTTATGAAAAATTATAATTTCATGAGATTTTATTACTTTATTTCATTTTATTTACCGTATCATTCAATCATGATAGTACAGCTGACTAAACTTTATTGAAAATGCGAATACACTGTGTGCGCAATTGAATTGGTCGCTATGCGCTTTTTAGATATATTCATTGTTTTTGCACGTAATAATCTTATGGATATTATGTGCAAAGTCGGTGATTATATTCTGATATTCAACAACATAAACATAACAAGCACCCAGGCAAATACCCAGAAACGCAGTACATAGAAAACTGATGATAGCACTGCTAATGATCAAAAAAAATGAAGAATAATGAAAGTAAGGTTAAGAATACTGAATGTGAGGTTAAGAATGAGGCAAAGGTGAGGTAAAGAGTGAGGTAAAGAGGAAATTATGGATTGGCACCCAAGATGGCACTCAAAGTGATCCCAAGAAGAACACGGGCGCTGATGCGATAACGGTTTGTGCCGAAGCTGTCATTGCTGTCAGGCACATCATTGCTGTTGATAATATTTTCTTTCTCATGTTGTTGTCTTTGATGATTGGTTACTTGCGTAAACAAATGAGCATGGTGTTACATCTTCTTTTTTTCTTCCGACAGACGGAGCGCACATCTTGCGTGCCATTGCCAGGCATCTTCTTGCCCACTCCCTATTTCGGGCATTCGCCGGATAAGCTTATTGCCACCCTTGCTTTCAAAATCCACCTCCTGATTGCCAAAGGCTAGCTCTCGCATGCGTTCCATTGAACCGCCAAAGATGAAATTCACCTTTCTATGAATGTGGGTGGACTGCACTCGGATTCCAGGTCAGGAACACTGCACCTTTACATTGATTGTTGTCGTGTGGACATTGACAAGGCTACCAACACCTTCATCAATGCCACACTTGAGCTGAAATCTGCCATTCAGCAATATCAACGTGCAGAAGCCAAATTAGGGAGTGCTGTGACTAATATCAGCAAAAAGGTAGATACCATCAATCAGCACATAGACAAAGTTTTGGAAAATGCTCCCACAAAATTATAGGTGTCTGTAAATGTCAATGATGCTGACTGGCAGAAAATCCAAGAACTGTTTGGCAAAGAACGCCAATGGATGACCGCACAGATGCAGATGCATATCCGTGAGGTCAATTCCATGTTTGCTGATGAACGGAAAAAAGTTAGTGAACGATACAAGGAATATGATGGTTGCTACCTCGGTCACTATGCTCAGGGGGCTTTTGGTCCTTCTTCACGATTGGTTTCTTTGTGGTTGCAGGAGGCATAGGGATGATGATAGCACAGAATTATAGTAAGTAAAAAGATTTACATACTATACCTTCTGTGCATATCGTTTTTATTCCTCTTTTAGCAAAGAATTTACATCTAACAATTCTTCTAATGTATATGAGGTGCCTTGTGTTTCTGAATATTTTTTGCCTGTTGCTTTGGCTTTCAGTGTTGCTATGGCCCTTGCATTTGTACAAAAATCCACATTGCTAATATAGGGCTTACCTATGTCGGAATGTAATGCCTTTAACATTTCTGACGTATAGATAGCGTATTGTCGAGCAGTTGTGTATTCTTCTTTAGGAACAGTTCCTCTTTTCCCTAAATAAAATCCACAGGCAAAGCCACCGCAAATCAAAATGACGATGGTGAAAAACACTGCAATTTTTTTTGTCGTTATTTCTATAACCATATGCTTTTCGAATTTATAGTTAAAAAATACATTTGCTTAGCATAATACGATTGAACTTATTAAAGATAGTGTTATAAAAAGTAATACGTTTATGGATACGTTTTACACAAATGCACCTCTTGCCAAAGCAGCTTCTGGATCATACCATGTTGCATTGATAAAATTCTGCATCTCTTTCACAAACAACTTCATTACGTCAAAACTAATGGGGTTGTTTATATGCTGTGCCCTAACCTCTTCGTATACACTTCTTTTCTCGTATGGTAGCCTTTTGCACTTCCTTAAAAGAAATACGTTGTCAATACTTGTCAATCGGGTGTCCTCTGGTTGCATATCAAGATATTCTACAAGAGCATAATATTTTGAAATAGGACATCCTTGTTTAAGCCTTGCTGCTGTACCTGCACATTCTTGGAACATGGTTTTGTCATAGTTAACCTTGCATTCAGCAGCAAGCACCGCCAAAAATAATTTGCCATCTATCGTATTGTTTGCACTAAATGATTGGTCTGTTGAAAATTTATAAAATACAGATTTACCTATTGTAAAATCTTGATCTTTCTCTTTGATAGTAACTTGCGGCTTGTCAAGTGTTCTTATGCTTGATGGACAAAAAGATAATGACATAAAACTGGTCTGAGACCCTGTTTCAAGTTCGTAATTTGTTGGGAGATTATCCAACAATTTAGGGGAAACTAAATATGGCAAAAATTCTTCAATTACACTATTGTCCAATTTCAGTTGTCCCTTTTGACGTTTGATAAAATCACTTCCTCTACCTGCTATAAGATCTACTTCAAGATAATTTTTATACTCGTTAAGTAGTCTTACCAAGTCCGACAGGAATTCGTCACCAGTTGAACGTAAAGACGTCATCTGCTGTATCCATTGTTCATAAGCATGATAAGCTTCACGTAAAATATCAATATCACCTGCTGCTTTTCTGTTGTCTATTGCAGCAAGCAACTTTTCTTTATGAGGAAATTGTATCATAATTTATTAAGTATTGGAGATTCAATTACAGTATTATGTTTGTTTATTAACACTTCTATATCGGCTTTATCTTTTTCTTCAACATATGGCAATGCCTTTTCCAAGTGTCGTATGCCAATAGCTTCAAAAGTGTTACTTAATGGAACAAAAGCAACGTTAGAAGTCTTTTTTACGATAATAATATCTTCTATTATTTTCTCGCCAAAACGATTTCCAAATTGACGTTGAGATATTTGTTCCAACTGAAGACCAGGTATAATGTTTACAAGGTCTGAGATTATGTTTGAATTATAAAATGGAACTTTTCTCACGTTTGAACATCTACCTACAATCCAAATCATCACCCCTCCAGTTTTGAGCGAAGAAGTGCAACTCTGTAATACATGTCCCATATCTATCGCATATTGAACAACTGTTTTAAAACGGTTTTGCCTATTTTTTCTATTTGAACCTATTTCGCTATTTGCAACATTTAAAAGATTGTAATTAAAACACTCTACTATACCTCTATAGTTTTGATGATAATTGAATACATTTATATATGGAGGACTAGTAATAATAATGTCTATCTTCTCATTATATTTTTCCGAGATGCAACGTGCGTCTGACCAATTTGCTTCAATCTTATTATTGGTCTTAGGTAATGAAAACAAAAGACTCTTCAAAGAATTTATATTCTTAACAAGAGATGCTTTTAAAGACATCTTTTTATCCTTTTCGCACATGAATAATACATTTATCACAAAAGGCAATAAATGATTAGGAATAACCGAATTGCAATATTTTGCAAAATCAAGCAATTCCACATAAGCTGTGCGATAATCATTGTCTTTTGTGTAAACCATTTTGTCAGAATTCATATTTTTAATATTGTACCCAACTAGTTCGCGAAGTTCTGTGATAAGTTCTTCCCGTTTACTAAGTGTCAATTTACAATACTCAAAGAATTTGGACATGTAAAATGCGCTCGGATTTATTTCAAACCCCAAAGCATCATATCCACAGCGAATTGATTCTAACAGAACAGTTCCGCTTCCAGAAAACGGATCTGCAACAACGTCTCCTGGTTTTGAGAAAACTGAAAGAAGATATTCAATAAGCTCTGGAGTAAATTGTCCTCTCCAATCAAATATATTAGAACGTGTTTTGTTAATCACATCTAATTTCTCTTGTGATAATTCATATTTAACCATGTTATTTTATATCATTCAGATTGCTAACTAACAGATCTTTAATATCTACGTGTAGTTTATTCGCTATTTCATTTAGCGTATTAAGATCTGGCTGAACAGAGTTTTTACACCATTTGCTCACAGTGCAAGTTGATTTTCCAAGTTGTTCAGCAAGCCATTTCCCTGTTTTATCTTGCTCTGCAAGTACTGCTTTAAGTCTATTCAAATTAGCCATATATTCATATTTGTTTAATTTTGATGCAAAGATATATAAATCTAACGAGAAAATATGAGATATTTATTTTTTTTAACTTTCATCAAGGTTAAAAAGCCCTTTATATTTTCACTCAGTTAGTCTAATAAGAGATTTACCATTTTTTATAATGACTACATATTGAAAAGGATAAAATCGGAAAAATTCCGTTATTTACCGTGTTAATAATTGTTTTCTCATGCTTTCATTTTGGGGTTTCTTGATTTTGTTGTTCCTAATTTGTTTCTTTCGTCATTTTGCCACCCTAATTAGTATTGATTATCAGTATATTACGAGCAATCAGTAAGATTTCAAGAAGAAGATCATGATGGTTGTTGGCGCATGTATCATCCTCATTGCTAAAGCCCAGGCTCTGCCTTTGTTCTTCGGCCTCTAATCTATCGTTCAAGCATTAAGAATACATCATGTCAGGAGAAGTAAACGAAAATCAGTACGTAAGCTATCCCATGTTCAAGGACTCCAGAAGCCCCTTGATTTTATGGGGGTCCAGGGACGCTATATCAGCTGGGCTGGAATCTTGTTGGACACTTCCTTGTTGACAAGGTGCTTGCCTTCAAGTCTCGTGATGATGGCAGGATAATCCTTGGCGATGTCCGTCATCAGCTGAGCCTGCTCCGGGGTGAGCATGGCAATGGCCAGCGCATCCATCGAGAGATAGGGCTGCAATATCATCCAGAGATAGGCATTGGATTGGATAGCATCTCTGATTTTTCCTCGCTTCAAAGCGTCACGGCAAACCTGGGCGTTGAGAATCAGACGGCGGTCTGTTCGCATGGACATGAGAACGAGGGTCTCAGAAGCAGGCAGCTAATTCCTGGAAGCGGATTTGTAGATGGCAGAACAGATGTCTGCCGTATGGTTGGTGATTTCCGTCATTCCGATGGATGAGCATTCGTCGATATGAGCGAGGAACGTGCGGAAATGGCGGTCTTCTTCATGCAGGAACGCCACGAGTTCCTTTCTTGACTTGATGCCATGCGACTTAGTGCTCAGCAGGAACTTGGAGTAGTTGGCCAAGGCTCTGTGAACTTCCAGGTCGTAGGCAGGCGATTGATCCAAGGTGGCGAAGAACTTGGTGGCATTTTCCTTCAAAGAGCCGAGTTCCTTGTTATCCTTATATAAAGAGGTGTGGAGCTTCACATAAGCCACATCGCTCAAAGTACAGTTGCCAGTCATCCCCAGCAGTTCTGTGCGGATGGAGTCTGAAATCAGATCATACTTCATGGAAAGTCCACTGTGCGCATTGAACGAAGGGTCCTTCCTGATGAAGTTCAACACGGTGTCTCCATACTCGTGCCACTGGTTGATGAAACCTGCAAGCTGCTCTGAATCAGAGTCAGAATGTACTTTTATCGTCTGAAAGAAAGCCTGGTACTGTTTCAACGCATCTTCAGAAGACTTGAAATCATATTGACGACTTCCACTGCATGAGGTGATCATGAGTAAGGCACATAAAAAAAGCAAGTGAAAGAATAAACTCTGCTGAGTTGTTTTTCTTTCACTTGCTTTACTTTCTTTCATTTGGTTTTTGAGACCTGTTGCTGAGGAGTTACCGAAGCAACCGACAAAACTGTTCAACTGTACTGTATTCCTATTATCCATTGGCATGTAATTGAAAATTTTTGCGTGCAAAGATACAGATAAAATGCCACATTAACGACACTACAATCAGACTTTATGTTATTTTATGTTTCATACTCTTTGCAGTATGATTCTTGAAGATGCGCTCCTATTTATAAATTAGGTTAAATCAAGTCTGCTGAACCAACAAAACCAAATAGTATGAATCCATTTCTGAATATAATTTGTATCTTTGCAGAAAAATCGTGCCTGAGCAGGTGTTATCCTGCCATAAAAAGGCGCATAACTATCAAGTTATCAGTCAATAAAACATTTTGATATGGCAAAAGTAGGCTACATCATGGCTACATCCCAGTATGACAAACTGGAAGAAGACCGCAAATGGATGAACGAGTTCGGTTGTGTAAGAATCATCGAAGAAAGTGATGATAACGAACGCCACAGACCGCTGTGGAAACAGCTGATGGCAGCATTGCAAAGAGGCGATGAACTGGTGATTCCGAAATTTTCCAACGCCTTGCGTGGCAGTCGTGAACTGGCAATATTCCTGGAATTCTGCCGGGTAAAGGTCATTCGCATCATCAGCATCCACGACCGGATTGACTCCAGCAACATCCTGTTTCCGGAAACCAAGCCATCTGACGTATTGGTAATGATGGGTTCCCTGCCCGACGAAGTCCTTGCTCTCAGGAAATCTGCAGAGCATGTAATCAAGCTGCAGGAAAAGATGATTGTGTCTCTGCCTCCTGTTTCTGCCAGCAAGATGCAGAAGCTCGACAGAGAGAAGACTGTAGTGAACCTCTATGTTGCCGGACATCCGATAGATGAAATCTGGAGAGCCAGCGGATTCAGAAGCAGAAGCTCCGTATTCCGCATTCTCAACAAGCACGGAATCAAGCTCAACAGAGGCAACCACTCCGGACCAATCAAGAAAAGAGACACAAAGTAAACAAGACATTGAAGAATAGAGCATGAAGAAGATATTATTCCTACACGGATTCTTCGCCACGGGAAGTTGTCCGATGGCGAGAGCCTTGAAAGAGGCGTTTGAGGGGACGGCGGTGGTGCTGACTCCCGACCTGCCATTGCACCCCAAGGAGGCACTGAAGGAGATTCGCTCCATCATCGACCGGGAGCAGCCCGACTTGCTTCTGGGCAACAGCTGCGGCTCTTTCCTCGCCCAGATGCTGGCTCCGGTGGTGGGCATTCCTGCCCTGCTCGGCAATCCGTATTTCATGATGACGGAGTTTCTGAAAGAGCGAATCGGAGAGCATGAATACAAGGCACCGAGAAGGGACGGCAATCAGCAGCTGGTGATTGACGAGGCGCTGATTGAGGAGTTTGCGGAACTGGAAGCCGTGCAGTTTGACCATTGCAACCCCTATTATAAGGATCGTGTGTGGGGACTTTTTGGTGAGCAGGACACCCTGGCTCACTTCTCCCCTCTCTTCCTGGAGCATTACAATCAAGCCTTCCACTTCCCCGGCGGTCATACGCCTACTGAGCAGGAGGTGAAGACATGGAACGCTCCCCTTGCCCAGAAAATGATGATGGAGTTTTCAGCAAAGGAAGAAAGATATTTCCAGCACTTCAAGGGCGGCAAATACAAGTTCATCCATTCTGCCTTCGACTCCGAGACTCAGGAGCGCATGGTGGTTTATCAGGCTCTCTATGGAGACCAAGCCTATTGGGTAAGACCGGAAGATATGTTCTTCGGGAAAGTAACAAGGGACGGCAGAACTTTTAATCGTTTCACAGAAATAGACAAATAATTATGGAGACATTCAATAATGTAATAAACAGTGGCCAGCTTGTTCTGGTCGATTTCTTTGCCACCTGGTGCCAACCTTGCAAGGCGATGCACCCCATTCTGGAGCAGGTGAAGAGTGTATTGGGCGACCGCATCCGAATCATCAAGGTGGATGTAGATAAGTACGGCGTAACAGCAAGCCAATACCGCATCCAATCCGTGCCTACGCTGATGCTTTTCCGAAACGGAGAAGTATTGTGGCGCACAAGCGGTGTGGTAGATAAAGCCGAACTGCTGGCTACGCTTGATCCATTCTTGATATAAAAGATAAAAAGAATAATCTTATGCACATAATAGGAAACTTACTTTGGTGGCTCTTCGGAGGTCTCGAAGCTGCCATCGGTTATTTCACCGGAAGTCTGGCTCTTGCATGTACTATCATCGGCATTCCCTTTGCAATACAGACATTCAAGATTGGTCTGCTCTGCCTATGGCCTTTTGGTTCTACAGTAAAAGAATCGAATAGTCCAACTGGTTGCATTCGCATCCCGTTGAATTTACTCTGGCTGATTTTCGGAGGATTGTGGGCTTGCCTCATGCATCTGTTCTTCGGCTTTCTCTTATGTATAACGATTATCGGCATTCCTTGGGGAAAACAGCATTTCAAGATGGCCGCGCTTTCGCTCGCACCATTCGGCAAGGATGTGGAGTTGGGATTTTAAAGTGATAAGAAGAAGTTGAAGGAAATATGGCAATAACTATTGATACAACAAACCTCTGCTCGCATCTTCAAAAGAAGTTGTTTGAACCTGAGGGAGTATATTATCCTATCTGGCAAGCCATGCAGAACGATGAGGAGTTGACTGCCGCGGTTCGCTCACGACAGCTTCATATCTATCGTAACGGCAAGAAGATTCTCATTCTCGCTGGCAAGGCTCAGCCGAAGATTATCAGAGAGGATAAACTGAACGAATTGATTAAGAAAATAATATAAATGATTAAGAAAGAAGAAGTTATATCTTTTGTATGGCAGCATATTCTGCTGCTCGTTTCGCTCTATGTAATGACTTTCGGAGTCGCAGCATGTGTGCGAAGTCAGTTAGGTTCAAGCGTTATTTCCACCATCCCTTACGTGA
>JAJWLX010000008.1 GCA_021636625.1 Prevotella sp. | reverse complement strand
CATAGCAGTCGATGAGGTTGGCTGGTGAACCGTGTGCCTGGTTTCGGGTGATGGCGCCACGCTTGTTTGCCCATGCAGTCCACTGTTCTGTAAAGTTCTTGAGCAGCATGTCGCCCAGGGTTTCACGGTAATCGCTTACCACTACGGCATCGCCATCCAGGAACTCTGGGAACTTATCCTGCAACTTATATCCGTGATATTTCTCGAATTCTGTCAGGAGGGTAGGAGTCCAGTTGGCGCCATACACCTCGTAGCTGTCGTTGAAGAAAGTATGAGGATATGGAGTCTTTGATGCCACGAAGGCGCTGTCGATGTGCTGCAGATAATTAGCCACGGCAGTAGAGTCGAAGTGGTCGATAACGTATCCTTCTCCGCCCGGAGCGGCACGCTTCACCTTCTGTCGGGTACGGCTCTCAAAGAGGGCGATGACTCGTTTCTTATATTTTTCTCCTTCCACAGGAAATGCCTTGATGACCTTCAGCTTGGCGAAGGCACGTTCTTTCTGTGGTACGTTGAACTCTATCTCCATCAGTTTCTGCTTTACATCCACGATGGTATCCACGAATACCGCCTTGCATGCCGCTTCGCTGATAGGTACCCAAGGACCACCGAAAGGCCATCCTGTACCTGTAGCCATATCGGTTTCGATGCCCACCTGCTTGTTTTCCTTTTCTACAAACTTGAGCATATCCATCCATTTAGACGAGAGATAAGGGATATCATTCTTGTCGTTGCCCTGCACACCATAGAGTGGAGTGATTTCTACGGCACCGATACCCGCCTTGGCATATTCGCCAAGGTTCCACTTCAGGTTCTCTTGATCCACAGCAGATCCCATCCACCACCATCTTACGCCCGGTTTTGCTTCCTGCGTAGGGGTAGGGAGCAACTGTGCCTGGCAGTTGAGTGACGACATCAATGCCATGGCAAAGGATAATCCTATGAATTTATGATTTCTTTTATAGTTCATCATATCGGGTTTTATAAAGTTGTTCTTAATTGTTTATTCTTCGTCTGCAAAGATAGCGAAAAATACTCAATAATAGCAGTATTATGATTCTTAAAAATGTAAAATAGTACAAATATGCTAGGTGTTTTGCCAAAAAGTCAAGGAATTACACACAAAAGAAGACCTCGCAAAATGCAAGGTATTAAAAAAGGTAAGGTGGTCATCGGCTGATGATCACCTTACCTTTTGATGGTTCTATCTGAATCAGATATTTTTCGTCTTTATATTTGACGGGAATGTTCTTGCCAGCCTGCGTCGCCTTGATGGGTTGGAAGTCCAAAATCAGGGTGAGCGGTACTTGGAAGATGTTCTTGTTGAGTTTCATCTTCGGGGTAACCATTATCTGGTTCTTCTTGGCTTTTATCTTCAGGGTAGTGTTGTCACGTTCCTGCTGGTATGCTGCCACATCATGAAAGGTAGCAATCCAGAGTTTCCCATTCTGGGCTTGATTCAGGGCGTAATCGAACATTTTCCAGAGACGGGTCTCGTCGCCGAAGCTGTCGTATCCCATGCGGATGCCGTGGGTCATTGTTACTGCCCATTCACCTTTATCAATCACTTCTTGAAGGTAATTCTCAAACCATTCCGGGGTGCGTTTGTTGCCAAGACTGATCTGGAAGGTTCGCGTTCCTACACGGTCTTTGCTGCAAAACACCACAGCTTCATCGCTCTTCCTGTTGCCTGGATAGAAAAAGGTGCGAGGGAAAATGCCGATGCGCTTATGGATGAGCGTGTCATTGTGCTGCACCTCGTAGCGCAGCTCTTCTGCCGTCAGCTTGGTAACGTTCTTGTGATTGTAACCATGACTCGTCATTTCCTGTCCGTCCAGTGACATTTCCTTAGCCTGTTCCCAAGAGAAGGTCTGTTTCTCAGGATTCTTGGGTTGATGCTCCATACGGGAACCGATGAGGCAAAAGGTGCCCTTGATTCCCAGTTCTTTCATCTTCGGGAAGAGGATGGAATATTGCTCCTTCAGACCGTCATCGAAGGTGAAGGAGATGGCAGCCTTTCTGTTGTCGGCATACTTGGCGATGGAAATACCTTGAGCATGAATGCCCGAAGGCACCATGCTCAAAAGTGAAAGTATAATGTAACCTATTGATCTCATGTCTTTACTTCAGAAGTTTTTTCTTCTCAATAAGCTGGAACATCTTGTTGCCCAACTCCTGAGCACCATTGGCGTCGAAGTGCAGAACATCGCTGCGCAGACTGGCATTTGGCACATCTACCACATAGATATTCTTGTCTTCCTGGGCAAGTTGATGCTGCGCATCTTCCACCCCTTGGCTCCACTGCTTGCTCTTATGTGAGATTCCACCTATTATAATAGGTAGGTTGGCATACTTCTTATTGCCTGTTTTCTCTACAAGATAGGTGCGGATATAGGTGAGCATCTGCTTCAGGTTGTGATAGTAGTTCTTTGCCTGATGGCGGTCGCTTTCTCCCTGGTGCCAGAGCATGAATTTGATGTCGTATCCCTCTGGCAGATGGCTCAGCTGGTTGTCGATGCAGGCACCGATATTCTCGGTGAAAGCCTTGAGCAGGCTCTTTCCGCCCTTGTCGGAAGCCACGTTTTTGGCAAGGTATTCTGGTGAAGCATTCCAGTATTGCTTGCTGGTGCTGGTGCAGAGGGTGTCGATGGCTGTGCCGCCCAGACTCTCCTTGATGACGTAGAAATTCTTCTTCAGTTTCTTCTCTACGTTCCAATATACGATGGCGTCGTAAGCCCAGCGTCCCGGCTTGTTCTTATTGTTGATTCGAGGCCAGAAAGTCTCAAATTTTCCTTCACCCGACAGACGGCTGGAGCCAAAACTCCACTGGCAGTATTTGTATTTCTGCTGTTGTATTTCGGCAGGAAGTTCTGTATTCATCACTCTACCATCGGTGTTCGACTGTCCTGCTGTGAGTATCACCACGGCTGGCTGTTTCTTGGCAGCTACCGGCATCAGACTCATGGCTGCGAATAAAATGCAGATAATTTTCTTCATCTTATGATTTTTTTTGTTATGTCATTTATGCCTTGAAAGGCACCTTTTTCATTGAAAAGCCGTTATTCTTATCATGTAAAAGTCAGTCATTCTTCTTATTTAAGATGATTTTGCGGCATATTAGTATCCCTTGTTCTGGATATATAGACCTTTGCGTACTTCTATCTGACTTTGTGGGATAGGATAGAGATACATGTCGGCATTCACACGGTTGGCATATTGTCTGTAGGTGCCATTCTCGGTATCATCATCGTTGAAGAACATCTGTTTGATGGTATCTACATACTCGTTTCTGCGAACCAGGTCAAACCATCTTACGCCTTCTTCGGCAAGTTCGTATCTGCGCTCATCCTGCACAGCCTTCTGGAATTCTTCTTCAGATAAGTTGATGTCCAGATCAGCAAGTCCTGCGCGGCGACGAATCTTGTTCACCAGTTCTCTGCCTTCGATGGTATTGCCCACGCACTCTGCATAAAGCAACATGATGTCTTCGATGCGGAGTAGCTGGAAGTTCTGTGGCCAGTAGCTGCGATCAACGATAGTGGCATCCATATCCGACATTCCAAACTTGGCACGCTTCACCTTGCTTTCGAAATACTTTGTATAGAACGTATTTCCTTTGCTGGTTACGATGTTACCGTCTTCATCTACAGTCTCCTTGAGGTTGAGGGTTCCGTCGGCACGTTTGTCTATATATTCTCCCGTAATTTCATCTTTGGCAATGAAGTGGCGCTGGAGTCCTCGTTCTATATAAACATGGGTACCAGTCACGAGGTTGTTGCCGCACCAGTCTGTGCCTGGGTTGCTAGGTACGGTGAGTGTTACCATCGGATTGCCCTGTCCGGCTTCTGCGATATACTGAATCTCGAAGATGGCATACTTGTTATCGTTCTCGTGCAGCCAGCTCTGGTTCCAGGCGTCCATGTCAGCCATCCAATACTTGTTCTTGGCTGTGGCATAATCGATAACCTCCTTGAAGAGCTGTTGTGCCTCTGCTTTCTTGGCTGTATCGTTGAGTGGGAAGCCTGCCATGGTGAGATATACTTTACCCAGGAATCCCTTGGCTGCCACCTGGGTAAGGCGCTCGTTGTGTGCCTTGCCCTGATAGTCGGAAGCTGTCTCTGCTAGGTTTTCTACCGCATACTGCAAATCGGGTACGATGATGCTGTTATATACATCTACCGCTTCGCTCTGTCCCAATTCAAACGATTGGTTGGTTGTGAGGATATGGGTAGGAGCAGGAACTCTGCCAAAGAATCTGACCAGGTCGAAGTAAGCCAGGGCTCTGATGCAGCGTGCCTCTGCCTTATACTGCTTCTTTACCTTCTGGTCGTTGAAGTCGAGTTCCTCTATCTTGTCGAGGAAGGTGTTGGCGGCGGATACAATCTTGAAGTAATCGCTCCAGCATCCCGACACGATGTTGTCGGTAAGAAGACCATTGGCATTAAAGGTGGCCACATCGGCATAGTCGTTCTGCTTGCTGTCTGTGAGCACCCAGGTATTGTCTGAACGAAGTTCGCTCATGGCGAAGAGATACTTAGGTATAGGCTTCAGCGTTCCGTAAAGTCCGGTAAGAGCCTGGTCCATCTGAGCTTCTGTCTGATAGAAGTTATCAGTGGTCTCCGTATTCTTTGGTGTTACCGTGAGGAAATCATCACAGGCTGTGAGACTCAGGGCTGCTACACCTATTATAATATACTGATATAGTTTCATAATCGTTTTGCTTGTTTAGAATTGAATATTTACACCAAAATTGAATGTTCTTGCCATTGGATATGCTCCGTAATCGTAGCTTGAGATGCGGCTTGTTGAGTTGTTGCTTTCTGGTGAATATCCCCCATCATATGAATCAATCATGAATACATTCTCTACACTGGCACTGAGGCGGACGTTACTGATAAATGCCTTTTTAGGCATGTGCCAGTTGTATGCCAGGGAAACATTCTTCAACTTGATGAAGTCGCTGCTGTAGAGCCAGCGGCTATCATACTCTTCGTTGATACCCGATCCCCATGCACGTGGTGTATGGCCATCGCCCGGGTCGCTTTCAGAGAACCACATGTTCTTCCACTTTCTCAATACATTCACCGATGTTCCCATACCCTGACGGTCGAAGGCACGGCCTAGCGCACCATATATCTTACCACCAGTCTGTGCCGTAATGAGGAAAGAGGCTGTCCAATTCTTATACTTGAAGCTGTTGGTTATACCATAGGTGCATGATGGCTGCGGATGTCCCATGTGAACACGGTCGGCCTCGGTAATCTTGCCATCAGGCACACCATTAGGACCACTGATATCACGGTATCTTACTGAACCAACCACTGATCCCGTCTGGGTAGGATATTTTTTCAAATCCTCGGCTGTTTCGTAAACGCCCACGGCATAGTAGAGATAGAATTCACCCGCAGGGCGACCCACCTCGATAACCTGGGTAGAGTTGGAGTAACCCGTGAAGATGGTGGAGTTGGCACCCAGGTCTATCACCTTATTCTTGTTCCAGGAGAACTGGAAGTTGGTGGTCCAGCGCAATCTGCCCGTCAGGTTCTCTGTTTTCAATTCCAGTTCGATACCCGTGTTCCGGATGTTACCCACATTGGTATATCCACGCGTATAACCCATATCGGCAGGCAGGGTAATCTGATAAAGCATATCACGGATATTCTTCATGTAGTAATCCACTGCCAAAGAAATGCGGTTGTTGAAGAGACCTAGGTCGATACCGACATTCCATGAATCCGTCTTCTGCCATCCCAAATCATCATTGGCGGTGCTTCCCGGGATGAAACCCGTGGTCAGTTTGCCGTCCTGGCTATAGTTGCTGTTACTGAGTACGCCATAGGCAGAGTTGCTCGGGATAGAGTTAGAGCCATTTACACCATAGCTTATACGGAGTTTTGCCTGATTTACCAGCCAGTTGTTCTTCCAGAACTTCTCGTTGCTGGCTCTCCATGCACCTGAAACGGCAGGGAAGGTGCCCCATTTCTTATTCTTTCCGAATCGGCTGCTACCATCTCTTCGGATGCTGGCATTGAGCAAATAGCGGCTATCGAAGCCATATTCTGCACGGCCAAAGTAAGATACCAGTCGGTCTTCTGTGTTATAAACAGCAGATACATTCTTCAATGTAACGGTGGTCATATCAGAAAATCCTCCATTCAGGGCATTGTTTGGATATTGTGTGGCACCAATGGTGTAAGAACTTCCGTCCTTGGTCATTTCCACTGACCAGCCGCCCACCACATTGAGATGATGCTTGCCGAAATCCTTGTTATAAGTGGCTGTGGCTTGACCTAAATATTTATGGCTGCGACTACCTGTCCAGCTTCCGTTGCTATAATATCCTTCAGGATAAGAAGCCCAATATCTATTAAGGCTGCTTGGGGTGAAGCGATGGCGCTCGCTGTTCACGAATAACCAGCTGCCCAAAACTTCGGCTGTCAGTTCCGGAAGAATCTGATAACGGGCAAAAGCAGATGCATTGAGTCGGATTTTCTCGTCACGATAGCTGGAGTATTCCATGTTGGCAATAGGACTAATTGTACTTCCTGCCCAGAGATAGTGGGTGTATGGCTGGGCACTGGTATAGAGTCCGGCTTCGGCTTCGGCAACCGGAGCCAGGGTCAGGGCCAGCTGGGCGGTATTGCCCTTGCCGTCCACGTTGCCACCCTTGGTAACGGTAAATTGTGGAGCCAGGTCAAATCCCAAGGTCAACTTGTCCTTGACGGTGGTCTGTGCGCTCATCTTAAGATTGATGCGCTCGAATCCTGTCTTGATAACGATACCTTCCTGGTTCACATAGCCCAGGGAAGCACGGAAGTTGCTCTTCTTGTTGCCTGATGAAACAGAGAGGTTGTAATTTTGTGCCAGGGCTGTCTGGAAGATTTCCTTCTGCCAGTCGATGAGAGAGAGACCGCCATAGTTTGGCATATCCCATCGAGGATCGTTTACATAGTTTACGCTCACACTGCCGATGATGGCGATGCGTTCAGCGTAAGTATCGGTTTCCTTTGCACCCTTTAATCCATATTGGTTGACGTAGCGCACGTTGTTAGCCTTCTTTCTCCATTCAATCCACTCAGTAGGACTCATGATGTCCATGTATCGTTCGGGAGCGCTCAGGGAATAGTCGGCACTGAAGTTTACTCTCACCTTGCCCTCATCATTACCTTTCTTGGATGTGATGATTACTACACCATTGGCACCACGGCTTCCATAGATGGCGCTGGAAGATGCATCCTTCAATACCTCGATGCTCTCAATGTCCTGAGGGTTGAGGTTGACGAGGTCGAAGTCTTCGTCCATTGGAACGCCATCTACCACAAAGAGAGGATTTGAGTTGCCACTCTCGTTGATAGAGGTTGCACCACGCACGTTGATCTGAACGCCACTGCCTGGCGCACCGCTGGTGGTACGGATTTCAACACCAGCCAACTCTCCCTGCAAAGCACTTGCAATATTACTCACAGGACGGTCTTTCAACTGGTCTCCCTTTACTTTGGCTACGGCATTGGTTACATCACCTTTTTTAACGGAACCATAACCGATAACCACCACTTCGTCCATCATTTTGGAATCTTCCTGCAGGGTGGTACTAGCCTTGTTGCCTTTGATGCTGACTTTTTGGGTCTTCATGCCGATGTAGGAAACTTCAACTTGGTGAGTGCTGTTAGGAACAGATAGCGTATAGTTGCCATTTATATCGGTAATGGTACCCAATTTGCCTACTTTGATGGTAGCACCAATCACAGGTTCGCCGTTTCCGTCGGTGATAGTTCCCTGAATAGTCTTTGTATTTTGTGCCATACCAGAGATGCTGGCAGAGGCAAAGAGTAGGGTGAATAATATATGTTTCATGACTTATTCTTCTTCAATTGTATTAAACTTGCTCCAGAGTTTATCAGTTTCGTATGCACTCTTGCTCCCTGTTGGTACAAAGAGTGTAGCCTTTGATATGTAATCGCCCAAGGAATCTGACAATGCAGGAGGTGTTGTCGCCTTGCAGTGAATCTTGGTCAGTTTGCTGGCTCTGTAGAAAGCATTGCCACCTATTTTGCAGACGGTACTAGGCAGAGTGATTTCCTTGATAGATGAGCACCCCAGAAAGGCACGTTCACCGATGGTGGTGATGCCCTCGTTGAGCTCTATCTTGTTTGCATTGGCGCAGTTGGCGAATGCCAGGTTGCCTATGGTCTTAACCTGCTCGGGCATGGTGAAGGCTGCCATCTTCTTGCATTGAGCAAAGCAGGCGCTTGGAATATCCTGGATAGCAGCAGGGATGTTGATGTCTGTCAGTGCCGAACAGTTGGTAAAGGCACCTTTCCCGAAAGCAGTGATAGACTCTGGCAGCGTAAGCTTGGTGAGTGTGGTATTATTGGCAAAAGCCATCTCGTCCACGCTGGTTACCCGGTAACTTTTTCCGTAAGTTTTTCCTTCCACGACAAAAGTCTTAGGGATGGTTACGGTTCCTACGTATGTTGTCAATTTGGCCTGATTGTCGCCGTTGATCTGGATAGGATACTTATGGTCGTAAGTTACCTTGGTTGTTCCATCCTCGTTATCAAAGAAGAAAATCTTACTTTCATCTTCCTGCACATAGGTTATTTGCCTACGAGTAAAATATTCTTTATCGCCATTCACCGTGTCGCTGCTGCAAGAAGTGATAATGCAGCAAGCGGAAAGAACAGCTTGAATCATGAAAGTTTTCTTGTTCATTGTTTAAAGTTTTATATTGTGACACGTGAAATGATTTTGCTTTTTTCTATTTTGCCATTGTATTGCCGATATTCTGCCTGCGTTCAATGGTAATGTTCTCTAGCTTGTCTGGACTTACCAGATAAGCTCTTTTGATGCGCAGCTGGGTCTTACCATCTGAAGGAATGAAAGTGATTTTCTTTCTTTCACTCGTAAAGAGATAGTTGTAGAAACCGTTTTCATTGGCTTTAACGTTTCCTGTTTTTTCATTCACCTTGAGCAGGTTCTGCTTTTGGCGTTTGAACATCGGAGACTCCGTGGTGGCTGTCAGCGAATACTCGGTATTAGGCTTGCCTCTTACGATAATGCCTACCTGGGCAGGTATCACGTTGCCCACCTTTACGAGTTTCACCAGATGCTTCTCTGTACCTTGAATTACACCATAGGCAATCAGTCCTTCCGGAACGGCGAGGTTTTCGCCTGAAAGATTGCCAAATACGGCAAAACCATCGGCACCGGTCTTTACCATATAGTAGTTCCAGTCTTCTTCAGCAGAATCAGATTCATTCTTGGAATTGGTAACGGCAGTTATTTTGCCATTATTTCTGGGAAGACTGATCTGGCTGATATTGATGTATTTTTTGAGGATATTTGCCTTGTACATCAACTGTGCCACCAATTGGGCATTGACTCTTGCGCCCAGTTCGTTGGTGTGGGTAGAACCACTTGAAGGGAAGAACTGCTTACAACCTTCTGGTCCCCAAGATTCCATGTATTCCTTACAGGCTGTTGTAAGATCCAGGCATTCTACCTTCAAGGAATCGGCCACTTTCTTCATGTGATAAGGGTAGTCGTAAGTGTGGTTGTTCTCATCCACACCATGTGCCTTACCATTGTCTATACGTCCGAGGCGTGATAGCTTGGTGCCCTCAAAGAGCTTGCGACAAATGGATGTCACAAGGATAGGAGTGGCACCAAGTTCACGCGTTTCACATATAAACCTACTTAAATATTCACGATAAACATCTGTTGTTACCGATTTTTGATCGTTATGGCCGAATTGAATGAGAACATAGTCTCCTTTCTTGATTTCTGCTTTGGTCTTAGACCAAAACTTGCGATAGAAACTGCGGGCGCTCTCACCACGGTCGCCCCAGTTTTTTACCGTCATACCATTGCAGAAATAATCACCAAACACCTGTCCCCAGCCATACATCCCTTTCTGGTCTGGTTCTGCCTGGTCATAATCTGCCATGGTTGAGTCGCCTATGGTGTGAATTTTAGCACTTACATTCAGCACCAGGCTCAAAAGGGCTAATGTTATAATGAGAATTCTTTTCATGTTTCCTTATTGTTTGTTATGTACTTTTTATAATATGTTTGAAAATTATGATTGCCATTTGGTTGTTTCTGCTGCAAAAGTAAGTTTTATCCATCAATATTATTTGTTCTATCGTACATATTGATGGATATTTATGATTTTATTTGTTTTTGTATTCATTTACCATACGTTGGTAATCAGCAAAATTACATCCATAATCGCTAGGTTGGGTTTGTTCCAGGAAATGGAAGGGTTGCAGCATGCCTTGGTTGTCTCGTGCAACCAGAAGTTCCTTGGCATCTAAGCTCTTGAAACTGTTTTTGGTCAGTTTTTCATTGTTATCCCATTTCTGGGTAACCGAATTCCAAATGAAGGAATTGTTTTGTATGAGACAGTCCTTCTTGTTGCCATCTACCATTGTCAGGTGTTTTTTGCTTTTGATGGCATCCGAGCCGTATGAAAGGCAGTTTTCTATGATGTGACCATAACCATTTACATTACTGTTGCCAGTTTCAGTTCGGTCTTTCCTATTGGTCATATTATAGTTGGCACCACCATTTTTATAAGCAGAACACCGGATAAAGTGCAGTCCCCCTAGATGGTGGTTGGCATAAAATCCATTGGCACGATTGGCTGTCGAGATGCAGTTTTCCGCCATGTGCATGGGTGCTTTTTCAAACTTTGTCCTAGCCACCTTTCCCATGCCGTAGCCACCACATTTGAATCCGTTTCCATCGGCTATTTTCTTATCTTCACCATTGATGCTGGCATATCCGTTTTTATAGGCGATACAATAGATAAACTTCACCGGAGCCTGTGCGTTGATGAGGTCGTATCCATCATCGCTGTTATACCATGCTCTGCAGCCAACAAACACATTCTCTTCGCTATCGAGCGTACCTGGATGACATCCGAATCCGTCACTGTTGCCACCTTTTCCGTTTTCCGAAACGGTATCGAAATTGTTGTAGGCATCACAGTTGATGAAATAATTGTGCGCACATTTCTTGATAAGATAGAATCCAATTCCCATACCATCGTGAGCCGAAATATTTTCAAGAATATTGTGGGAGGCATTGAAGATTCTGAAGTTTTCACTTTGAGTATGATGAGCTTGGGTTACCTGAATGCCGATGCTTTCAATATTCTTGATACGGAGATAGCTACCTCTCAAAAGAAATCCGGTGATGCGGGCATCCGGTTTTACTTCCGAGAAATCGAAAACCGGTCGATTGCCCTGGGCATCCATCACTCCGACATAGCTGATGGGCTTTTGTGGTGTACCGCTTTTGTCAAGCAGGAAGGCTACGGCATATACTTTTTGATAGATGGGAGCCATCAAATCTTTTTGTTTCACCTTGTAAATACCTGGCATGATAAAGATTGTATCGCCTGGTACTACGAGCGTTTGGGCTTTGGCGAGTGAGGCAAAGGCTTTCGTTTTACTTTCACCACTGTTTTTGTCTTTGCCCTGTGGAGACACATAATAGTTCTTGGCACTGAGTGTCATGACCTGTATCAGAATAGATAGAATGCAAATGATTTTTCTCATAATGATTATTTTTTATTGATGAATTTCTTACCGTTGTATATATATATATGGTTGCGAAGTAGCTGAGTCACCCGCTTGCCATCCAGTGTATAATAAAAATTGCCGATTGGTTGTTTTATAGTGATATTTTCTATATCTGTAGATGACAAATCTCTTAACTGTACTATAAGCGATGGCATATCCACAAGACTATTATAGAGAATATAATCTGCTAATATATTATTATTATATAATAACGTTGCAGCTATTCTTGCATTGATTCGTGCTCCTTCTTCCGAAGTATGGGTATAGCCTCCGTCAAAAATATACTTGGCAGCTATGTCTGTTCCAATGCTTTCCAAAAGCTTCTGAGTCTGGGTGGTCATGTCTAGACAAACAACATTCAACTCCTTAGCTATATCTTTCATATAGCTTGAATATTCCTCATGCAAGCCAGTGTTGGCAGGGTCTTCTCCCCTCTGTCCTCTTACCTTTCCATTTTCCATAAGGTTGCGACAAATACTGGTGAAGAGGATTGGGATTGCTTTTTTGCTCTTGATATTCTTTATGAGTGTAGTTAAATATTTCTTATATTCTTCGGCTGAAAGACTTTTCTCATCATTATGTGCATATTGAATGAGGGCATAGTCACCTGCATTCATCTCTTCTCGGGCTTCTTTCCAAGAAAGGTTATTGCCGTTTTTTACCGTATAACCTGTATGTGCCCAGTTTTTTATGGTAATCTCAGAGGTGAACATCTCGTCAAAATATTGTCCCCAACCTTTAGTCTTATCAGAATCTTCATAAGTTGCCATAGTTGAATCACCAAACAGATGAACAGTAAGGAGCGGTCTAGCATAGTTATCATTGAAAGCCCCATAACCATAATTTTTGGTCTCATCTTTCAATCGCATGAAGTTGATGGTTGGTAAACTCCCATCCGTATTTCTTGCTGCTGTTAACTCGTCAAGATTCAGACTGTAAAAATCGTCATCATTCAAGGTTTCATTAATCCATGTCTGGTTAATATAGCTGAAAGAGTTGCCCTGGATGGTGCATTGGTTGATGTCAATGGATTTTATGATTTTGCTGGATTTGTATGAGATATTATTGGTTACGATGTGCCCATAACCATCCACATCAATGTTATCAGCAAGAGAACTTCCTTTTCTATTAACGAAAGAGTAATTGTAACCTCCATTCTTGTATGCTGAATTATGATCGAACTTGATGCCGCCTAGATGGTGGTTGGTATAGAATCCATTGGCTTTGTTGCCCACAGACAGGCAGTGGCTAACCTCGTGCATCGGTACAGAGGAGATTTTCACTTCCTTGCCCATTCCATAACCTCCAGCCTTGAATCCATTGCCATCGGCACGTTTGTTGCCGTCTTTGTCGAAACCATTGCGGTAGGCAATGCAGTATCTGGCAGTAGCTGCCGACTGGCAGTTGATAAAATCAAAACCATCATCACTGTTTTGCCAGGCTCTGCAATATTCAAAAACGTTGCCTTCGCAGTTTGCGCTGACATGGCAACCGAATCCATCGCTATTTCCGCCATTGTTTACAGAGATATTTACGGAGTCAAAGTTGTTGTAGGCATCGCAGTTGCTGATGATGTTATGAGCCGAACGTCCGGTAAGATAGAATCCGATTCCCATGCCATCGTGGGTAGCGATGTTATCGAATCTGCAGTAGCTTCCCCCGTTAATACGAATGTTTTCTGATTGAGTGTTTTTTGACGATTGGGGAACGTTGATGCCGATAACCTCAAAGTTAGAGAACTCCAGATATTTGGCGCGGATGTAGAATCCGGTGAGTCGCTTGCCGGTATTGATAGCAGAGAGGTCGAAGACGGGACGATTGCCTTGTGCATCCAGTATACCTTTATATATAATAGGTGAACTTTCCGTTCCGCTGGTGGTAAAATCAAATATGACGTCCCAGACATTACTGGAAGTCTTATCCATGATCTCGCTTTCTTTTACCTGGTAAGTGCCAGGTAGAATATAGATTACATCGCCAGCCTTCACCTTGTTTTGAGCCGTGGCAAGCGAAGCAAAAGGAGTGTCTTTGGATGTGCCATTG
Source organism: Prevotella sp. (assembly GCA_021636625.1). Taxonomy (GTDB): domain Bacteria; phylum Bacteroidota; class Bacteroidia; order Bacteroidales; family Bacteroidaceae; genus Prevotella. The sequence goes on along the minus strand of JAJWLX010000008.1, from coordinate 76,296 downwards.
TTCTTGTCATTTCCTGATGGGGAAATGTAATAGCTTGTTGCATGAAGTGTGAGCGCTGCAAGCGTGAGGGCGATGAATAAAACGATTTTCTTCATGGGTAGTTATTTGTATGTGAATGTCAATAATGGTAATGCCCAGGTGTGAAGCCTGGACATTACTTGAATGGTTGTGTAGTTATGTTTTTGCAAAAAACTTAGAATGCGATGGCAAAGCGGAAATAGCCCTTGTAGTTATTGCTGTTACGGGTGATGTAGAGATTTTTTTCATCAGCTGCTGTTTCTACTAATGGGGAAACCCATCCATACTGTCCACCTCGCAAATCACTAGACCAATAGAACTTTTCTGTTGTGTCTGTTGGGTCTTTTGTGCCTGGTGTGAAATCTGAGAATTGTACTAATGTGCCGTTTACTTTTTCTATACTTGCTTCAATGGTAGCATAGTTGTCTTGAATCTGCTTCAATTCAGCATAAGATGGCAGGTACCACTTGGAGCAGTTGGAAGATACTTCGTTGGCTGTACGGAAAGCTGTCAGAATAGTCATAAATTCACTACTTCCAGTTTGAGCCTCATTATAAGATTCTCCAACTTTTTCAATAATAGCAGTATTGTTGTAGCCCAAAATCTCTGAACCTGGTGTAGTTGTTGAGATTGTTTTCTTGATATAGCTGTTAGATACCTCGTTGTCTGTAAACCAGGTTGAATAGTCGAATTTTACAGAACTGAATAATCTGGCAACATTTCCTTCATTTGCATTGTTGATAGCGATAGCTAAACCATTTGTTGCTTTTGGGGCTTCTGTCTTCAAGATATCCTGAGCTTCACTATAGGTGTCTGTATATACTGAAGATGGCTGAGCATTGCCCACATAATATACTACACCGACAACCTTCTTGCCTGCTTCGGTAACCTTTGTCAAGTTGTAAGTCTTATCTACTACGCTACCATCGTTGAGTAGGAAGTCGCCGATTTCGAGAACATTTACAGGCTCCTTTTCATCCAAGTCCTGGTTGCCCTTATCTACAGGTGTCCAACCGGTGATGGTAGAAGAAGAAAAAGCAACTGCAGCCTTCTGGTTTTCCTTGTTTATCGTTAAGCTATACTGAATGTCTTTGCTTTCTTCAGTCTTCTCCAAACTGAGAGTTCCGCCATAAGTCTTTCCATTATGGTTTACGGAAACCTCAACGCTATTGTTGGTGAAAGTTTGTGTAGGAAGGATGAAGCTAGCCTTTGTATTTGGGGTGAAGTTGATAGTAATATCGCCCTTTGTGCTACCTGGAGTAACCATACCTGTAGAGGTATCGAATGTACCATCCAGTATTACATTGTGCAATGTAATGGTAGATGTGCCACCTTCTGCTCGGGTCCATGTCTTTGCAGCGCTATTGGTACCGGTGCTAGCATCAGTAACGGTGAATGATAATTCAGACATCTTATGAGAGAACGTGAAAGCTGCATTTGGATTTTGACGGGTAGCAGTTGCTGTACCATACATAAAATCTACAGGCTTGCTGAATGAAATAACCTTGTTGTCGGCAGTAACGTCTGTACTATATGGATAGTAAGCTGTGAAGTTGTGGTTCTCATCACCCAAGATATAGATGGTCTCTGTACTGGAGAAAACACCATCACCATTGGTTGTTTCATACTTTACGTTTGCATTATTTCCATCATCGCTTACACCGATGGCATCCTTTGCATCCCATGAAGTGTCATGAGCTCTAGTCTGCATCTCGTGGATAGATGCTGAAACCTGAAGCTTGCTGCCCGCATCGTTTCCTGCGAAATCGAATTCATTATTCGAACAACTGCTCATTATCATAGCAGTTATACTTGCTAATAAAAAAGATTTTTTCATACTGATAGTTTTATTATTATTTTTTTATAAATTGAATTTGAATCATTTCTGATATTTGGATTTTATTTGTTGGCTCTGCGAATAGCCTTGTAGGCAGCTAAAGTATCTGTACCCTTGAAGCTGGTATCTAAGTTACCGCTAAACTGCATGCCTAAAAGATAAGCGCTACCATCGCTGTAGATCCAGATTTCATCACCTGCCTTGTGATTGTAGTTAAGGGTGAGTGGTGTCAATGGTTCTGCCTTGGTTCCTTTTTTGCCTTCGTTCTTATAGGTCAGGTTTCCAAGATTCTTCCAGGAAGTACCATTCAATACGGCTACATAAAGTTTTGCCTCTGGTTTGCTGGTATAAACCTCGAAGTTGAATGTACCATTGCTGGTAGGTTTCATTTGTATCATGCAGGAACGTGGAATTAAAGTAACATCTACCAGATGCTCCTTGGTTGCGCCTTGAGGGGGACGGCGAAAAGCCAAGGCATTATTGAACTGTCGGGCGGTACCGTCTATGTTGAAAGTTCGGCGCATCTTCATCGCACGCATACCTTTGTACTTGCCCTCTTGGATTTTGTCGGCAGGGCGAGTGTCACCGATAAATACGATGCCATCGTGAACTTTAGCCACTGCTTCGTAGAGTTCGGCAGGAGTCTCTGTTACGTTGAATACTTTGCTCATGTCTAAATCGACTTGAGCATTACCCACGGCTGAGAAGCTGATAGCCGCTGTCAGTAAGATCGTTTTTTTAAGATTTGACTTCATAATTATTATTGTTGTTTGTTTTTATTATTGCTAATTGTCAACGCTGCAAAAGTACAGTTTTACCTGCTTTTTTATTTGTATAATTGTGCATTTTGCTGTAAATATGTATTATTGTACACTGTTTGGGGGATTTTTTCGGGGATGTATGTGGGTAATTCGTTTGAAAAATTGTATCTTTGCACAAAAACGATAATAAAGCTGAACCAGTGATGGAACAAAAAAAGAAGTTGATGTGTGGCTTATGCCATCTAGTGATGGTATGCTGCCTGTGTGTTTTTTTCCCGATAGTAAGAGCGCAGAGTGTTTATCAGCTGTCTGTTGATAATGCTTTGCCGAACAACTATGTACGTGCAATATTACAAGACAAGTATGGTTATCTCTGGATGGGCACTACTTCTGGTTTAACCCGCTATGATGGATATCAGGTAGAAGTACTGAAGCCTTCGACTATGAGTAATCGTAAGTTGCTCCAAGACTTCCGTATTCTAGGTATCAAGCCTTGGGGCGACCGTTTCTTGTGGATTCGTCTTCGCAGTCATCTTTATAGCTGTTATGACATAGAGAGAAATACTTTTGTTGATTTTACGGGCAATGGCAGCTATAGCCAACCGATTAAAGGTTACACCATTCTTTCTGCTTCAGACATGATGGTTTGGAACGAGAAAGGGGAGGGAACACGTATTCATTTTGATGGAGAGCACTTTACTTCTGTTCAAATCCCGCTTCCTGTTTCAGATGTAGTCAATTACATTCAGGCAGAAAAGAAGGAGTTTCTTGTGGCTGCCAATGGTATCATCTATCAATATAGAAATGGCAAGTTTGTTCATAGCTTTTCTACCTTCGTCAATAAATCAGTACGCAAGGTAACGGAGGCTTCCTATTTTGGCGGTTCCATCTTCTTGACCACCAATGATGGTATCTATCAGTATCATCTCCAATCAAGACAGATGGTTCGTTCAGCTTACAATCCTAAGCAGCCTCATGTGGTGCTGGATAACATGGGCAATGCCATCATCCTAGCTCTGGATGGTAGCGATGTCTTCTATCTTACTCCTAAGAAGACGTATCATTTCAAGGATATCTATAGTCAGCATCTCTTGCAGTTGAACAGTGAACCACGCTATCAGTTTTATGCTGCAGGCGATGGCAAATTATGGATTTCTACCTATGGAAATGGAGTCTTTTCTTATGATACTCAAGAGGAAAAACTCTCGTCTTATGCCGACTTACTCCCATCGCCTTATGCATTTACCCCTTTTGTCGATAAGTCGCATAATCTTTGGGTAGCTCTGGAGAATATGGGTGTATATGTCATCAACTTTGCCCAATCAGAGGCCCGCTATCTATATTATAATGGTGACAGGGCGGGTATCAATCACGAAGATGATGTGCGCCTGCTCAAGCGTGTGGGCAATAAAATCTATATCAGTAATTTGCAGAATGGCAGTAAGGTGGCGGATGGAGCATTGAAAAACCTTCAGGTTTTCGATGGTTATCATGATGATATTACGGCTGTGGCGCAGGATGCCAAGGGTAAACTCTTTGTGGGTACTCGCAAGAAAGGTATCTTCGATGTTGATGGTGGCAAGAATCACGTGCATTCTGATGATCCTGCATCGCTGGGAAAGGGGAAAGTCAGCGATATTCTCTTTGACCGGAAAAACCGTATGTGGGTTTCGCTTTTTGATGCAGGATTAGAGGTTTATCTGAACGGAAAGTTTATACATGTCATAGAGAGCAAGTCGTTGCAGGCTCGCGATATGGAGATGGATAAGCAGGGTAACATCTGGCTTTGTACCAGTGGGGGAGCCTTGTGTTTTAATCCCGATGAAATCCTGCGTAACCACAAGGCTTACCACATGGTGCATGTGTCGCCTACCGACCTGGTGAATGATGAGGTACATAGTGTTTATGCCGATAGCAAGGGAAGAATATGGATTGGAAGTATCGGAAACGGCGTGAAGATGATAGATGGAAAGGATACCATCACTTATACTACCCGTGATGGACTAGCCGACAACAATGTGCAAAGTATAGTGGAGCATCGGCAGTCTGGGGATATATGGCTGGGTACTGATAATGGAATCTCACGTTTCCGTAAGGGTACATTCAATAATTTTTATTTCGGTGCCAACTCTTTGGAGAATGCCTGTACGGAGAATAATGTCGTGGAGCTGGACAATGGTAACCTTGCCTTTGCCACCCATCATGGTGTGATGACATTCAATCCGAATGATATCCATGAGAACAAGCCTGTTTTTCCTTTGGCGATTACCAAGATAGAGGCAAATGGTATTTCTATCGGAGAATTGGAAGGGGATGAAGCACGATTGGATGGTACGTTGACCCGTGCCAAGGAATTTTCCATCAGTTATCATCTGAATTCGCTCACCTTCTATTTTTCGGATTTCTATTATGCCAAGAAGAATGGTAGTTCGTTTACCTATTATCTCGAGGGATATGACAAGGGGTGGAGCAATCTTTCGCGCATCAACTTTGCGCAATATCGCAATCTGCCAGTAGGGCATTACACCCTGCATGTGCGTTCTTGCAATGCCAATGGTGTGTGGTCGCCAGAAGAGATTGTTCTCAAGATAGAGGTGCGTCCACCTTTCTATGCATCCTGGTGGGCATACCTTATATATATAGTACTCGTGGTGCTTGCTATCTATTATGTGTATGTCAACTTCCGCCGTATCAACAATCTACGCAATAAAGTGAAGGTGGAGAATCAGCTCACGGAGTATAAGCTTCGCTTCTTTACCAATATCTCGCATGAGTTCCGTACGCCGCTCACTATCATCAAGGGTGATATGGACCGACTCAAGACTGTAGATAAGGTGCCGGGAGAGATGAAGCAACCGCTCTCGTCGATGGCAAAAAGTGTGGAGAGAATGATGAGACTCATCAATCAGCTCCTGGAGTTCAGAAAAATGCAGAACGACAAGCTGCAGCTTGCCTTGGAGAAGACGGATGTCATAGCCTTTCTGCAAGATATATTCCTGAACTTCAATAATATTGCCGAAGGTAAGCACATCAATTTCATGTTCCTGCCTTTTGACAAGAGTTACGAGATGTATGTAGATCGCAATTATCTGGATAAGATTATCTACAATCTCTTGTCGAATGCACTGAAATATACTCCGAGTCATGTAGATGTTGCTTTGCGTGTGTCACTGAATGACAATCGGAGTTTGCTCATATCTGTGGAAGATACGGGTGTGGGGATTGAGAAATCGAAGCAGGATTTACTCTTCCAGCGTTTTAACCGCAGTAGTTATTCGCATGATAGTATCGGTATCGGTCTGCATCTGACGGCAGAATTGGTGCGTGTACATCATGGTGAAATCTCCTATCACGATAATCTGCCTCAAGGCAGCATCTTCTGCGTGGAATTGCCTGTGGATGAAAAAGTGTATGAGGAGAAAGACTTCATGGCTGTGGATAATGCGGTGACACAAGAGGAGAACTGTAAGCCGCGAACTGCTCTGGAAATGGAGTATCGGGAGCTGCCGCCTAAGCCATTGAATCATTATCGGGTACTTGTGGTTGAGGATGACAATGATGTGAGAGAGTTTCTGAAGAACGAGTTGCAGCGTTATTTCGAGATAGAACTGGCTGCAGATGGGCAGGAGGCTTGGGAAAAAATACAGGAACAGAAGCCTGCCTTGGTAGTGAGTGATGTGATGATGCCTAGAATGAGCGGTTATCAGTTGGTAAAGAAGGTGAGGGAAGATGCTAAATTGACAGACTTGCCTGTCATCTTGCTGACGGCTTTAACTGCTGACGACAAGAAGTTGAAGGGTATTGATGTGGGTGCGGATGCTTATATCGAGAAGCCATTCCATACCAATATATTGATAGCCACCTGTTGTCAGCTCTTGGAACAGCGCAACCACCTGAAGCAGGTGTATGGACAGCAACCTGCAGCTAGCGCCAAGGCTATGGCTCCAGAGGTAATCAAGGACGAACAGGACAAGAAATTCCAGGCTGTGCTGGATGCCTGGCTTGCAGAACACATCACCGATCCACAGCTCAATATTGATAGTTTTGCCGAGAGTATGGGGTATGGTCGTACCACCTTCTATAAGAAGATAAAGCGTATTACGGGTACCACGCCGAATGATTACATCCGCACCCTGCGTATGAATAAGGCGGCTGAACTGTTGAAAGATGACAGACTTACGGTTGCTGAGGTGGGATATCAGGTGGGTGTGGATGATCCTTATTATTTCAGTAAGATGTTTAAAAACTTCTTTGGAGTTAGTCCTACCAAGTATAGAACCGGAAAATAATCATGTTGTGTATGTTTATAACAAAAAAGAAATAAAAAAAAAGAAAGCTAGTTGCCCAGCAAAGGCAACTAGCTTTCTTTTTTAATAAACTCTCCTGCTATTTATTCTTCAGGAAATCAATCTCTACGATTCTCAATACCGGTTTGCCCTTCTTGATTCCGATGAAATCGAGGGTGCTTGCCTTGCCGCCAGCCAGCTCCTTGGTATCGCTGAGTTGGGTCTTGCTCTTGGTATCGCCCATCATCCTGATGGTGATGTCCTTTGCCATCACTGGCTTGTCTATCTTGATGTGGACATAGCCGAGGCTGGCATAGGTATAACCCTCCCAAACCTTCTTCTTGCCGGCAAAGATGGCGAGCGGATACATCTTGACTCTCCATCCCGTGAGCTTTACGGTGATTTCATCCACCTTCTCTTTCTCGGTAAACAGATAGGTGATCCAGGCATTCTCAGGCTTGCCATCGCTCTTCCATTCTGTGGTCTCATCATCATCGAAAGTTTTCTGGGCATCTTCCTGGTTTACGCCAGCCACGGCACCGGTGATATCAATGGTCTCCTTGATATCGGTATAGGATGGGGTAGATGGCGTTTCGCCACGAGAGAGATCTCCCTTTAGAGTCATCTGAGGCAAATAGTGTTCGATATCTACTTTGTTTGTCTTTAAATCGATGCTTGCCACGCCCTTGATGCCATCAGCACCAGCGCAAATCTTGATATCGCCAGGATTTACGGTACTGCGTATCAGAACTCTGTTCACGCCGCATTCTACAGGTAAATCAATCTTTCCGATGTAATTATCGAAGGTATTGTCGCTATCTGTTGAATCGAGAATATCAGCTGCCTTGCGGGCTGCCTTCTGCTCTGTAGTTTCGTTCTTATCTACCACGAGGCTCTGGTTCTTGGCAGCAAGTGCCTTTTGGGTTTCCTCGTTAGGAGTTGCCAATCCGCCAATCCATTCCATTTCGCCCTGATAGTTGAAGTGGATGGTGCGGTTATCGAGTGGACAGCGTCTGCCCTGCTTATCAACCACCTCTACCTGGATGAGCGCCATGTCGGCACCATCAGCCTTGAAACCTTCCGGATTCTGGATGCTGGTGAGCTTGATGTGATGAGGCTCGCCCGCAGTTTCGATGGCATAACGGCTTGTTTCTTTCTTGGTCTTGGCATCTTTTGATTTCTTATCAGACTTATCGTATGTATAAGCCACAGCCTCAATCTTGCCTGCCTCGAAAGGTACATTCTTCCAGGTGAAAAGCCACTGGTTGCTGCGCTCGCCCATGCCCAGACTCTTGCCGTTGATGAAGAGTTCTACCTCGTCGCCGGTACTTACCACATATTCTGTCTGCTTGATGGTTCCTGGCTTGTAGTTCCAGTGACCTACGATATAGGTGGCATCTTTTTCAGGAGATACCCAGCCATTCCACATTACCTGATGAGCAAAGAAGGCATCCTTCGGGATGCGCATCGCATCGGTCACACCGCTCGAACGGTAGTTTGCCTCACCACGATGATGGGTGTTGGTATCTGAGAAGATAATCTTGGTACCGCCATCGCTTACTCGTTTTCCGGTGCCCGGACGCTCCTGCCAGTATTCAAACCATCGCTCTACCATACTTGCTGCAAAGGTATCCATGTTGTGGTTGTATTCGAAGGCAGGTTTGCCGCGATACAAGGGACCGTCGCCTTCCTTGTGGTAAGGATAGCTCTGTTCATCCCAGTATTTGCGCAAACCCTCGTCGCGATGATACTCCATTGACCACATCGGGTGCTTCTTGCTCTTGTTGATGTAAAGCATCTCGCCGCCGTATTCAGCCTCGTTGATGTTGAGCATCTCTCGGCTGCCGCTGGCTCTGCCGCCGTGAGGGTCGAATTCGTCGCGGATGGCTTTCATCTGCAACATGTGTTCGCGGCTCACCCCCTTATTACCACTTTCGTAGAAGATGATGCTAGGGTTGTTGCGGTTGTAGATGATGGCTTCCTTCATCAGTTCCAGGCGCTGTTCCCATCTTCTGCCTTCCACGTCTCTTTCGGCATCACCGGCTGGCATTGCCTGAATCAGTCCCACTCGGTCGCAGCTCTCGATGTCCTGCTTCCAAGGGCATACGTGCATCCAGCGAACCAGGTTGCCGCCCGATTCCACCATCAGCTTGTTGCTGTAGTCGCTCAGCCAGGCAGGAACGCTCATGCCCACGCCAGGCCACTCGTTGGAGGTGCGCTGCGCATAGCCGTGCATCATGATAGCTCGATCGTTGAGATAGAACTTGCCTTCGCCAAACTGGGTCTTGCGGAAACCGGTCTTGGTGATGACATCGTCTATCTTACTGCCGTCATCCGCCTTCAATAGGGTCTTCACGGTGTAGAGATAGCCATATCCCCAACTCCAGAAGTGAGCGTTGTTCAGGAGTCCACTCACCTTCACGGTCTTGGTTTCGCCTGGCTTCAATGTGTATCTTTCGCCATCAAAATGACCCACTTCCTTGCCGTCTGCATCCAGAATCTTGGCGAAGAAGCGGAAAGAGCGAGGCTTGGAATCCTCATTTCTTACTTGCGATTCAGCGTTCACCGTTACCTTCTTTCCCGCAATATCATAGTTGCTGCCATAGATATAGATACCCGTGGTCTTGAGATTGTTGTAGAGCGGAAGAGTCTGATAGAGCTTGTCGGTGATGTGGAGGAACACATTCTTCGGAATACCGCCATAGTTGGCATTGAAGTTCTTGTCGTTCCACTGATAGCGCTGGCCTGTGGCTCGTTCACGATAGCTCCAGGAGTTATCCACACGTACGGCGATGACGTTCTCACCTTTTATAATATAAGGTGTCAGATCGAAACCGCTTGCCATCACACCATTCTCGGTATATCCCACTTTCTTACCATTGAGCCAGATGTCGGCACCGAAGCGCACGCCTTCGAACTCGATGAAATACTTGCGGTCGCCCACTTCCTGGATATGGAAGTGTTTGCGATACCACATGATGGTGTCGCTGAGTTGTTCGATGGAAACCTTGAACGCTTCTTTCTCGTTGAAGGCACGAGGCAGCGTAGTCTGTTTCCAACCTTTGTCGTTGTAGCTGGACGACTCGGCGCTTTTCAGGTCACCCACCTTGAGCAACCAACCTCCATTGAAGTTGAGTTTGGTTCGCTCTACTGCGTTTGCATTTACGATTGCGATGAATGCGAGCAGTAACAGTAATAGTCTTTTTCTCATTGTTTTGCTTGGATTGTTTTGTTGCGTTATTATTATTTCTTTTGCAAAGATAATGAAAACAATTGGTTTTTGATATGTGATATTGTACCAACTTATGTATTTTTGTGCATTGTTATATATAGACTTTCTTAATGTGAATTCTACGATAATTTCGTAAATACCTGTGTTTCTATATTACGGAAACATCGTAAAACCTTAAAATATAGCTTGATTTATGTTTTTTAACGTAGAATATTTTGTGCTTATACGAAAAGTTCGTAGATTTGCAGCGTGATTTAGAAACAAGGATGTTGAATTTAAAAAAATAAAGATAGAAATATGGAAAAGCTGACGAATCAGGAAGAAGATATTATGCTTCGAATATGGCGATTGGGGCGATGTGCTGTGAAACAGATTATGGAACTGTTGCCAGAACCTCGTCCACCTTATACTACAGTGGCTTCTATTGTGAACAATTTGAAGCGCAAGGAATATGTCAAGGCGGAGCGAGATGGCAAGGGGTATGTCTATTCTCCACTCATTGCCGAGAGCGATTACAAGCGGAAGTTCCTGTCGGGTTTCGTGAACAATTACTTCAAGAATTCCTTCAAGGAAATGGTTTCCTTCTTTGCCAAGGACGAGAAAATCAGTCCCGAGGACCTCAAGGATATCATCCGTGAAATCGAGAGTTCGGAAGAATAAATAACTGTAATTGAAAGCTTCTGCCCTTTCAGGGCGTGTGGAGCTAATATGCGAAAGTTCAATAACTAATTTATATAAAAAACAGAAACTGTATGGCAATATATCTTATAAAAATCAATGTAGCCCTGATGCTGCTTTATGGCTTTTATCGCCTCACGGTGAGCCGCGATACTTTCTTCGGTCTTCGCCGCCTTACCCTCTGGCTCATCTATGCCGTTGCCCTGATGGTTCCGGCACTCAATCTGGAATATTGGGTGCGCGATACACCAACGATGGCGGGTATGGCGAATGTATATGCCGACACGTTTTATCCCGTGGTGGTTGTAAAGGCTCAGGCTCCCGGCATAACCTGGATGGATATGCTGCTGGGCATCTATTGGGCAGGAGTTGCGGTTCTCTCATTGCGTTTGGTATGGCAGCTCTTCAGTATCATCCGCCTTGCAGCTATTTCCCGGAAGCAGGAGGTAGAAGGCATTACGGTACATCTTCTCAAAGGCGAGGGGAGTCCGTTCTCCTTCTTCCGCTGGGTGTTTATGTATCCATCTACCCTGGAGGGCAAGCAGTTGCACGAAGTGATGGTTCACGAGTGCACCCATGTTTCGGGTCTCCATTCCCTGGATACCCTCTTCTCCGAGCTTTTCTCCATCGCCTGCTGGTTTAATCCATTTGCCTGGCTGATGAAGCAGGAAGTAAGAATGAATTTGGAATATTTAGCCGATGAAAGTGTTTTATCTGATGGCAACGCGCGCAAATCCTATCAGTATCACCTTCTTGGTTTGGCATATCGACAGCCGAATGAATCGACCAAGATTGCTAATAATTTTAATTTATTACCTCTTAAAAAAAGAATTAAAATGATGAACAAACGTAGAACCAGTGAAATAGGCAAGGCGAAGTACCTCCTTTTCGCACCTTTAGCAGGAGCGTTGCTTATGGTGAGCAACATCGAGAGTGTGGCTCGTGAGATTGGCGAGCAGTTTCCGGAAGTAGCCGAGGTTCAGCAGAAGGCGGAAGCAAAGGCTTCTGATGCGACAGCCCCAGCCGATACAACCAAGAATGTGGTTTATGATGTAACAGAGACAATGCCGCAATTTCCTGGTGGTCAGGGCGTGCTGATGAAGTATCTGGCTGCAAACATCAAGTATCCGGCTTCCGCCGTCAAGGCCAAAAAGCAGGGCCGTGTGCTTGTAACCTTTGTCATTCAGAAGGATGGTAGCGTTACCAATGCCCGAATAGCAAGATCTGTAGATCCAGAACTGGATGCCGAGGCTTTGAGAATCGTGAAGGCAATGCCTAACTGGACTCCTGGTACACAAGATGGTAAACCGGTAAACGTAAAATATATCATCCCTGTTAAATTCTCTCTTCCGACAGATGTAACCCCAGTGAAGAAAGAAGAAAAATAGAATATCAATTTCGGGTTATAAAAAGTGCATAAATCTCAACTCTATAAAAAAGAGCATAAATCTCATCTCATCAATAGAGTATGAATTCTCTATTGTCATGTAGAATGAAAAGGGCGGTTTTCTTGCGTGATGCAAGGAGCCGCCTTCTGTATTTTTTCACGGTTTTGAGGGTTATGCCAAATGTCATAGCCCAAATATCAAAAGAATAGGTTGGATATGATGGGAAATCACTACTTTTGCATCAGACATTTTAAACAAGCTAATAACAAGATTACAATGAATGGCGTATTAGAAGGTCGTCCTGCCTTGAAAAAGGAGGTCGAAAAGATAGCAGAAGTTGCCGGATACCTCTGGCAGGATGGTTGGGCTGAGCGTAATGGTGGTAACTTCACTGTGAACATCGCCGACTTGGTAGATGACGAGACCAAGGCTTTCAATTCATCAAGAAAATAAAAAATATCATTCACCAAGATACAAGATAAACAATTATGAACTCTCTCTCTTTACGAAATGAGCTTTTGGCTTTTCTGATGACAACAGGCTTATCAGCAAGCCAAGCCCAAACAGTAGCTCCCCCTATTATGGGATGGAGCTCTTGGAACACATATCATGTCAACATCAGTGACTCTCTGATTATGCAACAAGCCGATGCCATGGTCAATACCGGATTAAAAGACTATGGTTATCGCTATGTAAACATAGATGATGGATTCTTTGGCTATCGTGATGCGCAGGGCAAGATGCATCCTCATCCCCAGCGTTTCCCCAAGGGCGTGAAAATCGTATCAGACTATATCCATTTCCTCGGTCTCAAGGCTGGTATCTATTCGGATGCCGGCAGCAATACCTGTGGATCTCGCTACGACAATGACCCCAATGGCTTTGGTTCTGGTCTCTATGGGCATGAGTATCAGGATGCCATGCTTTATTTCAAGGAATGGAACTTCGATTTTATCAAGATTGATTATTGTGGAGCAGGCACCGACCTCAACCTGGAAGAGCAAAAGCGATATACAGAGATACGACAAGCCATCGACAGCACTGGGCGCAAGAACGTATCCCTCAATATCTGTAGATGGACCTTCCCTGGCACATGGGCGAAGAACATCGCCACTTCTTGGCGTATCAGCCCTGACATTCGCCCTAGGTGGTCGTCCGTAAAACATATCATAGAACTCAATCTCCCCCTCTCCGCTTATTGTCGGGATGGACATTACAACGACATGGATATGCTGGAGCTGGGCAGAGGATTGAAACCCAATGAGGAGAAAGTACACTTTGGCATGTGGTGCATGATGAGTTCACCGCTGCTCATAGGATGCGATTTGACCAAGATAAAGCCTTCTACCATGGCTTTGCTAAAGAATGAGGAATTGATAGCCCTCAACCAAGATTCCTTGGCTCTGCAAGCCTATCCTGTTCAGCATGAAGGAGATACCTACGTGCTTGTAAAAGACATCTTGAAAAAAAGAGGGCTTACGAGGGCTATAGCACTCTATAATGCATCGGATACCACAGCTCATTTCTCCGTACCTCTCTCTACTTTAGAACTGGGTGGAAAGGTAAAACTCCGTGATTTAGTTCATCACAAGAATCTTAAAACAGTAAAAGACAGCATCGTGACAACCCTTCCTGCACATAGCGTACTCATCGTGAAAGCCGATGCACAAAAGCGATTGGAACCTACTGTGTATGAAGCAGAATGGGGGTATCTTCCTTGTTTTGACAACCTTGGCAAAGACAAGCGACAAGTGCTTTATGCCTATCAGCCAGGGGCTTCCCTAGGAATGACCGTTTCTTATCTAGGAGGAAGACGTGAGAATCTCATTCGTTGGGATCAAGTATATAGCGAGCAAGGAGGCATGTACGACATGACCATCACTTACCTGCCAGCCGAGCACCGTGGATTGCAAGTCACCATCAATGGAAAAACTACCACTGTAGAAAAACTCCAGACAAAAGGTGGTTTAACGACGATAACTATCCCTGTCAGTTTAAAAGCTGGATACAATGTCATAGAGATGGGTAATCCATACGCTTGGGCGGTGGATATTGATAAATTTGAACTCAAACAAATGAATTGATAAACAGACAAACAAGATGAAAAAGATATATACATGGATTTTGTTATCCCTGCTACCTTTTGCGTTCTCTGCAAAAGCGAAAGTAGAAGTAACCAAACTTACTCTGGAAGGAAGAGAATCACCTTTAGGACTGGATGTTAGAAACCCTCGGTTTGGCTGGCAAATCTTATCAGACCACAAGAACGTGATGCAGAAATCTTATCAGATTCTCGTAGCTTCCAGTCGGGAAAAGCTGAATCTTGGCGAAAGTGATGTATGGAACAGTGGGATAGTCAAGACAGATTGCTCCCAATGGATAGAACTCCCACAAAGCATTCCTTTGTTGCCTGGGCAGTCTTATTTTTGGAAAGTACAGGTATCTACCAATAAGGGTAAAAGCGAATGGAGCCAACCTGCCATGTGGTCAACAGGCTTAATGTCGGAAGAAGAGTGGAAAGGTAATTGGATTGGAATAGACAGTTTGATGCCTTGGGACAAGGAGGAACGCCACAGCCGCCTTTCAGCACGTTATCTTCGCAAGACCTTCTCCATTCAGCCGAATCAGGTGAAACGTGCCACGATATACATATCTGGATTGGGAAATTATGCGCTGAGCATTAATGGACAGCGAGTGGGGAACGATGTGCTTACCCCATTGCCTACCGATTATACCAAAACCATCGCCTATGATACATACGATGTATCTTCATATCTGAGCGACAACAACGTAATCGGTGTTATCCTGGAAGGAGGACATTATTTTGCCCAAACCCAAAACTTCCAATCCAATGTGCGCACCACTTACGGACAGCCACGTCTGCTAGCCAATCTCGTCATAGACTATGCAGATGGAAGCACCAAGATTATCGCTACCGACACCACATGGCGCATTACAGCCAATGGGGCGATACGCTATGCCAATGAGTATGATGGCGAACTATACAACAGCAATCTGAAACTAAATGGCTGGGATATGCAGGGCTTTGACGACAGCCAATGGCAAAATGCGCAAATCATGAAGTCGCCTGGAGGTAAACTTCGTGGCTCCATCGCACCCAATATGAGCGTATATCAAACAGAAAAGCCAATCTCCATCCATCAGTTTGGAAAACGATATATCGTAGATTTCGGCACTAATAACGCCGGCAGAATACACATCAAGCAAAATACTTCGCAATCTGGCGATACCATCTGCATACGCCATGCCGAGCTCTTGCAAAATGGAGACAGCATGCTCTATGTAGCCAATCTTCGCAGCGCAGAGGCCACAGCTCGCTATGTAGCTGACGGGAAGGCCGTAGATTGGACACCAGAATTTACTTTTTACGGATTTCGATATGCAGAAATCACGGGCATAGACCATCTGTCTGCCTCAGATATTTCAAGAGAATTGATAGCAGACAGGATGGACGACACCAACACTTACTTCGCTCTGACAGATGAATCTGAAAAGGATGGAAAGAGTGAGAGCATGCTGAATCGTATCGTAGCCAATGCACGCCGAGGAATACGAAGCAATTACAAGGGAATGCCAATAGATTGTCCGCAGCGAGATGAGCGAATGCCTTGGTTGGGCGACCGTACCACAGGCTGCCTAGGCGAGAGTTATCTCATGAACCAGCATGCCCTTTACAGCAAATGGGTGGGCGACATACGAGATGGTCAAAAAGAAAACGGTCGTATCAGTGATGTGACCCCATCCTATTGGCGACTCTACAATACCAATATCACATGGCCTGCCGCCTTGCCTTTCTCATGCGATATGCTTTATCGTCAATATGGCGATTTGCGCCCTATGGCAGACAGCTATGCAGCCATCAAGAAGTTCTTGGAGATGATAAGAAGAGAGAATTACAAGGATGGGCTGGTTGTTTACGACCGATATGGCGACTGGTGCGTGCCACCGGAGTCGCCTAAATTGGTACACAGCAAGGACCCTGCCCGAAAAACAGACGGACAGCTCATCTCCTCCACTTACTATTATTATCTCTGTAAGATGATGGCTCGTTATGGCAGAATGCTGGGTTATCAAGCAGAATCGGATTATTTCTCCGCCCAAGCCGACACCACTCTAGCAGCAGTTAACCGCACTTACTTGAAGGATGGCAACTATAGCAATGCCACCGTTACAGCCAATCTCTTGCCTTTGGCGATGAATCTCGTCCCTAAGGAGCAAGAGGCAGAAGTGCGCAAAAACCTGCTAACCACCATCATCGACAAAAACGATACGCATCTGTCGGCAGGAGTCATCGGCATCCAGTGGCTCATGCGCTATCTCTCCAGCATCGGAAAGTCAGATGTAGCCTATCAGCTTGCCACTACCGACACTTATCCAGGTTGGGGATATATGGTGAAAAATGGAGCCACTACCATCTGGGAATTATGGAATGGCAACACAGCCAACCCTTCCATGAACAGTGGAAACCATGTGATGCTGCTTGGCGATTTGCTGCCTTGGTGCTATGAATATCTGGGGGGCATCCGCCCTTGTTACCAGCAACCTGGATTCAAGCATATCATCTTGCAGCCAGATTTCTCTGTAAGCAGAATCTACAGTGTCACCGCTTCGCATCCAAGTCCTTATGGTGTTATCCGAAGCAGTTATACTCGCCAAGACGGCTTCATCGTTTGGACAGTTTCCATCCCTGCCAATACCACTGGCGAAGTATATCTGCCTAATGGAAAGATCAAGAAGATTGGCTCTGGAGATTGGACATTCAGAATCAAAGGCTAAAGATTTTTAACACAGACATCGCTTCAAGGTTAACAGTTAGTTTTTCATGGGTGTCTCTCCATATATTAAAAGAAGTATATAGGGACACCTGTATAAACCAGCGTTTAGGCATAGATGTCAGTAAGTCTAAACAGGAAGAACTTGATAGTCCTGACGAGTTGAAAAGAGGCTCATTCCAGTTGTTGCCTGACTATGGCACAATATTGCCCTTTACCAGGGCAATATCTTGCCATTACTAGGCACGAAACGATACGTCGGGAGATAGAAAACCCTTACTCTCTATTTTACTCTTCACTCTTCACCAATCAGACATGAACATCTAATAGCTAGGTGTTTATGCGGGTGAAGAGGTGGCTCAACTCTTCACCACTCTTCACCCACTCTTCACCTTGAAGAAGGCTGGTTGAATTCCTGGATGCGAGCCACTTCATCAATGGTGAACCAATAAGGGGTCTGCTTATCACGAAGCTTATGCATCATTTGTGCATAGAGCTGGTCATAATTGATGACCGAACTGTTGGTGAAGGGTGGTGAAGAGTGGTGAAGAGTCGGCGATACTCTTCACCCGCATAAACACCTAGCTATTAGATGTTTATGTCTGATTGGTGAAGAGTGTTTTTGAAAGTAGTTTTCTATCCACCGCCGCCTTCTGTATTTTTTCACGGTTTTGAGGGTTATGCCAAATGTCATAGCTCAAATATCAAAAGAATAGGTTGGGTATGGGGCGAAATGAGTATTTTTGCAGCAGAAATTTTAAACAAGCTAATAACAAGAATAATATGAATAGTGTTTTAGAAGGTCGTCCTGCCTTGAAAAAGGAGGTCGAGAAGATTGCAGAAGTTGCCGGATACCTCTGGCAGAATGGTTGGGCTGAGCGTAATGGTGGTAATATCACCGTAAACGTAACAGACTTGGTTGATGACGAGATCAAGGCTTTGCCAGCTATCAGCGAAGTGAAGCAGATTGGTACAGCTTTGCCTGCATTGAAGGGCTGCTACTTCTTCTGCAAGGGTACAGGCAAGCGTATGCGCGACTTGGCTCGCTGGCCTATGGAGAACGGTTCTATCATCCGTATCCTCGACGATTGCGCCAGCTATGTCATCATCGCCGATAATCCTGTGATGCCAACCTCAGAGTTGCCTAGTCACCTGAGCGTTCATGCCCGTCTCATCGAGAAGGGTTCCAACTATAAGGCTACCGTTCATACTCACCCTATCGAGCTTATCGCCATGAGCCACAACAAGAAGTTCATGGGCAAGGACGTTTTGAGCAACCTGCTCTGGAGCATGATTCCAGAGACCAAGGCTTTCTGTCCGCTCGGTCTGGGCATTGTTCCTTATCAGTTGCCTGGCAGCTTGAAGCTGGCTGAGGAAACCCTGAAGGAACTGGAAGACTATGATGTAGTGATGTGGGAGAAGCACGGCGTCTTTGCCAAGGGCTTGGATGTAATGGATGCCTTCGACCAGATTGACGTGCTCTCTAAGAGTGCGAAGATCTACATCGATTCCAAGTGCATGGGATTTGAGCCTGATGGTATGAGCCAGGAAGAAATGGCTGAGATGACCAAGGCTTTCAATTTGCCAAGATAAGGTATAGGTTATGAATAGTTGATATAGTGTTGTTAGTAATATTTTGATATAATAGGTTTATTGGATATACATTTTATAGGTAATAGGTTTAATTTAGGTTTTAGTATTATTAGGTAAAAGTTTTTGGGTTTAGTGAAACAAAGCCCTCGAACATCGTGAGATGCTCGGGGGCTTTTTCTGTTTCTAAGCTAACTAAAATCTTTATATCAATCCATGTGGAAAAGTTCTTCCAGCGGGATGCTGACAGGCGAATTGTCAGGATTCACCTCCATGATGTCTGCCATCATATCCCACCATTTCTGGGTGATAGGATCCACGTTGGTTGTGTCCTGGCTGTTGGTATCGCTGTCGCATTTCTGAACGGCAAAGAGCAGGTTGGTGTCTTTGTCCCAGAAGATACTGTAGTCGCTTACTCCCTGATCCTTGATCATCTGTTTCAACTCAGGCCAGATCGCAGCATGGCGCTTGGCATATTCCTTTTCGCATCCCTTCTTGAGATACATCTTAAATGCAAATCTTTTCATATCATTCTATGTTTTGATGTTAAATCAACTGTGGCAGAAAACTTGAGATAATCAAGACGATGATGCCGACGATTAATACGGCGATGGTCTTTGATGAGCATCCCTTCCATTCCTTCAGGATGATGCCCCATACATTCGAGAACACTACGTTGAGTGCCATCAGGATGCAGAAAGACAGAGTCATAAGGGTAGGGGATTCGGTGAGGAAACCTTTTCCTAATGACAAGCCGAAGAACTGACTGTACCACAAGGCACCAGCCAGGGCACAATACAGGATGTTGTTGCCCCAAACCTCCTCGTTCTTATAGTCGCTCCAAGTATGATTCTTGGTGTTCTGATAGAAACAGTAGATGGCATTGGTAATGAAACCACCCACGGTAACGAGGAAGGTAGCAGGCAGGGTCTTGAACATATCAGGGGTGAAGGTGCCGAAGTGGATATCATCGCCGAAGGCGAGACCCACATTGAAGCATCCGCTCATGAAACCAGCTAGCAGGGCGATGGCGAGACCCTTAGGGAAGTTGAAATCCTTTACCGCAGCCTTCTTCTCCTCTTCAGAGAGCGATGCCGCCTTCATGCTGCCAGCTATACCGATGATGGCGATACCGAGCAGGGTGACTACCACACCGAGGATGACGCTGAAGGTGAGCGATGAAAGGGCATCCAGCTCGGGGAAGAAGATGTTGAGCAGAACCGGACCCATGATGGTTCCGAGACCTGCACAGGTTCCCAGGGCGATGCTCTGACCCAACGCCACGCCCAGGTAGCGCATGGAAAGACCGAAGGTCAGTCCGCCTACGCCCCAGAGTACACCGAAGAGCATGCTCATAGCTACGTTGAAGCCGAATCCGTCGAATAATTCAAAGAAGGAATGTCCGCTAGGTACAGCGAGCATAGCGCCGAAAAAAGGCAAAATAAGCCATGCGAACACACCCTGAACTATCCAGTATGATTCCCAACTCCAATCTTTGATCTTGTTGATAGGAACATAACAGCTGGACTGGCAGAATGCGCCGATGGCTATGATGAAAAGTCCTATTAATATTTCCATTGTATTGTTAATTGCTTGGTAATTAGGTTATAAAACCGTTGCCGGTGGCTTAAGCGCCCTGAAAGGGCAAAAGCACCTAGCCCAGGGCATCGCCCTGGGGATAGGTGTTTATTAATTCAGGCGCCCTGTAAGGGCAAAAGCTTTCTTAAAACCACTTATGCAGTTTTATATCTTAGTTTCTCTTAGCGAGAACCTCAGCCTCGTACTTCTCAATGTCAGCGATGTACTCCTCGCCAACAGGGATGTTGTTCTTCAGGTTGAAGTAATCATATACAGCACCGAATGGCAATGTCTTCTCTTCCTCGAGGAGAGCCAGACGCTGGAAGAGCTTGCCCTCGTCCTCGTACTTGCGGAGGGTATCCAGTGGCTCAAGGAATGCCTGCAACAATGACTTCTGGGCTGCACGTACACCGATGATGTAAGCTCCGATGCGGTTGATAGAACCGTCGAAGTAGTCGAGACCGATATGAGCACGGTCGAGTGCGTTGGCACGAACCAACTCTGAGAAGAGGTTGCGTGTATTGTCGTCGAAGAGGGTTACGTGGTCTGAGTCCCAGTGCATTGGGCGAGATACGTGGAGCATCAACTCTGGAACGAAGAGCAGGAGTGCAGAAACAGCATCTGATACGTTCTCTGTTGGCTCATAGTGGCCTGTATCTAGGGTGTACATCACGTTGTTCTTAGCGCAGTAGCCAGCGTAGAAGTCGTGAGAACCTACGGTATATGCCTCCAAGCCGATACCGAAGAGCTTAGCCTCCAGGCAAGACTTCATGTTAGGCAACTCCTCTGCCAGAATCTCATCAAGAGAGTTTTTCAAGATCTCGCGATAGCGCCCCTTCTCTATGGTGATGTCCTTGGAACCATCATGTACCCAGATGTTCATGATACATGGGTCGTTCTGGAACTTACCCATAGCGTCTGCAATGCGGCGGCAACGCTTGGTGTGCTCAATCCAGAACTCGCGGATAGCTGGGTCAGGATTTGACAATGTGAGACTTCCGCTCAATGGGTGAGAGAAAGAAGTAGAGTTGAAGTCAAGCTTCATGTTCTGCTCTTTAGCCCACTGCATCCAGCCTGTAAACTGATCTACGGTTACCTCGTTACGGTCAATCTGCTTGCCACCGAACTCACCGTAAATCTCATGAAGGTTGAGGCGGAAAGTACCAGCCAGGAGAGAGTTCACCTTCTCGATATCCTGACGGAGTTCATCGATGTTGCGAGCCTTGCCAGGGTAGTTACCTGTACTCTGGATACCGCCAGAAGCAGCCTCGCCACGCTCGAAGCCAACCACGTCGTCAGCCTGCCAGCAGTGCAGAGAGATAGGAGTCTTCTCCAAAGTCTCAATAGCCTTGTCTGTATCTACACCCAGAGCAGCATAGCGCTCCTTAGCAATCTCATAATTCTTTAAAATCAAATCTGCTTTCATTGTTTTTTATGTATTTTTTGTTATTGTTTATTTTTTACTTTTTTACCCTTGTACCTTTAAAAACTTTTCGTATGCCTCATCCCAAGCCTCCTTGTTCTTTGGCTCGAATTTCTTGAGCTCCAGCGAGTTGGCGATGATCTGACGCATTTCCCAGATGTCCTTGACCAAGCCTGATGCCTTTGCCTGAAGCATGATGTTGCCGATGGCTGTACCTTCCTGAGGACCAGCCAGAACGGTGACACCGCAGCTGTCGGCTGTAAACTGGTTGAGATATTGGTTGAGCGAACCACCACCGATGATGTGGAGCACGTTGAGGTCGAAGTCGGCAAAATCCTTCAGCCAGGTGAAAATCTGACGATAACGGAGCGCGAGACTCTCGAAGATGCAACGGCAGAATTCGCCATAGTTCTGAGGAACGTGCTGGTCTGTCTTTTCGCAGTACTGCTTGATAGCTTCTACCATGCTCGATGGGTTGGCAAAGCAGGCATCGTCCGGGTTGATGATGCTCTGGAAGGCAGGCTGCTTCATCGCTTCGGCAATCAACTCAGCATGGCCCAGACTCTTCATATCCTTCTGATTGGCAGCAGCTTCGTCTTTCCAATCCTTTCGGCAGCGCTCGTAAATCCACATACCGCAGATGTTCTTCAGGAATCGGGTAGTACCCTCGATGCCGCCTTCGTTGGTGAAGTTGAGTTCATAACTCTTCTCGTTGATGATGGCGTTCTTGGTCTCGATACCCATCAGACTCCAGGTACCGGAACTCAGATAGGCAAACTCCTCGTTCTTGGCTGGTACGGCAGCTACTGCGCTGGCGGTATCGTGACCCGCTACTGCGATGACTGGAACGGCATTCAAGCCCGTCATCTTCTGCACCTCTACGGTGAGTGTGCCGATGATGGAAGCAGGGTTGGTCATCTTGCCAAACTGCTCTCTCTTCAGTCCGAGACTCTCTACGAGTTCGTTGTCGAGATCGCCTGTCATTGGGTTGAGAATCTGGGAAGTTGAAGCCACGGTATATTCGCAGATGGCGTTACCGGTAAGCATATAGCTCAGGGCATCAGGGATAAAGAGAATCTTGTCGGCATTCTCCAAAGCCACGTTTCCAGCCTTTCTCATGGCGTATATCTGGAAGAGCGAATTGAAGTTCATAAATTGGATTCCGGTCTTCTCATATACCTTTTCCTTGCTGATTTTCTCGTCGAAATATTTCTCCATCACGCCGAAGGTATGAGGGTCGCGGTAGGCGAGAGGATTGCGGAGAATGTCCCCGTTTTTATCTACATATACGAAGTCGCATCCCCAGGTATCGATACCGATGCTTTCGATGTGGATACCGCGCTGCGCCACGAGTTTCAGACCTGCGATGATCTCATAGAAGAGGGCAAAGATATCCCAGTAGAAGTGATTGCCGGTTTCGATGAGTCGGTTGTCGAAACGGGTGAGTTCTTCCAGTTCGAACTTGCCGTCAGCCAGGCTTCCCAGGATGGTTCTGCCACTGGTAGCACCCAGATCTACAGCAAAGAAGTATTTCTTCTGTTCCATTTTTTTAGAGTGTATTTTAAGTTATTGTTATTTGCTATTGTTTTTTGTTTACGATTGCAAAGATAGGGGGAATGTGCAAGATGGAACAAGAGAAAATGATATTAGAGCCTAGTTTTTTGGCGGAGGGTCAAGAATCTAAAAGAAATATCAAAAATTTAAGTTTTTGGGTGGAGCAGTTTTTGGCACGGATTACACGGATTCTTTATGCGATTATAATCGCTTTGCCCACATTAGCGCCGTGTAATCCGTGTAATCCGTGTAATCCGTGTAATCCGTGCCTTATCTATACCCTAGGCAAGAAGCTTATGACACACCCTCATCTGTTTGTGGGAATTTTTTTATCGGGTGGTGTTTCTGAAATCAGACGGTTTCATGCCAGTCTGGCTCTTGAATTTAGCCGAGAAATAATCTGGTGATTCGAAATTCAGGCGATAGGCAATCTCCTTGATGCTCTCATCGGTGGTAGAAAGCAGCTCCTTGGCTCTCTGCAGTTTCAGCGTCTGCTGGTAGAGTGCTGGAGCGAAGCCGGTATGCTCCTTGAAGAGCTTGCGGAACGAAGAGTAGCTGATGCCTAGTTCCTGGGCTATCTCCTGGATGGTGAGTGTATCCTCAAGAGATTCACGGATGCGCAGACGCGCCCTGTTGATGATGTCCACATGCTTGGAGTCCTTGCTCAGGATGATGTTTCTCTCCAGGGAATACATCTTTCCGATGAGATGGTTTACAATACCCGCCATTGTTTGCTGAGCGTATGCAGCCTCCTCCTGTGCCGTCTTGTAAGCCTCTTCATACAGGCTGATGATCTCGTTGCTGTAGCCCACGTGATAGATCGGCTTTTCTGGGGACAGGAATCCCGCCTTCACACGGTCGTCGATATTCTTTCCCTTGAATCCGATCCAATAGCTTTTCCATCCCTTGGTGCCTGATGGATGGTAGGTATGCCATTCACCGGGAAAGAGCAGGAAGATGTCTCCAGCCTTGATCTTTGTCTCCGGAAGATGGGCAGAGCGGAACACTCCTTCGCCTTCCGGCTGGTAGAGAAGCTGGTATTCATCGAGGGTTCTTCCCTTCTGAATATCGAAGTAATATCCATCGGCATGTCCCTTGGTAGGATATTCTTCTCCCGGGGCGATTTCTTCCCGTCCCACGGTGCTGATGGTGAGACCCCATTCGGCGTCTCTTTCTGTTGCTAATAGGTATTTGCTGGTCTGCATAATGCTTTGTTTTGTTTCTGGGTTTTGCCTCCTGGCTTATCTTCTGCTGCTATTGCTTCCTGAGCCATTTGGCTTATTCATCTGCAAAATTACGCAAAAAAATCCACTATACATTATTATATATGCAAAAAAGTATGTAACTTTGTGCTGAAATGTATAAAAAAACAAAGATTTGGATAATATTAATGATACTTGAACGATTTTATTCTATGAAAACCATGGTTGTTTAATAGCTTTGTCGCAGAAATCCTTTTCAAGAGGATTTGCGACTAACAAAGCGAGATCATCAGAGCAGAAAGCGAGCTTATTAGAATCCCAAAAACAACATTATTCTAAAGCTGGAAGCAAGATGGTCGAACCGAAAAATAGAAAGTAAAATCTTAACGTCATAATAAACAAAATGAATAACAAGCTATTTATGAAAAGTTCGGCAGTGCCTGCAACTTTGTTTTGTACGGCATTGATGCTTGCCCCTCTTTGCGGAGGAGCAGGTTCTGCTAAAGCGACTACGGCTATAGCTCAACAGACAGGTATCCTCAAGGGTACTGTTGTTGACGCCAATGGTGAAGCCGTTATTGGAGCTAGTGTTATCATCGAGGGACAGAAAGTTACCCAGGGTACAGTAACAGACTTTGATGGAAACTTCTCTCTCAACGTGAAGCCAGGTGCCAAGTTAAAGATCAGTTACATTGGATTCGTATCACAGACCGTGGTTGCCAAAAACGGCATGCAGGTGGTCTTGAAAGAAGAGGCTACTTCCCTCAAGGCTGTAGAAGTGGTTGCCTATGGTGTACAGAAGAAGGTTACTGTTACCGGTGCCCTCTCCAGCGTGAAGAGCGAAGACCTGGTCCGTACCCCTGTTGGTAATGTCAACAATGTGCTCGGTGGTCAGCTTTCGGGTGTAACCACAGTACAGTATTCCGGTGAGCCGGGTGCAGATGCTGCGAGCGTATTTGTTCGTGGTAAGGCTTCTTTCAATGGTGCCGACCCTTTGGTTCAGGTGGATGGTGTAGAGCGAAGCATGAGCGATGTGGATCCTGAGGAAATCGAGAGCATCACTGTTTTGAAGGATGCTTCTGCCACAGCCGTATTCGGTGTGCGTGGTGCCAACGGTGTGATCCTGATTACCACCAAGCGTGGTCAGGAGGGTAAGACCAAGATCAGCGGTTCTACTTCATGGGGTATCCTGACTCCTACCAAGATGGTAGAACAGGCAAACAGCTACGAGTATGCTACCTTCCATAATATGATGCGCCAGAATTCGCATGGCAAGAATGGTGATCCGTTGAGTCCTCAGTTCTCTGATGTCGTTATCCAGAAGTTCAAGGATGGAAGTGATCCTATCCGTTTCCCTAGCACCTTGTGGGCTGAATACATTATGAAGGATGCTACCATGCAGAGTAAGCACAATCTGAATATCAGCGGTGGTACCAAGACGGCACGCTACTTCATCAATGTTGGTTACTATACTCAGGGTGGTCTGTTCAAGGAGTTTGGTCAGGATTACGACTTCGGTTATCAGTATAACAGTTTCAACTACCGTGCCAACCTCGACCTGGATGTCACCAAGACAACCACCATTTCCTTCAATCTGGCAGGTAAGGTAGATAATGCCAACAAGCCATATTCCGGACAGGGCTCATCCGGTCTGATCAACGAGGCTTATCAGGCTACTCCATTCTCCAGTCCTGGTATCATCAATGGAAGATACATCTCTACCGAGTCCCAGTATGAGGATTGCGGTACCGACCAGCTTCCTTTCGTGGGGGGCAGCGGTATTACCTATTTCGGCAATAATGATGTGAATGGCGGTTTCATGAAGACTACCAACAACAAGCTGCAGTTCGACCTCCAGTTGAAGCAGAAGCTCGATATGATTACCAAGGGTCTTTCTTTCAAGATGAAGGCTTCATACAATGGTGCCTACGCCATCAATAAGAATGCTTACGCCAAAAAGGCTACCTATACCCCTGTACTCCAGGACGACGGTACCTATAAATATAAGAAATATGGTAACGAAGAGCAGTTGAAGTATGAAGAGAAGACCGGTCGCAGCCGTTACTGGTATTTTGAGGCAGGTCTCAACTACAACCGTTCCTTCGGTTTGAACAATGTGGGTGCCATCCTGCTCTACAATCAGGACAGCAGCTATTATCCGAGCACCTATACCAATGTGCCTCACCGCCAGGTAGGTTTGGTAGGTCGTGTTACCTACGACTGGAACAACCGCTATATGGCAGAGTTCAATGTGGGTTACAATGGTTCCGAGAACTTTGCTCCGGGCAAGCGTTACGGTACTTTCCCGGCTATGTCTGTGGGTTGGGTAGTGAGCGATGAACCATTCTTCAAGCCGCTTACCAAGGTAGTAAGCTTCCTGAAGCTCCGTGCCAGCTACGGTCTGGTAGGTAATGCCAATCTGAACGGCAACCGCTTTATGTACACCGCCGATCCTTTTGCTATCAACAATAATGGTGTTTCTACCCGTGATGGATACGGATACATCTTCGGTGTCAACAATACCACCGTATGGAAGGGAGCCTACGAGATGGCGCGCCACAATGCCGACATCACCTGGGAGCACGCCTATAAGCAGGACTATGGTTTCGACATCAACTTCCTGAAGGATAAGCTCCGTGGTAACTTCGATTACTACTACGAGCACCGTACTGACATCATGATGATTGACAACAATGTACCTACCATCATCGGTTTCAAGATGCCTTACACCAACGATGGTGAGGTGAACAGCTGGGGATGGGAAGCATCCCTGAAGTGGCAGGACAAGATAGGCAAGAACTTCAGATATTGGGCAGGTGTCAACCTCTCTTACAACCAGAATGAGCTGATCAACAATGGTGAGGCTCTGCAGCCAGAGGCTTATCAGATGGCAAAGAACCATCGTCTGGGTGCCCGCAGCATGTATCAGTTCTGGCGTTATTACGACGAGCAGACACCGGCACTCTATGAGAAGACTTTCGGCGAGAAATTCCCTACCCAGCTGGTAGAGAACATCCAGCCTGGTGATGCCGTGTATGTGGATTTGAACCACGATGGAAAGATAGACCCGAACGATAAGACCCGCGACCTGGGCTATACCGATGATCCTGAGTATATGGTTGGTCTGAACCTAGGATTCAGCTACAAGGGTTGGTCTGTCAATACCCAGTGGACGGGTGCCTGGAACGTAAGCCGTATGCTGGATGGTGTGTTCCGCATGCCATTCTACAACAAGACCTCTCACGAGATGGGTGGACTCCTGAAGTATGTGGTAGAGAACAGCTGGACAGCCGATAATCCATCCCAGAGTGCGAAGTATCCACGTGCATCATGGGATGCCTGGGACAACAACTACGCCACTTCTACCCTCTATGAGAAGGATGCGAAGTATCTGCGCCTGAAGACCCTGCAGATTTCCTACGATTTCAACGCTCCGTTCATGAAGCGCATGGGTATGAACCAGTTGCAGCTGGCATTCAGCGGTTACAACCTCCTTACCTTCACTCCTTATATCTGGGGTGATCCTGAGGCACGTGCTACCACTGCACCATCCTATCCATTGCAGCGTACCTATATGCTGTCTTTGAAGGTGGGCTTCTAATATATTACACATTTAATATATATAAATAAGGTAAATACAATGAAACTTAACAATATATTCAGAGGAATCGTTCTTACTGCCGTTATCGGTTCTGCGGTGACGGGTTGTACAGAGCAGATCAAGTTTGGAGATTCCTTCATAGAAAAGACTCCGGGTGGCGATATTACCATTGATACCATCTTCAATAGTGCAGAATATACCCAGCAGTTCTTGACCGGTATTTATAAGAACCAGTACTACGGTCTGCCTTTCAAGGCGGGTGACGGCAACTCCCACAGTTACTTCAGTGGTCAGATTGAGGCGATGTCAGACTGCTGGCACAATCCTACATCGTCAGTTGCTATCTATAATCTGGTGTATGGTGATTACATGACAGCAGCTAGCAGCAATTCCATCTATGGTTTTGACAAGGAGAATATCTGGGAGATGGTGCATGCCTGCTACCTCCTGATGGAGAATATCGACCGTGTGCCTGATATGGATGAGGCTACCAAGAAGCAGTATGTGGCTGAGGCGAAGTGCCTGATAGCATCTTCCTACTTCAACCTCTTCCGCATGTACGGCGGTCTGCCTCTGGTTACTCACTCATACGATGTAAACGGAGATAAGCTGGATGCGCCACGTGCTTCGGTAGAGAAGACACTCGATTTCATTCTCAAGCTTTATGATGAGGCTATCAATTCAGGAGCCCTTCCTTTTGCTTATTCTGATGATGATGTCACTACCATGAAGGCACACTGGACCAAGGCAGCTGCCATGGCGATGAAGTGCCGTGTACTGCAGTTTGCTGCTTCTCCATTGTTCAACGACGACCAGCCATATTACAGCGGCAAGTATTCCATGGAGAATGCGAGTCAGGACAGTCTGGCTTGGATGGGTGGCAAGAAGCCTGAGTTGTGGCAGCAGTGCAAGAAGGCATGCGAAGACTTTTTCAATGAGAATGCCAACAACGGCAATCCTTATCATCTCGTAGAGCCTACAGCCAAGACTACTGAGGCTTATCGCTTTGCCTATCGCTTTGCGTATATCAGTCAGGCTAGTCCGGAGGTCATCTTCGAGACCCGAGTTACCGACAACAACCACAACTCCAGGTATTGCTGGGCGGCACGTCAGTATATGCGTACCCTCGACCGCCAGGCTTATTGCCCTACCCAGGAGTTCGTAGAGATGTTCCCTTGGGCTGATGGCAAGCCATTCAACTGGGAGGAGACCGAGAAGGCTGGCGAATTGGACCACATGTTCATCAAGGGTGACAGAAAGATAGGCAAGCAGGAACTGCAGAATGTAAAATACACCCGCGACCCTCGTCTTTACGAAACAGTAAGTGTGAACGGACAGCGCGACAAGGTGAATGTGGGCGACGGCAAGTCAACCGGTCAGAATGTAGAGTTGTATGTGGGCGGTACCAATGCCGGTACAGGTCCAGACAAGTGTGTGGGCGTTTATGCTACAGGCTATTTCCACAACAAGTACATTGCCGACGGAATCACCGGTTCTGCCTACGAGCGTGAGAAGCCACACTGGGTAGAGATGCGTCTTTCCGACCTCTATCTCATCTATGCCGAGGCTCTGCTTCAGGCTGACGGCAACAATGTCAAGGCTTTGGAATACATCGACAAGATCCGTGCCCGTGTAGGTTTGAAGGGACTTGCGGAATGTAACCCATCAGAGAATCTTACCACCAACAAGGATAATCTCCTGGAAGAGTTGCTGCGCGAGCGTGCCTGCGAGCTGGGATTCGAGAACACCCGCTTCTTCGATATGAAGCGCTATAAGAGAGCCGACCTCTTCAGCCGCACGCTCCACCGTCTGGTTATCTACCGCCAGGTGAAGGATGATGCTACGGGCAAGTGGGAGACCACTACCAACAAGTGGTATAATGGCGACAGAACCAACAAGAAGCTGAATAAGGACAATGATGCCTGGTATGAGCCATCTCATTTTGAGTATAAGCGCCTGCCTATCACCACGGGAGCCCGTGCATGGTGGAATGGATTCGATGTAAAGTGGTATCTGTTCCCATTCCCACAGACCGAGGTGTTGAAGGGTTATCTCGTTCAGAACCCAGGCTGGTAATCCCGCCGGAGGTTATCTCTTGAGTAAAGGTTACTTGATTAAAGTTACAGATTAAAAAAGTAAATTCGATGAAAAATAATAAGAATGCTGTACTGATGGTGATGGCTCTCCTGAGCCTGCCAGCTTCAGCACAAGTCAAAATAGATTCCATTGCTCCTCATCGCTATGCGGCTCAGAGCATCGATGTGGGCGCCAATGCGAACTTCTCCCGCGAGCAGTCAACTTCAGCAGTGTCTGTCATCACCAGCGAGAGTACCAACAAGCGCAGCGCCAAGAATATCGGCAACTCTATCCTG
Organism: Prevotella sp.; assembly: GCA_021636625.1. Lineage (GTDB taxonomy): Bacteria > Bacteroidota > Bacteroidia > Bacteroidales > Bacteroidaceae > Prevotella. The sequence goes on along the minus strand of JAJWLX010000008.1, from coordinate 45,983 downwards.
GGACTGGGTTCCGGCTTGATTTCGCTGCAGAATTCCGGCAACTATGCCGGCATCAATCCTACCTTCTACATCCGCGGTATGCAGAGTCTGGATGGCAACACCCCTCTCTTCGTGGTAGATGGTATCGAGCGTGATATCCAGTATATCTCTGCCGAGGAAGTAGAGAGCGTATCCGTATTGAAGGATGCTGCTGCCACCGCACTCTATGGCTACAAGGGTGCCAACGGTGTGGTGCTCATCACTACCAAGCGCGGTAAGTTCAATTCCAAGGAAATCAAGGTGAATCTGGACCATGCCATCAACTTCATGGCTCACAAGCCTAAGTTCGTGGATGCGCAGACCTATGCCAAGGCGATGAACGAGGCTTATGCCAACGATGGCTTCGAGAACCCTAGATATACCCAGGAAGAGGTGGATGCCTTCGGATCAGGCAAATATCCTTATCTCTATCCTAACGTTAACTGGGTGGATGAAACCTTCCGCAACCACAGCGTTACCAATATGCTCAACGCTTCGTTTACGGGCGGTGGCGAGAAGTTTAAGTACTATGCCTTGCTCGACTTGCAGTATGACAATGGCTTCGTGAAGAATCCGGATACCCACGAGGGATATTCTACCAATAACAAATATGTGAAGGGTAACTTGCGCATGAATATGGATATGATTCTCTCGAAGAATACTACCATGAAGGTGAACCTCCTGGGTGTGCTCGCCGAGTCGAATGCTCCTGGCAGTTCTGCCAACTTGTGGGATATGGTCTATGGCCTGCCTTCTGCTGCTTTCGCCGTGAAGGGCGAGGATGGCAAGTGGGGTGGTAACTCTACCTGGGCGGGTACCGTTAACCCTGTGGCTCAGTCGCAGGATGCCGGTTACTCCAGAAATCACAACCGTGGTATCTATACCGACCTCACTATCCGCCAGGAACTCCCTGCGGTATTGAAGGGTCTGGCTGTTCAGGGTCGCATCGCTTACGACCATTTCTCCAACATCTACGAGAATTATAGCAAGACATACGTATATGGAAGTCCTACGGTAGCCGACTGGCTGGATGGCGAACCTCAGTTGGGCAAAGCCTTTACGGGTGGTTCTGAGAGCGATCTCGGTGCCTCCATCTCAACCAACAGCTTCTCCCGCCGTTTCCATGCCGATGCCAGTGCCGACTATCAGAATACCTTCGGCGCTCACAGCATCTACAGCCAGTTGAAGTACGATTACGAGTTCAGCGATGAGTTTGCCATCAACAGTACGCTCTATCGCCAGAACATCAGCTGGTACACCCACTATGGTCTGCTCGATCGCTACTTCCTCGACCTTGCCCTGGTAGAATCCGGTTCCAACCGTCTGGCTCCTGGCAGCAAGTGGGCATTGTCGCCTACGGTATCAGCAGCCTGGGTACTCTCCAAGGAGAACTTCATGAAGAATCTCAACTGGGTGGATTTCCTCAAGCTCCGTGCATCCTACGGCATCATTCAGACCGACATTCTGCCAGAGAGCGGATGGATGTACTATATGCAGCAGTATCAGACAACTGGTGGTACCTATCCGTTCAACAGCGGTTTCCAAAGCGACTTCGGCCGTACCTATCTTGATGCCATTGCCACTTCCGGTCTGACCCGTGAGAAGGCAGCCAAGTTCAATGCCGGAGTAGATGCCACTCTGTTTGGCGGTCTCGATTTCAGCTTCGATGGTTTCTATCAGCGCCGTTCCAACATCTGGGTTTCTACCGCAGGCAAGTATTCTTCAGAGTTGGGTGTGGATGCTCCATACGAGGGCGATGGTATCGTGGATAGCTGGGGTTGGGAGGCAAGTCTCGACTACAACAAGCAGATTGGCGACGTGAAGTTCAACATCGGTGCCAACATCGATTACTATCGCAGCCAGATCAAGGAGCAGGATGAGGCTCCTAAGCTCTATCCTAACCTGGTAAGCACCGGCCATCGCGTAAGCCAGCTCTTCGGCTACAAGGCTATCGGCTTCTTCAAGGACCAGGCAGACATCGATGCTTCCAAGCCACAGCTTCTGGGCAGCACTCCTCGTCCGGGCGACATCAAGTATGAGGATGTGAACGGGGATGGACAGATTGATACCAACGACAAGACAGCCATCGGATATTCTACCGTGGCTCCTGAAATCTACTACAATATCCATTTGGGAGTAGAGTGGAAGGGACTGGGCGTTGATGCGATGTTCCAGGGCACAGGCCGTTATAGCGGCGTGCTTTCTACCAAGAGTATGTACAAGCCACTGGTGGGCAACACCACCATCTCTCGGTACTACTACGACAACCGCTGGACTCCTGAGACAGCCAGCACAGCCAAGTTCCCGGCGCTGAGCTCAACCAGCAATGCCAACAACTACAATACAAACACCCTCTGGATGTTTGAACGCTCATTCTTCAAGCTTCGCAACATCGAGGTTTATTACAACTTCCCTAAGGCGATGCTCGCCAAGACCAAGCTCCTGAATGCAGCCAAGTTGTATGTACGTGGTGTAGATTTGTTTAGCTTCGACCATCTCGATGAGTCAGATCCTGAGGTATTCGGTGCAACCAATCCTCTGAATCGCAGCATCGTGGCTGGTTTGTCAGTAACATTCTAATTATCTTAAAGTAGAACAATAATGAAAACAAATAAATTAGTATATGGTCTGTTCGGACTCATGGCGCTGGCATCTTGCAGCGATAAGATGGATTACAGCGAGACGGTAGTCAAGGATAAGGATTATGTGATTCAGACCTTCGAGAAGGTGGGTGGTTTCATGACCGATATCTACAATTATGCAGACTATGATTATGGTCAGAACTTTGGCGGAGGCATGCTTGCCTCTGCCACCGATGAGAGTGTTTACTCCGTGAGCGGTACCAGCATCGAGACCTTCTATAACGGCAGCTGGAGTCCATCCAATGCCCAGGGCTCGCTCTGGAGCAATATGTATAAGGGCATCAAGACCTGCAATGTAGTGTTGAAGGATTTCCAGGACTTGAAGTTCGAGGATTTCGAACTCAATGCCGACTATCAGCAGCAGATGTACCGTTACGAGAACTATAAGTGGGAGGCTCGCTTCTGGCGTGCTTACTTCTATTTCAATCTCGTTCGCCAGTATGGTGGTGTGCCTGTCATCGATCCAGAGATGGCGGCAGCTGATGTCAACAATCAGCCTCGCAAGTCATCTGATGAGGTATTCCAGTACATCTTCGATGAATGTGATGCCGTGAAGGACAGCATCATCAAGGATTACTCCGACCTGGGAAGCATGGCATTGAGTACAGCTGAGGATGGACGTGCCAACAACCTGACCGTTCTTGCCCTCAAGGCTCGTGCTGCGCTCTATTGGGCGAGTCCTCTCTTCAATCCTTCAGGCGATAAGGAGCGTTACCACAAGGCTGCTCTCTATACCAAGGAATTGCTGGATGCCTGCGAGGCAAGAGGCATGAAGCTTGCTGCCAAGTATGCTGATCTCTGGTCAACCAATAATTACAAGGATGCCGACAAGAAGTGCGAGATCATCTTCGGTCGCCGTATCTATGGTAGCAAGATTTCAGCTACCGATCCTAAAGATAATATGGTAGAGAGCTACAACTATCCGTTCGGTATCGATATGGCTAAGGCAAGTTACTCTGCTTCCGGTAGAAACTGTCCTTCCCAGAACCTGGTGGATGCCTATGAGATGAAGGCTACGGGTAAGGGTATCAATGAGGCTGGCAGTGGTTATGATGAGCAGAATCCTTACGCTGGCCGTGACCCTCGCTTCGAGCTGACCATTGCCAAGAATGGTGATGTATGGCCTACTGCAGCCAACTATAAGAAGGCTAAGCTGCAGACCTATTATGGCGGTGTGAATGCCGAGCCATTGGTGGGTGCTACTCCTACGGGCTACTATCTGAAGAAGTTGCTGCATGGTGATATCGACCTTACTTCAAAGACCAAGAAGCAGGGCGACTATCATACCTGGGTTACCTATCGTCTGGGTGAGTTCTATCTCAACTATGCTGAGGCTGCATTCAAGTATCTGGGCAGTGCCACCGCTACAAGTACCGATCTCCCTATGTCGGCAGACGAGGCTGTAGATAAGATTCGCAAGCGTGCCGGAATGCCAGGTTTCCCTACTTCGTTGAGCAATGATGAGTGGTGGAGCAAGTATCAGAACGAGCGCATGGTAGAGTTGGCTTTCGAGGGTCATCGCTTCTGGGATGTACGCCGCTGGAAGGAGGCTGACAAGTTCTTCAAGAACATTCAGGAGATGAAGATTACCAAGAACGATGATGGTTCCTTCACCTATACCCGTGAAACCGTACAGCGCCAGTGGGATGACAAGATGTATCTCTTCCCAATCCCTACCGATGTGATGCAGAAACACGAGAAGTATGGACAGAAATGGGAGCAGAATCCAGGCTGGTAATAGGATGATTATAAGAATAAAAAAACTCGTTGGTATTTGCCAACGAGTTTTTTTATTACTTCTTTTTCTGCATCATCAGGCGTGATTTTTCCTTAGCCAAGGCTTGCATATCCACGGCAACATCGTCTTCATCTACGATTTCCACGCCCGTCATCGTTTCTATCACATCCTCCATGGAAACTACGCCGCGAAGGCATCCGTATTCATCTACGATAATGGAGATGTGCTCTCGCTTTTCCAGCATCTTTTCCCAGATCTGATATAGCGATTCATCCTCGTTGAAGGAAAGAATCGGGCGCATCAGCTCGGATAATCGGGTTTGGAATTCATCGTCTGAAACCGATTTGAGAACCACATCCTTCAGAACGTAGCCCACGATGTAGTCCTTATTGTTATCATATACAGGAATGCGTGAGAAATTCCATTCCTTCTGTTCGTAAAACTCCTTGGTGGTTAGATGCATATTAGCAGATTCTACCACGATGGATGGTGTCATCACCTCTTCTGCCTTAACTCCAGCCAGACGGATGCAGCTCTTGATGATCTTGCTTTCCGATTCACGGAAGATGCCTTCTGTGGTTCCTACATCTACCATGGCCGAAACCTCTTCGCGGCTCATGGAAGCCTGGTGGCTCTTAGGCGTGAATACCTTTGTGATAAGTTCCGAGAGCAGTACCAGAGGGTAGGTAATGAAGATGAGTACCCGGATGATCTTGGTGGATGGCATTGCCAGCGAGCGCCAGTAAGAAGCACCGATGGTCTTCGGGATGATTTCTGAAAGCACCAGAATCAGCAAGGTGAGAATGGCGGAAATGATACCGAAGTATTCTTCGCCAAAGAGTTTGATAGACTCGGCACCCACGCCGGCGGAACCGATGGTGTGGGCGATGGTGTTGAGCGAAAGGATGGCACCCACAGGGCGATCTACGTTGTTTTTATACTGTTTCATCAACGAGGCAGTCTTGCTGCCTTGATTCTCCTTCATCGAGATAAACGACATCGGAGTAGAAAGTAGCACCGCCTCCAGGACGGAGCATAAAAAGGATAGTGACAGAGCACCTAAAAAATATAATATGATTAAACCCATGTAATTTTTAATTCGTTAATAATATGTTATCTCAAGCAAGATAGGTATTATTTCCGAAGACTGCAGTTGAGGATGTAATGGGGAACATTACATCTGTTTTGATTCGATATGAGCGTATTGGTAAATATCATCACAATTATGTTCTATTTTTCTGCAAAGATATGGATAAAACTATGAATCTGATGTTATTTTGTTGAATATTAGTGTGTTTTAATATGTTTTTAGTAAATATTTGTGAAAGATGTTATTACTTGGCAACTGGTGCTCTTACATCATGCGCTCGTTTTTGCGTTGTTGAAAAATGCCGGAAAAAGCCCCATTCCAGGGCTGTTCCGGCATCATTTATCTATATTCGGAAAATTTATATTACAACACATTCTCGACTCAAGATTGAGGCACTTACCCCATTCTTGAGTCGAATATATGCGAACATATACTTTTCTACAATTAATTCTTCACAAGTCTCACACCATAAATCTGTCCAACCTGCTTGCCCTTTTGAGCCACAAACTTTACTCTAATTTCCTTTTTGCCCTTAACAAACTCTGAAGGAATGGCATAATCAACGGTCTTAAACTGCGTAGTACGCCAGCGATGACTGTTGTTCACGCTGCAAAGCAACTTGTCGTTGACATAAATATCAAACTCACTTGTACGCCATTCATCCTGTCCCCAGAACTTGAGCTGAAGGCTAAGATTAGTCTCTCCCTTGGTCTGCATCAGATAGCTGAAATAATGACCATCCTCTGCATCACGGAAGAAAATACCTTCTGTATTACCCTTGCTCGAATCATCTGTCTCCATACGATGGTCGGTCTCCGGCTGTTGTTCTCCAGGGCTCACCTTATCCACAGTTCTAGCTTCCAAAGCCTGACGGGCTTTTTCTTCATCAGCCAACTTCTGCATATAAGCCTTGTAATCATTTTCGCCAAGTGCCAACCAATACATCATATATCGAGAATCATGAATCTCGAAGAAAGGCTGCAGTTCACCATTGATAACATTCTCCATGTGGGTGGCGAGTTTGAAATGCAAAGGTTTATCTGGGATAGGCTTCAAGTCCTTGGCGATGTCATTCAGATGCTTAGGCAGAAGGATAGGAGCCTTGTCGAGCGGCAACTTCATACCAGCAGCATATTGTCCGAAACGACTATCGTCAGCTATGAGCGAACGCATATCCTCTGTGCCACTCTTCATGCCGAGCAAAATAGGGCCATACATGATGGCTACATATTGAGGAACATTGATCATCGGCTTGATATAAGCATGCATAGGTATGGAGATTTCGACCTGGTCACCTTTCTTCCACTTGCGCTTGATACAAACGAAACCATTCTCTTCATAGCTGTCAACGACAAAGCCTACTCCCTTCACTGTAAAGTTATCACACCATAATGGTTTGCGAATCTTCAAGGTGAAGACACCTTTTCCCTTAGTTACCTCTATGTTAGATGTCTCAGCGTATGGGAAAGCTGTCTGTTGGCGAAGCACCATCTTCCGTTCCTTCCAGTTCAATTCGGAAGCCACGAAGAGATTCACATAAAGCGCATCATCTTCAGTCTTCATCCCCTTGTCGTGCGTCCAGATAAACTGCCCATACTTGCCATGGTCTTCCATACCTGTTCCCACGCAACACCACATTGCCTTGTTAGGTGCAGAATAATTGCGATAATGACGAGGACGAGCAGAGGTGAAATACACATAGCCTCCATGTTCTGGGTGCTGGGCAGAGAGAATGTGATTGAACATCGCCGTCTCATAGAAATCGCCATACATACCTTGATGGTTGACACGGTTCAAATCCTCGGTCAACTTCAACATATTATAGGTATTACAAGTCTCTGGTCCGTCGATATCGTTGACATAGTCTATGCAAGTTTCCTTAGTTGGGAAATGCTCACGACGGCTGTTTCCACCCAAAGCGAGCGAACGTTGGCGAGTCACTATTTCCCAGAAATACTCACTGGCATTATGATATTGCATATCATGTGCTAACTCTGCAATGCGTTGGTATCCGATAACCTTAGGAATCTGCGTGTTGGCATGCATATTGTCGAGACAATCCTTGCCTTTCTCCATCGGAGCAAGCAACTGTTTGTGAGAGAAGCGACGAGCACAACTCAAATATTTCGCATCATAGGTGATGGCATAGGCATCGGCAAGCACCTCGTTCATGCCACCATGCTCATTGCCTAACATTTGCTCCATCTGCTCATCACTCAAGTCTGCGGTGATATCTACAGCCCAGTCACAGAACTTCAGAAAGAGGTTTTTCGCCTGTTCATTTCCGCAATAGAGCCATACATCACGAAGACCTGCATACATTTTATGAATGTTATAGAAAGGTGCCCACGTACCGAAGTAAGGTCCGAAATCTCCTTTACTGAAAGCCGTCCACATCTTGGCACTATTCGGAACACCACCGATATAGTTATGGCACCAGGCTTCAGGACGCTGATTGTTGGCATCAAGCACCAGCTGGAGTTCGGATATCATATATTCCATGCGCTTGCGGCACTCCTCATTGCCTGTGGCCGCATTGATGGCAAGGGCCGACAGATAATGTCCACCCACATGTCCGTCCAGTCCATCCCAGTTGGGATAAGAAGGTTTGCGAGGTTGCAAGCCTGCCTCCTTGCGATACGGGGCCAGCATGCGGTCGCAATCATATTTCAGGAGCACCTTCACGTTCAAGTCGCGAGCATGCTTCAATGGTCCGTCTAGAAGGGTGATGTCGCCCAGCGGGAACTCATCCTTATAAAGTTTATCTTGCGCCACAACACCCAAGGCTGGAGCTATGCTCAACAGAGCAATTATCAGTTGTTTCTTCATTTTTTGATATTTTTCTATTTAAATTCTTAATAAAGGAGTGTATCTCTGTAAGTTACTGTTCCTTAATCATCAACAGCAGAGCATTACTCTATAAATGCAACAGAGAAGTTGGCTGATTTTACCGAAAGTAATCCTGTTGCACATACGCAATATGTAATATACGCAAGTTGATATATATATATATTCACTTACGAAACTTCAGTAACTTAGGAATTTATATCATTAAAATATTACTGCACTATTTTGTGCGAAATAAGATAAAAGTATCGATTCGCGCATAATAGTGCAGTATAATTTGTTAGTTTCATCAAAAGATATCTTTTCTGATCCTTGATAAAGACTGAATTGTTGAAACCTCTTTAATAACCAGGATTCTGCTTCAGGTTTGGATTGGTCAGTATCTGACTGTTAGGAATTGGATATAAATTCTTTTCCTTACTACTTGCATCATGAGAGAACCAGGAGCGGGTAGAGAAGACTCCAAATCTGACCATATCCTGACGGCGACGTCCCTCCTGAGAGAATTCCCAACCTAGCTCGTCAAGCATTCTGCCATATTGAATAATTGCATGATCATGAGTTGACTTGACGTTGTCCCGACGACCGTAGTCATAACAACTGGTTTCCTGCAATTGCTCTCCAGTGACGATTGCCTTGGCAGGATGTTCCGTGAAGTTGCGCTCTCTTACTTTTGTCACAAGTTCTGCTGCTTCGTCTGCGTGCCCAGTTCTTAAGAGTGCTTCAGCTTTCATCAGATAAACATCAGCATATCTCAATAATGGGAAGTCGTTGCTCAGTCGGTTTGTTATACCTTCTGCATACTCAAACTTACCCCATCTCCATCCTTGGTTTTCGTCAGAATCATCAATACTGTTCACCTTGTTGACGTAATCAAGAGGCTTACCTTTCATATTACCCATTGTACAATATAAAACTCCGCCATTTTTGTCATACTGAGGACCGGAAATGAAATCGTCCTTCAAGCGCTGGTCATCAGGATCGAACGATTCAATGTATTGAGGAATTACACATGCACCACCCCATGGAGTGGCCTTGAAATTGTAGGTTGCCTGATTCTCAGGCTGCAAACTGTACATATGGAAATCGAATGCATTCCAGTCGGTAACATAAGTCTCGTCGAAAGGAAGTGCAAATATAATCTCCTTGCTGTTCTCATTATGGGTTACGAACACATTTTTGCGAACAGTTTCCATACTGTATTTTCCGCATTCCAAGACTTTGTTGCACGCCTCAATACACTTATCGTAATCCTTGTGGGCCCCATCACTGAATACCTCTGAGTTGAGATACATTTTGGCAAGTAAAGTATAGCCTGCCCATTTGTTGAATCGACCATAATATTCGCTATTTACTTCTTCAGACAAGTTTGGAATGTTCTCGATGAGTTCTTGAATAATAAACTCATATACCTCCTTACGGGTGCTTTGCTCAGGCAGGTAGCCGGCAGGTACGTCAAACTTGGTAATGATAGGTACATTGCCAAACAAATCGTCGAGCAGATAGTAATAGGAAGCTCTCAAGACCTTCAGCTCAGAGATGATGGTTGTCTCTCTGTCGCCCAGTTGAATCTGGCCCGATTCTATCTGGTATAGTACACGGTTGCATGCATTGATACCATCATAAGTACGAACCCATGATTGCAACGGAATTTCATCCTCGCTGGTCCACTTATGCTGATGCATACGTTTGTAAACACCACCATCTACCCATCCGTTAGGGCGTGCAGGAATTACGTCCTGGTCGGTAGAAAGCATTTCAGCACGTGCCACACCATTCCACAGAAGCATCGTCTTTCGCCAAGACACATAGGCAGAAGACAATAATGATGCAACGTCTTCATCAGTTGGCTGAAAACCATCTGCTACGACATTTGTATAATTTGTATCTTTCAGGTCTGTGCAAGAAGATATGCCTAAGAGTGCAGCTGCACCGATAAGGCAAGTATATATAATTTTTGTTTTCATGACTTTATATCAATTGATTATCATTAGAATGTAACGTTCATACCGAAGGTGAATGCACGGGTATGAGGATAGCTGTCACGATTATCGTACGAAGGAGCCAAACCGGAAGTTGAAACCTCCGGGTCGATTCCTTTGTAGCCGGTGATAGTGATGGCATTATTGACAGATGCATATAGGCGAAGAGTCTTGATCCACTTGTTGATCTTGCTGAAGCTATAGCCCAAAGTAATATTGTCAATCTTCCAATAATCACCATTCTCAACATAATAGCTGTTAAATTCCTCAGAGCACAGTGTGTTGAGTACTGCCTTGCCAAATACCTTGTCGTAAGCAGAGCGCAGACGGTTCCAGTCTTGGCGGCTTCTATTCTCGTAGAACATTCTCATACCATTCATGATTTGGAAACCAAAGGCTCCTCGCATATTGATGGCAAGATCAAAGTTCTTGTAGCGGAACTGGTTGTTGAAACCGAGATACCATTTTGGTACTCCATTTCCCAGAATCTGCTTGTCTTCGAATGAATGTGTGAATTCATCGTAGTTCACACGATTGCCATTCTTGTCAAGATAGATCCATTTACCGCTCTCATCTACATCTACTACTTTGAAACCGTAAATGTCACCTACCTTATGACCTATACGTACGATGTGCGACTCGGTCTTGATAGGTTCTTCTATCCAGCCTGTCATAAAGTAATCTGAAGATGTCTGATACAGGTCGTTTGATAAACTCTTTAACTTGTTGGAGTTGATAGAGAACGTTATCGTGGTTTCCCACTTGAAGTCCTTGGTTTGTACTGGAATGGCATTCACCATGATTTCAAGACCATTGTTACTCATCTCGCCAACGTTAGCACGTGTAGTGGTGTAGAGATTTGGAGGAGATGGCACAGAATAGTCGTAGAGCAATCCCTTGATAAGGCGATAGTACCAGTCAACAGATACATTCAAGCGATAGTTCAAGACACTGAAGTCTGCACCAATATCATACTCATGCTTCTCTTCCCACTTCAACTTGTCGTTAGAATTCTGGGTAGGTTGCAATGCGCGAATCCACTGTCCATTATAGAGATAATAATCACCATAGCCCAGCAGAGGCACACCGAGAAACGACTGGCTAGGCTGTGAACCTGTAACACCATAACCTGCTCTCAGTTTGATATCATCGAACACTTTCTGATTCTTCATGAACTTTTCTTCAGTAATACGCCATCCAAGTGACACACTAGGGAAGGTTCCCCATGGTTTGTTGGTACCTGCGAGCTGACTGGCAGCTTCATGACGAACACTGGCCATTAACAGATAGCGATTCTTATAGTTGTAGTTCAAACGTCCGAAGAAACCAATCAGGTTCGTATCAAGCCAATAGCTGTATTCTGTTCCCAAACCTTCCTTCAAAGCCTGTCCTACACCGATATTATGCCAGCTGTACAAATCGGTAGGGAAGTTGTAGTTACGTTCATACTGGTTGCTATAGGTGCTTTCCTGATAGCTGTAACCTGCAAGTGCCTGAATTGTATGATCGCCAAAATTCTTGTGGAATTGTGCTGTCAACTCAACCAATTTCGTAACTGTGCTACTTCCACCAGTTGAAGCATAGCCGTTCATACCGTCGCGAACATTAGAGATATGCTTCTTGGTTTCATAATATCCACCTTCCTGATTAATCTTATCGTAAGAGAAGAGTGCATTGAGGGTAAGTTCCTTGATAGGAGTCAATGTGATATTTGAACTGAAGCGTGTCTGGGAAATCTTTTGCTCACCATCGCATTCATAGATACGTGAAACAGGGTTGTCATAGTTGAAGATACCAGTGTTCTCATGCCATGAACCATCTGCATTCTTGATAGGCTCTGTAGGATTGTGGATAAGGGCCTGGCGCCAGCTATAGGTATTGAAGCTGCCACCATCACTTGTTGCTGTATAACCAGTCTGATTGCCCAGCAACTGGAAGTTGAATCTCAACTTGTCATCAAACATAGAGTGGTTTACCTCTGCACGTCCCTGAAATTCCTCCTTGTCAGAGCGCTTGAAAATACCCTGCAGATTTCTGTAGTTGACATTGAAGATATAGTTCGTCTGTGCATTGCCGCCCTTGAAAGAGATATTGTGTACATGGCTCAGACCTGTGCGGGTAATGGCGTCTATCCAATTGGTATTATCGCCTAAATCCCAAGCAGCATCTCTCAATCCATCCTTGATCTGCTGGCGATAATCGTCCGCATCACAGAAGTCTGGCTTCTTGGCAATTGTAGAGAGACTGAGGTATCCGCTGTATTGTACCTCATTGATATTGTTGCCTTTTGATTTCTTTGTTGTGATGAGTACGACACCATTTGTGCCGCGAGATCCATAGATGGCAGCAGCAGAACCGTCCTTGAGCACATCAATGCTCTCAATATCCTCAGGTGCTACCGTGTTGAAATCTCCAGGTACTCCATCAATGAGAATCAGCGGATTGGTAGAAGCTCCCAGGATAGTGGTGTTTCCACGAAGTGATATTTCTGTACCGCCCACAGGGTTACCGCTAGGATTGGTAACTGACAGACCTGCTATCTTGCCTTGAATCAGCTGTCCTGCATCATTGATGGCACCTGCTGTGAAGTCTTCACTCTTGACACTACCTACAGAGCTGGTAATATCACCTTTCTTCTGGGTACCATATCCAATGACAACTACTTCATTGAGTATCTTTTTATCTTCTTCAAGCACGATAGAAAAATGATGCTGTTTGCCTACCGCAAATTCTTGCGTCTGATAGCCAATATAAGAGATTTGGAGGGTGTTGTCGTCTGTAACATCAAGAGTGAAGTTTCCGTCAAAGTCAGAAACAGTGCCTTCGCTCTGTCCTTTTACTCTTACTGTAGCACCAATGATCGGTTCGCCGGTTTCATCCTTGATGACACCGCGCACCTTTACCTTCTTGCCAGAAGTTTGGGCTTTCTGAAGAGGCTTGATGATAATGTAATTTCCCTCCAGCTCATAGGTACAGTTGGTTCCTTTGAGTAATTGGGTCAACATACCAAAAACATCATCACTTTTCTTGGATAATGTCACCGAACGGTTGGCATTTAACTGTGAGGAGTTGTAGGCAATCTTATACTTGGATGCCTTCTCAATCTTCTCAAAAGCTGACTTGAGCGTTACCTTGTTTGTGCTAAAGCTGACGTTCTGAGCCGAAATGGTCATTTGGCTTGCTAAAAGCAGGCTGAAGAATGACACTGAGATTCGTTTAAGATTCATACTCTATCTATTTTTAAGTTATTAATTGTTGTTGTTTCTGTCTTGAAGACAACCATTGTATGTGTTACACCTAATGATAAATTCGAAAAAAAGTTTTTTTTTTTGAAAAAAACAGCTGTGTACGAAAACACTATGCTTTTTCATAAAAAAACACCTTCAAAAGCATAGATAGTTTATGTATCTGAACTTTAGAAGGTGTTTATATGAGAGGATTATCTTATGAATACTTCGTTGTTTCTTATTTCATATTTTAATCCTGGTATCAAGTCTTTGATTATTGACATCGTACCTTTCAGTGTTTCACCACGATTGAAGTGGACTGTTATCTTTGTATTTTGATGCAGTTTTGATTGGAAGGTAAACTTGATACTAAAGTTTTGTCCGATAATCCTGGTTGCCTCTATCAATGTTACATCATTCAGATCTATTTTTTTGTTGTGCCAGCTCATACCGTCAAAGTCGTCTGGTACTTTACGGAGATTTACTTCCTTGGTCTTCACATTATATATTAACTGATCGTTGGGATTCAGACGATATATTTTGTCTTCTTGTCCCAAGATGCAGAGTTCTATCTTACCCGTTTTGAGGGTGGCAGATACTTCATTGTCATCAGTATAAGAAGAAACCGCAAAAGAAGTTCCCATATCAGTTATCTTAAAATGAGGAGTTCTTACGTGGAAAGGCTGTGCATCGTTATGCTTGATGTCGAAGAATGCTTCCCCAGAAAGGAAAACTCTCCGTTCTTCTGTTTTATTGAAGGCAGAAGAATAGAGAAGTACTGAGCCTTGATAGAGTTTTACCTTGGTTCCATCTGCGAGTACCACATTTTTTATCTCCTCGTTGTTGGTTTGTTCCTGAAGAAGCGTTGTCGTCTGAGCTTCTTTGAGCTGTTGACTCATCTGAACGTATAGTTTACCGAAAATAATGAGTATCAGCAAAGGAACAACGACAGCTGCTACTCTTATAATATAGAGGATTCTATGGGTTTTCATCTCTGTCTTTTCCTTTGTGTCTTTAGTTTCAAAGATCCGGTTGTATGCGGTAGAGATTTCTTCTTCTTCCATATAAGCAGAATCAGCCTGATTCCATACTTCTCGAAGTACTTCGTTAGTTTCACCGTTATCCCAGGTATTGGAAACTCTATCTAACACCCTTTCTTTCAACTTGTCTGACACGTTGTGCCTGATATAATACTTTATGATATCCTTTATTCTTGTAGCCATAGTAATATTCTTTTATTTTAAAGACATATATTGAATTGGTTACCCCCAAAGTTGGGTTAGTAAAAATACAAAATATAAGGCTTTTTTGATTTCTTTAAGAGCTAAGTTCAGATGATTTTCTACCGTTTTCTTTTGAATACCTAACTGTAGAGCTATTTCTTCATTCTTAAGATGTTGTTCTCTGCTCATGCGATAGATCATCTGACGTTGTTGGGGCATATTTTCTACCACCATATCAATGAGTAGTTGTGTATCCTTGGCTACCACGTCATCAAAGGGTGAAGACTCGTTGCTATATCGGTCTGGCAAGCTATCGATATCAATGGGCATTACATGTCTTGACGATATATAGTTGATGACTGTATATTTGGTAAGAATAAAAAGATATGAATCAAAATCTCTAACATCAGTAAATTTCTCCCGTTTGTTCCATATCTTCAAGAAGATGAGCTGGCAGACATCATCTGCGTCATCCTTGTTTTTCAGAAGCATAGCTACAAAACGATGTACCTTGGGATAAAACCTGCGGAACATCGTTTCGTATGCTTTTTTGTCTCCTTTTGACATTAATAATATCGTTTCTCTATCTATTTCCATATTTGCGATTAAGTATCATCTATACAATAATTGCTGCAAAAATAAGAAAAAAAGCGGAAACAGCAAAGTTTTAAGAGTATTTTTTATGGGTCGGAACGTTTTGTAGTGCGTTCCGACCCATATTCTCATTTCCTGATACAGGTATAGAATGAGTACGACTTAACCTTTTCTGGTTATCCAGGATCTTACAGCTGTATCTTTACAGCCTTTCCGTCATATTCCACGCTCTTGCTTGCCTGCATAGGCTGATCACCTATTCCGCTATCAGCACCCACCAGCACGATGTGGAATCTGCGATGCTGGAGCATTCCCTTATAACTGCCCTTACGTGGCGCGATGTTCAGGGTTCTGTCTGCTTCATTCCATACAAACTGGATTTCAGAGAACTTACCCTTCTCATAGTTGTAGTTGTCGCCCTCATCCTCATAGAGCGTAAATTTACCATCAGCACCAGGATAGACACGAATTTCCAGCTCATCCCAAGGTTTCTCTGAACTATACAGCACTTCAGGACCGAATGGCAGGATGGTACCAGCCTTGATGAATACAGGCATGATGTCGATAGGACAAAGGCGCTGGATATCTTGACCGCCCACATACTGGGTGTTGCTCCAGAAATCATACCATTTATTACCCTTTGGCAAGTAAACATTCACAGGCGCAGCTGCCTTCCTTACATCAGGATAGATGGTATGGCCCTTCTTCTCCTTATCCTTCCAGGTGTATAAAGGATCGGTTACCGGCTTCACCAGAATGTTGCGGCCGAAGAGATACTCATCGTTCAGACGGGAAGCCTTCTTGTCTGCCGCATAATCCATTACCAGGGCACGCATCATGCTTCCGCTATTCTGTACACAGTCGCCAGCCGTACTGTAGATATAAGGCAAAAGGCGATAGCGCAACTTGATGGCCTTAATCATAGCATCATAAGCCCAGTCGCCCTGCTTTCCGAATTCATACAGTTCGCTTACCATCGGCGAAGAACAGTGGTTGCGCATCAATGGCATGAAGGTTCCCCACTGCATCCAGCGGGTCTGCAATTCCTGAATGGCTGGATTCTTTGGATTCTGTTCAAACTCCCAGTAGAAGAAACCACCCAGGTCGGTGTTCCAGAATGGGATACCGCAGAGCGAGAAGTTCAAGCCCGATGGAATCTGATTCTTCATCTCGTCCCAGGAAGCCACCACATCACCGCTCCAGCAGATGGTGCCATAATGCTGAATACCGAGACTGCCGCTTCGGGTCATCTGGAGCGAACGCTTTGTGTTGCCCTTCATCGCTCTCTGGTGCTCGTAGATGCTCTTGTTGTGCAACAATGGGAAGGCGTTCTTCACACCCAACCATGAACCATCGAAGGTCTGATAGTTCTCATCGCCCGGCTTCTCAAAATGGTCTGGCTCCGTAGAATCGGTCCACCAGGCATCAAAGCCCATCTGGTAGAGATGAGTAAGATACTTCCAGTAGAGGTTGCGAGCCTTCGGATTGAAGACATCGTATGGCATCACGCCACTGTTTCTTGGCCACGTTTCAAAAGGAAGGAGGGCATTCATCTTCTTCAGTTCACGATACTGCTCTGTCCAAGGACCGAAACTTGCCCAGATGGAAATCATCAGATGGGCATCGTTCTTATGAACATACTTCACCATCTCTTCCGGACTCTTCAGACGGGGTTCTCCCTGTACCTTCATCTGCTTCATATCGGTAGGAAGATACTTGGCATAGGCTGGGTCGCCCACCTTATTTATATAGTATGGGTTCTGGAACTTCATCGCATTCCAGTTGGAGTCGCATCCCCAATACTGCCAGTCCTGCACGATGGCATCAGTAGGAATCTTCAGTTCGCGATACTTGTCCAACACGCCAGCCAGTTCATCACTGGTCTTATAGCGCTCACGGCATTGCCAGAAGCCCATCGCCCATTTCGGGAACATGGTAGCCTGTCCGGTGAGTTCACGGATGCTGGCGATGACTCCATCTTGCGTACCATCCTTATACATGAAATAGTAGTCGGCGCAGGTTCCCACTTCACTGGTAAAGGAAGTGCATGATGGCTGGTTGCCATTATTCTTGGATGCTACGATATCATTGAAATAGGTTTTTCCTGCATTGTCCCAGTAAAGACCATAGCCCTTCTCACTGGTGAAATAAGGGATGGCGATATAAGTATTATTGTTCCAGAGTACGATATTCTGTCTACCACGCTGATTCATGTAAACATCGCGCAACTGTCCCAGACCATAGATGGCCTCGTCATCAGCAAGACGGAAGTCCTGCTCTATACGGTACTTGCCCTTGTTGGCTTCATCCTTGCGAGCTTCCAGACGGGTCTTCGTATCGGTAAGCAGCAGCTTTCCATCCTTCGAAAGGAAGCGGATTTCGCCAGTCTGCTGGTTCAGTTCGACGGAAATTAAACTGGATTTAATATTTACAACATCTCCGTTTTTCTGTATCTGAACATCCTTCAGCTGCTGAGGCTTCAAGATGACAGAATAGCTTTTCTTCTGAACAGGAGCACCAAGTCCAGCATCAGATTTCAAGATACGGACGATGGATGGAGAATAGAATTCGATGGTTACATTCTGCTGAGCTACCTGACGGGTGATAGACTTGGCAGCCGCACCTTTCTGTGTGCCTGCCACCATTACGCTCTTGGCGCAGAGTTCACTTGGAACGCCAACGACAGCGATGCCCAAAAGGGCAATGAGAGATAAATTCTTTAGCATACTTTTGTTTATTATATTAGAGGGTTTATGATTTGTCCTATTCCAAATACATCAGATTGTATTTCGGTTGCAAAGGTAATGCTAAATGGTGGAAAAGGGATAAAACAAATGAAGAATCGAGTGGCACATTTGTTGAAAAATGCCGGAAAAAGCCCCAATTCAGGGCTGTTCCGGCATCATTTATCTATATTCGGAAGGCAATACGCCAAATTCCTTCTTAAAACACTTGGTGAAATAGCTGGGCGAGCTGAAGCCCGTTCGCTCGGCAATTTCATTCACACTCTGCTTACCTTCCTGAAGCAAGGCTGCTGCACGATGAAGCCGGATGCTGCGGATAAATGCCACGGGAGTAGTATTGGTCAGAGCCGTCAGCTTTTTATAAAGTCCTGTCCGCTCCATACAGAGATCTTGTGCCAGTTGTTCTACGCCATATTCGCCATCTTCCAGATGCTGCTCTATCAGAGTACGCACCTGAAGAATCAGCTCGGGTTCCCGATTGACAGCC
The DNA here is from genome assembly GCA_021636625.1 of Prevotella sp. Lineage (GTDB taxonomy): Bacteria > Bacteroidota > Bacteroidia > Bacteroidales > Bacteroidaceae > Prevotella. Next base: position 27,391 of record JAJWLX010000008.1, on the reverse strand, counting down.
TCGGCTGTTTCCGGTAGCAGGCTATCCTCTGGCAAGGAAGGAATGTCATCTTTTGTGGAATCGGTATTTATTACATTTGTTTTCTTTCCTCTACGAAGATAAAGAGTGATGATGCCTACCAGAATCACGAGGAAAACCACCAAGCCAGCTATCGCCCATCCCGACTTCCACCAGGGTTGGTCTATTGTAAAAAAGAGGCCCAACATAGGTGAAACATAAATCAGACCATCGTGATAGGTTCCCAGCCAGATGGCTCCTTCCTTATCCCGATAAACCGTATTGATGCCTGTGGTGAGCGATTTTCCGTCAGGCAAAGCCAATTCCTTTACCTCGCGTGGAGTAGTTCCCAACTTGAAGTCGAACATCAGATAACCATGCTGACAGCTGATTAGAGCCTGATTGTCTGATGACATATTCAATGTATGCAAGAGGTAATCGCATGCGTATATCCTGGAATATTTCCGGGTTTCCGGATTAAAATGCAGGAAGATGGAAACATCCGTCTTGTTCTTTTCATCTCGTCCGGTTCTAATCTGGTAAAACTGTCCGCTCGGTGTCTGAACGGTGAGCGAGGTGTTCCGATAATGCTGAGCTTCGGCTGCAGAATAGGCTGAAGCGGTATAGACCAGCTTATCATTCTGAAAAACCGCCACGATTCCTGAATCCATGAAAGCATAAACCTGTCTGCCATCGGTATCCAGATCCTGCAGACACCCCCATTCCTTCTTCAAATGGATTAGATTGCCATCCTGCGTATTGAGCAGCGAATCACCCATAACAACCCATACATTTTTCCTGCTATCTACAAACAGATCCTGAATGTCATTCCGGGTCGGGCCGTTTCGCATCATTTTCATCTTATCCTCTTTTCCATTTCCAGACAGAGCGTCAAGGGGATGTTCCAGAATTCTGCCCTCTGCAAGCAGAATACAGAATATCTTCTGGTATTCCTTTACCCATAACCTGTCCTGGCTATCGGCATAAAGATGCGTCTGCCCCTTGTATTTTGTGATGTTTTCTGCCTTTTCTGCAGGAAGGGAAATCAAGGAGAAGCGTCTTCCATCATAGAGATTGATGCCCTTGGGAGTTCTCACCGCCAATCTGCCATCTGTCAACTGCATCATCTGTAGGACATGGTTATCAGAAAGCCCCTGTTGGGTATTGAGTACATAGAAATAATCGTTTGTCTCTACTTTCTGGGCAGAGCTGGTAAGTATCCAGCCGCCAAAGCAGAGGAAAACGATGCATAGTTTGATGATATATGGTTTATAACTTCTCATAGAGCCTTATTGTCTATTTTCATTGCTGCTATTTTGCTTATTTTTTGCAAAAATATAAAAAAAGATTGAGACAGACAACAATAGTTCGTTAATAATTCAATAATGTGCTAAGCAGTTACACAGATTCCGCTGCACCGGATATGCCCGTCCTCCGTTAGGCGTCTCCGCAGATATGTTATCTTATACTATCTCGGAGAGCCGGATGGAGTGGGGCTATAGTATTTGTAGTAGTAAATAACTTTACAAGTTGAACGAGGCGGGAAAAACTCTTAAAAGAAGCTGTCATTTTCCTTAAGGAAAAATATATTTTCCCTTAAGGAAAAAATAAAAAACCTTAAGGGAAAATTCTCCAACTCTTTTTTCCCCGTTTTTCGGGCGTTTCTTCCTGATTCTCTCTTTTGGGAATTTTATTTACATAGATCGATTTCCTCACTTGCAAAACTATCGGCAAACCATCTGGGTCACTGAAGAATACAGATAGTTTGCCGACAGACTTTACTTGCCATACTTGCTCGGTGCGATTCCAAACTTGTTCTTGAAGCACTTATAAAAATAGGTGGAATCGGAGAAACCGACCTTTTCGCTGATCTCGCTTACGGTGTATTCGCCTTCCAGCAGGAGCTTGGCGGCAATGCGCAGGCGCTCGTTCTGGATATAGATGTTTGGCGAAACACCCATGATGCTCTTGGTGCGGTTATATACCGTGGTACGGCCCAGGCAGAGCAGCTCGGCAAGGCGATCTACATTGAAGTTGTTATCGCCGATATGCTGTGCCACGATAGCCTCCAGCTTATCCTTGAACTTCTTGTCGAGGGTGGACATCAGGAGGGTAGGCTCATTCTTCTTGAGCTCCTTCACTGGCTTGACCAGGATTACTTCTCCGCAGGAAGACTGCTCTGCTTTCTCTAGTGGAGCATTTTCCTTAAGAGTCGTTTCCTGACCAAGTGCTTTCTCCTGCTGCGCCTTCTCTTCAGTCTTCTGCTTCGCTTTCAGTTCCATAGCCACAAATTGTAGGGCTCGGGCGATGAGGAGCTTGAAGTTGCAAGGCTTCACCATATAGTCATCTACGAAGTTCTTGTATGCCTTCAGTATATGGCTGGTATCATCGAAGGCAGTCAGCATGATGACAGGGATGTTCTGTGTTTCCGGATCTGCCTTCATATTGCTTACAATCTCGTAGCCGCTCATCTCCGGCAACTGGATGTCGCTGATGAGCAGGGCTGGCTTGATTCTCCGGATGTTCTCGTACCCCGTCTTGCCATTCATGAATGTTTCTACATGGAAATAGACAGACAGCTCCGACTTGATCTGCTCCAGCATGTCCGGATCATCTTCTATCACCATCACGGTAACGTTGTTGATGGCTTTCGGAGTCATCTCCTTCACAATCATCTCTATCTCGTCCTTGTCGATGCTGTGGTCATCCAGCGCCTTCTTTTCGATGATATCCTCCGGCTGATATTTGCCGGCATCATTTGGCAGGGCAAGGCAGAAACGGCTGCCTCCGAGATCCAGGGAACGCTCATAGGTGAGCGAACCCTTGTGGATTTCTGCCATCTGATGCGCCGTATAGAGACCGATACCCATACCGCCCTTGGAAGCATAGCCGTGCATGAATGGCTTGAAGAGATCAGCCTCTCTTTCCGGCTTGATACCCGGACCATTGTCTTCTACCGAGAAGAACACGATGTTGTTCTCCAGATAGAGTTTCACGCTGATAATACCCTTGTCTGGGGTATATTTCACGGCATTGCTCAGCAGGTTATACACGATGGTTTCCACCTTTTCCTGGTCGAAGAGTATCTCGTGGTTGCTGGTCCAAGGAGTGAAATTCATGGTGATGTCTTTCTGCTTGGCCACGGTATAGAGATCATTGTAGATGGCGCGCACGAAACCGATGATTTCGCCCTTTTCTACATTCAGCTTCATATTGCCCGTATTGATCTTGCGGAACTCCATCAGCTGGTTGATGAGTCGCTGCAGTCGCTTGGTTCCTCTGGAGAGGGTATAGATGGAGTTCTTGGAAGCATAGCCTTCTCCCTTGGTCATCATCTTTTCCACGGCACTCTGGATGATGGCGAGCGGGGTGCGGAACTCATGAGAGATATGGGTGAAGAAGTTGATTCGGAAATCAGACATCTGTTTCTCCAAAGCAATCTGCTGGTTCAGCTCGAAGTTTCTCAGCCATGAACGGTAGTAGAGTACTCCGGCTCCGCAGATGATGAGCAGATAGATGCACCACGCCCATACCGTATTGTACCAAGGCTGGCAGATGGTGATGTGCAGCAAGGTTTCCTCGCTCCACTGGTTGCTGCCTATACGGGTACGGATATGTAGGGTGTAGCTGCCTGGGTTCAGGTCGCTGAACTCGGCATGGTTGATGCTGGTCATCGGGCGCCAGGTCTTGTCTATTCCCTCCAGATAGTACTGGTACATCGCATTCTGGATGTGCGGATAATCGAAGTTGGAGAAGTGGATGTTGAGCGAATTCTTGTCGTGTGGCAGGCTGATTTCCCGTGTATAGTTCAGCGCCTTGGTCAGGAATTGCTCGTTTTCAGCTTCGTATATCGAGATTCCATTGATGGCGAGGTCGGTGATGACTGCTCTCATGCGGGCTGGTGGTATGCTGATGATGCGGGATGGCTGAATGAAAATCATACCGTCGGCAACACCGAATACCAGTCTGCCATCATTCAGCTTGGTGGCGCAGTTCTCCGTAAAGTTGTTGCTGAAGATGGTGCGTCCTATCTGGAACGAACGGATGTCATTGGTCTTGGCGTTGAGACGGGAGATTCCTTCCTCTGTGCCAATCCAGATATTGTCGTAGTTGTCTTCCTCCAGCGAGCGGGTATTGTTGTCGGTGAGTCCCTTGCTGGTATCAAACAGCTCGTACTCCAGTTCCCGGGTCTTCTCGTTGTAGTTGCATTTCAGAATGCCGCCAGTTGCTGCAAACCACAGTTTTCCGTCATGTGCCTCGATGCCGCAATTGATTTCGCTTACCGGCAGCTTTCCGTTTTCATCATTGAAGCGGAGGAACTTCTGGGCTGTAATCTTCTTTTCTGCGGTATTCACCATCAGGATGCCATTGTTGCTGCATACCCAGAGTCTGCCTTTGCGGTCCAGAAGCAGATCATGGATTTGGGCTTCCTTGCCGTCAGCATTCAGAAACTGCTCGAATTTGCGTGGCTGCTGCCCCGTTTTCTGTGGGGTGATGAGCAAGCCTTCTCCCCAGGTGGCAATCCAGGCTCTTCCTTGCTTGTCGAAGATGGTCTTGTAGAAGGATACGCCCGGAGCATAGTGGTCCTTCTCATATTTCCAATATCTTACATTGTCAATGTAGATGCCGTCTCCCTTGGTAGATATCCATTTCTTGCCCTGTGGATCTATGGCATAGTCATAGGCGCAGGCATCGGTCTGCTTTTCTATCGTTCGCTGTTGGGTTCTGGCATCATAGATGTAAGTTATGTTGGCACGAGTAGTGACGGCGAGCTTGTCATTGCCTATGTTGCTGATATGGCGCACGTAGTTGCTCCATTCCCGGTTGGAATTTGGTTCAATCTTGACATGCTCTGTGTTGAGATCCTTTAGTTCACGGCAGCAATATACGCCATCTCCCGTACAGATCCAGATGCATCCGCTGCGATCGATGAATACGCTCAGCAGGAAGTTGGAATGGAAGAGTGGATCCTTGTCAGCTGTGGAGAAGTGCTGGAGTTCATCTTCCTTCCGGTTGTAGATGAAGAGTCCGTTACCATAAGATACGATATATACATTTCCGTTGGCATCTTCGGCAGCCACGAAGTTCTTGTCTCTACCGGTGATGTATGCCTGGTCATCGAGCAGATGGAATTTTCTGAAGAGTTTTCCCTTCTTGTTGAACAGGTAGGCGTTTCCCTTCTTGTCGTAAAGAAACTCATAGGATTTGAGAAGACTTTTCGACATGGCATTCGGTATCTGGATGGCTGGCTTCTGGAAGATGCCGTTCTGCAGATTCATTGCGAAAGTTTCTTTCTGGGTAAAGATATACCATTCTCCCTGCCAGAAGAAAGAGGCGCGCGATTTACCCACATATCCCACCATGGATGGAAGATGGGATTTCCGGACGAGTTTGCCCGAGTTGTCATAAAGGAAGGCATCGCCCTTGTCGGTCAGTACGGCGATATGATTGCCGTCAGTAGTCAGGGTGATGATATGCTGGTTCTTGAGCATCAGATGGCTCTTGCCATCAGGGGTGATGCGGTTAAGACCTTTATCGGATGCGATCCATACATTCAGTTTGGCATCTTCTGTCATCTGTAGCTGATGATTGCCTATCAGTTTGCCATTCTTTGTAGTATAATCTGTGGCTTGAAATTTTCCGTTGCTATAAGTCAGGTATCTTACTCCGAAATCTCCAGAAAAGAGCCACATGCCATTCTGGCTCTTGAATCGGTTTTTCAAGAGCGTAGCATTCTCCTTATCGAAATAATCGGAAAAATGAGCTGTTTCCAGGTCGAAGCAACAGAGGATATTAGATGGATTATAGCCCCAGATGAGTCCGTGTTTCTCGTCGTTGATGAGCTGGGAGATGGAGTGGTGACTCTTTTGCCCGGAGTTCTTGCTGAGATTGGTGAAGTGATAGCCATCATATCGGCTCATACCGTTTGGGGTACCGAGCCAGATAAATCCATTTCTATCCTGGATGATATCGTTCACCGTATTGCACGACAGACCATCCTTAGCCGAGAGTCGCTTCCCGTCTAATTTGATGCTGCCGAATGCCTGCAGAGGCATCAGCCAAATGCTGATGAATCCTGCTATATATAATAAGGTGTAGAATGTCTTTTTGTTTCTTTTCATTTGATAGGTCGTTTGATTCTTCTGCAAAAATACGATAAAATCCTTAGATTGCAAAACAAAAAGAAAGAGAAAATGTAATGTGAAAAACAAAAAATGGGCAAAAGTCAAAAAATAAAGGTGAATGGTCAAAATATAAAGTATAGTCGGCAAGAATAAGTGTATTTTTGCACCGAAACAATAAACATATAAACCAAAACGTAATAAGACATGGACAACAAACTATTTTTTAAGGAGTCTGTTTTGCCTGTTACTCTTTTTTGCTCAGCATTGATGTTTTCTCCTATCGGAGTAGCTCAGGTGAATGCAGCAACGAATGTAGTACAGCAAGCTAAAACAGTAAAAGGTACAGTTGTAGATAACATGGGCGAGCCAGTCATTGGCGCCAGTGTTAAAGTAGTAGGCACAACCAATGGTGCCGTAACTGATCTTGACGGAAACTTTGTTTTGACCAACGTGCCAAAGAATGCTACCGTGGAAATCTCATATATCGGTTATACAACCCAGAAAGTGAGTGTAGCCGGAAAGAGCGATCTGAAGGTAACATTGCAGGAAGATAACAAGGCTTTGGATGAAGTCGTGGTAGTAGGTTATGGTGTACAGCGCAAGAGCGATGTGACCGGCGCCTTGGCTCACTTGGATTCAAAGGACCTGACAGCGATGCCTGTAAAGGATGCCCTGGAGGGTATGCAGGGTAAGACTGCCGGTGTGGATATCACCAACTCTCAGCGTCCTGGTACTGTAGGTAGCATCACCATCCGTGGTCAGCGTTCCATCGGTGCCAGCAGTGCTCCGCTCTATGTAGTGGATGGTATGATTATCCAGAACGGTGGTATCGAGAATATCAACCCTCAGGATATCGAGAGCATCGAGGTGTTGAAGGATGCTTCTGCTACCGCTATCTATGGTGCACGTGGTGCCAACGGTGTTGTGCTCGTTACTACCAAGAAGGGTAAGGAAGGCAAGGTTACCTTGAACTATGCAGGTACCGTTACCTTCTCTACACTCCACGATGTAACCAAGATGATGAACGCTACACAGTGGTTGGATTATGCCCGTCGTGCTGCCTATAACTATGGTGCTTATGGTGATCCAAATGAAGAGTTTGCTCCTGATTATGCCAGCGACCAGAAACTCTTTGGTGGTGAGCCTGCCAGCTGGGCCAACATCGAGCAGGCTTGGGTAAACGGTACTTATCATCCAGAGTTGGTCGGTTCTTACGACTGGGCTTCTCAGGGTAAGCAGACAGGTGTAACCCATGAGCATACACTCAGCGCCTCTGGCGGTACAGATAAGTTCAAGGGCTATGGTTCCTTCGGTTATTTGAACCAGAAGGGCACTCAGCCAGGTCAGAGCTATCAGCGCTTTACCCTGAATACATCTTTCGAGGCTAGACCTGTTGCTCCGTTGACATTGGGCTTCACCATGAATGCTTCATACGGAACCCAGAACTACGGTTACAACTACAGTAAGTCGGTAACTGGTGCGGGTGATTACTATAATGCCTTGAATGCCATGATTCCATGGACTGTTCCTTATGATTCTGAGGGCAACTATATCCGTAACCCATGGGCTTACAACGTCAACATCATCAACCCTATCGATGAGTTGAAGTATAATACCAACAAGCGTACCAACTTCCGTATCAATGGCAGTGCATACGCTCAGGTAGATTTCGGTAAGGTTTGGGAGCCATTGGAGGGCTTGCAGTATCGCATCCAGTTTGGTCCTGAACTCCAGTACTATCGCCTGGGCATCGCCAATGCTGCTGACGGTATCAACGGCGACGGCAACAACGTGGCTCAGTACAACCCATCCAATAAGGTGGCTTGGACACTCGATAACCTGGTTTACTACAACAAGACCATTGCCAAGAACCATCGTATCGGTGTAACCCTCTTGCAGAGTGCTTCCAAGTATCATTATGAGAATGGTAACATCAAGGCGAATGTGGCTAGTGCTGACGAGTTGTGGTGGAACACCAGCTCATTGAGCAAGCCTTTGCAATATACTACCGGTCTGACAGAGACTCAGTTGGCTTCTTATATGGCTCGTGTCAACTATACCTATGCTGATAAGTATATGCTGACAGCCAGTGTACGTACCGATGGTGCTTCTCAGTTGGCTGATGGTCATAAGTGGGCTTCCTTCCCATCCGTAGCGCTCGGTTGGCGCATCGATCAGGAGAAGTTCATGCAGAAGGCTGATTGGGTTAGCAACCTGAAGCTTCGTCTGGGTTATGGTATTTCCGGTAACTATGCGGTATCTGCCTACGCTACTCAGGGTGCCGTTCAGAGCAACGTATATACCTGGGGTGCTACAACATCTGTAGGTTATCTGCCATCAGATGCTTCTGCCAAGAATCCTAACAAGATGGCGAACCTCGATCTCGGTTGGGAGAAGACCAAGCAGTGGAACGTAGGTCTCGACTTCGGTTTCATCAACAACCGTATCAGCGGTAGTGTTGACTACTATCACAACAAGACTACCGACCTGATTCTGGCTACTACCATCCCATCTCTGACCGGTTATACCAGCACATTTGCCAATGTAGGTGAGACTTCAGGTTGGGGTCTTGATGTACAGTTGAATGCCATCCCTGTGAAGACCAAGGATTTCGAATGGAATACCAGTCTTACCTGGACCATCGACCGCAACCGTGTGGATAAGTTGAACAATGGTGTAGAAAAGAACGTAAACGACCGTCTCTTCGTAGGTGAGGAAATCGGTGTTTACTACGACTATGTATATGATGGAATCTGGAAGACTTCTGAGGCTGATGAAGCAGCCAAGTTTGGTCGCAAGCCTGGTCAGATCAAGGTGAAGGATGTAAATCCTGATGGCAAGATTGATGCCAACGACCGTCAGATTGTTGGTAAGGTTCGTCCACGCTGGTCGGGCGGTTGGCACAATACCTTCAGCTACAAGAACTTCGAGTTGTCTTGCTTCATCTATGCCCGCTGGAAGTTTACTGTAGCCAAGGGTGCAGAAACCCTCGGTGGTATGTATGCTATGCGTGACCTGGATTACTGGATTGCCGGTGTTAACGAGGATGCTGAGTATTATGCTCCTGGTTCTAATGGTCAGGCAGCAGATGCTTATTCCAGCTCAATGAATTATCAGGATGGTTCATATATCAAGATGCGTAACATTTCTCTGGGTTATACCTTCCCTAAGAATGTTACAAACAAGTTGGGTATGAGCAACCTCAAGGTTTATGTTCAGGCTATGAACCCATTCACTATCTATAAGAAGTGCAAGTGGCTTGATACCGACCTCTTGAGTTATGATAACAACTCAACTTCTTATGGTTCAGGTACAACCATCAAGAGCTGGGTTATCGGATTAAACATTGGATTCTAAAAACAGGACTTTCATCATGAAAACAAATAAGATATTATTCGCTTCTCTTCTCTTGGGAGCGACATTGGGAACAGCAATGACATCATGCAGCGACTCATTTCTCGACGAGAAGCTGATTACAGAGAAGGGTACTGCCTACTTCAAGACAGAGGCTGGTATCAACGACCTGGCTATAGGTACTTATCAGAAGTTGAAGTTCAAGTTCAACTATATCTGGGGTTATAACATGTATAACATGGGTATCGATGAGTTTACCGGCGGTGCCAATGATATTGCTGCATGGAACCATTATGGTACAGACTTGAACTCTGGCGAGACAGGTTCTAACCAGCCTTTGTGGGACAACATGTATGGTACTATCGAACCAGCCAACATCCTGATTCAGAACGTACCTTTGTATTACAACCAGAAGAGCGCCAAGTATAACTATCGCCTGGGTGAGGGTTACTTCTTCCGTGCCTATGCCTACTTCGAGCTGGTTAAGCAGTATGGTGGTGTGCCATTGAAGCTGGAGCCATCTACAGGTGTATCCTATACCTTCACCCGCAATTCTGAGGAGGAGTGTTTTGCTCAGATTATCTCAGACTTCGAGAAGGCATACGAACTGTTGCCGGAGGATCCTGAGGATAAGCAGCTGGGCCGTCTCACCAAGTCGGCTGCAGCCCACTTCCTGGCAAAGGCTCATCTGTTCCGTGCATCAGAACTGCATGACAGCTGGAACTCCCAGTATAAGGATGCCGACCTGGCAGCAGTCATCAAGTATGGCGATGAGGTAATCAAGAAGCATCCATTGTGCAGCAATTTCCAGGAACTCTGGGACTACACCGAGCCTGATGGTGCCAATGAGAAGGTGAGCGAGGTGGTACTTGCTGCCCAGTTCTCTGACAACAGCGACTCCTGGGGTCGTTTCGGTAACCAGATGCACCTCTGCTTCCCATCTGTATATCAGAACCTGGCAGGTATGAAGCGTGATATTTCCGGCGACCGTGAGTTCAGCTATGTAAGCTCTACAGAATATACCATCCAGGTATTCGACCGCGTGAACGACTCCCGTTTCTGGAAGTCATTCATCACCAAGTATGGCTGTAACTATACCAATGGTGCTCCAAAGTGGGATGCTGCAGTCATGGCTAAGAATCCTGATGAATATACTGCAGAGGATGTTGCTGGCGAGCATCGCTTCGTGGGTGGTCAGATTGGTTTGAAGTATATCGTAAACAATCCTGGTGATACCCGTTTCACTCCTGGTCATGACAAGGATGGCAACGAGACTAAATCTGAGGATTTCGTATTGAAGAATGGTAAGGTTTGCCCAGAGCATACTTTTGTGCGCTACTATGCCGGTCAGGATTTCCAGTGGAATACAGCCAAGGACAATACTACCCACTCTGGTAATTACTATACCATCTATCCACACAACCGTGGCGTAGCTTTGTCTAAGTTCCGTGATGGTGCCCGCAATTCTATCGCATCTCAGTTCGGTACCCGCGATGCCATCATCGCCCGTTCTGCCGACGATGTGCTGATGGTTGCTGAGGCCTATATCCGCAAGAAGGATTATACTAATGCCATCAAGTATCTCAACATGGTTCGCGACCGTGCCGGATATGCTGAGGGTGAGGACCGTTCTATCAGCCGTGACGGTGGTCAGGCATACAAGAAGAACAGTGTTTGCACCAATAAGGGTGGCGGTTTCTCTGCCGAGGGTGCCATCTATACAGAGGAGAACACTTACTTCGAGTCAAACAACATTCCTGTAACTACCGCCGCAACCAAGAGCAGTATGCATCTGAACAGTGTTGACGATATTCTGAACTCAGAGGCAGACAAGCCTATCTACGAAGCCTTGAAGTGCAATTCAGAGGCAGAGAAGATGATGTGCTTCCTCCTGAATGAGCGCACCCGTGAGCTGATTGGTGAAAGCCAGCGTTGGGAAGATCTGGCTCGTACCAAGACCTTGGAGGCTCGTTGGAATGCATTCAATGATGGTTCTGAACGTGGTATTGGTAAGTTTGATCCAGCCAAGCATTATTATCGTCCAATTCCTCAGTCATTCCTCGATGGTATTACCAACGAGAATGGTGCTTCCTTGAGCAACGAGGAGAAGGAGAAGATGCAGAATCCTGGTTACTAATCGAATATCTATAGGATAGGTTAATGATTATATGTTGAAGAGCGGTATCTTTCTCTCGGTAGAAGGTATCGCTCTTTTTTCTTCTCATACAGCAAACTGTAAGAATGGAATAATGGAGAATTGTATGATAGTTCGCTTCTTTGGATAATATTACTAGGTAGATGAATCGGATTATGTGTACTTTTGTAGCAGAATATAAAACAATAAACAACTATCATCATGCAAATCAAACAAATGTTATTTCCGATGATGAGTATGGTGCTGAGTATGGCTCCCTGCTCTCATCTCCATGCACAAGGACAGACTCCGGTATCGCAGATGGAGAAGCTGGACCGTGGCTTGGTGGCTTTGCCTGCCCAGAACCAGGGAATCTTCCTCAGTTGGCGATTGCTGGGTACGGATAGCAAACACGTATGCTTCGATGTGGAGAGGGATGGAAAGATTATCGCCCATCAGGTGAAGCTGACCAATTATACAGACCGGAAAGGTTCCTCTGCCAATACCTATCGGATCATCACTTATCAGAAAGAACCCAGGAAGGATGCTCCGGCTGAAAGAGAAGTTTCTAAGGCGGTGAAGCCATGGAACGATCTCTATCGCTCCATGCCCATTAACCGTCCTGTCGGCGGTGTCACTCCCGATGGAAAATCCTACGAATATACCCCCAACGACTGTAGCGTGGGCGATGTGGATGGGGATGGAGAATATGAAATCATCCTGAAATGGGATCCAACCAATTCGCATGACAATTCGCATGACGGCTATACGGGAGAGGTCATCTTCGACTGCTATAAGCTGGATGGAACCCAACTCTGGCGCATCAATCTGGGTAAGAATATCCGTGCCGGTGCTCACTATACCCAGTTCCTGGTCTATGATTTCGATGGCGATGGCAAGGCGGAGATGATCTGCAAGACATCGATGGGTTCGGTAGATGCCAAGGGAAAGTTTGTGAGCGATGCGGCTACGGATGCCGGAATCCGAGAACTGGACAATGCTGCCGATTATCGCAATTCGAGAGGTCGCATTATGGCAGGTCCCGAACTGCTTACAGTCTTTAATGGCGAAACCGGAAAGGCGATGCATACCATCTGGTATCAGCCCAACCGAGCCTTCGGTACAGGCCGGCAGGTGGAAGAGGGAGAGCATCTGGAGAGCGGATTCCCTGCCTATTCTTCAGTCTGGGGCGATAAGAACAACTATGGCAACCGTGGCGAGCGATACCTTGCCGGTGTGGCATTCCTGGAGGGTACCGACAAGCAACCAAGTGCCGTGATGTGCCGTGGCTATTATACCCGCTCTTATCTCTGGGCGGTAGATTTCGACGGAAAGGAACTCAAGACCAAATGGCTCCATGCTTCGCTGACTCCCAACGACTGGAAGGTAACCGATGCCGATGGAAAGGTACTGAAGGAGGCTCATGGATGTAAGAATACGGCTTATGCCCAGGGTGCTCACAGTCTGGCTGTGGGCGATGTGGATGGGGATGGATGTGACGAGATTACCTACGGATCTGCAGCCATCAACCATGATGGAACCTTGTTGTATTCTACCGGATTGGGACATGGCGATGCGCAGCATCTTGCCGATCTGGATCCCGACCGACCGGGATTGGAATATTATATGGTACACGAAGAATATCCCTACGGTTCTGATCTTCGGGATGCACGAACAGGCGAAATCCTGTTCCGTACACTCGATAAGGATGATACCGGAAGAGGATTGGCTGCTGATATCGATGCCCAGCATCGGGGATATGAACTTTGGTGTTCGGATGCTCCTGTTGTAAGAGACATCAAGGGTAAGACTGTTTCGGCAGAAACATCTTTATCCTATAAGAAGAATCATGAAGCTGATCATTTCGGAAGTAATGAGAAAACGAGTTTCAAAGCTGTTTCCAGAATGCCGGCAATGAACTTCCGAATCTATTGGGATGGTGACTTGCAGGATGAACTTCTGGCAAACGGCCGTCCTCCTCATTTCCCTCCTTATCTCCAGAAATGGAACGGAAAGGAAGCGGTGGCGTTGCCTTTGAGCAATGGCAAGCAACTGTATGAGATGGGCAACTCGGTGAGTTGCAACTGGTCGAAGGCGACTCCTAATCTACAGGCTGATCTCTTCGGCGACTGGCGAGAGGAAGTCATCTATTGGGATAAGAGCGATGCCTCGCATCTCAATATCTTCACCACCAATATCCCTACGGACTATCGGGTTCCAACCCTGATGCACGACCATATCTATCGGATGGGAGTGGCTTGGCAGAATGTAGGCTATAACCAGCCTCCGCATCTGGGGTATTATCTGCCCGATCATGCAGAAAAGATTCAGAAATAAGAATTTGAAATAAAAAAAGAGATTCTGACAAAATAGAGATGTATCTGATACGTTTATTAAGATATAAGGAAATACAGAGAATATAAGATATAAAGCGATAAAGGATATGAAAAGAATATTATTCGCCTTCTCATTGATGGCGGCAACTACAGCTTCCTTTGCCCAGGTGGCAAAGCCGATGGAAGATGTCAATAAGGTTATCGACAATACCGTAGATAGCCTGAACAAGGCGATGACCGCCCGAATCCAACCGGGAACCAGTCGCAAGGGCAATAATCCGGTACTCTTCCTGATAGGTAACTCTACGATGCGCAATGGCACACTGGGTAATGGTAACAATGGTCAGTGGGGCTGGGGATACTACGAGCACGAGTTCTTCGATGCCAACAAGATTACGGTAGAAAACCAGGCGCTCGGAGGAATGAGCAGCCGTACCTTCTACAACCGTCTTTGGCCGGATGTGCGCAAGGGCATTAAGGCTGGCGACTGGGTGATCATCTCCATCGGTCATAACGATAATGGACCATACGATAGCGGCAGGGCACGTGCCAGCATCCCTGGCATCGGCAAGGATTCGCTCAATGTCACCATCAAGGAGACAGGCGTGAAGGAAACCGTCTATACTTACGGCGAATACATGCGCAAATACATCAACGACTGCAAGGCGCTGGGTGCTCATCCTATCCTGATGTCGCTGACTCCACGTGATGCCTACGATGAAAACGATAAGATTGTCCGTGTGAACAAGACTTTCGGCTTGTGGGCAAAGCAGGTGGCTGAGCAGGAAGGAGTTCCTTTCGTAGATCTGAACGAGATTTCGGCAGCCAAGCTCGATAGCTATGGTCATTGGAAGGAGAAATATCATTTCTTCACAGACCATATCCATACCTCTCGCTTCGGCGCGATGATGAATGCCCGTTCGGCTGCTGAGGGATTGGCAGAGAGCAAGGACCCAAGTCTGGCTCCTTTGCAGGCGATGATGATCAATGTGGCTTTGCCGGTAGAGAATTTCAAGCGCGAACCGGGCAAACCGGTCGTCTTCTTCACCGGAGACAGTACCGTAAAGAATGCCGATAAGGACGAAGACGGCATGTGGGGCTGGGGCTCTCAGGCTTATACCATCTTCAATCCTAAGAAGATTACCTGCGTGAATGCAGCCAAGGCGGGGCGCAGTTCCCGTTCTTATCTCAACGAGGGAAGATGGGATAAGGTATATAACAGTCTTCAGCCAGGCGACTACGTGCTCATCGAGTTCGGTCACAACGACATCTGTTCCTTGACCGATAAGAAGATGCGCGGTTCTATTCCTTGTGCCAAGGATACTTGTCATGTTTATCAGATGGAAGAGAGCAAGCAGTATGAGGTGGTTTATTCTTTCGGCTGGTATCTCAAGAAGTTTATCCAGGATGTACGTGAGAAGGGTGCTACCCCAATCCTCGTTTCCCTGACTCCTCGCAACAAGTGGCCTAACGGAAAGATGGAGCGCCGAAACGATACCTACGGCAAGTGGTATCGCGAAATCGTTGCAGAGACAGGCGTTGCCTTCCTCGACCTCCACAACATCGCTGCCGATTCTTATGATAAGATAGGTAAGGAAAAGGTGAAGGCTTATTACAAGAAGGATCATACCCACACCAGTCTGAAGGGTGCCCAGCACAATGCCAAGTGCGTGGCTAAGGGCTTGAAGAAGATGAAGAGTCCTTTGGCGAAGTATCTGAAGTAAAGCATTGGAATAAGGTTGTTTTAATAGAAGAAACAAATGAAGACAAGAAATTTTTTATTTACCAGTCTGCTGGCGCTGGCTTCTACGGTAGCCGCCAATGCCCAGACTTTTGATATTGATATGTTGAAGGCGCAGCCTGTCTATTCTGCTGAGAAGGGTCAGGGATATGACATCTTGGCTGCTCCAAAGGCAAAGAGCAATGCGCCTTTCTTCTATTCCGTGAAGGTGGCAGATGGCAACTATAAGGTCACCGTGGTGCTTGGTTCTAAAAAGAAGGCGGGCAAGACTGTGGTTCGTGCCGAAAACCGAAGATTGATGCTCGATGAGGTGAGCACCAGGAAGGGGGAGTTCAAGACTTTCTCCTTCATCGTGAACAAGCGTTCTCCTTATATTACCGATAAAATGAACGTAAAGATCAAACCTCGCGAGAAGGAGACGTTTACCTGGGATGAGAAGCTGACCTTGGAGTTTACTGGTGCTGCCCCAGCAGTAAAGAGCATCAAGGTGGAACCGGCTCCTGCTGAAACCACCACCGTTTTCCTCTGCGGCAACTCTACGGTAGTAGATCAGTTTACAGAGCCATACGCTTCCTGGGGACAGATGGTGACTCGCTGGTTTGGTCCGGAGGTGGCTATCTCAAACCATGCCGAAAGCGGATTGACAGCAGGTTCCTTCCTTGCTTCCAACCGTCTGGACAAGGTGTTGTTGATGATGAAGAAGGGCGACTACGTGATTTGTGAGTTCGGACATAACGACCAGAAGGAGAAGTCTGCAGGCAGTGGTGCCTGGTATAACTTCTCTTATAATCTGAAGAAGTTCATCGATGAGGTCCGCAAGAAGGGGGGCAACATCATCTTCGTAACTCCTACTCAGCGTCGCTTCTTCGATGAGGCTACCCATAGCAAGATTCAGGAGACTCATAAGGATTATCCTGATGCCATGAGAGCTGTGGCTAAGAGAGAGAATGTTCCAGTCATCGAACTCCACGATATGACCCGCACTTTCTTCGAGACTTTGGGTTATGAGAACAGCAAGAAGTCGCTGGTTCACTATCCGGCAAATACTTATCCCAACCAGACTAAGGCTCTGGAGGATAACACCCACTTCAATCCATACGGAGCCTACGAGGTGGCTAAGATGGTGGTGATGGGCATGAAACAGCTCAATCTGCCTATCGTGAAGTATCTTCGTGCTGACTGGAAGGATTTCAATCCTGCCCAGCCAGATGATTTCAATCAATTCGTATGGTATCCATCCGTGAATCAGGATGTAACCAAGCCAGACGGAAATTAATACTTAAAACATTGAACTTTGAGCTTTGAACATTGAACTTTATGATTAGTTCTTTTGCTTCAAGATCTCATATTAAATGAATTTGGAATGAATAAAAAGACAATACTTTTCGCCTCGTTGCTGCTGGGCGGTTTGCCTTTGGTGGGAACCCTTTCGGCTGATGCAGCGGTGCGCGATACAATCAGTATCAACCAGGGATGGCAGTTCCATCGCGGAGATGTGAAGAACATAGCTGAGTTGAAATCAACCCAGAGCGGGGATGATGTGGTGAATCTGCCACATGATTTCCTGATAGGACAGGATTGGGTGGCTCCGGATGCCAGCGAGCGTCCTGACAATAGTGATGCCGGAAGCAATGTGCGCAGCCGATTGAGTCCGCGTGGCTTTAAGGAGATGGGCATCGGCTGGTATCGCTATCAGTTGACTCCGAAGGATGAATGGAAGGGAAAGCGCATCGTGCTCGATTTCCAGGGCATCATGCTGGTGGGAGATGTCTATCTAAATGGAAAGCGTATCGGAGGTACCGATTATGGGTACCTCGGTTTCGATATCGACCTGAGTAAACTCCTGAAATGGGGCGAGGCTAACGAGATAACCGTCAAGGCAGATACCCGCAATCCTAACAATTCCCGTTGGTTTACGGGTGCCGGTCTCTATCGTGATGTCAATCTCATCATCACCGACAAGGATCTGTACTTCCCTCGCCATCCGCTCTTTATCCGCACCCAGGAAAACAAAGAGGTGAAAATCAAGGCAGAGATTATCAACCAGCAGAAGCTGGCAAAAGGACAGGGAAAGGCTGTTATTCCTGTAGAGGTTCGTATTCTGGATGCCGATGGCAAGGTGGTGGCTCTACAGAAGAATAACATCGATTTCAATGCCAAATGGCGTGATAGAGAATATGAGTTGCCTGCCATCTCTCTGGAGAACGCCCAACTGTGGTCGCCAGATACACCTTATTTATATACTGCCGAGGTGACACTCTATAATCAGGATGGAAAGGTAGCTGATCAGATTAAAGAACAGTTTGGCGTGCGTACCATCGAACTGAATTCTAAGAAGGGATTGCTCGTGAATGGCAAGAAGGTCTTGCTGAAGGGCTATGCCAACCATCATACCCTCGGTGCCCTGGGTGCAGCTGCCTATCCTCGTGCCATCGAGAAGCGACTCAAGCTGATCAAGGAGTTCGGTATGAACCATATCCGCTCTTCTCATAATCCATATAGCGAGGATTTCCTGAAGCTTTGCGATAAGTATGGCATCCTGGTGGTGGATGAACTTTACGACAAATGGCTTACCCAGTATGCCGGCGGCAGAGTGGAGTGGGAGAGCCTTTGGCAGAAAGACATTCCGGAATGGGTAAAGCGAGATAGAAACCATCCGTCGGTTATCCTTTGGAGTCTGGGTAACGAGTTGCAGCAATACAGCAATCTGCCTTTCAATGATTGGGGCGTTACCGCCTATAAAATCCAGAAGGAGTTGCTGCACCGATATGATGATACTCGACTGACTACCGTGGCGATGCATCCCCGCTACCGCAACATCGAGACCGATTCCATTCCTGCCGATCTGGCGGTGGCAACCGAGGTAAACTCCTACAACTATCGCTATATGTACTTCCCAGGTGATATGAAGCGCTATCCTGAAAAGACCTTCTATCAGAGCGAGGCGAGTGTGGCTGCGATGGGACCAAACTTCTATGAGATGGACCGTGACAAGGTGTTGGGTCTGGCTTATTGGGGAGCCATCGATTACCTGGGCGAGAGTATGGGATGGCCGGTTAAGGGTTGGAACCAGGGTGTGTTCGATCTTTCTCTCCAGCCAAAGCCGGATGCTTATTTCGTGAAGAGTATGTTTAAGGATGAGCCAACCGTTCACATCGGTGTTATCGAGAAGTCGGGCGGCAATATCCAGTGGAATGGCATCAATGTTTCTGCCGGAAAGCTCTCAGAAAACTGGAACCGTGAGGCAGGCGAGCAGGTTTCGCTCTACACCTATACCAATGGCGACGAGGTGGAACTCTTCCTCAATGGCAAGAGTCTGGGTGTGAAGAAGAACAGTAACGACCCTAAGCTCCGTGCCCGCATCAAATGGGATGACATCGCCTATGCACCGGGTGCGCTTCTGGCTGTAGCCAGAAAGAACGGCAAGGTGGTGGCACGTCATCAGATAGAGACTACGGGCGAGGCTGTTGCCTTGAAGTTGGTGCCTGATGCTGAAAACTGGCATGCGGATGGTAAGGATCTGATGCATGTTCGCATCTATGCCGTGGATAAAAAGGGTAGAAGAGTGCTGAACGTGAAGGATGCCAAGGCTTTCGATAAGTTGACCTTCCAGGTGAAGGGCGATGCGAATATCGTGGCGGTGGATAATGGAAACATCACATCTGATGAACTTCATATCGGAAAGACCCAGTTGGAGAAGACCATTCAGCGCAATCTCTTCCAGGGTTCCGCTCTCGTGATATTGAGAGCAGGCGATAAGCCAGGAAAGATAGAACTTTCGGTAGCTGGTGAAAAGATGAAAGCCAAGAAACTGGTTTTGAATACGAAATAAATATGATACTAAAAAAGGTCGCCAAAATGCTGGCGACCTTTTTTTAGTATCCTTTGTTTTCTCTTTATTTTCTGAATTTCTTTTTGAACCATTGGTTGAATGCCACGTAGGCACTGATTTCCTCCTGGTGCTGAGGCTCGGCAAATGTCAGTACATTGCCCGATGAATCTCCGTGCTGGTCAGGGAAGATAATCATCAGATTGGTGCCCGAGAAGAAGCGGGTGAGCTCTTCCGGCAATCGTTCCAATGCCGACTTGTGGGATACCGTACCCTTGCGGGCTGTCACCACCACAAAGAGATGGTTCTTGCTCATGTGGGAGGCAAGCTGAGGCATCTCGTTCCAATGCTGCATCAGGGTGTATTCGGCTCTTACTTCCTGATGTCGGTTGGTGATGTACTCATTGATGAGTGCCAGGGTCTCCTCCCTGCCGTGGAACTGGATGCGGCAATCCAGATTGCCTGACAGTCGCGCCAATCTCTCTACCCAGCGGTAGAAACCCGGTTCAAACTCAGCCCTCGATGGTACTGCCACCTGTATTCGGCGAATGGTATTGAGCGGCTGCTTGATGCGTGCCATGATGATCTGACGGCTCAGACCATTGAAGAGACTCTGATGAAACTCTCCCCAGAACTTAGGCGAAACCTCCGGATGCATGTGCATACCGATGATGATTTCTGAACACTGAAACTCGTTGAAGGCATGCTTGATGCCGTTGGCGATGTTGGCTGCAATGCGAACCTGCGTCTGCGTCATCACGTCGGTGGCTGCGGCAAGCTGACTGCAATGATCCAGCAGCTGTCGACCCAGTTCCTGCTTGTATCGCATATCCTTGTCATCATACACTACGTTCAGGCAGACCAGTCCTCTGTTCAGCTTCTGGTTTCTCACCAGGAAGGCAAGGTTCATCAGATTATCGGCATATTCCGGATACTTCACCGGTATGAGAATCTTCTCATCGCTTGCCTTCTTGGTATCTTCGGCATCAGGCAACTCCTTGTCGCGGAGGATAATCTTTCTGGAACTCCAGTCGGTGAGCATCGAAGAGATGATACAGGTACAGAGAATCATCATCACCACACCATTCAGCATGTCATCGTTCACCAGATAGGTGTTAGGTCCCACCAGGATGTTCATACCCACCATCACCATGGCGATACTGCCGGCAGCATGGGCAGAAGTCAAACCGAACATCATGTGACCCGATGACAGCGGCAACCGGAATCCGAAGCAGGCGGCATAGGCTGCGATGGCTTTTCCCAAGGTTCCGAAGAACACGATGCAGAAGATGACCCAAAGGATATGACTGCCCTGGAAAAGCAGTCCCACGTTGATGAGCATGCCTACACCTATCAAAAAGTAAGGGATGAAGAGCGCATTGCCTGTAAACTCCAATCGGTTCATCAGCGGAGACACGTGCGGGATATACCTATTTAATATCAGACCAGCGAAGAAGGCCCCGAACACGCCCTCGATGCCCACCATCTGCGAGAGAGCCGCACTCATGAAGAGCATCGCCATTACGAAGATAAACTGCATCACCGAATCGCTGTACCGGCGCAGAACCCATCTCGTTAACCTAGGAATCAGGAATATCATGACTCCGCAGTATGCGGCAAACTTGGCGGCGAAGAAAAGCCAGAAGAGAACGCCGTCGTGCTTGGAGAACGAGGCGACGAGACCCGCCAGCATGATGAGGGCTATCAGGAGCGAAAGCATGCTGGAACCCACGCTCAGCGTAACGCTCGGTTTCTGCTGCAGACCATATCTGGAAACGATAGGGTAGGCTATCAGGGTATTGGAAGCCATGATGCAGCTCAGCAGAAACGATGCCCTGGTGGAATAGTGCAGCAGCCAGATGCTCATGCCGAAGGTGAGGAAGAAGGGAACGAAGCAGGTGAGCAGACCATAGATGATGAGCCGCGATTTGTTTTTCTTCATACCCTCCATGTCCATCTCCAGGGCGGCGAGGAACATAATGTAGTAGAGTCCCACCTTGCCGAACAGCTCGAAAGATGCATCTCGTTCCAGGATGTTCAGTCCGTATTTGCCCACGAGGATACCCGCCAGCACCATTCCGATGATATGGGGGATTCGGAGCTTACCCATGATGATAGGGGCAAAGAGGATGATGAGGAGCACTACGAAGAAGATCAGCGTAGGGTCGGTAATTGGAAAATATTCTGCAATATTCAGCATAGGCATTCTACTTATTGTTGATGATGAAAGAGGGATTCTGCATCCGCTTCATCCCTCTTCTTTTTATTTTTGAGTGCAAAATTACTAATAAATCTTGAAAGGGCAAAGTTTTTGCCCCCTTATCATTTATATGTGTAGAGATTTTTGTAATTTTGCACCCTGAAAACAAACTTAGGATAAAAAGATAAGGATAATTAACGTATGAAAAAAGGATTGTTTGCACTCGCCTTAGGTACATTTACCCTGGGCATCGCAGAATTTATTATTGAGGGAATTCTCACCGATGTGGCGCACAACATGAATGTGTCCATCCCTCAGGCTGGTCATCTCATTTCTATCTATGCACTGGGTGTATGCGCCGGTGCTTTCTCGCTGATATTGATGCATAAGTATCGCCCCAAGAATATACTCTTGTTTCTTACTTCACTGGTGATTCTGGGAGCCATCATCGCTACGATAGCCCCTAGTTACGGGCTTCTGCTTTGTGCCCGGTTCATCCAGGGACTTCCTCATGGTGCCTATTTCGGTACGGCTACCATCGTGGCGGTGAAGATGGCAAAGGAGGGAAAAGGTACCAAGGCGGTGGCGATGATGTGTGCCGGTATGCCGTTTGCCAATCTGCTGGGTGTTCCGCTGGGCACCTTCCTGAGTCATACCATCTCCTGGCGAGTGCCTTTTCTCATATCGGTGGCGTTGGGCGTCATCACGCTCTATATGATTTACAAGTGGGTTCCTGATGTAGAGGCTCTGCCTAACAAGGGTATGAAGGCGCAGTTCCGGTTTATGCGCCATCTGGCTCCCTGGCTTATCATCGCTGCTACTTTCCTGGGCAACGGCGGTATTCTCTGCTGGTTCAGTTACATTTCTCCGCTTTTGCAGATGAATGGCGGTTTCCATGCGGCAAGTATTTCTGTGCTGATGATTCTTGCCGGTCTGGGAATGGTGGTAGGAAACCAGGTGAGTGCCTTGCTGGCAGACAGGTTCAAGCCGGGTCGCTTTACCTGCTATCTGCAGTTTCTGGCTGCCGCAGCCTTGCTGGCTACCTTCTTTCTGTCGCATATCGGTTGGGTATCGGCAGCGATGATGTTTATCAGTTGTGCCTGCCTTTTTGGTATAGGTTCGCCAGAGCAGTTTCTCATTGTGAAGCACAGCGAGGGTGGTGAAATGCTGGGTGGTTGCTGCATTCAGGCAGCCTTCAATCTGGGCAATGCCCTTGGAGCCTTCTTGGGCGGAATCCCCGTGGCGATGGGATTGGGATATAATTACCCTGCGCTCATCGGTGTACCGATGGCATTGGCTGGAGCCTTCTGTCTCCTGGTGTTTCATCGTAAATACGAGTGTTCTAAAGATTGAGAAAACCTGGATTGACATGTCATTTTGCCCTGTTTCCTATGACAGAATTTGATGAAAATCAAGAAAACGGCCTTTTTTTGAAGTTTTTTTCAAAAACATTGTGTGCGTACACAAAAAGGCATTACCTTTGCACTCGAAAAGATAGATAACGAATAATTAAAGTAAAGAAAGGATAACTATTATGATGGTATTAGTAATGACACTGGCAGTTGTAGCTGCCCTTTTTGCAGAGGTTGTAAATGTCAACAAGAAGATTAGCCTCGGCAAGTAATCAAACCTTGAGAGGCATCTCCGGATGCTTCCAGGAAGTTGATTCGAAATTAAGGTAAAGATTAGGATAACAGATATATAGAGAAAGGATAAAAGTTATGATGGTATTAGGTATGATTTTGGCAATGATCGTTGCTGGATGCGCTGAGTATGGCGCAAGAACTAATATGAAGAACTTCGCTTAACAGCCGTTCTTCTTTCAATTTGAGAGAATTTAAACAGTAGTTGCATAGATAAATAAAGGAAAGGCAGTTGTTGGCATTAGAAGGATGCCAGCAGCTGCCTTTTCGTTTTTTCTCAGTTGAACTTTTTCGGTCTCGCTATTTTTTTTCGGGCTATTCCTTTGCTTGTATCATTATTTTTTGTAACTTTGCCGAAAGAATTTAAAACGGCAGCAATATGAAATATCCTATCGGTATACAAGACTTTGAGAAAATCATAGAAGATGGCTATGTTTATCTGGATAAGACAGGCTTGGTCTATGATTTGGTTCATAATGGAACAATTTACTTTCTGAGTCGTCCACGACGATTTGGAAAGTCGTTGCTCGTATCTACCTTGAAATGCTATTTCGAGGGGAAAAAGGAGTTGTTCAAGGGACTTGCCATCGACAAGCTGGAGAAGGAGTGGAAGCAATATCCTGTGTTTCATCTTGACTTTAATGGTAATAATTTCACTAATCCTGGAGAACTTGAGGTCATATTAGAAAACTTTGTTGCATCGCAAGAGATGATATATGGTAAAAGTCCTTTCAGGGATTCCTTAGGAGGCCGTTTTGAATATGTATTGAAAGCTGCTCATGAGAGAACAGGACTTCGTGCCGTGGTTTTAATTGATGAGTATGATAAGCCAATATTGGATGTGCTTGATACACAAATCAAAACATCAATAAAGGGTGAAGAACGGTTGTTAGAAGATTGGAATCGTGAGGTTTTGAAAGGTTTCTACAGTGTCTTCAAGGCTGCCGATGCTAATCTACAGTTTGTCTTGCTCACGGGTGTCACCAAGTTCTCACAAGTGAGCGTGTTCAGTGGTTTCAATCAGCCTAACGACATCAGTATGGATGAGCATTACGAGGCACTTTGTGGCATTACGGAAGATGAATTGTATTCTACCTTTGATGAACAAATCAAGGCGATGGCCGTGAGATATAAAACCACAGAGGAAGGAATGAAATACAAACTGAAGAGGAAGTTTGACGGTTATCACTTCAGTCCTAACATGCTTGATATCTATAATCCTTTCAGCATCTTAAATGCTTTGAGCAAGAAGATTCTGGCGGATTATTGGTTCCGCACCGGTTCGCCAACCTATCTTGTTCGCTTGTTGTCTCATTTTGATGAGAACATCAACGAGATGGTGAACAGGTTTTATCCTACGAGTAGTTTCATCGATTATAAGGCGGATGTGGAAGCACCATTGCCTATGATTTATCAGAGCGGTTATCTTACCATTAAGGACTGGAATATGGATACCGATTCCTATCTCCTGGATTTCCCGAATGATGAAGTGAGGAGCGGATTCTTGACGTTGGTAGCTTCCAGCTATCTGAAGCCTGCGAAGTCAACGGATGCCTGGGTCATTCAGGTAGTAGATGTGATGTCGAAGGGAGATTGCTGTCAGTTGGAGAATCTGATGACTTCCTTCTTTGCCAGCATTCCTTATAACCAGCGTCGTAAGGACGATGAGCGCGAGAAGGAACGTTATTTTCAATACACCTTCTATCTCGTATTGCGAATGATCAGCTGTTTCACGGTCTTCATCGAAAAGCAACAAAGCGAAGGTAGGGTAGATTGTGTGGTTGAGACTCCGAACTATATCTACATCTTCGAATTCAAGCGTGATGGTTCGGCTGAAGAAGCCCTGAAGCAGATAGAGGATATGGGCTATGCCAGGGAATATGCAGCAGATGGCAGAAAGATTTATCAGATAGGCTGCAACTTCTCGTCGAAGACGGGAACCATTGATGGGTGGAAAATGAAGTAGATAATTTGCAAGAATTACCCGAAGATGTAGTGATGTGGCTTTGTTAAGAATGAATCTTCTTTACATTAGCTTGCCTGAGATTCTCGTATTTTCAGACGCTTATTGTTTCTTTGAGAATATCACAAATATGAAGAAAAATAGAAACTTATTGATAGTCAGGTATTTGTGATTTATTGACAAGATGATGCCGTTGAGAAAAATCTATAGTTGTACGACTATAACCCCTATAGTTGTACAACCATAACTCTACAGTTGTACAACCATAGCATGTATAGTCGTACAACTGTAACTTTATAGTCGTACAACTATAGGTCTTGTTCTTAATATAGAGCAGAAAACAAGGATTTCCAGCCTCTCATTCCCCTTGTTTTTATCGCTAGATTCCCAACTTGTAGGTATATGAATTTTGGTTATAAATATTGACGGGAGGTATTTTTGCAATTTTAATTTGAACTAAAAAAGGAGGAATAAGGCCTTATGGAAAATGGGGAAGATGTTCCCGAATGGCTGAAGAATGGGGATTATGAGTTTGAGTATAATATTATAAGGTAAGCTCAATTGTGCGTCTGATTTTAGCAAAGAGGGTGTGTCATAAGTTAATGATTCACCCTTTTTTGTTTGTTGGAATGTTACTGATATGTTGTTGGAAAACATAGTATAAGTTGTTAGAAAAGATAGTATATGTTTTTGAGTTAGTTAGTATCTCCGGTCGCACAACAGCTGTTGTGCGCTTGCATAGCAGCTGATATGCGCTTGCACAACAGGTGATGTGCATGCGTAGGTCAACTGTTATGCGCCAACTGTAATTTAGACTTATGATGCCTCCTCTTTGTCATTTGGTACATACAGAATGACATTTCATACAAGGTAGGTTTAGATATTTGGCTGATAGAAATAATCTTCTTACTTTTGCGCTCGTAATCGGGAAGCGATAGAAGAGAATGATTCGTGAAACGAGGAAAATGAAGTATAACCCTTTTAATATATAATAAGGTATGAAGAAGATTATGATTTCGTTGATGCTGGTAGTAGCTGCCACCACAACCAGTTTTGCAAAGAGTAACAACACCGATGTGGCAAATGCCGTAAAGAGTGTAGCCGAGCAGGTAAAGCAGGCTCCATCCGGTACAGTGTATGGTGTAGTTGAAAACACCAAGCACCACATCACCGTAGCTACTCCTTTCGGAAAGTACACCATAGAGAAGAAGGACGGCGGCGTCAGCTTTATGGGAATGTCGGCGAAGCTGGTATCATCGAAGAATGGCATTTATAAAGTCAAGACATCCCTTGGTAATTTTACGTTGAATGCCGGAAAGGGAACGGTGGTGAAGAACTAAACGGAAAAGGAAGATAGGAAAGTTTTAGGTATTATATAGGCATCGGAGCTGTCATGGAATAGGAATGTGGAAGTTTTATCTTTTCGGCAGTGGCGGCATCCGATGCCTTTTTCTTATCCTTTTCTGAAAAATAGAGCATTTTAGAAAAAAAAAGTGGCTAAAAGTTTGGCAGTATCAAGAATATTGCTTACTTTTGCGGGCAGAGTTGGAGCAGACGGAAAAGAACGGCTGCGATGAATACTCAAATGAATGAGCGTATTGAACGTTATCTTGCGATAGAAATGTGGAAGTTTCAAAGTCTGCTAACGATAAATAGGCAATGATGCTCACGTCTAAGGATTATTGTATCTTTTTCTCTATGGAAGAAGATGTTAATATACTCTATGGCGTGGGCTATTGCATTATTACTTGCTGACGGGTCCTTCCACAACCTCTATCCGGTAATAAGCAATAGTCCCACGCTTTTTCATTGAAAACTTAATGACCGATGGCTACTTCTGGGAACAAGTCGGCGATGTAAATGGTAAATATGGATAGTCAATTTATCGTATTCAATACAAAGACGGAACTCTTAAGATTAGATGTTTCCAAAATTGTTTATTTCGAAGGAGATGGCAATTATACGCAGATTGTTACTATTAACAAGCTGAAGGCTGTTGTTTGTCTGAATTTGACTCAGATGGAGAAGTATTTGGCCGAGCATCTTGTAGATTGCAAGAGTATTTTTAT
>JAJWLX010000059.1 GCA_021636625.1 Prevotella sp. | reverse complement strand
TATTGAAGTTGAAAGCAGGAACGGCCCAACCGCCC
This sequence comes from Prevotella sp., assembly GCA_021636625.1. Taxonomy (GTDB): domain Bacteria; phylum Bacteroidota; class Bacteroidia; order Bacteroidales; family Bacteroidaceae; genus Prevotella. Next base: position 20,187 of record JAJWLX010000059.1, on the reverse strand, counting down.
TTGATAGCTCTTGCGAACATCTCCTTAGTGTTCACAAGACCGATTTTCTTGTAATCTACTGCCATAATTGTTATTAATTTTATTGTTTAATGAAACATTCTATTCATTTTTATCTGGTGAATCCTAGACGCACCCACCATAACCGAGTGCAAATTTAACTTTTTCTTTTGAGACAGCAAAAAATATGCTTACTTTTTCGTGTTACAAGCGAGTTAAAAAAGTTAATTCCCTCTTTTTAGCCGCCTAAAACCCCTTATTTGCTAATTACACTTTGCAATTTGTACTCCCGAACGGCATAAGCCAAGACGATGAGAAAACCCACGAAAGGTACCACGAAAGGCAGGGTGACATGGGTGGTATCGGCTATCATTCCCATCAGCAGGAAGCCGCATCCGCCTATCGGAGTCATCATCAGGAGCGAGGATGCCGACTTGGTGAGATTGCCCAATCCCGTGAGGGCGATGCTGAAGATGGTAGGGAACATGATTGCTTCGAAAAGATAGTTGCCCACCAGGGCTACCAGCGAGATGATGCCCAGATCGCAAAGCACCAGGCCGATGCAGACCACGCTGCCCACGGCACAGATAAGGAGCATGGTGGTTGCCTGGATGTGGCGCATGATCCAGCTGCCCAGGAATCTGCCCACCATGAAGAACGCCAGGGCGAGGGTGAGAACGAGAGAGGCGGTGCGGTCGCTCATCCAATGCATGCCGGTGACGAAATTGATGAAGTAGGAATTGATGGAAATCTCGGCTACCTCGTAGCTCAGAAGGGCGAAGAGGCCGAAGACGAACATCCTGTGGTTGGCAAAGAGCTTGGCGATATTGCTGCCCTTCGCCTTGTCTTCCGTCGTCTGCTGGTGCTGGATTTCCGGCAGATCGACACGGGAGAACACCACGGCGATGGCAAGCACAAGAACGCCCAGGATGGCATAAGGTATGACCACATTGCCGCCCTGCTGCGTATCATTGAAGAGGAACTGACCGATGCAGAAGGTGGCAAAGATGCTGCCCAGACCATTGAACGACTGCGAGAGGTTCAATCGGCTGGTAGCGGTCTCCCTGGCACCCAGTTCGGTAACGTATGGGTTGGCGGCTGTTTCGAGGAACACCAGTCCGCATCCGATGACGAAGAGGCAGAAGAGGAAGGCCGAGAAGCTGCCTATCGATGCCCCCGGAATAAAGAAGATGGCACCCAGACCGAAGAGCAGGAGGCCGAACACCACGCCCCGGCGATAGCCATACTTATTGATGAAGATGCCCGCCGGTATAGCCATGAGGAAATAACCCAGATAGGTGGTTACCTGAATCATGGCTGACTGGGTGATACTGATGTGCAGGGCATTCTGGAAGTGCTTGTTGAGCACATCGAGAATGGCACGCGCGAAGCCCCACAAGAAGAAGAGCGACGTGATGAGAATGAATGGGACAAGATATTTCTTGTCGCTTACTGAATGGTTTTCTGTTTCTTGGTTCAACATTTTTTATTCTATTTCTTTTTTACTGAGCACTTATTTATGCTTGATGCCGGCAGTGCCGGGAGCCTATTCCTGCGGATGCAGGACGGCTCCCTCCTGCTTCTTGCCATCCATCAGGATTCTGAGCGGACGGTCGAAGCGAACATGGCGCACATACTGCGTCTCCTCTACGGCTGGCATCGCATCGAGCATCTCCTTGTTCACGAAGCCTCCCTCTTCGGTATTCGTATCTACCGTGAAATAGCCCACACCGAAAGAGGTGAGGTTCTGGAAGAAGTGGGTGCCCTGACTCGGATCGATGTTGTAATTCTTCAATGCTACCTCTACGATGACGCGGGCGGCACTGATATGAGGCCACTTGACCGGTACGCCCAGGTAATGATCGCTCGATCCCCAGCGGCCCGGACCTATGAGCACATAGTTCTTGCCATCTGCCAGAAACTTGCGGTTGATGCGCTCGATATCATCGGCTACATAGAAGTTGTTCATCGCCGAGAAGTGGTCATCGTACTTCACATACACCACATCGGTGACATCCTCGCTGATGCCATGACCCAGGGAGTTGTGGGAACGGAGCAGACAGTCGGCATCCGGTATCGCCCTGACATCCTCGTCGAGCATCTCCTTGGCATCCACGATCGGACGAATCTGGAGGAGATAGAAATCGCAGGTCTTGTCGGCATGGATATTGCAGGCAAACTCAATCTCCACCGGTCGGCGCATCGCCTCGGAACCGCACTTCATCGACATCTGCATGAGTTCCGGCAGGGGTACCACATCGTGCTGGAGCACTCCGGCAAAGGTGATAAGCTTGCGGCCGGTTTCATACACGCCGTCGTTGATGACCTGATCGTAAGGGTCGAAGGTAGAGGCGATGTAGTTGAGACTCTGGTCTTCTACCGCATCCTTCACGCGGAGCTTGAGGATATTGAATCCGTCATCCACCTTGAAGTCATCGCCCACGTGCTTCATGTCGAGGGCGTAGAACTGGGTCTGGGTATCGCGCAGCGCCATCTCCGTCTCGGAAGTCTGCAGCACCTGATGCGGATGATACGGACAGACGCGGAGGGTCTGACCGCCATCCACGATATACTTACCCAATCCGAGGGCAAGACTGGCAATACCCTCCTCTGCCTCCTCATCGCCGATAGGATAATAGTTGAGCGAACGGAGCACGCCACTCATCGTAGGATAATAGCGGGTGCCGTAGTCCTTGCCCACCACCTCCTGCAGGATTACCGCCATCTTCTCCTGGTCGATGACGTTGCGGGTGGCAGTCATGTATGCCTTGGAATCGCGATAGAACACCGAGGCATACACGCCCTTGATGGCGCAGGCGAGCATCTGGAGCATCTGATACTTATCCTCGAGATAAGGTATCATATAGGTGGAATAGATGCCGGCGAAAGGCTGATAGTGGGCATCCTCGAGCAGCGAACTGGAACGGATGGCGATAGGACTCTTCGTTGCCTCGAAGAAGGTGAAAAAGTCGGCTATCAGCGAATCGGGCAGCTGCGCATGGAGGAAGTGCTTCAGGATTTCATCATCGCTGGCATCGCTCAAAGCTATCGGATAGAGATTGTTGCTCATCATGAACTCGTCGAAGATATCGGTACAGAGCACCACGGTCTTCGGAATCTGCACGGTGGCATTCTCATACTGGTTGAACTCGGGATGGCGCTTGATGATGTTGTCGAGGAAGGCAAGTCCCCTGCCCTTTCCGCCCAGCGATCCTTCGCCGATGCGGGCAAAATGGGCATACTTATCGAACTTCATACGGTCGAACACGGCAACCACGCCCAGGTTCTTCATGTGACGGTACTGCACGATGGCATCGAAGATGATCTGTCTGTGGGCATCCACATCCTGCAGCTTCTCCCAGGTGACGTGCTTCAGGAAGGCGGAAACCGGGAAGATGGCACGGGCACAGAGCCAGCGGCTCATGTGGTTGCGGCTGATATGATAGAGCATCGAATCGTTGGGAATGTTGAAGATGTTATCCTGCAACTCCTTCAGACTGCGGATGCGCATGATTTCCTCGTGGGTTTTCGGATCGCGGAAGATGAAATCACCGAAGCCCATGTGCTCCTCCATCAGGCGACGGAGATCCACACTCATCTTCTTGGAGTTCTTATCTACAAAGCGGAATCCCTCGGCTTCTGCCTTGGCACGGTTGTCGCTCTCGGAACTCTCGATGATGAGCGGCACAAACGGATCGGTTTTGCGGATGTAACGGAAGAGGCGCAATCCGGCATCAGGACATTTCTCACGTCCGAAGGTATCGGTGCCGTGCTCGGGATTCGCCTCCTGCTCCACCTCGTTGCCGAAAGCCTTGGCGGCACTCTTCAACGGGAATCGGGCATCGCTGATGACACCCAGGGTATTGTTGGAATACTTATCGTAGAGTTTCTGCGCCTCTTCGTAGGTACGGGCGAGCACCACCTTCGGACGGCCACGCATTCGCATCGTGGCAGCATGGCGGTTGAGGGCTTCCTTGGAAAAATTCTTGCTCTGCTCGAGGATATAGTTGTAGAGGTTGGGCAGGATGGAGCTGTAGAAGCGCACGGAGTCTTCTACCAGGAGTATCATCTGTACACCTGCCTCCCGGATATCGTGCTCCAGGTTCATCTTATCCTCAATGAGCTTGATGATGGAGAGGATGAGGTTGGTGTTGCCCAGCCAGCAGAACACGTAATCGAAGATGCTGAGGTCTTCGTTCTCCATCCGCTTGGTGATGCCGTGGGAGAACGGGGTGAGTACCACGCAGTGGATATTCGGGAACTTGCCCTTGATATCACGCGCCACATCGAAGGCATCGTTGTCGGCATTGCCCGGCATACAGATGACGAGGTCGATGACTGTGGAGCGCAGCACCTGTGCAGCCTCTTCGGTGGTGGACACCTGGGTGAAGGTTGGGGGATAACGGAGTCCCAGCTCCATATACTCATTATATATCTTCTCCTCGATGCGTCCATCATCTTCTAGCATGAACGCATCGTAAGGATTGGCTACAATCAAGACATTGTAGATACGTCGCATCATGAGATTGACAAATGATACGTCTTTCAAATAGAACTTATTCCACTCTTGGGGTACATTATTTTCCATATGCGTAGCGAATTATAGTGCAAAGATACTGATTTTCTGAGATTTTCTTGCATTTTTCATCGTTTTTTTATATATTTGCAAACAAAATATCGAGAAGTTATGAAAAGAAGATTATTTATCATAGCATTATTGAGTACATTTCTGAGTACATTATCATGCATCCCATGCTGCGGCCAGAAGCATCAGCGTGGCAAGGCATCCTATTACTCTAAACGTGCCACGGGTGCCAGGTCGGCAAGTGGACAGAGAATCCACCATGACAGTCTGACGTGTGCACACCGTTATTATCCCTTCGGCACGATGCTGAAGGTTACGAATCTGAGAAATGACAAGAGTGTAATCGTTGAAGTGATCGACCGTGGTCCGTTCGGAAGGGGAAGAATCATCGACCTTTCCTGGGCTGCCGCGAAAGAAATCGACATGATTTCGCAGGGTGTGGCTACGGTGAAGGTTGAAAGACTGGATAACCCTGTACCTTTCAAGCCTGAGGATAGCAAGCTCCCGAAGATAGATTTCGAAATGGCTGAGTTTGAACCCGACCATTATTTCGAAAAGAAGGAGATGGCAAAGGAGAAGGCTGAAGCCAAGATCGAGGCAAAGGAAAAAGCTAAAGCCAAGGTCGAAGCAAAGGAAAAAGCCCCTCATCACCGCCATACGCCCTGAAAGGGCAGAAGCTCCTAGCCCAGGGCAACACCCTGGGTAAACCAGCTATGTACAATACGCCCTGAAAGGGCAAAAGCTTTATACTCCCCCAAAAAGAAAAAAGCAAGAACCAGCAACCAAGCTGTTTCTTGCTTTTTTTGATTTTATATTGCAACTACTAGGGATTATTATCTCTTGGTAGGGATATTGAATTCATTGACCTTGGAAATGGATTTTCCCTCATGAATCACACTCACACAGAACCGTGCCATTCCATCCTTTAACTTTCTATCCGCTTTCACCATTGCGGTGTACCGAACACCCGATCCTGGGGAAATCTTCTCGACATGGATACTCGGCGAGATAAAGATATGTTTATTGCCGGTTGTTTCAACCACGGTTGGAACAACATCGTAAACCGGCTCATGACCTCGGTTGACAATCTCGAATATCACCTTGCAGGTTTCATTGCGATTCAAACAATTATCTTCGTTGTCATCAACAAACCGTGCATTCACAATCTCCAAAGTAGGAGAATAGGAGAATCGGGCACCAAGCTCCTCTACGGTAGCAGTAGGCATAGAAGTAGTAGGCTGCTGGGCACTGTAATCGCCGGTATAGTCCTTGCCCTTGAAATCATAGAGACGGTCATCACCCCCATTGTTGGAATCGAAGATCTCGGGATTATAAGTTACGGGAGTATTGCTGTAATCACTTCCGGAGCGTCGCTCTACTCTATCCTGCTGATAAGCTGCTTCACGGTCAGCATGAGCCTGATCAGCCTGACTTCCGATGACAGCACCTACAACAGCACCGCCAGCCATTCCGATGATGGTTCCCATATCAGAGCCTCTAGGTCCACCAGATAATCCACCGATAGCAGAACCCAGAATGGAACCAATGGAACCTCCAGCGTAGGCTCCACTGCCAGTATATGTATCGCAACTGCCCATCACCAGGGAAGAGCAGAGCATCAAAAGTATCACCTTTTTCATAACCCTATCATTTAATTCTGCTGCAAAAGTACAACTATTTATTGAAAAAATCAAGAAAGAATCCCTAAATAAAGTTAGGGAATCCCCTAAATCCAGAAAACATAATCAAATAAATCCGGGAAAACATAATCAAGATTCCCAGGGAAAAGCAGAGCTATCAAACCAAAAAAGCGCCTCTGTCTAACGACAGAAGCGCTTATATATAGTGAGATCTTTTGTAACTTATTCAGCTGCAGCCTCTTCAGTTGCAGGTGTCTCAGTTGCAGGAGCCTCCTCAGCCTTTGTTGCCTTGCGACTACGACGAGTCTTCTTAGCAGCAGCCTTAGGAGTCTTAGCCATGTTCTCATCAAAGTCAACGAGCTCGATGAAAGCGATCTCAGCTGCGTCACCCTGACGGGTACCCAACTTGATAACGCGAGTGTAACCACCAGGACGGTTAGCTACCTTCTCAGCTACCTCACCGAAGAGAGCCTTCACAGCGTACTTGTTCTGAAGATAACGGAAAACAACACGACGTGATGTAGTTGTATCATTCTTTGAACGTGTGATCAGTGGCTCAACATACTTCTTAAGAGCCTTTGCCTTTGCGAGGGTCGTAGTGATTCTTTTGTGCTCGCTCAAGATAAGTGATGAAGCCATGTTAGCCAACATCGCGTTACGATGAGAAGCAGTACGACCTAAATGGTTGAATTTCTTATTATGTCTCATTTTTTGTTTTTACTTTTTGGACTTCGAACCTTTAAGATTCCTTGTCTAATTTATACTTTGAAATATCAGTTCCAAAAGACAGATTCAGACTCTCGAGCAAATCATCAAGCTCTGAGAGCGATTTCTTACCGAAGTTGCGGAACTTCAAGAGGTCAGTCTTGTTAAACTGAACCAAATCACCCAAGGTATCTACATCAGCTGCCTTCAAGCAGTTGAGCGCACGAACACTGAGGTTCATATCTACGAGACGAGTCTTGAGCAACTGGCGCATGTGAAGAACCTCCTCATCAAACTCCTGGTTGGTATCCTGATCAGGACTCTCCAGGGTGATCTTCTCATCAGAGAAGAGCATGAAGTGATAGATAAGGATCTTCGCAGCCTCTTTCAGCGCATCCTTAGGACTAATGGAACCATCTGTTGTAACTTCGAGTACGAGCTTGTCATAGTCGGTCTTCTGTTCAACACGATATGGCTCAACCGCATACTTTACGTTACGGATAGGGGTGTAGATGGAATCGATTGGGAGAACGTTAACGTCAGTGCAGAATTGACGATTCTCATCAGCAGGAACATAACCACGTCCCTTATTAATAGTCAAATCGATCTGCATCGAAGCTTTGGCATCTAAATGACAAATCACCAAATCAGGGTTTAACACTTCAAATCCAGTCAGATACTTACCGATATCACCTGCTTTGAATTCTGTAGAATTCTCAACGGTGATACTAACTTTCTCATTCTCGAATTCTTCTACTACTTGCTTGAATCGAACTTGTTTGAGATTCAAGATAATGTTAGTAACATCTTCCTTAACACCAGGAACTGAAGAGAACTCATGCTCAACACCCGCAATGCGGATAGTGTTAACAGCATAACCCTCCAATGATGAAAGGAGAATGCGGCGCAAGGCGTTACCAATGGTAACACCAAAGCCAGGCTCCAAAGGACGGAATTCAAATTTTCCGAACTGGTTATCAGCCTCTAACATTACTACTTTATCAGGTTTTTGAAATGCTAATATCGCCATTAATGTAATGATTTATTTAGAGTACAACTCAACGATTAACTGCTCCTTAATATTCTCTGGAATGTCGGCACGCTCTGGCTTGTGCAAGAACTTACCGCTCTTTGAATTATCGTCCCACTCAATCCATGGGTACTTGCTATGATTGAAACCTGCAAGAGCTGCTTCGATAACCTCGAGAGACTTAGACTTCTCACGAACACCAACAACCATACCAGGCTTAACTGCAAAAGAAGGGATATTAACTACCTTACCATCAACAACGATGTGCTTGTGACCAACCAACTGACGCGCAGCAGCACGTGTTGGAGCGATACCAAGACGGAAAACAACGTTATCAAGACGGCACTCGAGATTCTGAAGAAGAACCTCACCAGTAATACCATCAGCCTTAGCAGCCTTATCAAACATATTACGGAACTGACGCTCTAATACACCATAAGTGTACTTAGCTTTCTGCTTCTCTGCCAACATGACACCGTACTCAGACATCTTACGACGACGGTTGTTGCCATGCTGTCCAGGAGGGAAGTTTCTCTTGGACAAAACTTTGTCAGCGCCGAAGATTGGCTCACCAAAACGACGCGCAATTTTAGATTTCGGACCTATATATCTAGCCATAATATTTATAAAATGCTATAATGTTTGTATCAATGAATGCTATTATACACGACGACGCTTTGGAGGGCGACATCCGTTGTGTGGTAATGGAGTTACGTCAACGATCTCAGTTACCTCGATACCTGCACCGTGTACGGCACGGATAGCAGACTCACGACCGTTACCTGGACCCTTTACGTATGCCTTAACCTTGCGAAGACCAAGGTCGAAAGCTACCTTTGCACAATCCTCTGCAGCCATCTGAGCAGCATAAGGAGTGTTCTTCTTAGAACCACGGAACCCCATCTTACCAGCTGAAGACCAAGAGATAACCTGACCCTCGTTGTTAGCAAGAGATACAATGATGTTGTTGAATGAGCTGTGTACGTGGAGCTGACCGATTGCGTCAACACGTACGTTTCTCTTCTTAGATGTTGCTTTTTGCTTTGCCATAATTAATTTCCTCCTTAGAATTACTTAGTAGCCTTCTTCTTATTAGCAACAGTCTTCTTCTTACCCTTGCGAGTACGAGCATTATTCTTTGTGCTCTGACCGCGAACTGGAAGACCATTACGATGTCTAACTCCACGATAGCAACCAATATCCATCAGTCGCTTAATGTTCATCTGGATCTCAGAACGGAGATCACCTTCAACTTTGAACTCAGCGCCGATAATTTCACGGATCTTAGCTGCCTGGTCATCAGACCACTCGCTAACCTTCAGGTCACGGTTTACACCGGCCTTATCCAATATCTTTGCTGAACTACTTCGACCAATACCATAGATATAGGTCAATGCGATTTCGCCACGCTTATTCTGGGGCAAATCTACTCCAACAATTCTTATTGCCATTGTTTAATAAAAAATTAAAAAATTAATACTTTGCGTTAAAAGCGGTGCAAAAGTACAACTTTTTTTTGAAACAGCCATACTTTTACAGAACTTTAACATTAGCCCTGACGCAATTTCATCTTAGGGTTCTTCTTGTTGATAACGAAGAGACGACCCTTACGACGTACGATCTTGCAATCAGCTGAACGCTTCTTCAATGATGCTCTTGTCTTCATAACCTTATATGTGATAATTATTTGTATCTAAAAACAATTCTACCCTTAGTCAAGTCGTATGGACTCATTTCCACCTTCACCTTATCACCAGGTAAAATCTTGATGTAATGCATTCTCATCTTACCAGAGATGTGGGCAGTAATGTCAACACCATTCTCCAATTCAACGCGGAACATAGCATTTGATAATGCCTCTACAATTGTTCCATCTTGCTCAATAGCGGCCTGTTTTGCCATAATTAAATTTTTTGTCCTTCTAAATGTTCAACTTCTACGAATGAAGATAAAATTTCAGCTTTACCTTTTCGAACAACGATTGTATGCTCAAAATGAGCTGCTGGTTGACGATCTCGAGTAACTATGCTCCACTTGTCGGGGAGCAAGCCAATCTGACGGTCGCCCATTGTTATCATCGGCTCAATAGCCAAGCACATTCCTTCCTTTAACAGAATGCCGGAACCACGACTGCCGTAATTACGGACCGGAGGATCCTCGTGCATAGCTCTGCCAATGCCATGACCTGTTAGCTCTCGTACTACTCCATAACCATATTGCTGGCAATGAGTCTGTACGGCGTAACCAATATCACCCAAATGCTTTCCTGCCACAGCCTGTTCGATACCCAGGTACAAAGATTCTTTAGTTACCTTAAGGAGTTGTTGAACATCGGAAGTTATCTCTCCAACAGCGAAAGTATAGCAACTGTCACCGTTGAAACCTTCTAAAAGGGTGCCGCAGTCGATGGAGATAATATCACCATCCTTCAGCACGTCCTTCTCACTAGGAATACCATGTACTACTACATCATTGATGGAAGTACATATACTAGCGGGAAAAGGCTCTCCATAAGGATTAGGAAAATTCTTGAACGTTGGAATCGCACCGTGATCACGGATGAACTCCTCGGCTACCCTATCCAAATGGAGAGTCGTTACACCTGGTTTTATATGTTTACCTAATTCCGCAAGCGTTGCACCAACTAGTTGGTTAGCCTTGCGCATCAGGTTAATTTCATCCTCTGTCTTCAGAAATATCTGCATTTCAAAAGATAAAGATTAATATGCAGCAACACCACCCTGACGAGTATGGCCTGAATTGAGAAGACCATCATAGTGGCGCATAAGCAAATGACTCTCGATCTGCTGCAATGTGTCAATCACAACACCTACCAAAATCAACAGAGAAGTACCTCCGAAGAATTGTGAGAAGGCCTGCTGCACATCAAGAAGTCCTGCAAGAGCTGGCATAATCGCAATAAATGCAATAAATAATGAACCTGGTAAAGTAATACGAGACATTACGGTATCAATGTACTCAGCGGTATCCTTACCTGGCTTAACACCTGGAATGAAACCATTGTTACGCTTCATATCCTCCGCCATCTGAGTTGGATTCAATGTTATCGCAGTGTAGAAATATGTAAAAGCAATCACGAGGATTACATAGATTACATTATAAAGTAAACTGCGGTTATCCATCAGCTGCTGAACAACGCTGCTTGCATTTTCAGACTGGTAGCGAACTACTGCCAATGGAATGAACATCAAAGCCTGTGCAAAGATGATAGGCATAACGTTGGCTGCAAAAAGCTTCAATGGGATGTACTGACGTGCACCACCGTACTGCTTGTTACCAACCAATCGCTTAGCGTACTGAACCGGGATCTTACGTGTACCCTGTACCAAAAGAATTGAGGCACAAACTACAGCGTAGAGAATGAGGATCTCGACAATGAACATGATCAAACCACCACCAGAGATAGCCTGCAAACGAGAAGTCATCTCCTGTACGAATGCCTGAGGCAAACGAGCGATGATACCGATCATAATGATGAGAGAGATACCATTACCAACTCCCTTATCCGTGATACGCTCACCAAGCCAGAGAATAAACATACTTCCTGCTGCAAGGATGATAGTAGCTGGAATCATAAAGACGGTCCAGCTAATACCCGTTGCCAAAGCGTTAGCAGCCTGCATCTTCAAATTCAGAAGGTAACTAGGAGCCTGAAAGACCAGGATGGCTACAGTCAGGACTCTAGTGTACCATTGTATTTTCTTGCGGCCGCTCTCGCCCTCGCGCTGCATCTTCTGGAAGTAAGGTACAGCGACAGCAAGAAGCTGCATAACAATTGAAGCTGAGATATAAGGCATAATTCCCAATGCGAAGATAGACGCATTAGAAAATGCACCACCAGAGAACATGTCCAAAAGCGACATAAGACCGCCTGAGGTCTGCGACTGCAATTTTTCCAACATGCTCGGATTGATACCCGGAAGTACCACAAACGAGCCAAAACGGTAAATAGCCGTAAACAGAAGAGTAATGAGGAGTCTCTGACGGAGATCCTCTATCTTCCAACAGTTCTTTAGTGTCTCAATAAACTTTTTCATTTACTTAGATTATAGTTGCGTTACCACCTACTGCCTTGATTGCTTCTTCGGCAGTCTTTGAGAAAGCATTAGCTTCAACTTCCAATTTTGCTTTAAGTTCACCGTTACCGAGAACCTTTACAAGCTCCTTGCCGTTTGTGAGGCCAGCAGCCTTAAGTTCCTCAATACCGATTTTTGTAAGGTTCTTTGCTTCAGCAAGAGCCTGAAGAGTAGAAAGGTTTACTGCGAAGTACTCCTTGTGGTTGATATTCTTAAAACCAGCCTTTGGAACACGACGCTGCAATGGCATCTGACCACCTTCGAAACCAATCTTTCTCTTATAACCAGAACGAGCCTTGGCACCCTTATGACCACGTGTAGAAGTACCACCGAGACCAGAACCTGGACCACGACCAATACGACGACGTGAATGGGTAGAACCTGCAGCAGGTTTCAAATTATTTAATTTCATAATCGTTCCTAATTTAAAAAGATTAATTAATCAACTACACTTACGAGGTGATGAACCTTACGGATCATACCACGGTTGCTAGGAGTATCCTCTACCTCAACAACCTGAGAAATCTTGTGGAGACCAAGACAAGCGAGTGTACGCTTCTGATCTACTGGAGCACCGATTTTACTCTTAATCTGCTTGATTTTAATTGTTGCCATATTCGATTTTTCCTAATTAACCGTTAAATACTTTATCCATACTGATACCACGCTCACCTGCTACAGTGTAAGCATCACGCATCTCTGCGAGAGCAGCGATAGTAGCCTTTACCAGGTTGTGGGCATTAGATGAACCCTTAGACTTTGCAATAACGTCCTTGATACCTACGCTCTCAAGAACAGCACGCATAGCACCACCGGCCTTCAAACCAGTACCGGCAGCAGCTGGCTTGATGAGAACCTTAGCACCACCGAAAGCTGTCTCAACCTCGTGAGGAACTGTACCCTTGAGTACAGGAACCTTAACCAAGTTCTTCTTAGCAGCCTCAGTACCCTTAGCAATAGCAGCTGTAACCTCACCTGCCTTACCAAGACCGTAACCGATAACACCGTTACCGTCACCTACAACGACGATAGCAGCGAATGTGAAAGTACGACCACCCTTGGTAACCTTAGTTACACGGTTGATTGCAACCAAGCGATCCTTAAGTACTTCTTCGTTATTTACCTTTACTTTATCCATTGCCATAATCGTTTAAAATTTAAGACCACCATTACGAGCACCTTCAGCCAACTGCTTTACACGACCATGGTAAAGGTAACCATTACGGTCGAAAACTACTGCCTCAACGCCAGCAGCCTTAGCCTTCTCAGCAATGAGCTCGCCAACCTTAGTTGCCTGCTCCTGCTTAGGCATCTTCTCCAAACCGAGTGAAGAAGCTGATGCAAGTGTAGTGCCTGTCAAATCGTTAATAACCTGAGCGTAAATCTGCTTGTTAGAGCGGAATACACTAAGACGTGGACGCTCAGCTGTACCGTTCACACTCTTACGAATGCGGAACTTTATCTTAATTCGTCTTTCTACTTTCTTTGTTGTCATAATCGTAAATAATTAAAATTACTTAGCTGAAGCACTCTTACCAGACTTTCTGCGAATAACTTCACCCTTAAAGAGAATACCCTTACCTTTATAAGGCTCAGGCTTGCGGAAAGAACGAATTTTTGCACAAACGAGTCCCAACAACTGCTTGTCGCAAGACTCCAATGTCAAGATTGGGTTCTGGTTTCTTTCAGACTTAGTCTCAACCTTAATCTCCTTAGGCAACTGGATGAAAATAGGGTGAGTGTAACCCAAAGCAAACTCAATGATATTACCCTGGTTAGAAACACGATAACCAACACCTACCAATTCCAAAACCTTTGTATAACCAGCGCTTACACCAACAACCATGTTGTTAACGAGAGAGCGATACAAACCGTGGAAAGCCTGCTTCTGCTTGATATTTACAGGACTATTTTCATCGATTTCAAAGCTAATCTGACCATCTGCATTATTAAACTTGATAGATGGATCAATCCACTGAGAAAGTTCACCCTTAGGGCCCTTTACTGTACAAACATGAGAAGCCTCATCATAATTTACAGTAACACCTGCAGGGATACTAATTGGCAATTTTCCTATTCTAGACATATAAAAGCCTCCAATTAATAAATATAGCAAAGAACCTCGCCACCGATCTTAAGATCAGAAGCTTCTTTGTCTGTCATTACACCTTTGGATGTAGATAAGATTGCAATACCTAATCCGTTAATAACTCTTGGCATGTCCTTGTAACCGGTATACTTACGCAAACCTGGAGTTGACACGCGCTTCAAACACTTGATAGCGTTTTGCTTTGTAGTTGGGTTGTACTTCAAGGCTACCTTAATTGAGCCCTGAGGACCATCCTCTACAAACTTGTAATTGAGGATGTAACCTTTCTCGAAGAGGATCTTAGTGATCTCTTTCTTCAAGTTAGACGCAGGAACTTCTACAACACGGTGATGAGCCATGATTGCATTTCTGAGTCTTGTCAGATAATCTGCTATTGGATCTGTCATAAAATATAAATGTTTAATTAATCGGGACTACCCCGACAATATTAAATAAAAAAATATTCTTACCTTTGAAAGGATTACCAGCTAGCCTTCTTTACACCTGGAATCAAACCAGCAGAAGCCATCTCACGGAACTGGATACGAGAAATACCGAACTGACGGATATAACCCTTTGGACGACCAGTAATCTTGCAACGATTGTGAAGACGGATTGGGTTTGCATTCTTAGGGATAGCCTGAAGCTTACGAGCTGCCTCGTATGCTTCGGCTGGATCATTAGAAGTTGCAATAATCTTTTTCAGTGCTTCGCGCTTTTCAGCGTAACGAGCTACAAGCTTTGCACGCTTAACCTCGCGAGCTTTCATTGATTCTTTTGCCATATCTCTTAATCTTTATTTGCGTTCTTGAATGGAAGACCGAATGCCTTCAGAAGTGCAAAACCTTCCTCGTCTGTCTTAGCAGTTGTAACGAAGGTGATGTTCATACCCTGAATACGGTCAATCTCATCGATGTTGATCTCTGGGAAGATGATCTGCTCTGTGATACCCAATGTGTAGTTACCACGGCCATCGAACTTGCTCTCAATACCCTTGAAGTCGCGGATACGAGGAAGAGAAACACGAACGAGCTTCTCCAAGAACTCGTACATACGCTCACGACGCAATGTTACCATAACACCGATAGGCATCTTCTTACGAAGCTTGAAGTTTGCAATATCCTTTTTAGAATATGTAGCAACAGCCTTCTGACCGGTGATAGCAGTAATCTCATTGATTGCTACATCAACAATTTTCTTGTCCTGAGTAGCATCACCAAGACCCTGATTGATGACAATCTTCTTCAATACTGGAATCTCCATAGCAGAAGAGTAGTTGAACTGCTTCTGGAGAGCAGGAGCGATTGTCTCCTTATATACTTTCTTTAACTGTGCTGTATCCATTACTTGATTTCCTCCCCTGACTTTTTAGCGATGCGAACAACGTTTTTACCCTCATGCTTAATAGCAACGCGAGTAGCCTTGCCACTCTTAGGATCGATCAAACTCAAATTTGAGATATGAATAGGAGCCTCCTGCTTTACGATGCCTCCCTGAGGATTCTGTGCAGATGGCTTAGTGCTCTTAGATACCATGTGCACACCCTCTACGATGGCACGGTTCTCGTCAACGAGGACCTTGAGCACCTTACCTGTCTTGCCCTTATCAGCACCGGCAATAACGATAACGGTATCGTCTTTCTTAATATGTAACTTACTCATTACTTTATACTTTTAAAATATTAAAGAACCTCAGGTGCCAAAGAAACGACTTTCATATTAACTGCACGAAGCTCACGAGCAACAGGGCCGAAGATACGGCTACCACGAAGCTCACCTGCGTTGTTGAGCAATACACAAGCGTTATCGTCGAAACGGATATATGAACCGTCAGCACGACGAATCTCCTTCTTTGTGCGAACAATCAAAGCCTTTGATACTGCACCCTTCTTCAAATCACTTGATGGGATAACGTTCTTGACTGCAACAACAATAACGTCACCAACGCTAGCGTAACGACGGCCTGTACCACCGAGAACTCGAATGCAAAGAGCCTCACGAGCACCGCTGTTATCACATACTGTAAGTCTTGATTCAGTCTGTATCATAATTACTTAGCTTTTTCTACAATTTGTACTAATCTCCATCTCTTTGTCTTAGACAGAGGACGAGTTTCCATGATCATAACTGTATCACCTACGTTAGCCTCATTATTCTCGTCATGTGCATGGTACTTCTTTGTCTTCTGGACAAATTTACCATAAATAGGGTGCATCTCCTTGAACTTAGCTGCAATAACAATGGTTTTATCCATCTTGTTGCTAATAACAACACCCTGTCTTACTTTTCTTAAATTTCTTGTTTCCATCTGGACCATTATTATTTGTTAAGTTCTCTCTGACGAAGTTCAGTTTTCATACGTGCAATATCACGACGAGCAACCTTAATCTCTGATGGATTCTCAAGTGGAGTTACATTATGATTGATCTTCTTCTTATTCAAAGCATCAACAGCTGCCTCCAACTTCTCAACCAATTCTTTGGTCTCGATATTTTTAATTTCTGCAATCTTCATAATTAAGCGTTTTTATCGTAATCACGTCTAACAATAAACTTAGTCTTAACAGGA
The DNA here is from genome assembly GCA_021636625.1 of Prevotella sp. Taxonomy (GTDB): domain Bacteria; phylum Bacteroidota; class Bacteroidia; order Bacteroidales; family Bacteroidaceae; genus Prevotella. The sequence goes on along the minus strand of JAJWLX010000059.1, from coordinate 3,477 downwards.
AGTTTCTGAGCGCAAAGGCGAAGACCTTCTTTTGCAATATCGAAACTAACTCCTTCAACTTCGAAGAGAATTCGACCTGGTGTAACAGGTGCAACCCATCCTGCTGGATCACCCTTACCTTTACCCATTCGGACATCGGCTGGCTTACGAGTGATTGGCTTATCAGGGAAAATGCGAATCCAGACCTGGCCCTGACGGTTCATGTAGCGGTTCAATGCCACACGAGCTGCCTCAATCTGACGGCTATCGATCCACTTTGACTCAAGAGTCTTGATGCCGAAAGAACCGAATGCCAATTGTGTACCTCTGTGAGCGTTGCCCTTATTGCCACGACCATCTTGAGGTCTTCTATATTTTACTCTTTTTGGCTGTAACATGATAGCTTTCTAAAATTTAACGGTTATTGTTTCTTTTACGATTACCACCACGGTTGTTAGAGCGACCGTTACCACGGTTGTTGCTCTTATTGTCCTGTGAGAAGTTTGGAGTAAGATCAGCCTTACCATAAACCTCGCCACGGCAAATCCAAACCTTAATACCAAGCAAACCTACCTTTGTAAGTGCCTCGCACTGGCAGTAGTCGATGTCTGCGCGGAATGTATGAAGAGGTGTACGACCCTCTTTGTACATTTCTTTACGTGCCATTTCAGCACCATTCAGACGACCTGTAATCTGTACCTTGATACCCTCAGCGCCAGCACGCATGGTGTTAGCAACTGCCATCTTGATAGCGCGACGATAAGCAATCATGTGCTCAATCTGAGTCGCAATATTCTTACCAACGATAGTAGCATCAAGTTCAGGCTTTTTAACCTCGAAGATGTTGATCTGAATATCTTTCTTATAAAGCTTCTTCAACTCTTCCTTCAACTTATCTACATCCTGACCACCTTTACCAATGACAATACCTGGACGGGCTGTACAAATAGTAATGGTAACAAGTTTCAATGTACGTTCGATAATAATACGAGAAATGCTTGCTTTAGCAAGACGCTCGTTAAGATACTTACGGATTTTCTGATCCTCAACGAGGTTATCACCGAAGTTCTTACCACCGAACCAATTTGAATCCCAACCACGGATAACACCAAGTCGGTTACTAATCGGATTAACTTTCTGTCCCATTCTACTTAATTATTTTTCGTCATTAGTTTTTGCATCAACAAAAAGAGTTACATGGTTAGAACGCTTACGAATTCTATAACCACGACCCTGTGGTGCAGGTCTCATACGTTTCATTGTAACGCCTTCGTCAACGAAGACCTTACTAATATAAAGCTCACCGTCTTCAGCCTTGCGATTATTCTTAGCTTCCCAGTTAGCGATAGCTGAACGAAGTAATTTCTCTACATCAGCTGATGCCTGCTTCTTAGAGAAGCGAAGTACTCCGAGTGCACGGTTAACCTCCATACCACGAATCATGTCTACTACATAGCGCATCTTACGTGGAGAAGAAGGAACGCCTACCAACTTTGCGAAGTACAAGTTTTTACGGGCTTCTTTCAATTTCTCAGCCGCAATATGTTTTCTTGCTCCCATTATTTACTTAAATTTTAAATGGTTTAACCCTTAGCTTACTTTCTGTTACCAGAGTGACCGCCAAAGCGACGTGTTGGAGCAAACTCTCCAAGCTTGTGGCCAACCATATTCTCTGTAACATAAACAGGGATAAATTTGTTACCGTTATGAACTGCAACAGTATGTCCTACGAAATCAGGAGATATCATTGAAGCTCTAGCCCATGTCTTAACAACATTTTTCTTGCCACTCTCGTTCATAGCGAGAATCTTCTTCTCGAGAGAAACGTTGATGTATGGACCTTTTTTAAGTGAACGACTCATAATTTACTCTTTATTTTTTGTTAGCTCTTTCGATAATATACTTGTTAGAAAGCTTCTTAGGTGCGCGAGTCTTAAGACCCTTAGCGTACAAGCCCTTACGTGAACGTGGGTGACCACCACTCTGGCGACCTTCACCACCACCCATTGGGTGATCAACAGGGTTCATAACAACACCACGGTTGTGTGGACGACGACCCAACCAGCGTGAACGACCAGCCTTACCAGACTGCTCAAGAGCGTGGTCAGAGTTACCAACACTACCAACTGTAGCCTTACAAGCACTCAAAATCTGGCGTGTTTCACCAGAAGGGAGCTTAATTACACAATAACTGCCCTCACGAGAAGTCAACTGAGCAAAATTACCAGCCGAACGAACCAACAAGGCACCCTGACCAGGACGCAACTCAATGTTGTGGATCACTGTACCAACAGGGATGTTTGCCAAAGGAAGACAGTTACCAATCTCAGGAGCAGCTTCTGCACCTGACATCAAAGTAGCGCCTACCTCAAGTCCGTTAGGAGCAATAATGTAACGTTTTTCACCATCAGCGTAGTAAAGCAATGCGATACGAGCCGAACGATTTGGATCGTACTCGATTGTCTTAACAACTGCTGGAACACCATCTTTCTCACGTTTGAAGTCGATTAAACGATACTTCTGCTTGTGACCACCGCCAATGTAGCGAACGGTCATCTTACCGGTGTTGTTTCGACCGCCGGTAGAACGTTTACCGTAAACGAGAGACTTCTCTGGCACGGATGCAGTAATATCCTCGAACGTGCCAATAACCTTGTGTCTTTGACCCGGAGTAACCGGTTTTAATTTACGTACTGCCATTTTTTATTTTAAATATTGCTGTAAAAATCAATTGTATCGCCCTCCTTAAGAGTAACGATTGCCTTCTTGAACGCATTCTTCTGACCCTTAACAAGACCTGCCTTTGTATAACGGGCAGAGCGCTTGCCAGCGTAACGAATAGTGTTCACGTCAACTACTGTAACATTATACAGACTCTCAACTTCCTTCTTAATCTCGAGCTTATTAGCCTCAGGACGAACAACGAAGCCATAGCGGTTAGGCTGCTTGTCTGTAATCTTGGTCATCTTCTCAGTAACCAATGGTTTGATAATAAATGCCATATTCTAATATCTCCTTTTTACTTTGTTAAGATCTGGTCGATAGTCTCCAGCGACTTTTCAGTAATCACTACTACATCAGCGTTCAAAACTTTGTACGAATTGACGTTAGATGCGAGGATAACCTCAGCGCGCTGTAAGTTACGTGCAGACAAATATACGTTTTTATTTGATTCTGGCAAAACGAAGAGTACCTTTTTGCCCTCGATTTTAAGATTCTTAAGAACACTTAAGAATTCTTTAGTCTTTGGAGCCTCAAAAGTGAAATCTTCCAACATCACGATTGCGCTCTCCTGTGCCTTGTAAGACAATGCAGACTTACGAGCAAGAATCTTTACCTTCTTGTTGAGCTTGAAGCGGTAATCACGTGGCTTAGGACCAAATACGCGAGCACCACCTACGAGTACAGGTGAGTTAATATCACCACGGCGAGCACCGCCGCCACCCTTCTGACGACCAAGCTTACGAGTAGAACCGCTCATCTCGCTTCTCTCCTTAG
>JAJWLX010000142.1 GCA_021636625.1 Prevotella sp. | reverse complement strand
CTAATTTTGGTACAAAAATACCACAAATATTTTTAATTGTGGTACTTTTGTACGGAAAACTTTAAAGATTCTCTATTTTTTAATACATTTCAACAGTTTTATAGCTATTTTAGTACAAAAGTACCACAAATATTGCTGATTGTGGTGCTTTTGTACGGGATGATAGAATGGACAATGCATGGTTATTTGCCTATTCCTAATTTTTCCTTTTATTTTATCTTCAATGTCCGCAGATATTCCTTCTGCTCGGGGGTGATTCTGTAGCTCTCTATGGCCTTCTGGATGGTCTTGTTGTGCGTCCAGGGAGCAAGGCGGTGTTGCTCGATGTAGGGAATCGTTGCGTCCCATTGTTTGGCAAGAGCCGTGGCAAAGAACCAGGCAACCATCATTTTTACGTAATACTCTTCGCTTCTTATTGATGCTGGAATTTCAAGATATTCTGCCTTGAAGTCTTTGCTCAGGTAATGAGACATAAGTGTCTCTATACCAAAACGACAAGTATAGACGTGTGACGATTTACACCAAGTCTTGATCTTCGCCAATAGCTCCTTCTTGTGTTTGGCAAACACCTTCGGAGACATGATGTCGCAAACCGCCCAGTTGTCCACGAATGGCAGGAAACTGTCTGTAAGACGGATGCATTCCTCGTAGTCCTTCACCTCGGAAATGAGGAGACCGTGAAGCATGTTCTCATCGTAGTATTCGTGAGGAAGCTGATTCAGGAATTCCTCGCATTCTGTCTCCTTTGTAAATTCTTTTGCGAACTTGCGAAGCACGGGCACACGAATGCCTATGAAACTCTCAATAGGCACTCCCGGAGTCAGTTTGGCCTGGAAAGCAGCATACTGCTTATCCTGCATGGCGAAAAGTCTTTCTTGAAGTAAAGTCATTTTTATCCTATTAATTTAAAAATCTGTTTATCCGAAGCATCAGGCAGGATTTCTTTCAGATGCTCGAAAATCCTCTGATAAGACTCTTCGGGAGTGCGATTGCATTGACAAGCCTCCCTGCCATAGAGATCTTCGGGAGTATTGAGCAGCGACCACCCCCAGCCATATTCGTGATTGTGCTTGTCACGAGGATAGATGAAATCCTCGGTCACGATGTAAGTCGCCATTTCCAGTCGGGTGAGATAACCGTCAAACTTGCTTCTCATTCCCTTGCCCGTGAAACCGCAGGCTGCCCGAAGTTCTCTCGTGATGAGACTGCCTGATGATTGAAGCGTACTGAGAATGGCTCCTTCTATCGATTCTTCATCCGGACGGGGGTATTTGCTTCTTCTGTAGTTGCAGAAGTCCGGCCACCATTCCTGGCTGATGAATCCCGTTTTCTTGTTAAAAAACTTTCCGTACATACACGGCATTTCCTGCACAATCTCACCCTTCCATTTCCATAATGGCCAGTCCCAACCGCCTTCAGGAAGTCTTACGTAACCGCAGTCTTCCGCCACGATGTCTTCGGCAGAGAAGCCTTCAATGCCACTATCAAGGAGAGGGAGGAAGCCGATCTGCTGAATCAGCTCCATCATGCCTGTTGCTGAGTATATTTCTGGAAAATTCATGTTCATCTATTTTTATCCTTTGTACTAGCTATATTAAGCTACGAATAACCTTGCATGGTACACCTCCAACTAGAGTATTTGCATCAACATTTTGGGTTACTACGGCTCCTGCGGCTACAACAGCTCCATCACCAATCGTTACACCTCCAAGAATAGTTGCATTAGCACCAATCCAACAACCATTTCCTATGGTAATTGGCAAGGCATATGTGCGCCAACGGTATTCTCCCGAATCAGGATTCCAATCCTTGGTGAGACGCTCATTCAGGTCAACTGGATGAGAAGCAGTATTTATCTGTACTCCTGGAGCTATAAGCACGTTATCGCCTATGGTTATCTTATTGCAGTCTATCAGCATACAACGATAATTGATGCTTACATTGTTGCCAATAAATATATTGTCACCAAATCCAATAATAATACCATCCCCTACGCTTACATTATTTCCAATACTACCAAACAACTCTTTTAGCATTTCATATCGCTTGCTTCGGTCAGTGTATGGCAGAGAGTTGTAACGCTGCATCCATTCTGTAGCCAAGGATTTACGTTCTATAAATTCGGGCGAATGGCAGTTATAAAGCATACCTGCCAAACACTTCTCTGATTCTGTTTTCATAATCATCGCCTTTTTTATGTTATTATCAATTCGTTCAGTTTATCCTCTCTGATAATCTTAGGCTGAGCCTTGCCAGCGAGAATGAGAATCTTTTTACCATTACGATAAATATGAAGCTGTCGTGAGCGAACCACGGCTGTCAGCTCCTCATCATTCTGCATGGCTTGCCAGATAGGATAATATACTCCCTCAGGTTCAAACAACTTCTTCTGAAGATGTGAACAGAGATTTGTTGTATCAATAGTCATAAGCTATTCTATGTTCTTGTTAATTTCTAGCCATTCCTGATGCTCTTCCAGATGATTGGTCTTTACCAGTACGCTCTGAAAACCGAAACGCTTACCAGCTTCGGCATTCTCTGAGCGGTCATCGAAATAGAGGGTGGTGGCTGGATTCAATCCAGTCTTCTGCGTCATCTCTTCATAGATTTCGACGGATGGCTTCTCTTTCCGCATGGCGTATGAGAGGAAGACTTCATCAAACAGCTCGTCTGTGGAATATCCCAGCTGATTCATCAGACTGATTGATTTCTGCCAAAGCGTGTCGTTGATGTTGCTGAGCAGATAGACCTTGTATCGCTTCCGAAGCTTGACCAATGCCTCCAGTCTTTCCACAGGCAGATTGCCACACAGCTCTTCAAGGACTTTCTCAATATCCCCGGTTGTGGTTCCTTTGCGGCAAAGGCTCAGCATCTCTTTCAAGGTTTCTGATTCCGTCACCAGACCATTAATATATTGGTGCATCAGTCTCTTGATTTTGCGGACATGGATTAGCCGCTTGAACGCCGTAACGCCCAGGCTCTCCATGGCTTTCACAACAGAGGCATCATCAATGTTCACGATGACACCTCCATAATCAAAAACGAGTGTTTCTATCTGTTTCATGCTCA
>JAJWLX010000058.1:16567-21418 GCA_021636625.1 Prevotella sp. | reverse complement strand
CATGCTCGATGTGGGACTGATGGGAGCGATGGCAGAGACTTCAGCAGAATCGATGCTGGTGGGCGATGGCATTTTCTCAGAATATAAAGGTGCCTTTACAGAACTATATGTCTTCACCCAGTTGAAAAGCCAGGATATTTCATTATACTATCATGCTGTGGATAGCTCCACAATAGAGATTGATTTCCTAGCCCAATGGCACGACCGGGTTATACCGATTGAAGTAAAGGCAGAGGTGAACGTCAAGGCCAAATCTCTCAGAACATTCATCACCAACAATCCGCACCTGAAGGGACTCCGCTACTCCATGCTTCCCTATAAGGATCAAGATTGGATGATCAACGTTCCGCTCTATGCCTGCCTGACATCATTTGATAAATTACCTGGTATCATTTGACAAATCATCTGGTTGTCATTTAATAAAAGCTTCGATTCTGACGGATATGTCAGAATCGAAGCTCAAGCCAATCATCGAACTTCACGTTCTGGAAGGTATGGATGCCCAGCTTCTCGGCAGCCTCACAGTTTTCCTTCAGATCATCGATGAAGAGAGTTTCGTCGGGATGGATGTTCGCCTGCCTGATTACCTCCTCATAGATGCGGGCATTAGGCTTTGCCAGATGCATTCTCTGAGAGAGGAAGCACTGCTCGAAATAATCATCTGCCCCATGGTTCTGATAAGGGAAGAGATTCTCCACGCAATAATCCCAATGCACATCAATGGTATTACTCAGGAGGAAGAGGCGATAGCCAGCCTTCTTCAACTGCAGGAGTCGCTCCTTTTTCTCATCAGGAATCTCCACCAGCATCTTGTTGGCAGCATTGATGATCTTTTCATTCGTCACATCAGTCCCTGTCAACTTACGGGCTGCTTCACAGAATTCTTCGGTGGTAATCATTCCCACACCCAGCTTGCTCATCAGCTTCATCCCTTCACTCTGAGGATTCGGTTCAACCAACTCCCCCATTCCTATCGCCTTGAAAGCCCCGATGCATCCTTCTGGATTGAGCTTCACCAGGACATTACCTAAATCGAATATGATATTCTTGTATTGCATAATCTATATCTTATTTTGAATCACACTTTTAATCTTTAATCAGATACTTACTGCAAAAGTACTGTAAATTTGGGAGAGAACAAATGATTTTGGGAAGGAATGCCGGGAATATAACATTTATTAGTAAAAAAGAATCTCCTTTCCTCATCCGTATGTAAACAATATTCTCAAGGAAGAAAATCAGGCAAAAACACCCCAAAAATAAGGAAAGAAGAGATTGAGAATTTTTCCTTAAGGGTTTTTATTTTTTTCCTTAAGGGAAAATAGTTTTTTCCTTAAGGGAAATGATTTTTTCTCTTAAGATATTTTCCAGTCACGTTTAAATTGTAAAGTAAAAATAACAATCTGAAAACCAGTTGTCACTTTTCTACTTAATTTTTTAGCCCCAAACATTTGTATATCCACAAATAATATCGTATCTTTGCAATCGGGTTTCAAGCCCTATCCCAAAAGAGGATCACATTAAAAAATCAAACTATATAAAAAACGTCATGAAAAGATTATCAGTTATCGTCTGCCTCTTTATGTTCGCCCTGATGCCCCTGCTGGCACAGGTGAAGCAGACCGTTGCCGTGCTCGGCGACTCGTATTCAACTTTCGAGGGTTTCATCCCAAAGGGATATGCCACCTGGTACACCACTGCGGTTCAAAAAGCAACCGATGTCAACAAGGTAGAGCAAACCTGGTGGTGGCAGGTTATCAAGGAAGGTGGTTACAAGATGGGCAACATCAATTCCTATTCCGGTTCCACCATCTGCAACACCGGCTACCGCGATGAGGATTACAGCGACCGTTCATTCATCAACCGCACTACCCTGCTGGGCAATCCAGACATCATCTTGATTTGCGGCGGAACGAACGACAGTTGGGCAAATGCCCCTATCGGCAATTACCAGTACAGCAACTGGAAGCGTGCCGACCTCTACTGTTTCCGTCCAGCCCTGGCGAAGTTGCTTTCCGATCTCCGTCAGCGCCATCCGAATGTAGATATCTACTTCATTCTGAACTCAGAACTGAAGGATGAGATCAACGAGTCAGTAAAAAAGATCTGCAAGACCTATCAGGTTCCGGTCATCGCCCTTCATGACATAGACAAGAAGAACGGTCACCCAACTATCAAGGGAATGAGAAGCCTTGCCGAACAGGTTCTGAAGGTGATAAAGAAATAAAATTACCGCCACATAACCTTCCAAACAATGGATATAAAACTAGATCAACATAAAGTCACCTTCAGAAACAGCTTCACAAAAACAACAATTCAAATTTCATTCTCCTTTCACATTCAACAGAGTTTGCTCATAGTCAGCCACTTAAGTGTGAAAGGAGAATTCTCTGAAACAACAATAACAATCAGCAGAAAGTACTATTAATATAAGGAGAAGGCAACTTAGTCTAAAGGAGAAAGCTACTATCACAAAAGGAATAGAAAAGGCTTCTTTGTATCGGATGACCCGGGTCATCCATATAGATGACGGGAGTGAGCCATATAGATGACCCGAGTCATCCATATAGACGAACTTAGTCATCCCGCCGATAAATCGTCCCTTTTCGCCTGCCAATATCTATCCCTCATCCTTCTGGTTACTATACTTCATCCCAACATTCATAACAAAGACACCCACTATTCATTATCAAGACGCTCACTATTCCCTATCGGAGCAAGGCACATCGCCATATTTAAGCTTAGCCATCAATTACCATTTCAAAATAAAGAGATTTTTCCTTTCACACTTAACTCTCTCGTTTTCAACACAATCCACATTCTGTGAAAGGAGATACCACTAATGCTGCAGAATCTTTTCATTCGAAGATTATTGCTTATTCCTTAGCTCTTCTATCAAGTCATTTACAATATATGTATCACTCATTAGATGCAAGCCAAGTTCTTTGTCATGTAACATACGACAAACATCAGAGTCATAGAATATCTGTAATGCTCTGTCGGTTGATATATGTAACGTATCAGCTAGTTGCTTTATGATACGAGCGATTTTATTCCATAATAAGAAATCCAACATAATTATATCCTTTCATATGATTTGAATTGCAAATACTTATCAACTATCTCTTGGCTTAAAATGCAAATCTGATAGTTGGGCTTGTGATAAACCAACTGACGAAGTGTATGCTCAACATCTGCATAGCCATTGATATAGGCTTCTACTGCATCAATCACACGGTCGTCAGCCACTCCACCTTCAATGATGTCATACCCACTCCAAGGCTGCTTTCCTTTTCTGCTGTCAACAATGAAGTTAAGCCATTCCTTATCGTAAGCATCGAATTGTTTTACCTTGCAGTCTTGTGGTAGAGCGAACTCATAGGTGTTCACTATAGCTTGCTTGGCTCGTCTGATGGTCTTGATACGGACAGCCCATTTGAAAGCTTGTTCAAACAAAGGCGTGAGATAGAAGCCTGGACCGAAATCCAAGTCCTTTCTGCCAATGGTTACTAAAGGCTGCTCAACAATGACATTTGAACCATGATATAATATTTGCTTTTCCATTATTCTTTTCTTTCCCAATTTTTAAGAGCTTCGACCACATCACTTGCCACAGCTTCCCGGCTCTCTGTATGTAGAGTATCATAGCAATCTTGGATGAGACTCTTGATTAGCCCCACCTTATCCAATCGCTTTCTCATTTCAGACGGCGATATACCCATTTTTTGTGCCGAAGCCTCGATGGCCAACACCGTAAAGGCGAGGCGTTCGAACTCTGGGTCACTTTTCAGCAACAGTTCTCTATCTTCCATTCTTTACAAAATATTGTATTTGAATGCAAATTTATAGATTTTCTCTGATATTCCACTCAATTTTGGAGTTAAATAAAGAAAAATAGCCCGATTTTGCTAATTTCTCGGCTGATGAACGAAGAAGGATAGTAAAAGAGTGATACAAGCGGTACTGTTTGAGCGCTATGATCAACTATGGTTAAGGCTCTGGGCGAAGAACATTATCTCAATTCCATAAAGGTACGATTAGAACCTGCACGAAGTTATCTTTGCCCTGCCTAAAGGTCTATTTCAATTCCATAAAGGTACGATTAGAACGGTACTAAGAACATTTATGCTGAGTATGTCTATACATTTCAATTCCATAAAGGTACGATTAGAACGTGTTGGGGATATAACAATTAAAAACGAATCAATAATTTCAATTCCATAAAGGTACGATTAGAACGTGCGTGTATAATAACGACCATCTCCGTTATTGCGGCTATTTCATGGCATTAAAGGTACGATTAGAACAGCGTAATCGCCAGCTACAACAGAATATTGAAGTTATTTCAATTCCATAAAGGTACGATTAGAACGTGTGCTGACATTAGCAACATCAGAAGCCAATTTATTTCAATTCCATAAAGGTACGATTAGAACACAGGAACCTTATGCTCGAAGACATCCATGATCTATTTCAATTCCATAAAGGTACGATTAGAGCTACAGAACGCTGAAGACATTGAAGACATCATCCAATTTCAATTCCATAAAGGTACGATTAGAACATTACAGAGACCCAGTTAGTGGCATCGTTACTCCATTTCAATTCCATAAAGGTACGATTAGAACTTCTCAGCGAGCGACAGAAAAGTTCAACCACGATTACATTTCAATTCCATAAAGGTACGATTAGAACTGGAAGCAGGAATGCCATACTTTAGCTGCTGCTGGAATTTCAATTCCATAAAGGTACGATTAGAACACGATGCGCCATACAACTGCCATCGCAGTACTGTTATTTCAATTCCATAAAGGTACGATTAGAACACGATGCGCCATACAACTGCCATCG
>JAJWLX010000058.1:15296-16467 GCA_021636625.1 Prevotella sp. | reverse complement strand
CAGTACTGTTATTTCAATTCCATAAAGGTACGATTAGAACTCTTACTATGCCTGAACGCTGTCCTAGCTTGCTAATTTCAATTCCATAAAGGTACGATTAGAACTACAAGACCAAGGAGGTAGAGAAGCCAGCGAGCACTATTTCAATTCCATAAAGGTACGATTAGAACGGTTATTTTCTTTTTGTTTCTTGATTAAACACAAATATTTCAATTCCATAAAGGTACGATTAGAACGGCGTTGAGTTTAAGGTTTCCTTAAAAAATAAGACTATTTCAATTCCATAAAGGTACGATTAGAACGGGATAATCTTTCACTCTCGCTTGCGTGGTATCTCATTTCAATTCCATAAAGGTACGATTAGAACCATTGGAAGTACGCAAGCAGAAGTTGGCACAAGAATTTCAATTCCATAAAGGTACGATTAGAACATGACTTCTGTCGTGATGAACTTCCATTCTCCACCGATTTCAATTCCATAAAGGTACGATTAGAACTTTTATCAATTTCTTCATCGTGTTTCGTACTGATATTTCAATTCCATAAAGGTACGATTAGAACCACAAGAAGATTGAGGAGATTGACGATCCCGAACTTATTTCAATTCCATAAAGGTACGATTAGAACACCAGAAGGTAGCAGAGAGCCTTGTCGATTGGGTCATTTCAATTCCATAAAGGTACGATTAGAACACCTCTACGAATTGAAAGAGACCCTCACCCACACCCATTTCAATTCCATAAAGGTACGATTAGAACACCGCCTGAACTCATCACCCACAACACAGGAACGGATTTCAATTCCATAAAGGTACGATTAGAACCACGTGAACACGATTTGAAGAAGTACCCACTTTTATTTCAATTCCATAAAGGTACGATTAGAACATTACCGTAGCATCATAATAATACAATCCAGATTATATTTCAATTCCATAAAGGTACGATTAGAACTATAGAATTGTCCAGAGTTGATACGTAATGACCAAGATTTCAATTCCATAAAGGTACGATTAGAACAATTTATCTAGAAGACAACTCCTTGCATTATCATATTTCAATTCCATAAAGGTACGATTAGAACTTTACTTAGATATAACAACATTAAATCTAGAAATATTTCAATTCCATAAAGGTACGATTAGAACGTGTTTGGATTTTGATGTTTTCAG
>JAJWLX010000058.1:0-15196 GCA_021636625.1 Prevotella sp. | reverse complement strand
TTTTGATGTTTTCAGCCCCTTTATAATTTCAATTCCATAAAGGTACGATTAGAACGCACCTTTGCAACAAACGTACTATCTTTTTACTCTTATTTCAATTCCATAAAGGTACGATTAGAACATAAACAGAAAAGCCCAAATCATTTGCACGCTTTTATTTCAATTCCATAAAGGTACGATTAGAACATTAAATGAAAGAAGGAAAACGGATAGGCTATTATAATTTCAATTCCATAAAGGTACGATTAGAACATTTGTGGCTATCAATTAAACCGCCTAATTGCCAAATTTCAATTCCATAAAGGTACGATTAGAACCGATATTGCAAATCGTGTATCAGTCTTGGCAGCCAATTTCAATTCCATAAAGGTACGATTAGAACATACCTTTCGTTTTTAGCCTTATTAGTTACGTACATTTCAATTCCATAAAGGTACGATTAGAACCCGTGTGCGGTTAATGACCGCCTCCAAAAGCGAGATTATTTCAATTCCATAAAGGTACGATTAGAACTATAGGGCAAATTACACCCCACCCCCCGCTTTATTTCAATTCCATAAAGGTACGATTAGAACTTGGTGCAGACTACAGCACAAATAACAAATTGTGATTTCAATTCCATAAAGGTACGATTAGAACTTCGCCCTTATATCTTACGTATTAGGCATTATTGTATTTCAATTCCATAAAGGTACGATTAGAACGTGTTTTTCATCTTAACTATAAACTAGGATCCTAATTTCAATTCCATAAAGGTACGATTAGAACTGCAAGGGGCTTATGACCTGCGAGAAATTTAGATATATATTTCAATTCCATAAAGGTACGATTAGAACTGGTATGAAGAGTACAAGTGCAACAACATATTACATTTCAATTCCATAAAGGTACGATTAGAACATAATCTCGCTGCCACATTCTTCACTTGCTCGGAAATTTCAATTCCATAAAGGTACGATTAGAACAGTTTCTCGCATCGGTAGCCCGAGTTGATTCTGATATTTCAATTCCATAAAGGTACGATTAGAACACCCAGGTATCTTTTATGTAGAATTTTCCCGTGTATTTCAATTCCATAAAGGTACGATTAGAACTTCAAGACAAGTTTGTTTAATTTTATTTTTTATATATTTCAATTCCATAAAGGTACGATTAGAACTAGTGGAGAAGAAACAACAGAAGCACCAACATATTCATTTCAATTCCATAAAGGTACGATTAGAACCCATTGAAGCTACGACAAAAAAGCCCATACATACAGTGGGTTTGCGAGTGCAAAGATACCAAAAAATATTCAGAAAAATGTCGATGCACAAAAATATTTTTTCTGCGGCCTTACGACAACCTGCCTATTTATGGAGGTTTCAATAAGTCAAAGAACACTTTTGGAGGTTTTTCCGAACCTAGAAACGGCAAAATAGAACCACATCGACAACTCTTTATAAGAAATTATCGGTAGACATTCTTTCTTTTCCAAGAATCTGTTTGTTCATATTATACCCCATTTTATTGGTGAAAACAATGACACTATCCTCGGATTCATCAATGATAGCTTTCATCTTCATTTGCAATTCCCGAAGTTTAGCTTCAGATAATTCTCCCTCCAAAACTGAGTTCTGAATCCAACACAAATATTGGCGACAAAGCTTCAACATTTTGCCTACTCGCTTCTCACCTACATCATAAACTATAATCACATACATATCACCAATACATTTTAAAAGGTTTATATTCTTCTATTCCCAAAATATCTTTCAGTAGCTTATAGCATTCAAGTTTTATAAGATGCTTATAGCTTACATTACGTCCTAAAGAACGATGACGGAAAGTCTCATCATAACGCTCTTCCATAGCCTTTACAAAAATCTTCTTTCCCTTTTCGTTCAAAAGACATTTGTTGAGTTTCTTATCAAAATGACTGGTGCTTAAAGCATGTTTATTGAGTACCTTGAAGATGACTCTATCCACGATAATAGGTTTGAAGATCTCGGATATATCCAGACATAACGAAAAACGTCTTTCTCCCGGAGTATGCAGAAAGCTTATCGTGGGATTAAGCTGAGTTTGATGAATAGCCCGGAGTGTTTCGGTATAGCACATCATATTACCAAAAGAGATGAGAGCATTAACCTCGTTCTCCGGCGGTTGCTTGGTTCTTGAACCCATGTTGAAATCATCGAGAATGATATCGAATGCAGCATAATATGCCTGTCTGATATTTCCCTCAATTCCCATTATCTCATCTACAGCCTTAGCATCAGGCAAAGTATTACTCAATCTCTTAATGGTATCGATAATATCCTGCAAGTCTTTTCCTCTACGATTATAATAGTTGAGGTTCATAACCATATTCCAAGCTGCTCCCTGAATGAATTTTCGCGCCAATTCTACCCTTTTCTTCTTGTTTTGGTACGCAGATGTTTGTGCCAACAATGCCTTGCCAGAAAGAAGACTTTCCCTTGGCATGAAGCTTCCGGTATAGTTCTCATAATAGTCGAAGAAGTGGACAGGAATACCTTTCTGTCCCAGAAAGTTGAACAAAGCACTATTTGCCCGCAGACTTCCAAAGGCATACAGTTCCGCAACATCCTCAATAGGAATAAATCGAGGTTGCTGCTTGATTTCTTCATTATCTTCATTCACGACAACAGGCGTGAACTTCAGCGTATTATCTCGGCGCTCCATGATGCCGGGATTGAACAGATAAAAACTTCTTTTCATTCTTCTTCCTCCAACTCGTTTATATAACAAAAATCGAAATAACTACAATTCTTACAGATGCCTTTCTTGACTTTAGACGGGCAAACATCTTGAGAGATTATCTTAATAATGTCTTTAGATATAACCTGAATGTCATCTCTATCGACATCTGTCAAGATTACTTCTTTTGTCTTTCTCAAAAGAGGATATTCCAAGATGCCCTTCACGCCATCAATTCCATGTTGCTCGAAAACATACATGTAATATTTCAGTTGCCATTCATGAGCTTTATCCACCTTATTAGATTTTTTTATCTCATGGATGACCTTATTCCTGGCATCATAGTAATCTACTTTGATACCATCAATCTCCACTTCCTCATACTTTGATGTACGTTGTGGATAACTTGATTCATGCACCAGCTTTCCTTCATAGACCAAGTCTGATTCTTGTTCCATGTTGATGCCATTGGCAAACAGCCATAGTTTGCGATGGCAAAGCTGGTAATAGTTGAAATGAGTACCTGTTATGACCATAGAGAAAAACCAATAGGAGGCTCCAAGTAAAAACCAGGAGCCTCTTTATTTACATTAAATCTGATTCTCGTAATCAAACGCCATCATTCTATCAACCAACTCCTGTTTAGCCTTAGCCAAAGCATCTGCGCTTTCCGTCTCTGTCACGACATAACTTGCACATGGAAGAGTTATAAATGTCTTGGCACCAGCATTTTCGTCAACGATAGGCTTTGCCTTTGGTTTAGATTCTCCATCCTCAACAAGTTTGGCACGAATAGCTGCAGCTAAAGTATTAGCATTATCACTAATAGCAATGGCTAAAGTCTCCATCAAACTGAATGTTCTTGTCTGATTGGATGTGATATGCCAATCAATCAGAGCATCGGCTATAGCTGGAATAATCTGCTCACGCTGCTCTTTCGGCATCAACAAGCATTCACCAAAAGAAGTAGTGATTACCTTCCATCCATCTTCTTTCAACTTCTCTACCATTTCTGATGTAATCTCAGGTTCCAACTGATTAGTTGAAACGCAGAACAAACGTCGTAAATCAATAGCTACATCATATACAAAGAGACCTGTAGCACGACTATTGTCTGGAATCCATTTGCGATACAAACTTCTATCGTTACCCTCTAAAAAGTCACTAACCTGTTCATCTGTCAAACGATTTCCATTTGCATCACGCACAACAACTTTATGCACGTTTGGCTTATCAGAACGATCGAATGAAATGTTCTCCTTAGAAACTGCAGCCAAAAGTGGATGCAAAGGGGTCATCGCAGAAATACTAAATGGACTTCTACGCTTTACTGCTTTCTCTTTTCCACCCTTTGGAGTTCTCATCCAGCCACCTAAAAGCTGGTCAACATAATGTGGATCACAAGACGAAAGGACCTCACCTTCTTTAAGCGCACCTTTCTTATCTACATCAAAAAAGAACTCGGTAGGAGAAGGTTGAACACCTAAAACATCGTTAAGCTGCTCCAGGATAGAACGCTTAACCTGTTGACCACTAGCAAATGGAACTCTTACGTTGAACTGTGGGTCATAATAAGATTTCTGACCATCTTCTACACAGAATACTGTGAACGCAGCATGCTTGAAACCTCGCAAATAAATAAAAGAATTCTCTTTCATAATCTTGTATTTTTAATTGTTATTATAATGTCTTATACTGGAAACGCAAAAGTGTTAAGAAGTATGGTACATTGTCTGTTGGCATACCATGAATCTCCTTCACGATTCCTTTAAACTCATCTATCTTACCAATGAATGAAACAACCTCTGACGCAGCTGCTATGAACTGTTTCTTATTAGTTGCATTGAGCATTGTCTCAACCAAATTTTTACGTTTGGTACTGATAGACTTATCTTTATCACTAGAGGCTTCGTTCAACAACTCAGCCAACTCTTGGGATTTCTCCCATAATTCATCATTATTCAACATAGCTAATATCCAAATTTTATATACGTTAAAATTAATTTGTTCGTCTTCATTTTTAGGAGTTTTCGGCTGTTTCGGCACTTTATCTCCTTTTGAATATACATAATCTCTAAGCCCTTTAGGCTCCATGGCTTTAATACCTACAGCTCCATAAGTACAAGTTTGGTGCGCTTGATCAGTTTCCTCTGACTACCACTTTAATACCTACAGCTCCATAAGTACAAGCCGTTTTAAATCCAATTGCAGTTCCCCATAAAGACTCTGCATTTTTACCATTGCTCATCCCAAATATCTTTTCATAAAGATGAATTGGACGGCGTATTTGGTTCAAATTAAATGGTATAAAACCAATGGTAGTATTTGTCTGTCCTATGCTATAGATGTAGCCCAAAATTTGAGCATTTCTATATTTTTTAGAAATACCAATGAGAATCTTTGTCCATGTTTGGGTATCAATATTGATGATTCCATCCTTATTCGTTTTGTAAGGACTATATCCCGCCAAAGGCATATCTGCATCATATTCTCTTGGATCATAATAATGGGACAGCCATTGACCATTCCAAGTATTAATCTGATTTCCTTTCAGCATGGTTGTCTCATTAAGACTCGTACGATAGAGCTTCCAACCTTCAAAAATATCAAGTAAAATCTCTTTGTTGCTAAAAAGAATCGAAAAACCTCCCTGAACACCAATACCAAGAGCATCTCCAATCCACGATGCATAGATTTCTTCCTGAGAATTAGGCAACTTCAAATCTGTTACTTGACCAGATGTTGTTGCGGCAACATCTAAAGAAGCATAACCTCGTGCAATGCTAGCATCAGCTTCACTTTCTTCGATTTTCTTAATCAATTTTTCGAAGCGAATCTTTCTTTGTTCAGGAGTTTCAAAAGGCTTTTTCCCCTTTATCATATCATCCCAACTTAACTTTGGGTTTTCCAAAGGCGAATTGCCTGCAGTCATCATATACTTGTTTTGATCAAAAAACAAGGGATAGAACTGCTCCAAAAAGAAAGTTCTGGCATCATAGCTGGTGCCATATTTTTCATTGTAAGCATCCAGGAATATCTTTCCAATATTTGATGTTATCATATTTTATAGTATTTCAAACGATTGATAATATTCTATTTTACACAAATCGGGTAACAATCCCTTTTCTTCATCATATCCTTTGTTCGGAATGACAAAAGGATGCGACCCCTTATTGAGCTGATCAAGATTTCTATGTGCAATGGAATGATAGCTTACAGGTATTTCCATTTCAATTCTTTCCAATCCATTGGCACATAAGTATCTGTCTTTATCTTCTTCTGTTATACAAACAGCAGAATTGATGTCAAGCGTTTCCAGTAACGCTGATTTCGGATGATGACAAAGTGCCTTTAACACCCATTTTCCTTCCAAGAACGCCACACCAGTAAAGTCTATATTCTGAAAGTCAATCTTTGGATATACCTTATCTATCATTTCCTGAACATGACATTCCTCCATGATGTCACCACAATCTGGCAATACACAGAAAGTATCTTTCAGAACATCCAGACTATAAGGAAGAGCTTCTTTATCATCTTCAGATGGTGCTATGACATATATCGGCTTGTAGTGTCCAATGGTATCTCTTGTACGCTTGCGATTAATTCGTCCAAAACGCTGTGTAAGAGCATCAATTGGAGCACACTCAGTAATCATTATATCAAAGCTGATATCAAGACTGACCTCTACTACTTGAGTGGAAACTACGATGCATGGAACGTTTTCTAATTGATTGAAGTCTTCACGCAACTTTGTTTCCAATTTAGCCCTGTCGCTTCGTTTGTACCTGCTATGCACAAGCATCTTCT
This sequence comes from Prevotella sp., assembly GCA_021636625.1. Classification (GTDB taxonomy): domain Bacteria; phylum Bacteroidota; class Bacteroidia; order Bacteroidales; family Bacteroidaceae; genus Prevotella. Next base: position 8,686 of record JAJWLX010000058.1, on the reverse strand, counting down.
TCACTTCTGGATATAACTCTTCAATAGACTCATATAGTTTCTGTGCTCTTTTTACTTGATTACATACTATGAGAACTTTAGAATTGCTTTCGATTGCTGAGGCTATCACATCATAAGATTCTTTTTTATCATCGAGCTTGTAGATTTGATGCCTGTTAAATGATTGAAGCGTCAGAGAATCCAACTTTACCTCATAAACAGCATCAGCTCCACCCAATAGTTGAAGTATCTTCTGATACAATACTGTCGGCATTGTTGCCGTACCAACATGTACCCTACACTCCAGCGCAACAAGAATTTCTATAATGCGTAGAACTATAGACTGCATAACATCAGAATAGGTGTGTATCTCATCGAGAATCACATCACAACCTTTTAAATCCATAGCCATGGCCTCATATCCTTTGATACCAAAAACTACAGAGGCCATCTGGTGTGGAGTAAGGACCTTCACTGATGCACCAACATGACGCTGCATGATACTTTCCTCTATCTTACCGTCTTTCACTTTCAGATTAGAGGCTGCATGTAGAAGATGAACTTGAGCATTAGTATTACTCAAATCATTCTTTATTCTATCATACATAGCATTAATTGATGCTTGAAAAGGCAGTGTATAGAAAACTCTTCCACGACAACGCCTCAACAAAAAATCAGTTTTTCCAGCTCCAGTTGGAGCCGTTACCAACGTATGCATCTTCTTACTATCCGAAGAAATCAATGATAAAGGATAGAGTTCACTTTGCCTATTGTAAAAAGACAAATCAGGTTTGATGAAGAGTTTATCAAGCGGCATTTCAAATGCAGTCTCCATAGCAGAAGCCATGTGATCTGCCGCCATCAACAACCCTCTCCATTCAGAACACCCCTTTTTTCTACCATCACAATAGTCTATGACATATTCATAATTTTCTTCTGCCTCTTCCAAAGATATCTCATGGGTTTCCATGCCAAGGCTTTCAAGGATATCAATGGCTATATGACTCCATTCCGAGAATAACTTTGAATGTTCCTTGAAGCAATCTGATGTATCATCTAAATCTAAAATGCCCAAATCCCGAACATCTTTATACATAGATTTATGATGAGCTACAATCATATCTATCACAGCATCTCTATGTTCCTGGCATACCAACGACAGAAAGAACAAGGAAGCTATTTCATGGCGAAAAACAGAACCAGGCTTCTTCTTATTTGGAGAAATCAGCGATTGCTGGAACACTGGACTTACCTTTCCGATGTCATGCAATAAAGCTCCTTCTACCGCAATCTGTTCATCAAATCCTAAATGTTTAGCCATTACACGGGCGGTATCAGCAACATTCTTAAGATGCTGATACAAACAAACATGTCCATTCTGCTCGCTTTTAGCTAATATTTCTTGATGAATATTCATATAGTTACATCGTTTAAAGTAAAGATTGACCATTATACTCTATCCAGCCAACCATTGGCTGATTATCGTTAAAACGATTATAGCCAACCAGGAAAGACTGCTCTGAATTTCCAAAGCGCAATTCAAAACCAGGTAATTGATTGAATTGTTCTTCTTCCATCACTCTGATTTCTGATTCTGGCAAGAGTATATCTTCATTTCTGCATACACATACATGTTGCTTCGATGCAATAATAGCATCTTCTTCGTTTTCAAAAGCAATACATAAAACCGGATGTAAAAGAACAGAACGATTCAATACAGAACGATTTCTAATGAAAGTTCTGTTTTTATACTCCCAACCTCTTGGCTGTATCACTTCCTGTTGAGAATCCAGGGAATCATACTTCAATTTGTGCCTCAAAATTTTATGGATTCCTGAAACGTCCAAAAGTTCAGGAAACAGTTTTTTCTCTATGCCTTCTATAATAGAAGGAGTTAGGAACTGCTGGCTGAATGTTTCTCCATCACGAACAGAGGTCCATGGTTTAATAAAACCAAACTGCCCTTTATATGTTACGACATACATAATCAAATCCTTTAATAATTAGTAAATTGCTCCAAATCCAATACCCGTACAGTTGCCTACACCAACATTCCATATAAATTGTTTCGTCTCAGGCTTACCTTTGATGACAACCGGGCAAAGACTTGCCTTATTGCCAATACCATGATAACGAACCAACTTCAACTTCTTTTTGGAGTAAGAAAGATCAAAACAGATATCCAACGTTTCATCCTCTTCCAATCCAGCCTCTTTCATCTTAGACAAAAGAGTTTCCTTAAGATACTGGTTTGCCTGAGCATGATTGAAATTATACTGTTTAATACTTCCATCATCCAATTTTCTCTTTATAAAAATCGGACTAGCACAATAATACAAATCCCGCTCTGAAAATTGAGGTTCAGCACCAATAGTTATGTCAGTTACAAACATACCACAAAACATCTCAGGATCTTCAAGAATTGTTCTGATGATAGCCTTAATGATACTTTCATCATAAAAGCTAATAAACATCGTTGCACCCTGTGAAAACTGAAGTGCATCCTCCACTTTTCTTCCTCCATTTAACCAAGAGAAAGAATACAATGAAATCGTATCATGAATAGAATTGTTTCCAATCCATTTATGAATAGTACCAACCAGTTTCTGTTGATAATCAAAAGGAACTGGTGTAGTATTCGGTGAAGTTTTTAAAAGAATTCTCATATTAAAAAAATGTTCGTTTTATAAATATATTTTTTGCTTACCATAAAATTTCTCTCAGATGGTTCCTTGCCTTATCAGCAATCTCTTTCGCCTCCAAATAGCACCCATCAATTTCTTCATAGGTGTATGCATTCCGAGCCTCAGCGATGCTTTCAGTTGCAACCTCTTCGAACATCTCGAAGACGATTTGTTCATTATTATTCTGCTTCATATCTAACACTATTAAGAATTAGTATTTCCTATTTTAAATATCATCAAATGCTGACATTTACACCGACATTCAACATTCACGAATCTACTATCGAATTGACTCTCTTCTCCCTTCCCAATGTCTCAGGAAATGCATAGTGGCCATTACCTATTTCACGGGGATTAGGCTCTATATGCTCGGCATACCATACACGTTTATACTCGGTGGTGATGATGCCGTAATCTCTGGCGGCAATGATGGAAGCGGCGAGAGAGGCGCCATATAGCTCCTTGATGTCTATCATCTCTTCCAGCGCAATCTTCTCACGTTTCTTGGAACCCAACTCTTCGATAAGCGTCAACTTGGGAAGAAGGAAGAAACTGGCAAAGAGATCACAGCGCTTCTCCAGTTTCAACGGACTGTCTTCCGGGAAGAGGAGAAGAAGATGGGCTAACTCATGAGCTGCCGTAAAACGAAGTTTCTCCACACTACTCTTTTCCGGATTGATATCGAGAATCATCAGCGGATGCTTCTTATCTGCCCAGGTACTCATTCCGAAGACATACTCTGGGAGAGTTGCAGCTAGGATCATGATGCCTTTTCTTTCCAAGAGTCTCAGGATGCTGGCGATGGGACCATCACCGCAATGCCACTTTTCACGAAGAAGACTGGATGCCTGGATGGCATCTTCCAGCGTTGATACCTTGGTACCTTTTATCGGATTCTTGAACTGAGTAGGAAAACCCGCTTCTTTCTCCTTGGCAAGATACTGCTCTGCCCAAAAAGAGAGTTTTGCTTCCAGGGCTTGCAACTCGTCTTCGGATACCTTCCCATTGGAGGTGGTGCGGAGCATCGGAACATCGATCTTGAGATTGGTACCATTGAAATATGCCTCGCTAATATTGAGGGCTTTGGCTATGGCTTGCAGAGCATCACGCTTAGGCCGCATAATGCCTTTTTCATAACGGGATATGCTCTGCTTGGTGATGGCTCCATGGGTCCGCTCTACGAGTTTATCCATACTGAGCCCCATCATCTGGCGGGCTTCCCGCAATCTTATTGAAAATGAGTCATTAGTCATATTTGTTAGCTCTTTAATTTGTTGACAAATATAAAAAGAATATTCGATATTGTCACTAAACAACATAGAGATTTAACATAAAAAAGCACTTGAATATAGGAAGAACTAGAAGATTTAAGGAGAAACGGGGATTATACATTATTATATATAGGAATTCTTTGGGAAAATAGTGGGCATAACATTATTGAATATCAACAACTTAAACGTTTCATTGTGCAAGTTGTGGCATTTTCATTGTGCAAGTTGTGGCATTTTCATTATGCAAGTTGAGGATTTCTCATAAAAAATGGTGTTCCATTCCTCAAAATGAAACACCATTAATCTAATCATATCTGATAATCGAATTTCACAATTAGTTGCTATAAGCACTCTCACCATGCTCGTAGATGTCGAGACCTTCCTCCTCTACTCGCTTGTCAACACGTACACCTACAGTCTTATCTACTACCTTGAAGATAATATAGGTAACTACGATGCTGTAGATGACACTTACCACGGTGGCTACCACCTGAATCCAAAGCTGATGCCAGTCGCCATAGAGAGCACCCTGCACGCCTTCAGCACCTGTTACGTATCTTGTGGCGAAGACACCGGTGAGGACAGATCCCAGAATACCGCCCATACCATGCACACCAAAGGCATCGAGAGCATCATCATACTTGAACTTCTCCTTCACTACGGCTACCATGAAGAAGCAGACGATGGTGGAAATGATACCAATGCAGAAGGCACCTAAAATATCCGTACTGCCTGCTGCAGGAGTGATGGCAACCAAACCGGCTACGGCACCGGTACAAGCACCCACCGTGGTTGGCTTCTTGTTGACAATCCAGTCGATGAGCATCCAGGTGGTGGCTGCTGCAGCTGTTGCGATATGGGTTACGAGGAAGGCATTGGCAGCCAGACCATCAGCAGCCAAACCGCTACCGGCATTGAAGCCGAACCATCCCAGCCAGAGGAATGACATACCCATAAACACGAAGGTGATGTTGTGAGGTGTGATAGGATGACCCGCACGGTAATCATCACGCTTGCCTACACAGAGTGCCATGACCAAAGCAGCTACACCGGCATTGATATGTACCACGGTACCACCCGCAAAGTCGATGGCTCCCATCTCCTGCAGGAAACCGCCACCCCATACCCAGTGGGCCATTGGAAGATAAGCGATGATAACCCAAAGGATGGTGAAAAGTACATAACCGCTGAACTTCACACGCTCGGCAAAGGCACCGAGAATCAAGGCTGGAGTAATGAGGGCGAACATGCACTGGAACATTGCAAAGGTGAGTTCCGGAATGCCTGTAGGCATGATAGCATCCAAGCCGATGCCGTGGAGGAAACATTTATCGAAACCACCAATGACGCAAGCCAGAGGATTGCCCGAATCGGCATATTCTGTAGAGAATGCCCAGGAATAACCGAAGGCTACCCATATCAGACTGACTACTGCCACGATGAATACCGTCTGCATCAGGATGCTGAGAATATTCTTCTGGCGCACCAAACCACCATAAAAAAGTGCTATACCCGGGATTGACATCAAAAGCACCAAGATGGTTGCCATGATCATCCACGCTGTGTTACCCGTATCAAGTGTCGTCAATAATAAACTGCTCATAAAAATATCTTATAGTTAAATTAGAATACTAAATAATATTTATTAAAGATAAGTAAGAATGCCTAATTCAACATTCAACACTTAACATTCAACATTTTAAATTATTCCTCTTTCTCAGCGTTATACAATGCGATGTCGCCTCGCTCGCCGGTTCTGATTCTTACCGTATCGAGTACAGGAATCACGAAGATTCTGCCGTCTCCGACTTCACCTGTCTGTGCAGCGCCCTGGATGGCGGCGATGGTAGGCTCCACATTCTTATCACGAACCACAATATTCAGAAGCACACGTTCGATGCTGCTGGTATCGTACATCACACCACGGTAAATGCGAGCCTGGCGCATTTTTCCCTCTCCTCTTACATTATAATAAGAGAACCACTCGATGTCTGCTGCTAAAAGTGCCTTCTTGACATCCTCGAATCTTGACTTGCGGATAATTGCCTCAATCTTCTTCATAATCCTTTAATAATTAATAATGTGTTACTACTTTTATTGATTGTCTCTATTGAAAACGGACCATCTTTGATTGTCACTCAAATCAAGTCATCCTTTACATTATGTTCGTTTTCGGCTGCAAAATTAATACATTTTGTCAGTATTTTAAAGCAATCAAAAACATTTCGTTGTTACTTTTTCGCGATTATTTTAAATTTATCCAGTCATATCGCATTCTCCTTACAATTTGTAAGTAATCCTGCTTTCCTTCATTACAAATTGAAAGAAGACTAAAATTTATCTTCATTTCTTGTATGTTTTTTCTTGTCTATTCCAACAAAAAGTCGTACCTTTGCAACCGAAATCAAACAAATAGTCATCGAAAGATTCGAAAGACTATCAAAAAGTCAAGCCTCACAAGAGGCAAGACGTGAGAGATAAAAGAAGAGTATTCAAACTTAAAGGACAACGCAATATGAAAGAAACAGTTCATTTCACCAAGATGCATGGGGCGGGCAATGACTACATCTATGTAGATACCCAGCTGTACAACATCCCAGACCCCGAAAAGGCAGCCATAGCTTGGAGTGCTTATCATACAGGCATCGGAAGCGACGGACTGGTTCTCATCGGAAAGCCACAGGATGGCAGAAGAGCCGACTATTCGATGCGCATCTTCAATGCCGATGGTTCAGAAGCGATGATGTGCGGCAATGCAAGCCGATGCATCGGAAAGTATCTTTATGAAAAAGGATTGACCCGAAAGGAAACCATCCGACTGGAGACGCTATCGGGCATCAAGATATTGAAATTGCATCTTCAGGATAATAAGAAGGTTGTAGATTCGGTGACAGTGGATATGCTGAAGCCGAGACTGGAAAATCCACAGCAATTCAGAGGTCCTTCGGTACTCGAAGCCGATGGCAGAATCTTCGAAGGCACCTACGTCTGTATGGGTAATCCGCATTTCGTAACCTTTGTGGATGATATCGACACCATCGACATCGCCCACTATGGCAAGATTCTAGAAAGAGACGAAGCCTTTCCTCAACGATGCAACATCGAGTTCGCACAAATTACAGACACTGACATTATAAGGACACGAGTTTGGGAAAGGGGAAGCGGTATCACGATGGCTTGTGGTACAGGAGCTTGTGCCACAGCTGTAGCCGCAGCCCTGACCAAGCGTGCCGGTAGAAAGAGCAGTATCGTAATGGATGGCGGAACGCTGGAAATAGAATACTGCGAGGCAGACGACCATGTCTATATGACGGGACCTGCCGCCTTCGTCTTCGAAGGAGAAATTGAATTATAAATTAAGAGCAAACTTAAATAACAAAGGTTGATAAAAAGACCGCAATAAAGGAGAACAAAAATATGGCATTAGTTAATGAACATTTCCTGAAGTTGGCTAGCAATTACTTGTTTGCCGACATCGCAAAGAAGGTAAACGCTTACAAGATTGCCCACCCGAAGCAACGAGTTATCAGTCTGGGCATCGGTGATGTAACCCAGCCCCTCTGCCCTGCCGTCATCGAGGCGATGCACAAGGCAGTGGATGAGATGGCCGTACAGGCTTCCTTCCGAGGCTACGGTCCGGAGCGAGGCTACGACTTCCTCCGTGAGGCTATCATCAAGAACGACTTCCTGCCTCGCGGCATTCATCTGGATGCCAACGAGGTGTTCGTAAACGACGGAGCCAAGAGCGACACAGGAAATATCCAGGAGATTTTGAGATGGGATAACAACATCGGCGTCACCGACCCGATTTATCCAGTATATATCGACTCTAACGTGATGATTGGCAGAGCGGGAGTCTTTGAGAACGGCAAGTGGAGCAACGTAACCTACATGCCATGTGATGAGAGCGACGACTTCATCCCTCAGATTCCAGACCACCGTGTGGATATGATTTATCTCTGTTATCCAAATAACCCAACAGGTACGGTGATCTCGAAGGAAGAACTCAGAAAATGGGTGAACTACGCTATCAAGAACGAGAGTATCATCCTATATGATGCTGCCTACGAGGCATACATCACCGACCCGGAAATCCCTCATTCTATCTACGAGATTCGTGGAGCCAGAAAGGTAGCGATAGAATTCCACAGTTATTCGAAGACTGCCGGATTCACCGGTGTGCGTTGTGGTTACACCATCGTTCCTAAAGAGTTGAAGGCAAAGACATTGGCAGGTGAGGAAGTGGCATTGAATCCTATCTGGGACCGCCGCCAGTGCACCAAGTTTAATGGTACAAGCTATATCAGCCAGCGTGCTGCCGAAGCCATCTACACCCCTGAGGGTAAGGAACAGGTAAAGGCAACCATCAATTACTATATGGAGAACGCCCACTTTATGAGAGCGGAACTTCAGAAACTCGGACTGAGAGTATATGGTGGCGAGAATGCTCCATATCTCTGGGTGAAGACTCCTAATGATACACCAAGCTGGAAGTTCTTCGAGGAAATGCTCTATGGCGCAAGCGTAGTCTGCACCCCAGGTGTCGGCTTCGGTCCTTCGGGCGAAGGCTACATTCGTCTTACCGCCTTCGGTGAGCACGAAGACTGCAAGGAGGCTATGGAGAGAATAGCCAAATGGCTGGGAAAATAAACGTTCCAACAGATTATAAAAACATTGAAAATCAGAAATTTTAAATTATATAAGGTATGAGCAACTTAAGATTTGAAGCTGTTTCAGAGGCTTCCAAGAGAA
>JAJWLX010000057.1 GCA_021636625.1 Prevotella sp. | reverse complement strand
TATTTTTCGATATCCACCCCTACATATTGAGTATAGGTGTATTTGATAATACATATAGACATTTTATTTGCCATCTTATTCTTGCTTTTTTGGTTATACCTTTATAATATAGTAATATGAAGAGAAAATTTCAAAAAAAGCGCTAATATTTTGAAAAAAAGTATTGGCGCTTGATTATTGAATGATGTTATTGTAAAAAGATCGTACCTATTAGTTCTTGTTATATCCGAATTTTCTAGTAAACAATACATCTTTCCAATGTGATTCCCTATCAATGATGATTTGGTCATCAGTATCCTTATTGAATGTTTCGAGAATTGTGAAATAGAAATTATTCTTGATATAGTCTGTACCTAAATCCTTTAGAAGTTTATTTCCTCCATGGCATGTACGAATGTATGTTTCCCATCTACCGAGAATCATATCTTCACCATACGCTGAACCAACATATTGTTTTCCTGTATTTGAATCTACCAACAGATACACTCCTTTTTGATTTTCAAGAGCAGAACGCCAACTATCTTTTGTGATGAGATTCTTAAGAGATAGCCATGAAACATTCACGTTGGAATATCCAGGAAAATAGTCGTTGTTGTAAACATTGGGCAGAATCTCTTCAACTATGCACTCTGGCAATACATTCTCTCCTATTCTGATTAGATTTTGACTATGATTTTTGAAGCGGATAACAATTCTGCCGATGTATTCTTTGTATTCATCCAACTCTTCATATTCATATCCAACTCCATTTTGAATACCAAGATCTTGAACAATCTTTCCTATATGGAATAGTAACCAACAGTCTTGTTTTTGAGGGATAGGGACAAAACCTAAGGTAATGTTTCCATTAGAGAAATTGCTTTTTCTTGCATAGTTCCAGTATTGACCGTCAAGCATATGTTGCTTGCTTTCTTCCGTTTGGTCTGTAAAGTAATCAATAGCCGGTCTTTTGGTTCCAAAACTCAAGTTAAATCTAACTTTAACATTCTTAGGGTCTGGAAGTCTGAGAATATCGTTAAGTAGTATCATAATTAAAATATTTTAGTTCTTATTTTTCCGCATCCATTTGATAAGTGGACACGGAAAAACTTTACTGAAAAACTTATGCGATTAAATTTTCTGGATATCCCAATAGCTTGGGTGCGAAGCTTCACGAGATTTCTTGCCAAACTGAGCCTCACATGCATCTGCAATATTGTGAGCGTCACAACTTGCGAGTGAGGTTGTTACCTCAACGACTGTGCCTTTCTTCATTCCGGCACGGTCAGCTTTTAATGTTCATTTAAATATGTTCATAATTAATAGTTTCTTATTTTCTGAATATTATCTGAAGATATCATTATTCGACTTAATCGTCATAATCATATTGTGATTTTAAAGCAGAGAAGTCACGGCTCCTTTTCTTAAATTCCTTTTTAAGTGTTTTGTAGCAAGAAGTATCTTGCCAAGTCATTTCATTATCAATCTTTCCCATATAGGCGGCGCCCACTTCTTCTGCATTATCAAGGTCATCCGCTTTTATGTATGCCTTTATCAAAGCTAAATATGCACCATCAAAATCTGTTATTGTAACAAACTTGTGATCGCTACCTTCTACTACTGCAAAAGAAAGAGTTGATAATTTTGATTTTGCACCTTTAAAGTTGCCATCATTTATCATATCCACAACTTGCTCAGTTGTTGCTTCAACCTCTTTTAGGGCATTATTGTAAGCTCTGTCAGGAGAAAGCAAATAATAAACAGTAAAACAAAAAACAGCAAGACCAATAAATCCTACAACAATTATTACAATCTGCTTATTTCTTCTTATTAGATCCAACCAGAATCTCTTTTTTGCATCTACCTTTGCTGCTTCAGATTCTGTCTCAACCTCATCAAGCAAGCGCTGAATCTTAGGGTTGTTGCCATAATACATTCTTGCTTTGCGAACATAGCGCTCTACTTCTGCCTTGTTTTTCTCTACATCTTCTCCAGACTTGAAGTTAACTAATGCAGATTCGAGGTGCTCGAAGATGTCTTCTAACTCCTCACTTGCCTCAGGTGTGATGTTGCTACCACAATTAGGGCACTTGTCAGTCAGTTCAGGAACAGAACTACCGCAGTAAGGGCAGGTCTTGCCACGACGCTTGTTCATAGCTGCTGCTACGGCTTGATCAGCCTTCTGCTGCTGTGCATCGATGTACAGATCAACCTCGTCAACATTCAAACCCAGAGCCTGTGCTTTGTTCAAAAGTACCTGACGCTCCTTGGTAGAGATGATACCGTCGGTAAGGTACTCTTTGATGAGGTCATCAAGTTCCTGTGGAATTGCACCTTCCTTCTTAGCAGGCTTAGCTGCCTGAGGAGCCTGTGCTTCCATTTCTTTCTTGCGCTTAGCAAGACGACCCTCAAGTACCAGTTCAAACTCGTCGCGGTCGATGCCCATGGCCTCGGCCTTCTTGAAGAGAAGATTCTTCTCTTTGTCAGTCAATACTCCATCTGCCAATGCTGCAGTGATGAGTGCTTCTAACTTCTCGTTGTACATAGTAAAAATAATTTTATTTGTTCACTTGTTTTGCTATTTTACAAGATTAATAACTTGATTGATATTGTCAATCATATCATCAAGCGTATTTTCTATATTTTTAGTAACGGTATTTAAATCGTTATAATAGAAAACTCCAAAAGAATTGTATCGGGGCTTATCTTCTGATTCCACTTTCTTAGGGGGAACCATAGTTGCAAGTTTAGCTCCTCTAATGATCCTATCAGTCTCTTCATTCCAATTCTTTGTATCATGTTCTTTGGAATATTTTGGCTTTTTCGAAAGCATATCTAAAAAACCGGCTCTCAAAGGATGGTTACCTTGCTGTTGGAGCACAAAGATACCCTTTTGGGGAATAAGATACTTCAATTCAAGGAGGGCTTCACCATGGTAGTAGCTAACTCTCATAAATAATTTGTCTTTATTTTCAGTACCATTTTCTCCCCAGATTTCTTGATCAGAAGTGACGATTATTGGCTGAAAATCTTTACCAAACTTCTTTTCTAGTTTCTTGGTTAATTGCAAGGCACATTGGTGCATAACAAGCTTCTGCCATATATCATTGCAGCGGAGGGTGGAAAAATCCTCATTTTTGAGAATTTCCCAATTGTCAGTATATTTAATTTGTTCCAAACAGTTGTTGGTATATGTGTAGAATGCATCAATAAACTCGCAATATTTTTCCAGAAGTTCCTTGTAAAACTTATCTTTGACAAGAGCCAGATTGTCGTGTAGGGTTTTAGAGTAATCTGCATATGTCACAATTATCCATCCGGATTGTTTGACAGCTTCTTTGTCTAAGAAATCTTCAGCTAATGTGAGTAAGATATACTTTGTCTTTGGAAGTTTTGCGTTTCCTTTCCAATTCTCAAACTTTGCAGTATTGAGTCTTTTTAACTTCAACTCTACTTTACATTGTGCTTTGTCTGCCTCTTCGTTAAGATCGTCAACTTTCTTTTTATAATTATCAAGCTGAGCCTTATAAGCTATACTCTTGAATTTATTCTCTAGAACCAGACGGATTTTTCCCGTTTCTGATTCCTCATCGTTGATTATTTTCTCGCAAATACTAAAATCAAAATTCTTGTATTCGCGTTTGACTTCCATACAATCTGTATTATAATCAAAAGTATCTTCTCCTAACCAGGTAGAAAGAATCTTTTTGAAAAGGGCTTGCGTATTCTTATCTTCTGCTAACCATGCCAAAAAGTTGCTATGAAACAACTCCTTAGAAGATAGGGATAGCTGGAAGATAGGATTGTTCTGTAATGCATCTACAAATAAATTATTCATATTATTTTTTCTTATTAAATCGTTGTACATAGTAGATAAATTTATTTATTATTATTATACGTATTAATGATGCTTCTCGTAGAATCTTGCCTCAAGCACCATTTCTACCTCGTCGGGATCTTCTCCCTCCTTAACAGCACGGCGTAAGACAATCTCCTTCATTTTGTCTGTCAGCTCATCACTTGCTGCTGCAGAATTGATGAGCTCCTCAAGAGCATCAGAGAACAGGTTGCCAGGAGACTTCTGTATGGTTGGAATCTCTTTGGATTCTTTCTGGATATCCATAGTCTCTTCCTGAGTGTCCTGTGTCTCTTCTTCTGCCACTTCGGTAAGTGGTGGAACAGGTGTACCATAGAAATCCAACTTGTCTGCTGGCATCTTACGAAGACGAACTTCTGTATCGTCAACTTCCTTTAGAAGCTCGGCGTAGTAGACATATAACTCTTCTGGTACATACAGAGTCTTTATATAGGCACACAGACTTTCTATATCCGTGAGCTTGTTGGTGTAGATATACACATCAGGTGCGTATTCGTCATCATTGAGAGTGCCGATTTTTTCAACAGTATAAGGCACATATACCTCTCTAATGCTTTTGCTTGAGGCAAATTCATCACCCACAATTTTTACTCCTACAGGTATGACAAGAGTCTGAATATCGCAATTTTCACTAATGAAATATTCTGGAATTTCTTCCAACAGGTGAACCTTGGACAAATCCAATTCTTCGATATTCTTACATTCATAGGTGGTGCTTTGTAGCGACTTTAGAGTACTTGGAAATGTTATCTTGCGTAGGTTGGTGCAAGAATCGAACACTTCACTACCTATTGTTTCTACTCCTTCAGGAAAGTTTATTTCTTGAAGTCTCTTACAATTCTCAAATAGACAGTCTGGAATTTCCTTCAAAAGATGTACCTTTGAGAAATCTACCTCTTCAAGATAATCCTCATGTCCATGCTCACTGAAAAAACATCCATCAATTTCTCTAAGGGTTGAAGGGAAGACAACTTTTCTAATTTTCTTATAACCCTCCAAGGCATCTTCGCCGAGAGTTGTATGTCCCTCGTCGATGGTTAAAACGCCATTTTTAAAAGTGCCTAACTGGATTCGTATATCATCGTCATCATCTGATAACTTTGTTAATGGATAATCCCAATTGTCATCATCATCGTCATCATCATCATCAGAGTTGAATTGATTCTGCTTTGCTTCCTGGATGTTCTTTCTTACCTCTTCGCGAGCCTCTTGGAAACTCTTTTTGGCTTCGTTTGAAACTTCTTCCAGGCTTTCACCTACTGTCTTTGCGATATCACCGACTAATTTTTTGAATAATCCCATATTATCACAAATTTAATGTTCTTACTTTTGTTTGTATTATAGCTGCCGGGAAATTACATCCCCGGCATAGTAGGAGGCATTCCCGGCATCTGTGGGGCGGTGCCTTGGAACAATGGAGCGAGTTCTGCTACATTGCCGGCAAACTCCCACTGCGCCATACCGTTCTTCCAAACGTATGACTGCTGGGTGAGCTGACCCTGCTGAACGAGCTGCTGGAGCTTGTTCCAATCGCATGGACCATACTGCTGACCATTGATACCAATAAAATATTGCACCTGAGGAACTGCGGCACCCATGCCTGGCATCTGAGGCGCACCACCCATGCCTTTCTGACCTGGCATTTGAGGCGCACCACCCATCTGGCCCATATTGTTTATACCACCCATAGACTGCTGGCGGAAGGCATTGATACCATTATCTGTAGCATTGTTGAGAACACCAGCATTGAGGTTTGCCTGATGAGCACCCATAAAGGTCTGCTCTGTCTGGAGACGAGAAGCACGCTGCATCTCCTCACGCTGAATACGCATGGTTTCACGCTGATTCTCCAAGTTCATGCGCTGCAATTCCTCCTGACCGCCCAGGTCGAGTTCCTGCTTTCTGCCCATGGCATCGAGATTCAGCTCAGACTGCTTCTTGAGCATATTCTGCTGAAGGTCGTTGTTGAGGTTGAAGTTGGAAATCTGGGCATTATGCTGAGCCATCATACGCTCCTTCTCCAGGTCGGCAGTGAGGGCTTTGAGTTCACGATAGCCACGGCTCTCCTTATCCACGTTGATGCCTGTGATGTCGAGACTGCGGATGGTGATGCCGAAAAGCTTCTCTACCTGTGGAGTAACACGCTGCTGGATGAGTTCGCTAATCTCAAAAATCTTGCGCTCAATCTGAACTACAGGAATCTGGGCGTCAGAAGGGGCATTGCTAACTACACTCTTGATGAACTTGGTGAGCTGGCCACGAAGCTTGTTCTTGAAAGTCTCGTCGCTGTAACCCTCATTTCGGTTCACACTATGGAAGAGATCCATGTCCTCGATAGCATATACCACGGCACCATGTACAGATACTGGTACGCCATAATCTTGCAGACGTGGGTCGAAGACATCAAAGTAAGGGATGGCGAAGTTCAGCTGACTACCTTTGCTCAGGTTACTGAGGTTGGTCAGGTTGTTCTGTTCCACTCTTCTCGCTGCTTCCTCGGCAGCCTGTCTTTTCTCTTCTTCTACTTCTCTAGAAGATTTAAAACCAAAAAATCCCATATGTTTCAGTTTTATGATTGTTATTATTTTTGTTATTTACTATAGAGTCCCTTTGTAGGGGACAGATTATTTCGTTGTATAGATTCGCTTTGTCTTGCCATGGGCATCTACTTCTACGAAGGTGTCTGCTCCATATTGGCGGTTTGCGTCGTGATAGTTGAATGAATATCCCGTTTCGTAATTGCCGTCGATGGTAGGTCGGCTTACCTGGTCGATGCTATCCAGCATTTCCGGTTTCAAGCCCAGCTGCTGGTACAGATGCTGCTCTACCATGTTTCGGATGGCATTGAGATTCTCATCCACATAACCACGAATTTGGTCGATGAGCGACTGGTTGCTCTTATCCTTCTGCAGCAGGCGCTGTCGCATGGTCTTCTTGAGCGGAGAACCGTCTGCCTTGATAGGAGCTGGTGGCATCGCATCATTCTGCAGGGCAGATTCAACCACATATTCCCTGCGACGGACATGGAGCATCGGGTTGCCGTAGAGACAGAACATCAGGGCGGTGCTCATAGAGAAACAATCATCCTCTACATGTCGGCACATGTTGAAGTAATCGCACTTAGCCTGGAGCATCGCCTTTCCGCCCGTCATACCCTTGAACTGATAGAGTGGATAGAGGCGCATCAGCACCTCGCTGCCTGTGCCCGGATTCAACAGAAGTTGGCGGGCTTCATCCGTTTCCTCATTAGAGAACATCGGAACAGGAATGAGCGAACCGGTATAGAGCAATACGCCACCTCCGTAGAGGGCGCTGAGCAACATGGAGTCGTTTCGTTTGTAACCGGCATATCGGGCTCCGAAACAAGCCACGGTATTGAAGACTCTTGCCCTGCCTTGGTTGAGGAGCGAAGGATTGAATGCTTCATCCTCACTATAGAATCCGCACATACCCTCTGCATCGGCACCATGAAGATTGAACATCAGCATATCTGCCTTGTCCAAAGACTTGCAATAGATGCTGAGGCTTTCCGAATCTTCGGTCAGCAGCTTCGGACTGATATACATTCCGTTGCGAATCAGCTCAGGATCGTCGGTATTGTAAAGAAGCGGCAGGTGCTGGGTCATCGTGCAGCTGGCTGGAATCCAGTCGCGGTTGCTGATCATCAGAACATTGCCAACAGGAATACCGCCGCCATACATACTGCTGATGTTGAAGTAAGCACCGATGTCGCTTCGGATATCCGTATCGAGCTGACCGTCTTCCAAAGGCAGACGAGCCACATTGTTGCGGGCGCAACCTACAGTGAAGTCTGAATCGCGACTATCCAGCAAATCTACGATATAGGTGCCTTCGAAGGCATAGCAGGTATCTGTAGGGATTCGCTCGCCGCCATACGGCCATGGGTCTTCGACGCGAGGGATAGGAATCACATCGTCACCTCCTATTATAAATAGGTGTAGGTCGGGACCTGCTGTCAGGTTGTTGTCTGCGATGCAGCGGGATACTGCTTCATTGCATTCTATCCAGGATGGAGTCTTATGGGTGGAATCAAGTCCATATTGCGAGATGTCGAGGAATGTCCAGTACATCTGCTGGTCGTAGGCATTCTGTATGAAGTCGTTGAAGACATCATATACCTCCTGGATGGTGCAACCGTATTTTCTAGCCAGTGCATTGCCATCTGTCAGGATGATGCCGTAGTGGTCTTCCAAGGGGTCGGGCTGGTCGATGGGTTCATCAGCAGTTCTTGCTTCTGATGCCATCTGCACGGCTTCCGGCTGTGGAGCCGCCTTGCTTTGTCCCGGCATAGGGGGAACCGATGAGGCTCCCGGCATAGGTGGAGGAGTTGCACCGCCCGGCATACTTGCCATTTGAGGCTGCTGACTGATCGCATTGACGCTTCCCAGTCCCATATTATTGGCAGCCTGCAGAGGATTGAAGCCTCTCATCTGGTTGAGCTTCACGTTCTGGGCATTAAACTTTGGCATCGGAGGAGGTGTAGGCATCTGAGGTGGAACAGCCATCTTGCTTTTTTCCTTCGGGATGAATTCCGAAAGGGTCGTATCGCAATAGAACTGATACCATTCTTCTGGCTGAGGCTTATCCTCCAACATCTCCTTTACGGCATACCATAGGGCACTTAGCGGTTCACTCATTCCGTTTTGTACGGCCTGGTCGAGATACTGGATGGTCTGCTGCCTGTAGTAATCCTGCTTTCCATTCTTGTGGTAGTCGGCAAGATTATCAAGAGCCATCAGTAGGGCGATGTCGCCTTGCGGACAACCGAAACCGCCCATTCTTGGCAGAAGCACGGTGGCATTGTCGATATTGCCGGTCTTGATGAACGCTACATGAGCCCAGAAGAGTTGCCAGTAGTTATCGGTACGGGAACCGAAGAAGGCAAGGGCGCACTTGTCGGGATACATCGAGGCTAGCAACAGATGATAGTAGAACTGGATGTTGTTATCATTCGTCATCACGCGTGCCAACTGCTCCAGACTGTTGAACTTGCGCTTCAGAATGTCGGTATGGTTGGTCTGGATGGCATTGAAGACCTCGGTCAGAATCTGCTCTGCCAGGAATTCGTTACCCTTGCTGCCTTGCAGGATATGGATGTTCTGACGTACCTGATCTATGATTTGGTTGGCTCTTAAGGGAGCAATATGCCATTGGATGCTCAACTGGTTGAGCTCTGCCAACTTCTGATTATCCAACTTGCCATCCACCAGTCGTTCCTGCACAGCCTGCAGAAAGAGAGTCTCATTCTGCTGATAGATCTCAGTCTGAGTCTTCTGTGCCTCATATACAGTCTGGTTGTTAACCGTACTGTTGTTGGTGGTATGGGTTGTTGTTGAGGTGTTATAGTTGTTTTGCGTATTGTGGGAGTCGGAATGGATTCCGCCTACCACAGCCGCATCACCATCAAGTTTAATATCGCTCATAGTCTGATTACTTTATATGTTTAGACTTCTTGTTGCATTTTCTGGAGAGGGCTTACCATTGGAAAGGTGCACCACAGTCAGGACAGTTTGGTGTGCCTGGTGCAATGTGGATGGTGTGTCCACAGTTGTAGCACTGGCATTCTATCAATTCCTGCTGAGGAGCTGCCTGTTGTGGAGCTGCTTGGCTTCCTGTAGTATTTCCACCGAGTCCGCCATTGAAGGCGTTCAGATTGTTGGCGGCAGCAGTGCTTACCTGCGAGATGTTGTTCATAGCCACATCCTGGGTATGATCTACTCGCTCCTGCTGGCGTCGGTTTTCCTCTTCCAACTGATTGATGCGCTGTTGCTGCTGGCTTTGCTGGGTGCCGCTGATGCCGGTGGCTGTATCTTTTATCATGCCGGCCATCTTCATCATGGCTTCCATCTGGGCATTGCTGTTCTGCTGCTGCATCTGTAGCATCTGCTGCATCATCGCTTCCTTTTCTGCTGCAGTCTGTCGCAGGTTTTCGGCTTCCTTCTCGCCGTTATAGGCGTTTGCCATAGCTACCTGTGCATCTCCGGTGAGGTGGGAGAGTTGTGCGGCACGAATCTGTTCGGCGGTCATATTGGCGAAATGGTTGTCACGATTCATCTGTTCATTACTCTGAATGGTGGCTACGTTTTCTTCGTGCTGATATTTCTGCTGGTCGAGCTGTGCCTGCATCTGAGCCATCTGCTGCAGCTTGTCCATTTGGCGCTGGTGACGGTTGGCTTCCAACTGGTCATCGTCCATCTTTTCCTGGCGGTTGCGCTCATAGGCAAGGCGGTCGTCTTCCAGTTTCTCGTTGCGTGCCAGGAGGTGGTCTTCCTTATCCAGTTCGCGTTGACGCATCATCTGCTGGAAGTCGTAATCATCCTCCTTCGCCTTTCGGTTGAAGTCGCGGTTGTATTCCTTTTCTTCCTGCATCCACTGGCGTTCACGCTCTTCATCTTCGATGCCCCAGTTACGGCGGCGTTCCAGATCTTCACGTTCCCAGTCGTGGTCGGTACGGGAATCATCGAGTGCCCATTCTGCCTTGAGACGGGCTGTGTCGATGTTCTGCTGGCTCTGGATGCGCATGATTTCCGTGATTTCCTCACGAGGAATCTTCTTGTGTGCAAGTTCATCTTCGAGCACTTCCATTTCCTCCTGCTTGACCAGACGGTTCTTGCGGAGGTCTTCCAGGGCTTCGAACTCCTCTTCCTGGGTCTTAGCCTGGCGGATGCGCTTCTGACTTTCGAGCATCTGGACGAATTCCTCCAACTCATCATCGTGGAGCAACTGGTCTTTGTTGATGCCCTGGAGGGCATGGCGCAAATCCTCGGTGTTTTGTGCAGAAGAAATCTGCTGGGAGTTGGCCTCAACTTCCATTCGGTTTCGGAATTCTCCGGTGCGGTGCATGAAGTCGAGTTCCTTCTCAGTGTTATAGAGCTGGCGTTCTACCTGACGGAAACGCTCAAAGTCCTGGTTGCTGTCGGTGATATTCAGAACCTGAGTGCATTCTATGCCGAATACCTGCTGGTTGATGGTCTGGCGGATCTTCTCTTTCAGTACATTTACAGTTTCGGCAGTCAGTCCGGCAGACTCGTAGTTCTGGTTGCGGAGTTCCTGGCGCAACAGGGTTTCTACGGTACCATTGAGCAACTGCTGTAATTCTCTAGTTGTTACGCTGTTGTGGTCGGTAAGGTAATTGGTGGCGAAGGTATGAATATCGCTGATGCTCATCTGGAAAGATACTCCAATCTGCACATCATGGATGCCCATCGGAATGGTGTATGGCTGAAAGGCAAGTTCGCCATTCTCGTTCATCGCTCCACCGAAAGTGAGGGTGATGAAACGGTTGCTGACGATATAGACCGACAGGATAGGAGCCTGGGTGATGCGGGCTAAGATGCGGGCATAATCCAGTTGGCGCTTCTTGGCTTTTTCTTTCTGTTCACCTTTCTTTTCGCCGAAGATGATGCGACCGAGCCAGTTGAAGCCACGGCCTACTTCTCCTACGATACCGAGCTGGCGGAAGGTAGGCTCAGCCTGGCGCTTGCGGTCTCGTTCACGCTTTTCGGCTTCAGCCATATCTTTCTCAGCCTTTTCTACCGCATTCTTGATAGCAGCCTGCTCTTCTTCTACAGACTTATAAAAGAGGTATGCACCTGCTGAGAGGGTTGAAACCAGCTCACCATTGGCAAAAATGATGGCGGTGCAACCTTCCTGAACGATGATGCCTTTCAACTTTTCTATTTCGTCGAGTTCTCGTTCGCTAATCTTGCGAGCGATTTCTCCTGGTTGGATATTCCAGATGGTTCTGCCTCTTACCACGTCAACACCATCCACAGCTTCCATACTGCGGCGGTCGCGGCTACGTTCAGCCTCTCTTTCGGCAGCAATCTGTGCTTGTTCAGCCTGCTGCTGTGCATTTCTGGCATCACGAATTTCCGACTGGCTTTCAGTAGCTTGCTGGTTAACGGCTCTTCTCTGTTCTTCTGCAATCTGGCGATTGAGCGCACCACCAGTCATGGCGTTTGCTACAGAGCGAACGGCATTGGTAAACATACCCTTGCTGGCTTGTGGAGACTGTGGAGCCTGAGGCATTACTGGGCGCTGAGGCTGCATCGGTTTTGGGGGCATACCCGGTGCTTGAGGTCTCATAGGTTGAGGCTTCATAGGCTGTTGAGGAGCCATGGCTTTCAGTGGTTGAGGACGTTGAGGCTTGCTAACTCCTTGTGGCTGGGTTGGAGCCTGTGGTTGCAAGTCAATAGGTTGTCCACACTTCGTACAGAATTTCATTCCCGGTTGCAGCATTGCGCCGCATTTCTTGCAATATGTCATAATGGTTATTGTTTTTAAGATTAAATGACTGGTTATTGTATCAGCGCAATAAATATAGCTATTAGCAGAATCACCCAAAAGAACTTGATGAAGCATCCTATGCATCCAGTGATGCCTTCACCTAAGAGTCCTCCGAGAAATCCCAAAAGCTGTATTCCCCAGCCCAGAATGCCGAGAAGTACAAATATTCCGATTCCTATTAATATGATAAGTAGTATTGTCATATCCCCTATAAGAATAATTTCATTTACTTTATACAATCGTTAAGAATATCAATTTACGTTGATAACTAACTCATATTTGGGTGCAAAGATATATAAAATAAATGAAACTGAATTGGTTCAAATTGGTTCAATTTTGCCTTGATTTGGATCAATTGCCCCAAAAATGCATTTTTTTAGTGAAAAATGCCCAAAAAGGGTCTTTTTAGCATTTCTTAAACTTTTGGGAGATGTAGTTGGAGAGGAATGTCTTTCTCCCGCTGAAGCCTATTTACCTCTTCCTTTCCCGATTGTACTCCTGAGCTTACACCTTATTATATACATAGGGGAATGCTTGCCGCAATTCCCCTCTCTTTTCTCTTGTGAAATGTGGAAGCCCACCCCCTTTAATGTCCGTTTTCAAAACTGATACTGCCCCCATGTGATAGGAATGGGAGATACCTTAACTATTCAAAGTTTATCATTTTTGCCAATTGCAGAAAGTATTCGTTGGACCAGATTGTCATTTCTTTAGGATTCTTTATAAACGGCATCACATCTGCTTTTACCTGTTTGATGTCTGCAGATTTTAGTCTTTGCTCCAAGTCGGCAATGAATTCTTCTTTTGATTTCTCGCATCCATTAAATTCTTTGATTCTTTCCTGTAGATGTTTGAAATCTAGAGGAATTCTATTTCGGATGTACCATTCGAAATCATACCAATCGCGTCCTTTTACCCGGTTTTTCCATGCTCGATAAACTAATGCGTGCATTTTGCCGGCAAATAAGTTGGGAAGGGTAAAGCATCTTGTCATGAAAGAACGAGGCTCTATCAGAAGTTTTTGCTCCGTAGTAAAATGGAGAGGTGGATTGGTATCTACTTCAATTTTGATTTTGATGGACTTTTCTGTTTGAAAGGAAATGTCATAAACGTCGGTGGTATCTTTTAAAAAGGCTGATTCTACTTTTCCAAAATTCTTCTTGTCCTTCTTCTGTATGTCCACTCTTCTCCCGATGGCATCAAACTCGTCGATAATTGGTTGGAAGTATTGGGAGAAGTCAAAACTTTCATCTTTGTTCAATAAAGAGAAATCCATATCTTCACTGAAGCGATTTAAACCGTGGAAAATGCGTAGGCAGGTTCCACCATAAAAAGCTGCCTTTTCGAAGAAGCCGCCTTGGTACAAACCGGCAAGAATTATTTGCTGGTTTACCTCAAAAGTAGCATTTCTTTTAGCCTGATCTGTAGAAAGATCATAAGCTGATAACATATTTTGGTATATCTCATTCATGTTGTAAGAGTTTTAATATTGTGCGTATGGATGTTGCCTTTTTCCCTATATTTGCATATTCTTCGAATATCTTGGGATTGAGCTGGTAGAATCTGTCCATATCAAATCTTAGGTTTTCTTCCAGAAACTCTAATGCTTCCTTCTTGTATCTCAGTTTGATACCTGGCTGGTTGGCAATCAAATCACATAATGCCTTTTCTGGAGTAGCCATTATATAGACATTGTTTTCTTCCTTTATCTGCGTAATTCCTATAGGATAGGTGGGTCTTGAAATATGATAGTAGCAAAAGTTGCCTATGGGTGTATTGTATTCCTTTGCTGTCTTAAAAGTCATGGATTGAACTGTATATACAGCTTCGGGTATTAAACCATAATATCTCAATGCCGTCTGCATAGATACATAAGATGGAGACAACAGATGGTTGGCGATAAGTCCGGAAGTGAGTGGTTGTCCCGTTTCTTGTGGGTTTACAACGAACAGATTTCGCCTGAGGCGGATGATTTCACCCGCCTTTTCCAGCTGTGCAACTTTTGCAAACTTGGTCTTTACATCTGGATATAGCGAAGCAATGACCGAAGATGTTACTGGAATATTGCCTAATGTAATTAGAATATTTCTCATTTGGGTACAAAGATAGTCAAATTTTCGATAGAAAACAAACTTTTTCTTAGTTTTCTATCGAAAAATTAGCTTTTTCTAGTCTTTTAATGTAGCCAAAGGTATAACCTTTACTCTGTCTTCCCTTGATATGGCTTTATAGTAAATCATGTTTTCTACAGTTACTTTATATTTTTGCGGCGTTTTACTTTGTATTTTAACGGTAGTTTACTTTGTGTTTTTGTGGTAAATGGTCTCGAATTTTAGCGATAGCACCGCCCTAACTATATAAAAATAGGTAGTTAGGGCGGTGTTATCGCACTTTTTAATGTCCGTTTTCAAAACTGATACTGTCCCCATGTGATAGGGGGAGAAGGTCGGTGAAAAACGTTGAAATAACGCTCTAATCCCAAAATTTACTATGTTTTTTGGGATTGTAATCCCAAAAATAGGTATAAATTTTGGGATTACGATTATTTTTCCTTACCCATGAGATAGGGGAGGAAGATGAGGGGGATGAACTCCTTTGAGAAGTGTTAACGAATCTAACTGGTAGTTTCTTGGGTGACAACTCAATGTTTTGTGCCGCATCACTCAATGTTTTCTTATCAATAACTCTTCGTTTAAATGATGGAATCACATGGGGGCAGTTTCAGTTTTTCAAATGGACATTAAACTATAGGGTAGAGATAGGTAAGATTTATTAAGGTTGTTAAAATGTAAAGATATTAATCTTCTTTGCGCTTCTCTTTCACATGTAGGATATATTATATTCTTATAAGTATATAATATATTAATATATAGATATTTATATATATACTATATTATATATATTATTAATAATATTATCTATATATAATATAGCTTATGTTATGAAGAATGATAGATTGATGTATCTTGAAATAAGTGATACTGTCCCTATGTGAGTAGAAAAAATCTCAATGGGAGTAGAAAGATTCCTGATATGAGTAGAAACTTGCGGAAACGTTTGGTGGTCTTGGATATTTTTCGTAATTTTGTGGTGTGTTGAAAATAACTTCAACCGTCAACTAATAAATACTAAACAAAATGGAAGAAAACAAAGAGAATCAGAAAGATCTTTTGTTTGAAGACGAAGAGGAGGAAGAGGAACTTCCCCCTGCGATGCCGGAAAAACTGCCATCGCTTATCAAGCTCCTAGTGAGTCGTACCCCTGACATCTACAAGCCAGCCGTGGCTCATGCCGTATTCCCATCTCTTGCCGCCCACCTCTATCAGGTAAGCTTCGAGTATGTAGATGGTGTAGAGCACGAAGCTACACTGATGAACGTGCTCATGGCCCCCACAGGTGCAGGAAAGAGCTGCGTGAATGCTCCGATTAATCACATCATGGCTGATATCCGCAAGCGGGATGAGGTGAACCTGCAGCGAGAGAAAGAGTGGAAGCTGGAGGTGAATACGATGGGTACGCACAAGTATAAGCCGAAACGTCCTACCGACCTGATGGTGCAGGAAGTGGATCCGGACATGACTTCGGCAGCCTTCGTGCAGCGAATGTATGATGCCAAGGGCCATTTCCTCTACTCCAACATGAACGAGATTGATCAGTGGGATGCCATCGAGGATGGCGGAAAGGGCAAGCAGAGAGGCAGAAAATGGACTATCATGTGCCTCGCCTTTGACCCCGGTAACTCCTTCGGGCAGACCCGCGCCATGCCCGGTTCTGTGAACGAAAGGGTACACATCCTCTATAACTGGAATGCCTGTACCACCATCGGTCACGGTCGTCAGTTCTTCAAGAAGGTGGTATCAGACGGTCCGCTCTCCCGCATCAATTTCTGTACCATTCCGCCCCGTGAAATCGGTTCTGATATGCCGGTGTATGGCGATTATGATGAGGCATTCGATGAGGAGCTTCGTCCTTACATCAATCGCCTGTGCAAGGTGCGCGGCAAGATAGACTGTCCTCAGGCGGTCCGTCTCATCAACGAACTCATGGAGGAGTGTCGTGATTTCTCTATCTGCAGTCAGGACCGCATCTACGAGAATTTCTCATTCCGTGCTCTCGTGATAGCTTATCTCAAGGCTTGCGTGCTCTATGTAGCAAACGGTTGCAAGTGGGAGGATGAGATTGATGAATTCATCCGCTGGTCGCTGCATTATGATCTGTGGTGCAAGATGCGCTTCTTCTGGGATCTGATAGATGATGAGAGACATCAGCGATTCACCTCCCGTGGTCCGCAGAATCTTCTCCAGCAATTGCCTGATGATTTTACCTGGGAGGCATTGGAAAAGCTTCGTGACGAGGCCAACCTGAAGCCTGGCGGTACCCGGGAGATGCTGAAGAGCTGGATGAAGCGAGGGTATCTGGAATATGATGTGGTGAGCAGAAAGACGCTTTTCCGCAAGAGTGCTTTCGGAAAAGCATAGTCGAAAAGTAGAATAAGATGCTCTCAGATAGGGGCAGTTTCAGTTGATTTTTCAGACATTCAACTGAAGCTGCCCCCTCTTTTTTATATGAAGTTTTGGGAAATGCAAATTTTGGGAAATGCAAATCCCCAACCCGCTAAGAAAAGCGGGTTGGGGAAATTATGATAGATTTTGCTTTCTTCAGAAAATATCCGATTGTGAATTACAATGGATACTCCTCGAAAGCATAGAGTACAGTGCTTAAATAACGCTCACCAGTATCTGGCAAGAGGGCTACAATCTTCTTGCCCTTGTTCTCAGGACGCTTCGCAATCTCGGTGGCTGCAAAGGCGGCAGCACCTGATGAGATACCTACCAGGAGACCCTCGGTCTGAGCCAAGTCACGACCCGCCTTGATAGCATCATCGTTCTGAATATCCAATACCTCATCGATATATTCTGAAGAGTAGGTCTCTGGAACGAATCCGGCACCGATGCCCTGAATCTTGTGAGGTCCGCTCTGTCCGCCGTTCAATACAGGCGATGTGGCAGGTTCTACGGCAATCACCTTCACGTTAGGATTCTGCTCCTTCAGATACTTGGCGATACCCGAAATGGTTCCACCTGTTCCTACACCGGCTATGAAGATATCAATCTCGCCATCGGTATCAGCCCAGATTTCTGGTCCTGTTGTGGCATAGTGCTTGGCAGGATTGGATGGGTTGGTAAACTGTCCCAGAATCACGGAACCCGGAATGGTATCACGGAGCTCCTCGGCAGCCTTGATGGCGCCAGGCATTCCGTCCTTACCGCTGGTCAATCTCACTTCAGCGCCGTAAGCCTTCACCAGGTTTCTGCGCTCCACACTCATGGTTTCAGGCATGGTGAGGATGAGGTGGTAGCCCTTTACGGCTGATACCAGAGCCAGGCCTACACCCGTGTTACCGCTGGTTGGTTCAATGATGGTGGCACCTGGTTTCAGAATGCCCTTCTGCTCAGCGTCTTCGATCATCGCAAGGGCGATACGATCCTTTACGCTTCCGCCAGGATTGAAGAATTCTACCTTGGCAATCACAGGAGTCTCCAAACCCTTGGATGCTGAATACTTACCCAATTCTACCAATGGGGTTTTACCGATTAAATCAGTAATCTGCTTATATATCTTTGCCATAACTGTACTCTAATTTAAATCATTAATATTTTTACTTTACGTAGGTGAATGCCTCATCGAGAGCCTCAATCAGGTCGTCGATGTTCTCGATACCGATGCTCAGGCGAACGGTAGAAGGATAGATGTGCTGCTCCTCCAACTCCTCTGGGCTCAACTGAGAGTGAGTGGTTGTTGCTGGGTGGATAACCAGTGACTTCACGTCGGCTACGTTAGCCAGCAAAGAGAAGATGCGCAGGTGGTCGATGAACTCCCATGCCTCTTTCTCGCCGCCCTTGATATCGAAGGTGAAGATAGAACCACCGCCGTTAGGGAAGAGCTTCTTGTAAAGTTCATGGTCTGGATGAGAAGGAACGGCTGGGTGATTGACCTTAGCCACCTTAGGATTGTTCTCCAGATATTCTACCACCTTCAATGCATTCTGAACGTGACGCTCTACACGGAGGCTCAATGTCTCCAAGCCCTGAAGAAGAATCCAGGCATTGAATGGAGAGATGGTTGCACCGGTATCACGAAGGATGACCGCACGGATTCGGGTTACGAAGGCTGCTGCTCCGGCTACATCTGCGAATACGGCACCATGATAAGATGGGTCTGGCTTGGCGAGAGTAGGGAACTTGTCGGCATTTGCCTTCCAGTCGAACTTACCGCCATCTACGATGACACCACCGAGAGATGAACCGTGACCGCCGATGAACTTGGTAGCAGAGTGAACCACGATATCTGCTCCGTGCTCGATAGGGCGGATGAGGTATGGAGTGCCGAAGGTATTATCGATAATCAATGGGATGTTGTGGCGATGAGCAATCTCTGCCAACTTATCGATATCGGTTACATCTGAGTTAGGATTTCCGAAGGTCTCTGCATAGAGTGCCTTGGTATTGTCCTGGATAGCAGCCTCTACTTGCTCGAAGTTGCGAGGATCCACGATGGTGTAGCTGACACCCTGTGTGGATAATGTATGAGTGATGAGGTTATAAGTACCACCGTAGATGTTGTCGGCAGCTACGATGTGGTCGCCATTCTGAAGGATATTCTGCAGAGCGTAGGTAACGGCGGCAGCACCAGAAGCGACAGCCAAACCAGCTACACCACCCTCGAGGGCAGCTACACGGTCTTCGAATACACCCTGAGTAGAGTTGGTCAAGCGACCATAGATGTTACCTGCGTCACGGAGTCCGAATCTATCGGCAGCGTGCTGAGAGTTGCGGAACACGTAACTTGTGGTCTGGTAGATAGGCACCGCACGAGCGTCGGTAGCTGGATCTGGATTTTCCTGACCTACATGCAACTGAAGTGTCTCAAAGCGAAGTTTCTTTTCTGTACTCATAATCTATGTCCTTTCTTTAATTTTACGTTAATATTCAATCTTATTCATTTATATAAATATGTCGCCCAGAAATCAGATTGACTGTTTGTTCTGATTGACGCTGCAAAGGTACGGCGATTTTCTGGATTCTGAAATAGCATATGAATAGTATTCCTGCTACCACGTTTGTGGTATTCGGGCATTTTTTAGCAGAAAAATGGGTAAAATTACCTAATTTGGCCGTGATTTGTTACCCAATTTGGCTGTGATTTGTTACCTAATTTGGCTGTGATTTGTTACCCAATTTGGCTATGTTTCACTTCCGAGTTTGGCCGGTAAACAGCAAAAAGTGGCGATAGGTGTGCGTAATCTATGTTTTTTTATGAGATTTCGCACACCTATCGCCACTTTTTTCGATTTTTTTGATGATTTTATGAGATTATACCTTATTACATATAGGAGTTATTTTTGTTACATTCTATCCGAATCTAGTCTTTCAGGCAGCCGATAGGCACAACATATACTCCGTCTTCTCTGCGATAAGCAAAACTTCCTACGGCGGTAAGTATCATCAGGAAAGAAGGCGATTTCATTTTTGTGGTATCTATCTTTTGCGATAGTTTTTTGAGATTAGCCGCTCCTTCTTCGATTAATTTGTCACCACCAATTTTGATTTCTATTAATCCATAATCACCATTTCTTAAATGCACAACTGTGTCGCATTCCAGACCAGTCTTGTCTCGATAATGAAATACATTTCCATCCAATGCCTGAGCAAATACACGTAAGTCTCTTACACATAATGTCTCAAAGAATAGACCTAGTGTATTTAGGTCGTTCATGAGATCATTAGGTCCTATACTAAGCGCAGCTGTAGCGATAGAAGGATCTACAAAATATCTTGTATCTGTTGTTCTGATGGAAGTCTTCGAACGTAAGTTTGGATTCCATGCAGGCATATCTTCTATGACAAATATTTTGCGCAAAGCATCAAGGTAAGAACTTACAGTCTTCTCGTCAAGTGCAGATTGGTCGTTTGCCAACATATCATTTCTGATTTCTGCCAATGACGTCTGTGTTCCTTGACTTCTTGCATACGATTTCATCAAGCGTTTTACCCTTTCAGGATTTCTTTCCACTCCATCTACCCGTTGGATGTCTGCATTCACCACAGCATCATAATAATCTATGGCCTGATCAAGTGCAATTTCTTCATCATCATCCAATAATGCTGCTTGTGGCCAACCACCTCGACAAATGAGATATGAGATTCTTTGTAGGTCGTTGTTGTTTTCTGCAGCAATGGATTTTGGAGAGGTGAATAGCTCTTTAAGGGAAATTGTTCCATTGGAATCTCCTGATTCCCATAATGACATAGGGCGCATGAGTAATCGGGCTATTCTACCCGTTCCTGTATGGTGGAGTTCTTCTAGCTTGGCTGGTACTGCAGATCCCGTAAGGATGAATTGTCCCATCCCATGGCGATGGTCAACCTCAAAGCGAACCATATCCCACAATTTAGGAGTTTGTTGCCATTCATCAATCAATCGTGGCGTCTCTCCGTCTAATATTACTTTCGGGGTACTATCAACAAAGATTCGATATTGGTCTCTTCGGGCAGAGTCTGACATATAGATCACACTCTTAGCCTGCTGCTCACCTGTGGATGTTTTTCCACACCATTTTGCACCTTCAATAAGTACGGCTCCTTTTCCTCTCAGCTTTCTGCTGAGTAGTTGGTCTATAACTCTTGGCTTATAATCGTTTATACTCATATCTTATGATTTAATTTTGGTGCAAAGATAAGCTTTTTTTCCCAAATTCCGTAATTTGGCCGAATATTTTTCCCGAATTTGGCATTATTTAACTCCCGAATTTGGCCGAATATTTTTCCCGAATTTGGCCGTTTTTAATTCCCGAATTTGGCAGAATAAAAAACTGTCCTCATCTGAATGGGTGTTTCAGATGGGGACAGTTTCAGTTATGTTTTGCTACATTACAGCTATATTTCTGCTACATTGCAGCTATGTTACAGTCTAAATCCTAAGCCGATGGTCATCGGGTAGCATTCGGGAGCCTTGGTCTTGTTGAGCAGCGGGGTTATTCCGGCACGGGCGTAGAGCATCACTCCTGAGTAGCCGGCACGGGCCTCGAGGTTCAAGCCGATAGGGTTGAGGTTGATATCGCCCGTTTCGGTATGCTTGTGCTTGCCTATGAAGTAGCGGGAATGCTCGTGCCAGCGGTATTCTACGGATGGGCCTAAAGCCAGGAATGCATCATGGCATCCTATGCGCTTCTGCCACTCCAGCATGATAGGCA
>JAJWLX010000056.1 GCA_021636625.1 Prevotella sp. | reverse complement strand
TCACAACAGTAGGAGTGAGGTTTACCTTGGTCATTCCAACCTTGATCTGTGGGAAAAGTTTTCCCTGCATATACGCCTTTTCTCTCTGGGCGTAAGCTTTCTTATCGTTTGGCATAATGTTTAAAGGATTATCATATAATAATTAGTCGTTGAGGAATGCGGTGAGAGGAGAACTTGCCTCGGCACAATCGCTGATGGCTCCGAGACCAGCCTCGTAAGCACGGCGACCGCATACCACTGCCTCCTTGAATGCCTTAGCCATTTCTACAGGATCACCTGCAACGGCGATGGCGGTGTTCACCAGACAAGCGCTGGCACCCATCTCCATGGCCTCGGCAGCGTGGCTAGGCGCACCGATACCTGCATCTACTACCACAGGAACAGTTGCCTGCTCGATGATGATCTGCAGGAAGTCCTTCATTCTCAAACCCTTGTTGGTACCGATAGGTGCAGCGAGTGGCATCACGGTAGCAGCACCAGCCTCTTCGAGGTGCTTGCAGAGGGTTGGGTCTGCCTGGCAATATGGCAATACCACGAAACCGAGCTTTACCAGTTTCTCGGTAGCCTTCAGCGTCTCGATAGAGTCTGGAAGAAGATAGCGAGGGTCTGGGTGGATTTCGAGCTTGAGCCAGTTGGTTCCGAAAGCCTCGCGAGCCATCTGTGCTGCGAATACAGCCTCCTCAGCGTTGCGCACGCCACTGGTGTTAGGAAGGAGCTGGATATTTGGGTTCTGCACGATATGAGAGAGCAGGTCGTCCTGCTTGTCTTCGAGTTCGATACGCTTCATAGCAACGGTTACCATTTCTGTTTCAGAAGCCTTGATGGCTTCAGCCATGAGCTGGTTGTTGTTGAACTTTCCTGTTCCGAGGAAGAGGCGGGAGTTGAACTCTCGTCCTGCAATTACTAATTTTTCCATTTTTTGTTATTCTTATTTTTAAATGTTTGCTTATCTGAATACCTTCATCATTTCCATGATGTCATGGGTTTCTGCTGCCGGGTCCTTGGCATTGAGGATGCAGCCGCTGAGGGCGATGCCGTTAACTCCCGTCTTCATGATTTCGGGAATATCCTCCTTGGTGATGCCACCGATGGCAACGATAGGGATATCGATATTATCTGCCTTCATCTTCTGGATGATTTCGCGATATCCTTCAAGTCCGAGGATAGGGGAGAGCTTCTCCTTGGTAGTGGTGAAGCGGAACGGACCGCAACCGATGTAGTCGGCACCAGCCTCATAGTGAGCCTTCACATCCTCGAAGGTATTTGCCGTACCGCCGATGATGAAGTCATCGCCCAGAATCCTGCGAGCCTCGGCAATCGGCATATCGTTCTTGCCCAGATGCACGCCATCGGCGCCCACCTCTTTCACCAGTTCCACACGGTCGTCGATGATGAAGGTAACATTCATGATCTTGCACCATTCCTTCACCTTGTAGGCGATGGGGCGCACTTCATCATCAGAGGCATCCTTCATGCGGAGCTGAACCCATCCGCAGAGTCCCGTTATCGCCTCGTGAATGCCATCGAGATAGCTCATTTTCTCATTCTGATGAGAGATGAACTGCAGTTGAAATCTGTCTAATGATATTTTAGCCATAGTCCTCTAAACATTAAACATTATATCCTATCCTCCGCAGAATGCCTTTACAATCACGATGTCGGCACCCTCCTGAATCACGTGGCTTTCCCACTCGTCACGAGGTACCATCTCGTTACTGATGGCTACAGCGCAACCTGTAGCTGGAAGATCGAGTTCCTGGGCAAGTTCCTTAACGGTCTTTGCCTGAATCTCAGTTTCTTTGCTGTTGATGATAACTTTCATAATCTGTTCCTATGTTTACATTTATAAATTTACAATTGTCAACACGGGGGGTATGCCTGATGAAAGCAAAGGGGGTGTAGAGAAGCAAGAGTAGGTTGCATTTATCTCTGCCTGGGTGTAAAACGATCTATCATATTTCCTGCGTCAGCATTACCTGTTTCAGGTTCAATGGGTATAATCTCAGCCGATTGCTCAGCACCCCCGTGATAATTATAGATGCAAAAGTATAGATAATTTCCGAATTATCGTAGAAATGACGGATTATTTAATCTATATTAACGCTGGAGGCAACGAAAAAAGCGTGCCGGTAAGTAAATACCAGCACGCTTCCTTTATATTTCAAGTGATTATGCGCAAGCATAACCATTACTTTTGCAAATAGCTTCGCCATAAATTGACATTGCATTCTTATAGTTTGCAATGAATGCCTTCATGACCTTCTTGATTTCTTTCAACATTGTTTTCATAATCGTTATCCTTTCTTTCTTTTTCGTTAATACTTGAGCCTCGCCGGGCTCTTCTTTCATTCTCTTTCCTACAAGGGGATGGAGTAATTACTTACCCATCTCGATGTGGTTGTTTACATTGATTGCCTTAGCAATCATAATTGCTACTACTGCGAGTGCCATTACTGTTGTCATCATAATTTGTTTCCTTTCTCAATCTTTGTGGAGCCGTCGCATTTTCGGTCTCCTGTTCTACATGTTATCCTTTTATAATCTCTCTTACCTGAAACCTTCCATCTCCTGTACTTGAGATTTCTCATCTTTTTTATATATATAAGACTTCTCATCTCGCATACTCAAGATCTCTTGTTTCATCTTTACGAGTGCAAAGGTAATGCCTTTTTTTTGAATTCGGGTAACAAATGGGTGACAAAATGATGAAAGAAAGCGATTTTTTGATACAAGTCAAATATTGGCAGTCAGCCTCTTGACGCAGGTCAACTACTGTCAGTCTCTTACTTTACATACTTCAGAATCTCCTTGCTTTTTCTGCCTTTTTTGGCAGGAAGTGGCATAAATCCCTCGGTAAGTCCCGTTTTGTCGGTCATCGCCTGGAATACGGAGGCGGCATAGCTGTCGAGTTTCAGCTTCTTCAGTTCCTCGTTGATAGCATCCTCATCATAATCGTCTGCATATAATAAGGTATGCAGGTCGTCGAGATACTTCTGTGGGATGTTCTTATGCGGCATTCTGCTCTGAATCTGCATAATCTGGGCGATGATGGCATGCTGGGTCTGCTGGGCGATGGCTTCTGCCTTCCTGCGCTCGAAGTCGGCGAGGGTAGAGGCATCCGTCTCCTGCCAGCTTTCCATCGTGCCTTCTTCGGTGATGAGATGACTGTAGCCGAAGTATCGGATGAGCGTGATGTGCTTGTTCCATCCGAGTTTCTCCAGATAGGCTTTCTCCAATGGGGTGGTGGCGATGATGAGGTCTGAGTGCCTGTACATCACCTTCTGGTACATCAGAATCTGCAGACTGCGCTTGAAATGCGGATTCCGGCAGTTGCGCTCTGAGAGGTCGCCGAGTGGGCAAACGATGTAGGGGATGCCCATCTTGCGAGACATTCTGGCTAGCTGGGCACCTTGTCTTGTCCATGCTCCCAGTATCATCACGATATCGGCATCTGCCAGGTTACTGGTGATGTCGAACTTCTGCTGAAGCGCTTCGATGTAAGGAAGATACATCTTCAGCGTCTTCTTATGTTTGGAAATGAACAAATATACTTTCATCGTTATTTTAAGTTTGCTTGTTGATTCTAAAATCCTACAGTTTATGACTGGTGAAGTCGTTCTTGTCTGCGCGCCAGTATCTTATCTTGTTGGCAAGATTTCTCCAGATGATGCCATACTCATAGAATGGCAGCTTCAGGATTGAGATGTCATCGTCGAAATGCTTGATGGCCTTGTGGGCGATGACGGTGCGGAGAATCAGGAGCAGAAGTAGGGCGAAACCTGCAATGCCAGTCAGGATCCAGTCTTGCATCAGGATGGCGTATGCCAGGGTGGCAAGCGAGGCGATGAGACTGAGATGAGGGAAGAGATGATCCATTGCCATCTGCGACTTCATTGATTTGGCTCTGGTCAGACTCTTGCGGGATGCCTGGAGGTAAAGGTGGGCATTGTGCCAAGCCTTGTCGGTTGGTTCATCATGGATGAGCCATGCATCGCAGTCGAGTTCTACGGCAGTATCTCCGTAGGCAGCATACTTGTTGACCAGGAAGTCATATTCTCCGCGCACATACTCCAGGTTGCCCTGATAGCCCTGCTCGCGCATGAAATCGCTCTTGCGGAAGGCTACGTTTGGCATGTGGGTGCGGTAGCCGTAGCTGAGCTGGGCACGGCGGAGCAGATAGAATGCCTTGCGGATGCTGTCGAATCGGCGAACACCCTTGGTTGCTTCGTCTAAAGCTACATAGCCCAGAACCAGATGGTTAGGCTCCTGGCAGTTGCGGGTCATCGTATAGAGCCACTTGTCGTTGGATGGGGTGCAGGTAGGTTCGGTGAGGATGATCCACTCATACTTGGCAGCCTTCACGCCCAGTGTAATCTGCAGCTTCTTTCTGCTCATATAGCGGGAGCTCTCAGGGATATATGTATAATATAGGTGAGAATTCTCGGCTGCCATGTGCTTCAGATAATCCTGGGTCTCGCCATCGGTGCTCTGACAAACCACGATTACCTGATAATCGGCAGGATATTTCTGCTGCAGGAACATCTGTAGATTATGCTCCAGTTCATAGAGATTGTCGTGAGCGGTGATAATCACCGAGATAGGTTCTCTAGATTCCAAGGATTCCTCCTCAGCAGGATTTTCCTCATTTTCTGCAATGTCAGGAAAACGCAACGAGCGCAGAAATGGATTTATCAGCGATCCGAGGATTGCCAATAATACCACTACTGCGCCTGCTATGATAGTTGTTAAACTAATTGTCATCATTTCTTTTTTTCTCGTATTTTAAAGCTTTTGCCCTTTCAGGGCGCATTGCTAATACTGTATTAACCCAGGGCGATGCCCTGGGCTAAGTGCTTCTGCCCTTTCAGGGCGTGCTGCTCAGTGTGCTTTGCCTTTCAGGGCATGCTTTCCTTGTAGGCAGCTTTTCTTTAAAAATCTTCTGTGATATATCCCTTTGGCAACTGGCGACAGTTATACTGGCTCGCCATGATCTCACCGTAGGCTCCGGCAGAGCGGAGGGCAATGAGGTCGCCACGATGGGTCTTGTTCAGATCTACAGCCTTGGCAAATACATCGCTCGACTCGCAGATCGGACCTACTACATCGTATGTCTCTACTGGTTCATCGCTGGAGATGTTCTCTATCTTATGATATGCCTGATAGAGGGCAGGACGGATCAGATCGGTCATACCTGCATCTACGATGGCAAACTGCTTGGCTGTGCCCTGCTTGATATAAAGAGTCTTGGTGATGAGCGAACCCATCTGACCCACTACGGCACGGCCCAACTCGAAGTGTAACTTCTGTCCATCACGCAACTTCAACTTCTTGGCGTATGTATCGAAGTAATCCTTGAAATCTGGGATAGGCACACGGTTTGGATGGTTGTAATCGATACCCAAGCCACCGCCAACATTGATGTTCTTCACTACGATGTGATGAGCCTCCAACTGGTCTTGCAGCTCGTTGATGCGGTTGCAGAGAGCCTCGAAGTCACCCATGTCAAGTATCTGACTACCAATATGGAAGTGCAGACCCAGGAACTTGATGTTCTTCATTTTGGAAGCCTCTTCAATCACGCTCTCCATATCGCGCATGGCGATACCAAACTTGTTTTCAGCCAAACCTGTTGTAATGTTGGCATGGGTATGAGCACCAACGTCTGGGTTGATGCGGAAGCAAACTTGTGCAATCTTATTTTTCTTCTCGGCAAGTTCGTTGATGATTTCCAATTCCGGGACGCTCTCTACATTGAAGCAGAAGATGCCCTTGTCCAAACCAAGGTTGATTTCCCAATCACTCTTGCCTACACCGGCATACACAATCTTATTGGCAGGGAAACCTGCATTGATGGCAGCCTGAATTTCTCCTCCGCTCACACAGTCGGCACCCAAACCAGCCTGGCAGATGATGTTGAGCACTTTAGGGTTGGCATTTGCCTTTACGGCATAGTGTACCTCAAAGCCCTCGTGCTTGCCAGCCTCTGCGTTGATGGTCTTCAGGGTTTGGCGCAACACGTTGGTGTCGTAGTAGTAGAACGGAGTCTGTATCTCCTGAAACTTATCTATTGGAAATGTACCTTTCATTTCGCTTATGCTTATTGTTTATATCTTATTATAGTTAAATCAGAATATATCTCCGCCCCCCGATGGGGCGGAGATATTGAATATGTGATTACTTCTCGAACAATACGTTGCTCAAGTTCTGCAGAGCCTGCTTCTTGTCTCTCTCTCTGATGAGGAATGAGATGTTGTAGTTGCTGCCACCATAAGAAATCATACGTACCGGAATGTTCTTCATGGCATCGGTAGCGATGGTCTCGAAGCCTACGTTGCTCCAGTCCAGATCACCTACCACGCAGATGATGCACATGTCTGAATCTACGGTTACAGTACCATACTTCTTCAGCTCGTTGACGATGTCGTTGAGGTGAGCATCGTTATCGATACTCATGCTCACACCTACCTCTGAGGTAGCAATCATGTCGATAGGAGTCTGGTAGCTCTCGAAGATTTCGAATACCTTGCGGAGGAAACCTGTAGCGAGCAACATGCGGCTACTCTTGATCTTGATGGCTGTGATGTTGTCCTTGGCAGCAACAGCCTTGATCTTTCCGCGTACGATGACATTGTCGATGATTGTACCGTCGGCCTTAGGATCCATGGTGTTCTTCAAGCGTACAGGGATGCCTGCATACTTAGCTGGCTGGACACAGGTAGGGTGGAGAATCTTGGCACCGAAGTAAGCCAACTCAGCAGCCTCCTCGAAGTTCAACTGGCGAACAGCCTCTGTGTGCTCTACCACGCGAGGGTCGTTGTTGTGCATACCGTCGATATCTGTCCAGATCTGAATCTCGTCTGCTGGGAGAGCTGCACCGATGAGTGATGCGGTGTAGTCGCTACCACCACGCTGCAGGTTATCTACCTCGCCGTATGCGTTGCGGCAGATGAAGCCCTGGGTGATGTAGATCTGATAGCCCTGGTTATCTTCCATGATGGCTGCGAGCTTCTCCTTGATGTACTGTGGGTCTGGCTCTGCATTCTTGTCGGTGCGCATAAAGTCTAATGCACTGAGCAATACAGCCTTTACACCCTGTTCCTTCAAGTAGTTTACAACCATGTTGGTACTCATAATCTCGCCCTGAGCCACGATGCTCTTCTCCTCGAAAGAAGTAAAGAGATCCTTGGTAAATGAACGGAGATAGTTGAACTCGCCCTGCAGGAACTCGCGTGTAGTCTTCTTCATCTCATCAGTAGAGTAGAGATCCTCCACGTGCTGCATGTATTTCTTCTCCAAGTTGTTGATTACCTCGTTGGCGCCCTCTGGGTTCTTCTTGTAGAGATAGTCAGAGATCTCAACGAGAGAGTTTGTTGTACCGCTCATCGCAGACAATACGATGAAAGTTGGTTCACCTGATTCTGTAACCAAAGAGGCTACTCCCTTCATGCGCTCTGGTGAGCCTACAGAAGTACCTCCGAATTTCATTACCTTCATAGTCGTAATATTATATTAATGTTTAATTTTTATTGTTCTTTTGTTGTATTTTCCCGTTTAATTCTCCTCGCCATCTTCTGTCAGGTCGATGTGGTTGTACTCGTTGGTCACGTCGTGGAGTAAACCATCCTTGCAGCGATATACGATGCCAGGGAACTTGTCGAGCATTGGGATGTTATGGGTTGTCATCACTACAGCTGTACCCTGCTTGGTGATATCCTTGAGCAGTCCCACGATGTTGCTGGCGGTCTCCGGGTCGAGATTTCCCGTTGGTTCATCGGCGATGATGATCTTCGGATTGTTGAGCAGGGCACGGGCGATGGCCACACGCTGCTGTTCTCCGCCGGAGAGCTCGTGAGGCATCTTGTCGATCTTCTCAATCATTCCTACCTCGTTGAGCACTTCCTCAATGCGCTTGTCTCTGTCCTTCTTGTTTTTCCATTTGGTAGCCTTGAGCACGAACTCGAAGTTCTTGCGTACGCTGCGGTCGTGGAGCAACTGGAAGTCCTGGAAGATGATGCCCAGTTCCTTGCGCAGGGCTGGAATGTCCTTGCGGCGGATGGTCTTGAGGTCTCTGCCAAGGATTTCTGCCTTGTCGGTTTCACCCTCCACGAGGTCGAGCTCGCAGTAGAGGGTCTTCAGGAGTGAACTCTTTCCGGAGCCCACTTTTCCGATAAGATAAGCGAACTCTCCTTCATCCACATGGAAGTTGATGCCCTTGAGCACGCACTTGTCGGCTTGGTATATGCTGACGTTCTGATAATCTATTAACATCCTAATTTTTTCTCCTTTATTTAATGTTCTTGAATGCTTTTGGGACTATTTCATTTCGCCCTTGCTTTTGGCTACGCGGCGCTTCTTATCCCATTCCGGGTCGTGTCGCATTTGGAGCTCTTTTACTACATCCTCGATTCGCAAGCCCTTGCTGGTGAGCAGTACGATGAGGTGGTAGAGCAGGTCGGAACTCTCGTAGATGAGCTTGTCATCGGTGCCGTTGGTGGCTTCGATAACTGTCTCAATAGCTTCTTCTCCAACCTTTTGCGCCATCTTGTTCACGCCTTTCTTGAAGAGGCTGGTGGTGTAGCTACCCTCAGGCATCTCCTCGTGGCGCTTGTCGATGAAGTCCTGCAACTCTGAGAGGAAGAGGATAGGGTTCAGCGTATTCTCCTCAGCCCAGCAGGTATCGGTGCCTTTGTGGCAGGTAGGACCATCTGGATGAACCTTTACCAGGAAGGTATCGTTGTCGCAGTCTATCTGAATGCTGACCAGATTGAGGAAGTTTCCTGAGGTCTCGCCCTTGGTCCAAAGACAGTTGCGGGAACGGCTCCAGAAGGTAACCTTCTTGGTTTCGATGGTTTTATCGTATGCTTCCTTGTTCATGAATCCCAGCATCAGGACGTTCTTGGTTACGGCGTCCTGGATGATGGCGGGAACAAGTCCGCCCATTTTTTCAAAATCTATTTCCATTTTATCTTTACAATTTAATTGTTTTCTTACTCCATTGCCAATCCGCCCTATTATAGGGGATTTATCTACTCTTAAGGAAAAATATATTTTCCCTTAAGGATATTATTATTTTCCCTTAAGGGAAAAAATATCTAGCCTTAAGGCTACGTTTTACAACCTGACGTTGATGCCTTCTTTTCGGAGGTAATTTTTCAGGTCAGGTATGGCGATTTCACCGAAGTGGAAGACACTGGCAGCCAGTGCTGCATCTGCCTTTCCCAGGGTGAAGGCATCGCGGAAGTGCTCCATCTTGCCAGCGCCACCCGATGCAATGATAGGAATGCTTACTTCCTCTGCAAGGCGGGCGAGGGCTTCATTGGCAAAGCCTTGCTTCACGCCATCGTGGTCCATACTGGTGAAGAGAATCTCGCCGGCTCCACGGTCGGCAACTTCTCTTGCCCAATCAAACAGACCGAGTTCTACACGCTCTCTTCCGCCCTTCACGTAGCAATGCCAGCCGTCAGGATCGAGACGGGCATCGATGGCGCAGACGCAGACCTGTGAGCCGTAATGGTTGGATATCTCGTTGATGAGTTCCGGATGTCGGATGGCTGCACTGTTGATACTAACCTTGTCGGCACCTGCATTGAGGAGTCGATCTACATCCT
Source organism: Prevotella sp. (assembly GCA_021636625.1). Classification (GTDB taxonomy): domain Bacteria; phylum Bacteroidota; class Bacteroidia; order Bacteroidales; family Bacteroidaceae; genus Prevotella. The sequence continues at coordinate 11,973 of JAJWLX010000056.1, read as the reverse complement.
TCAGCTCGTTGATGCCGCCACCCACGGTAAATGGGATGTTGATTTCGGCTGCCACGCGAGTTACCATATCTGTAAAGGTCTTGCGCTCTTCGAAGCTGGCGGTGATGTCGAGGAATACGAGTTCATCGGCACCTGCATCGCTATAGGCCTTGCCCAGTTCTACCGGGTCGCCTGCGCTTCTCAGGTTCACGAAGTTCGTTCCCTTCACGGTCTCTCCGTTTTTCACGTCAAGACAAGGGACGATTCGCTTTGCCAAACCTTTGTTACTTTGAACTTTGACCATTGTATTTTAATTCTTTTCGATTGAAGCTTTTGCCCTTTCAGGGCGTATTGCTTATATCTTTGTTATACCCAGGGTGATGCCCTGGGCTAGGAGCTTCTGCCCTTTCAGGGCGTGTCTATTAACTATAAACTATCAACTAGCTTGTCAACATCGATCTTGCCCTCGTAGAATGCCTTGCCGAAGACTACAGCTGGGATGCCGGCGGCTTCCAGAGCCTCGATGTCTTCATTGCAGCTCACTCCGCCCGAGGCGATGAGGTGAAGCTGGGGATAGGCTGCCATGATCTCTTTGTATAGCTCGATGGCAGGACCCTGCAGGGTGCCATCCTTGCTGATTTCCGTGCAGAGCACATAGCGCACACCTTTGTCGATGTATTTCTTGAGGAAGGGGAGGAGGTCTTCTGATGAATCCTCTTTCCATCCATTGATAGAAATCTTGCCGTTTCTTACGTCGGCTCCGAGGATGAGTTTGTCGGCGCCATATTTATCTATCCACTCCAAAAAGAGATCTGGATTGGTAACGGCGATGCTGCCTACGGTTACCATACTGGCTCCTGCAGCGAATGCCTTCTCGATGTCTTTCTCGGTCTTGATACCACCTCCGAAATCTACTGTCAGATTTGTTTCGGTGGTAATCGCCTTCAGTACAGCATCATTTACGATATGCTTCGACTTGGCTCCGTCCAGATCCACAACGTGGAGTCGCTTGAATCCCAGCTTCTCGAAGTCTTTGGCTACTTCTGCCGGATTGTCGTTATAGACCTTCTTCTGGTCGTAATCGCCTTTTGTCAGGCGAACGCACTGACCATTTATCAAGTCGATGGCAGGAATTAATTCTATCATATTTCTTTTATTGCTTTAAATCCTATTTCGTATCATCAGGAAATCTGCTTGGCAGGATTCCCTTCTTATATTTCCAGGAAGTTCTTTAAAATCTGTTCTCCTACCTTTCCGCTCTTTTCAGGATGGAACTGGCAGGTATAGAAGTTGTCTTTGTGGAGCGATGCGCTGTAAGGCAGAATGTAATCAGCCTTGGCGATGGTCTCCTCGCAGAGTGGCACATAGTAGCTGTGTACGAAATAAGAGTAGGGATGGGATAATCCCTTGTAAAGCTCCGTCTTCAGATCGTATATCTCGTTCCATCCCATAGCTGGTACCTTGTCTTCGTGTTTCTGCGGCTGGAATCGCTTCACATCCACATCAAAGATGCCGATGCAATCTACGTCGCCTTCCTCCGAATGTCGGCATAGCAGTTGCTGTCCCACGCAAATGCCCAATACGGGTTGCTTGAGATTCTTGATCACCTGGTCCAGCTGGTGAGCCTTGAGATACTCCATGGCTTCCCTTGCCTGACCCTGACCTGGAAACAGCACGCGGTCTGCCTTCTGGAGCATTTCGGCATCATCAGTGAGTACTGGTTCTATGCCCAAACGCTTCATGGCGTTGACTACGGAATAGATATTTCCGGCATTGTATTTTACGATTGCTACATCCATAACCTAACGTAATTCTTCTGTTTTTTCTACGTATCGGGAGTATTGGTCCCACGTATTGCTAATTTCTGTTGCAAAGGTACACATTTTCTTTCAATCTAACGAAAATATTAGCAAAAAGATTACTATATAGCTATGATTTCTTGCAGAAAGTAAGAATTATTGGTATATTTATACGTGTTTATCAGTAAAAAAAAGGGTTAGAGTAAGATTTTTCCTACTCTAACCCTTGGTTTTATTTCAACTTGTTATTTTCCCCATTATTCCTCCTCGCTGTCTGCTGTGCGGAGGATGATGCTGGTGGCTCCGATGGTGAAGAGGGTGCCGTCTTCGATGACACGACGCTCACGGTCGCCCAGAATTTCGTTATCTACGAAGGTGCCGGTGTAGCTAGGACCATCGCGGAGCACATATTTCAGTCTTCCTTTCTTGTCGCGGCTTACATTGATGACGCAGTGGTTCATATCTACACTCGGATCTACGGTCTCGATAGGGCAGTTGATGCCACTGTTCTTCATATATCTTCCGATGACGTTGTCGCCCATCTGCAAAGGGATGACCTGCTTGTAGGCGAATACGTTTTCGATGACTACGATGGAGCCTACGCCGTTCTCATTGGCGTTTTCATCAATCTGTTCTTCCTTGCGGGTTTCGCGGAGCTTGGAAACGCCCATACGGATGCCAAACTGCTTGTTGCAATTAGGGCAAACGAAGACCAGGCTCTGACCTGCCTCGTATTTGGTTTCGTCGAACGTGATGAAATTATCGCATTTAGGGCAACGTACTCTTTTCATATATTTTTTCCTTGATTTCTTTTTATATATAATAATGTATACTATTCCTTTACCTTTGTAATCCAGCCATCTGTGAAAGCCTCGTTGGTATGGAGTCGGTTGAGGGTGTTATATGCCTCGCTCTCAGAGCGGTAGTTTCCATAAATCACCTTTACGTTGTTGTCGGTAATCAGAACTCTTGCCTCTTTGAACCCCTTGCCCTGCAAGTGTTCCACATAGCTGGCTGCATTGCGTTTGGTCACGCGGCTTGCCAATACGATGCTGTAATAAGAGGCAGTTGGAGTAGCAATCTCTCTATCCTGTGCCATTGCCGGAGTTTTTTCTGCCTTGTCGGTAGGAGTGGTCTCCATCAGCTTCGGTTCATCAGTAGGGAGCAGCAGTTCATTGCTTTTTACCGGAGTCATCTCTTTAGGCATGATGCGGGTAAGCATCCCCGTGTCAATCTGACTCTTCTCGATAGTAGGACTTCCGAGTGGAGTAGAGAGGGTGAAGAAGGCGATGAGGGCGATGCAGGCTGCTGCCATGTTGCGCAGCCAGCTCTTCTTGATACTGATGAACTCAGCCTTTTCCTCTTCTTCCTCTTCTGCGATGAATACCGAATTGTTGGCAGGAGCAGCTGGAGTTTCTGTCTCGTTTTTAACAGGCTGTTCCTCTTTGACCATATTTACGGTCATTGCCACGTTTTGATTCTCGTTTTGCTGTTCCTCGTTGTTGATCTGTGCGATAGGAAGCATGTCGAAACCGCCCAAACCATAGAAGTCTGGAGTAAGAATGCCTGCCTCGCATGGTTCGAAACTGATGTTGCCATCCTCGTTGAGGAAGAGCATACCGATATTTTCTATTTCGAATTTACCTTCGTTTTCCAATGATTGTCTGATTTCAACTACCTCATCCTCAATACGGCGCAATGCCTCAGGGTAGCTGATATCGTAGGTCTCCACGTACGAGAGTGCGAGGAGGGAATCGTTCATCGTGAGCTGCGGATTGAATCCCACGGTTCTCAGCGGTGGCAAAAACATGTTGTCTCTGCCATCGTAACGTGCATCTACATGATGAGCCATGAATCCACCAAAACCTGGTACGATTACACAATCGTTGCTCAAGAGTAGAATTTCTATATGTCGGTTAATTTCTATCACGTCTAAATGTTTATCTTCTTTTTCTGAATATCTTTTGCAAAGGTACGGCTTTTTTGGGAATTGGACAACTATTTTAAGGGAAATTTTCGTAAGGAGTGATAAAAAGTTTGATTTGTTTTGTCATATCGCCAAAAAGTATTATCTTTGCCACTAAAAATAGAACAAGTATAGCAATGGAATATACAGAAACCGAAATTGAAGGCGTGTGGGTCATTAAGCCTAAAGTGTTTGATGATGCTAGAGGCTACTTCTTCGAGGCTTGGAAACAGGCTGAGTTTGATGCCCACATTGGTTATCATGTTGAGTTTGTGCAGGACAATGAGTCTATGTCGAGTAGAGGCGTGCTTCGAGGCCTTCATTATCAGAAGGGCGAAAGTTCGCAGGCTAAACTGGTGCGTGTCATCAAGGGCAAGGTGCTTGATGTGGCGGTGGATCTGCGCAAGGGCAGCAAGACCTTCGGCAAGTATGTAATGGTGGAACTGAGCGGGGAGAACAAGCTGCAGTTCTTCATTCCTCGTGGCTTTGCGCATGGCTTTCTCGTGCTCAGCGACGAGGCAATCTTTACCTATAAAGTAGATAACCCTTATGCTCCTCAAGCTGAGGCAAGTATCCGCTGGAATGATGAAACCATTGGTATCAAGTGGCCTGTTGAGGGCGAAAATGTATTGCTCTCAGAAAAAGACCTCAATAAGGCGCTGTCTTTTGAGGAGGCTGAGTATTTTGAGTAAGATATCGTGAAAAGATGAAACAAGTTATTAACATATTGTTGTGTGCAAGCCTCCTGGCGGCAATGGTCAGCTGCGGACAGAAGTCTGCGGGTAAGGATTCTGCCGAGGTAAAGGAGGATACTGCTGCCAAGAAAATGCTCCAGGGTATCTGGTTGGATGGCGATGATGAGGATGATGTTGTCTTTCGCGTGAAGGGTGACACCATCTACTATCCTGATTCTACCAGCCAGCCGGTATATTTCTATATTGCTGGCGATACGCTGGTGATGAAGGGTGCCAATACGACTAAATATCCGATTATCAAGCAGGCTGCCCATATCTTCCAGTTTAAGGTGCTGAATGGCGATATCATGAAACTCGTCAAGACCGACGATACTTCTTATCTGCAGCAGTTCCTGCATCAGCAGCCTGTGGTTCTCAATCAGAATACGCTCATCAAGAGAGATTCTGTGGTGTATGCAGGCGATGAGAAGTTGCATCTCTATGTGCAGGTGAACCCTACTACCTATAAGGTTTTCAAGAGTTCATACAATGATGATGGCGTAGAGGTGGATAATGTCTATTACGACAACATCGTGAATGTGAATATCTACCGGGGAGCCAGCAGGATTTTCGGCCGTGACTTCCGCAAGGAGGATTTCGAGGGGCAGGTGCCTCATGAGTTCCTCAAGCAGGCGATTTTGAGTGATATCGTACTGAAAAAGGTGGATACCGATGGCCTTCATTATCGAGTGGTTTTGGCTATGCCGGACAGCAGCATGAGTTATCAGGTGGAAATCATCATCTCGCTCGAAGGCAAAATGACGATCAAGAAGAGCTAGGATGCACGCCCTGAAAGGGCAGAAGCTCTGAGGAGGGTGTGTCATAAGTTATATCCAATACGCCCTGAAAGGGCAGAAGCTCCTAGCCCAGGGCAACGCCCTGGGGATTCTGATGGATATAAAAGTTCGCCCTGAAAGGGCAAAAGCTTTGGATGTTGGAAGCTTTTGCCCTTTCAGGGCGTTTTCTTTGTTGGATAGCTAACCCAGGGTGTTGCCCTGGGCTAGGGGCTTTTGCCCTTTCAGGGCGTCCTTAAGCCACGTTTAAAACTCTATATTAATTAAAGAATCCCAGCAGGGCACCGGCGGCTACGGCAGAACCAATAACTCCTGCAACATTCGGACCCATGGCATGCATGAGCAGGAAGTTGTGGCGGTCGTACTCCAAACCGAGGTTGTTGCTGATGCGGGCACTCATAGGCACGGCACTCACACCGGCATTTCCGATCAGTGGGTTCAGTTTCTTGCCCTTTGGCAGGAAGAGGTTCATCAGTTTCACGAAGAGGATACCGCTGGCTGATGCAATGATGAATGCCAAGGCTCCGAGGGCGAAGATCTTGATGGTGTTCAGGGTGAGGAACTCTGATGCCTGGGTAGAACAGCCTACAGTTAAACCGAGCAGCATCACCACGATGTCATTCAGACTGCTTCCTGCAGTCTTGGCAAGTCTGGTAGTCTTTCCACTTTCCTTCAGGAGATTTCCGAAGAAGAGCATACCGAGCAATGGCAGACCGGATGGAACGATGAAGGTGGTGAGCAGCAAACCTACGATAGGGAAGAGAATCTTCTCCGTCTGTGATACCTGACGCGCCGGCTTCATCTTGATGACGCGCTCTTCCTTGGTGGTAAGCAGTCGCATCAATGGAGGCTGAATCACTGGTACCAATGCCATATAGGAGTAGGCACAAACGGCGATGGCTCCCATCAGGTTCGGACTTAACTTACTGCTCAGGAAGATGGCGGTAGGTCCGTCGGCGCCACCGATGATGGCGATACCTGCTGCCTGGTTCGGTTCGAACCCCAGAGCCAGTGCTATCATGTAGGCACCGAAGATGCCAAACTGGGCAGCTGCACCGATTAATATCAGCTTCGGATTGGAAATTAATGCCGAAAAATCAGTCATCGCTCCGATACCCAGGAAGACGAGTGGGGGATACCAGCCCTGTTTTACTCCCTGATAGAAGATGTTCAGAACAGAATTGTCTTCGTATAGTCCTATTTCGAGTCCGGCATCGGCACGGAAGGGGATGTTGCCCAGGATGATGCCCAGTCCGATGGGCACCAGGAGGAGCGGTTCGAAATCCTTCTTGATGGCAAGCCAGATAAAGAAGGCTCCTGCTACTATCATGGCGAGGTTTCCTGCCGTGGCGTTTGCAAAGCCCGTATAGGTCAGGAACTCATTGAAGTTTTGTATGATGAAATCCATAATTTACTTTGAACTTTGAAAGTTGAACATTGAACTTTATGATTAGTGCTCTTGTTTGAAAGAGTAATCATAGTTGTTCCTGCTTTATCGCTTGTTAGGCGATAGTCACCAGGGTATCTCCTTCCATCACGGCATCACCTTTATTGACGTTGATGCCGGTGATGGTTCCGGAAGTCTCTGCCTCGATGTTGTTCTGCATCTTCATGGCTTCGAGAATCACGACGGTATCGCCTGCGTTGACCTTGTCGCCCACCTTCACCTTGATTTCGTTGATGGTGCCAGGCAGAGGGGCTACCACTGGCTTGCCAGAGGCTGCTTTTCCTGCATCTCCTGCATTTCCTGTTTGGCCGCTGCTTGCTGCGGATTGCAAATCCGCAGATGCCTTTGCGCCCTGAGGGGCTGAAGAACTGTTGGATTCTTCACTCTTCACTCTTCGTTCTTCACTCAACTTCACTTTCTGCTTGCTAGCCTTCACAGGCTGCTTCATTTCTACCTCAAATGGGATGCCATTCACGGTTACATTGGCGATGTTGCCTTCTATATCCTGGATCTCGACTTCATAATCGACTCCTTTCACTGTATATTGATACTTCATATCCTTTGAACTTTGAATTTTGAACTTTATGATTAGTGAAGCAGATGATTTTTCACTCTTCACTCTTCATTCTTCACTTAACATTATTGAATTTCGGAGCATTCCATCTTGTCTGTTTAGGCTTGATGGTGATGATGCCGGATTCTACATCATGTACATCCTCCAGGTATTCCTGGAGGGCGAGCGAGATGACCGCCATGTAGATTTCCTTGTCGATACCCTTGGTCTCCAGACCATCCTTCAGCAGAATATTGGTCTTATGACTCAGGTCTTGCGTTACCTCGATGGTCTTCTTGCCGGTCTTATATAATAAGGTGGCATGCTTTTCGGTGGCACGGGCGATGCGCTGCTTGTGTTTCATATAGGCTCCGAATGCCCAGAACACGACGAAGAGGAGGGCGAGGCATGAGAATACGATGCCCATCGACAGTACGGCGATGCCGATGCCGTATGGATCCTGCTTCTTCAGAAGCTGTGCCTTGCTCAGACCTATGTGTTGCGGCAGATAGCCCGGGGTGATGGCTCCAGCTATGGCTTTCTCCCATGTCTTGAAATCCTGGCTCAATTCGTAGCTCTCGTCGGCTGCCAATACAGGCACGCTTACGGAGTCTATCAAGTCCACGGCATTTCCGTCATAGAGGGCTATCCAGTTGGGCTTCTTTTCCTGTAGAATCAGATTGAGGTGGAAAGGACCTGTGTTGGAAGAATCCTTTGCCTTCCAAAGCTGCCCGTTCCAGTCGTCCTTGTACCAGGAACTGCTGTCGAAGATGACGATGCTTTTCTTGCCGCCCAGTGTGGTTCGGGGCTCGTTGTTCGGCAAGGGGCACATCAGCTGCCGGCGTGCTTCGGGCGGCAGATTCTTGTCGAGAACCCGTCGGTCGGTGGTTAGGAACATACCGCGTACGTTATACGTGGTAAAGGAGGAATTGCTCAATTCCACCCATGGCTTGTGCTGACCGTACTCATCCACGAGGTTGGTACGGTTGTGGGTCATCACCTCCGTAATACGGATGCTTTTGGCTCCCTGGCTCCAAGCGGGCAAGGATGCGATGACTAGCATGGTTATCAAAAATCCCAATTTCTTCATACGCATATCAACGTTTTAGAAGTTTCATTTTTAAGAAAATCACATTAGGTTTTCTTGTCTGTTGTTTTTATGCGTCCAAAGTTACGAATAATTTATGAAAAGGCAACAAAAAAGGTGCACAAATTTTTATCTTTGTGCACCTCTTTTATAATTTATAACTATTGCTAGTTGTTTTGTTAACTTTTGTAAGCGTTTATGCTCCGCAGAAGAACAGCACCACGATCTGGGCTGTAAAGATACGGAGGAACATACTCAATGGATATACGGTAGAGTAACCTACGGCTGGAGCCTCCTTAGAGCATGATGCGTTGGCATAAGCCAGGGCAGGAGGGTCGGTATAAGTACCGGCGAGCATACCCATGATGGTGAAGTAATTGAACTTGAACTTCAGTCTGGCGATGGTACCCACGATGAGGATAGGAATGATGGTGATGAGGAAACCGCATCCCACATACTTCAATCCGTCGCCCTGAACCACTGTGTCCCAGAATCCGGCACCAGCCTTGATTCCCACACTCGCCAGGAAGAGTACAAGTCCTATTTCTCGCAGCATCATATTAGCCGAAGTCGTCGTATAAGTTACCAGCTTCATGCGATAGCCGAAACGGCCGATGAGGATGGCGATGATCAGCGGACCTCCGGCAATACCCAACTTCAAAGGCACCGGCATTCCCGGAATGGCAAATGGGAGAGAACCGAAGATAATACCTACCATAATGCCAACGAAGATAGTAGCAATGTTAGGCGCATCGAGGCGCTTTACAGAGTTACCCATGATTTCAGCCACACGGTTTACATTCTCCTCAGGACCTACTACCATCACGCGGTCGCCCACGTGGAAGTGGTGGTTACGGCTTGCGAAGAGATCCATACCCTGACGGGAAATACGGGTCACGTTCACACCATATACACTGGAGAAGTGCATCTTACCCAGGGTCTTACCGTTCATCTCAGGACGGGTAACGATGATTCTTCTGGATACGAAGTGCTGAACCTCATCCTTCTCGCGGTCCCACTCTGCATCAATCTCAGGACCGATGAAAGCCTTGATGGCCTCTGCATCTGCCTCTGCGCAAACCACGAGCAGCTCGTCGCCTACCTCGAAGGTGGTCTTGCTGTTAGGAATGCTCACCTCTCCGTCGTGGAGGAGTCTTGAGCAGACGATGTCTCGGTTCAGGAACTCAGAAACCTCTCTCAGTGTTCTGCCTGCGATGTAGGCATTCTCCACGCGCAGGTGCATGTTGTGAGGTTTAGCGTGAGGGTTGGCAGCCTCCTCCTCGTTGAGCTGCTCTTCTTCCTCTGCCAGATCCACACGGGTGATGTACTTGATGAGGATGGTAGCACCGATGATACCAACCACACCCAGAGGATAGGCACAGGCATAACCGTTGGCGATGCTAGGAGCACCGTTAGGGAATACGCTGAGCAATGCCTCGTTGGCAGCACCAAGACCTGGGGTATTGGTAACCGCACCATAGAGGGTACCCACCATCATAGGCAGGTTCTGTGGGTTGCTGGTGTCGAAGAAGAGGTAATAGCATCCGAACATCACGAGGATGTTGAGCAGGATAGCTGTAGCAGAAAGCATGTTCAGTGTCACACCACCTTTCTTGAAACTCTCGAAGAAGCCAGGACCCACCTGCATACCGATCATGAAGACGAAGAGAATCAATCCGAAGTCTTGCACGAAGGTAAGGATTTCCTTAGGACCCGTGAAGCCCACGTGTCCGGCCAGGATACCTGCGAAGAGCACGAAGGTAACACCCAGCGAGATGCCACCGATCTTGATCTTTCCCAGATACACACCAACCGCAATCACGATTGCGTAGAGTAGGGCGATGTGAGCCACCGACTCTGAGTTGGTGAAAAGATTAATAATCCAATCCATTAATTTCTTTAATTTTTTCGGTTTTAATTAAATATATTGAATAAAGGGAATACTGTATCGTGATTATTAAGGTGGGGTATCTTATACTGAAAAATTCGAGGACATCCACGGATGGGATGCCCCCGAACTCAATTTATATAGATACCTATTGATTACTTCTCAATAGCTGCTACACCTGGCAATACCTTACCCTCGATAGCCTCGAGAAGAGCACCACCACCTGTAGAGATATAAGATACCTGATCAGCCAAGCCGAACTTGTTGATGCAAGCTACAGAGTCGCCACCACCGATGAGTGAGAATGCACCCTCCTTTGTAGCCTCAGCGATTGCGTCAGCGATAGCCTTAGAACCACCAGCGAAGTTATCGAACTCGAATACACCTGCAGGACCATTCCAGAGGATTGTCTTAGCACCCTTGATAGCTGCAGCGAAAGCCTTGCGAGTCTCAGGACCTGCGTCCATACCCTCCCAACCGTCAGGGATGTTGTTAGATGGGCAAACCTGTGTGTTGCAGTCGTTCTTGAAGTCGTCACCGCAGATAGAGTCTGTGCCGAGTACGAGGTTTACACCGTTCTCCTTAGCCTTCTTGATTACGTCGAGAGCAACGTCGAGCTTGTCATCCTCGCAGATAGACATACCGATCTTGCCACCGAGAGCCTTAGAGAATGTATAAGTCATACCACCGCAGAGAATCAGGTTGTCAACCTTAGTCAACAGGTTCTCGATGATACCGATCTTAGTAGAAACCTTAGAACCACCCATGATAGCTGTGAATGGGCGCTTGATGTTGCCGAGAACTGCGTCAACAGCCTTTACCTCTTTCTCCATCAGGAAGCCGAGCATCTTGTGATCCTTGTCGAAAGAATCTGCGATGACAGCTGTAGAAGCGTGCTTGCGGTGAGCTGTACCGAATGCGTCCATTACATATACGTCAGCGTAAGAAGCCAACTTAGCAGCGAACTTCTTCTGACGCTCCTTCATCTCAGCCTTAGCAGCATCGAACTCAGGAGTACCCTTCTCTACACCTACTGGCTTGCCTTCCTCTTCAGGATAGAAACGAAGGTTCTCGAGCAAGAGAGCCTCACCTGGCTTCAAGGCAGCAGCCTCAGCCTCAGCGTTACCGCAGTCCTTAGCAAACTTAACCTCTACACCGAGAGCGTCTGATACGTTCTTAACAATCTGAGAGAGTGAAAGCTCTGGCTTAACCTTGCCCTTTGGCTTACCCATGTGGCTCATCATGATGAGCGCACCACCGTCTGCGAGTACCTTCTTCAAAGTAGGGAGGGCACCGCGGATACGAGTGTCGTCTGTTACATTACCATTCTCATCCAATGGCACGTTGAAATCAACGCGTACGATTGCCTTGTGACCAGCAAAGTTAAAATTCTCAATTTTCATTTTACCTAAATTTTTATATTAGTATTATATTATTAACCCTGTTTACTGCTGAAACGACCTTTACCCTACGACTAGTGAGCTTATCAGGCTCCTATGTGCATACTATATAAAAATAGGAGTGGTATCGGGTCGTAACAAACTCTTTCCGTAGGCAAAAGTAACAAAAATAATCGGTACTACCAAATCTTTCTGCAACGATTTAAAGATTTTTTGTGGTAGATAAGCTTTTTTGCCATGTATAGATAGCAAATTGAAGGGGATAAGAACGAAAAAGTTCTCTGTATTCTCGTTTTGGGGGTGTCTTCACTTGATGACAAAGTGTG
>JAJWLX010000055.1 GCA_021636625.1 Prevotella sp. | reverse complement strand
TCATCGATGATACACTCTGTATCCCTACTGTCTTCATCTCTTATACAGGTGAGGCACTCGACTATAAAGCTCCATTGCTCCGTTCATTGCACGCTGTAAACGTAGCTGCTACAGAGGTTTGCCACTACTTCAACCCTGATGTCAAGAAAGTTATTTCCAACCTCGGTTGGGAGCAGGAGTACTTCCTGGTAGATGAGAGCTTGTATGCTGCACGTCCTGACCTGATGTTGACAGGCCGCACCCTGATGGGTCACGATTCTGCCAAGAACCAGCAGATGGACGACCATTACTTCGGTGCCATCCCAGAGCGTGTTCAGGCATTCATGAAGGATTTGGAAATCCAGGCTCTCGAGCTCGGTATTCCTTGCAAGACCCGTCACAACGAGGTAGCACCAAACCAGTTTGAGTTGGCACCTATCTTCGAGGAGACCAACCTTGCCGTTGACCACAACATGCTCCTGATGAGCTTGATGAAGAAGGTGGCTCGCCATCACGGTTTCCGCGTACTTCTCCATGAGAAGCCATTCGCAGGCATCAACGGTTCAGGTAAGCACAATAACTGGAGTCTCGCTACAGATACAGGCATTCTGCTTCATGGTCCTGGCAAGACACCAGAGGATAACCTCCGTTTCGTAGTCTTCATCACAGAGACTTTGATGGGTGTATACAAGCACAACGGTTTGCTCAAGGCATCTATCATGAGCGCTACCAATGCGCATCGTCTGGGTGCCAACGAGGCACCTCCAGCAATCATCTCATCATTCCTCGGCAAGCAGTTGACCGACCTTCTCGAGCACATTGAGAAAGCCGACAAGAAGGATCTCTTCACCGTGGCTGGCAAGCAGGGCATGAAGTTGGATATCCCTGAGATTCCAGAGTTGATGATTGATAACACCGACCGTAACCGTACATCACCATTCGCCTTCACCGGTAACCGTTTCGAGTTCCGTGCCGTAGGCTCTGAGGCTAACTGTGCATCAGCGATGATCGTATTGAACACAGCTGTAGCCGAGGCTTTGACCGACTTCAAGAAGCGTGTGGATGAGTTGATTGCCAAGGGTGAGGATAAGACATCTGCCATCATCGATATCGTTCGCCAGGATTTGAAGACCTGCAAGCCTATCCGTTTCGATGGTAATGGTTACTCAGATGAGTGGGTAGAGGAAGCTGCTAAGCGTGGTCTGGACTGCGAGAAGAGCTGTCCAAAGATTTTCGAGCGTTATCTCGACCCTGCCTCTATCAAGATGTTCGAGGATATGGGTGTCATGAAGAAGAACGAGTTGGAAGCCCGTAACGAGGTGAAATGGGAGACCTACACCAAGAAGATTCAGATTGAGGCTCGTGTAATGGGCGACTTGAGCATGAACCACATCATCCCAGTGGCTACTCACTATCAGAGCCAGTTGGCTAAGAATGTGGAGAACATGATTGACATCTTCGGTGACGAGGAAGGCAAGAAGTTGACAGCCCGCAACATCAATATCATCAAGAAGATTGCCGAGCGCACTCAGATTATCGAGACCGGTGTTGAGGAGTTGGTTAATGCCCGCAAGGTAGCCAACAAGATTGAGAATGAGCACGATAAGGCGATAGCTTATCATGACACAGTAGCTCCAAAGATGGAGGAGATCCGTTATCAGATTGACAAGTTGGAGTTGACTGTTGCCGATGAGCTCTGGACATTGCCTAAGTATCGTGAGCTTCTCTTCATCAGATAACAAGCAATTTTCTGGTTTTAATTGTAAGGTATAGTTTTCGTTTAAGAAAAAGAAAACGCAAAAGCTCTAAAAGAGCTACTCTTCATCAGATATAACAAAGAACGATCAATCTATTTCTTTTATTGGTTGTTTAAGTTTGCAGGCTGCATCATTGTGAAATGGTGTAGCCTTTTTATTATCAGATAGTTACACAAAGCAAAACCACATTCAAAACAGCCTCAACAAAGCATTGAGTACCTAAAGTAGTACCTAAACTGCATAAAAAACCCCACCTTATAGCAAGATGGGTTAAATAACATTGCAGTGCAAATGCACTATCAGTGGGGTTTCTGGTGCAAAGGTAGCAAAATAATCTGGAAAGCAAAGAAATTTAATGTTAAAAACATAGAAAGCATTACAAGAAAATAATATCCTGTTAATTTCCACCATTACTATTCATTGCCAAATCAGCACCTAAAATCATTTTAATCTTGCAATAATAAAAAATATTTTTCACTCTTGCTTGGGCTGTATATATATAAATTTCCTACAGAAAAATAACAGGTAGATAACCCAAAGCAAAATTATCTATAAAACCTAACAGCCTCAACAACTTTTTTATTGAGTTCTGCTATTGCTTCATTTTCTACAACTAAGCCATCTTTTAAGGCACAGGCATCCTTTACAGCTTGCCTTAAATCATAGGCTTGTTTTTTGTTTAGCTTACCTTGTTGCTGTGCTTCTGCTATCTGGTTCATCATAGCATTCAAACCACCTACATTTTCAACCAAAGCAAGCACACCCATCCTATTCAAATCTTTCTTATTTCTCATTACTTCAAAATTTAATTGAACATCATTAATTTTCTGGATAGATGTATAGGCATCCCTCCATCTGTTTAGCAAATCAATATAGAAAGCCTCATCATAAAGCATAGACGCTCTAACCTCTGCTACTCCCAGATGTTTTGCAATTCTTCTTTCATACCTTTGCTCATATCTTAAAACATTTCTGTTTTCAAAGAGTTCTGGTAATGGTTCTTTCTTATCTCTCTGCTCCCTTGCCTTATCATAAAAGCACAGCCCACAATCTTGCTTTCTATAATATAGGCTATTGGGTTCTTCTAGTCTAGCTGCATTCTTCATTGCCCCCAGATGGTTCATATAAACCTTTGGGGGATGCTGCATAATGAAATTCTGACTAACATCTATTCTTGTTATCAAAGCCTTGCCTATAGGCAGATGCAACAAGTCAGACAATTTTTCAACAGCTCTTTCTGTGTCCTTTCTCCCCATAGTCTGCAAATTATCCCCCAAATACCATTTACACAAGCTACCATCTTTAATTTTAATCTGGTACTCATTGCAAGATACTTTAAGGTTATCCAAACAGCCTGTAATCACAATACCATTGTTATAATGATGCTCAGAAATATCAGTGATATAACAGGGCACTTCACTAAGGAAATCTGCCCCATTATAATCACTTCTAGTTAATTTAAAATTGATACTATCAAACATAGGCGGTTACTAAAAATAGAACTATAAACACCTTACTATACAACTTAGCCATTTTCAGCCTCAGCAGATGCAGATAAAGGGGTTACTAAATCTGTTACCGCTTTACTTCTCATTGCCTCAATTTCATCATCTAAGCCACCATCACAAAGCAAGTTATATAAGGCTTGGCAATTTTTACTTTGTCCTCTGCAAATAAACATTTCCAATACCCCACCTTTGTTTATTCTACCATCAGTAACCCCAAAGGCATCATCAAAAACAAACAATATTGCATCTGTTGTACCCTGCACATCACCAAAGGCATAAGGCAAAGTCACATCTGGAACATAAACACTACTAAGGTTCTTACTACCTATTGAAACAGACTTATCAGCCTTTCTTCTAGCATCATTACCAAATCTTTCTGGAACATTACCATAATAGCAAGTTAAAGCCCCAACAAAGTTAGCATCTTTCTTTGCAGTTTGCTTATTACCTCTAGTTTTTCTCTTTTCCTCAAACTCTGGATAGCTTTTTGTTGAGGCTACACAATCCATTCGAGATGCAGAAAGCAAAGCTGTTTTCTCAAACTTATAATAATCTGTGATTATCATACCTTACCCCCTTTCTGCATCAAATATTTAGATGCTTTTTGCTCTGCCTCAACAGTGGAAATAACCCTATTTTGCTTCATCCATCCCTCAACATCTTGGCGGTCAAAATAAATCAGCTTTCCATTTGGCTTATAATATGGTATCTCCTTTCTACAGGTCAGTTTATAAACATAGCTTTTAGAAAGCCCTGTCAGTGCAACCACATCATTTATATCTAATATATTCTTTGCAGCCAACAAACTAAATTTTTTAATATCTGCCAACTGCTCCATAATCATTTCTTCCATATAATTATTTTTTTGAAGAAATTACAAGGTGGGGATGCTCTATCTGGACGATGCACCTTATTCCCACACATTCAATAGAAAAACAGCAAACCCAGACGGAAAGCCTATCCTATTGTTTGATGCTGCAAAGATACTAACTTTCCAAGAAAGGAAAACAAAAACAAAATTGCCTTTAATTGTCGGCAACAACAGACAACTAAAGACAATTAAAACCTATTTAAATTCATTCAAATGTTTCACTATAGTATCAACCTCTACCCTATCAAAACTAAAATGGTTTCTATAGTAATTATCAAATCCCTGTTTGCTCCCTATATTCCCAAACTCAGCCTTAATAATTCTAAAAGGCGGTTTCTTGCCAATCAACCCCATTTCACAACAAGTATATATAACCTCAGCAACATATTTTCCTTTGTGATTTTCTATAAGTTTATGTAACTCTGTCAATAGTCCATCCTTATCAGCAGCTAACAAACAATCTTTAAAAGCACTACCTTTATTTTCATTCTGTTCTATCCGCTTTTTCATATAAATAGTACCATCTTTCAAATCTACCATTTCCCCTTTTCTCAGATGTTTACAAAGCCAATATATTATGCTATTTCTCCACTGCTCATAAATATCAGTTATTTCTTCATAGTCTTCCCCTAATTGTTCTGGCTCAAATTTCACACATTTATCCATACAATTATATTCATACAGACTGCAAGCCCTTTTTATCCATTTCTCTAAGATAGGTCTAAAATCTGGTAACTCTAACCAATCATTAATGAAACTATCCAAATAACCCTCTTTATCCTCTATCTTATCCAAATTGCCTACAATCTCTTTTGCTGTGCTGAGGCTGTTTGCATCCACACCCCCAAATTCTTCAAAAGCTGCCCTTAAAATTGTACCAACTCTTTCTAGATTTCTCATAACCTTTTCAAAGGTTCTTCTTTCTTCAACTGCTTCCATACACTAAAAAATGAAAAAAAATTTTGTTTGTGGGTTAAATAATATAGAAAAAATACTAAAATGGGGGGGTGGGGGCATCACCCCCATCCTCCACTTAGTCTATATCAAAGTAAGGAGAAAACTTATTATTCAGAAAAACCTTGCAAGCCTCAACAATAGCATCAGTTCCCTTTGTGTTCTGGCTCATTCTACCATACAAAATAACCCAATCATACAAAGGCACATCTGGATAGTTTGCCTGTATCTCCTGTGTATAAGCCAACTTTGCAGCATCCCAAACCTTGCTATCTAAGCCCTCACATCTATAATACAATTCAGCTAGTTCTTCACTATAGTGACAACCTACTAACTCACTATAAGCCACTTTAATGGTTGCAAACATACAGGTATCTTTCATACCTGTTTTCATACCATCAATTAAAATATTCACTACATTCTTAACCACCTGTATATCATCACAGGCATCCACTACTTTCAAAAAATCTTTCATATCTTTAGCTAATTAAAAAACACTATCCATTAAATTCACAGCCTCAGCTTTCTTCTTACTAACAACTTCTGCATAAATCTGTGTTGTTCTTAAATTCTTGTGCCCCAACAACTTACTAGTAGTATAGATGTCTGCACCCAAAGTTAGCAAAGTTGTAGCAAATGTATGTCTAGAAAGATGAAATGTTACATTTTTCTCTATCTGTGCATCCTTTGCCCACTTCTTTACACTTCTGTTTATTGTAAAATGGGTAGGCAAATCATAAACAGGTTCATTATCCTTTGCCTTGCCTCTATCTGGCAACCACATCAAAGCATTTGCAGACAAAGGAACAACTATACTTTGTCTTGTCTTTACCTGTACTTTACTAACAACAGCACCACCATCAGCATCAAACTTTATATCTTTCCATTTCATATCTTTAACATCAGACAATCTAAGCCCACAGAAACAAGCAAACAGGAAAGCCATCTTTATCTGCTCATCATTACAAGGGGTTTCTATCAGTTTTTTCACTTCATCTATCTCCAAATAACCCCTATCATTTCCACTTCTTTTCAAAGGTTTCTTTTCCTCTTTCTTTAGCTGTGCTGTAGGGTTCTTATCTATTATTCCATCCCTTACAGCCTCATTTAGGGCTGTTACAAAGGTATTGAAATAAAGTCTGGCTGTGCTGTTAGCAATAGGTTTCTCTTTATGTTCACCACTTCTTTCTGGCTTACTAGTACCAATAGTCTTACCATTTGCAAGGTACATTACAAATCCCTCACAATAGGCTTTATCTACCTGTGCCATAGTAATCTTATCACCTTTGTACTTAATCAGATGCAACAGCACATTCTTTATAGTTACAGCATTACTTTTACTCTGTCCTAATTTCTCTTTTTTTTCTGCATAATACTGCATCCAATCTACCAATAGAGTTTGCTTTCCCCTATCAGTTTTCTTGATGGATGCCTTACCATTTGCAGCATCAATAATTCTTTGTGCCTTAATAGCCTCAGCAGCCAACAAAGTATTTTTATTCTGGTTCTTTGTTGCAGCATCCACTTCTGGGACTAAGTACATACCTAAACTTTCATACATATACCCCTTGCTATCAGAATTTGGCACATAGCTTCTCAGATAGATAGCTTTATTACCATTTCTCAAAGCCTTAAACCAAAGTTTAACAGGCTCTTTAGCCTTAACTACTTTCTTTGTTCTTGCCATAATTAGAAATATTTTTTAGATACTCTTTAGGTACTAATCTAGCATCTAATAAGCACCACATTGTTATTTAACCACTGCAAAGATACCACTTTTTAATCACATAAGCAAGGGTTTTAAGTTAAAGTACCTAAAGTAGTACCTAAAATGTACCAATAATAAGAAATAAAGAGAAAACAGGATGCTAGTTCACAACCATAAACAACTAGTAATCATAGGCTTTTTCTTTCCTATATTTTACCCCATTTAATTAGTTGTTTAAGTTTGCGCGGAGTGTGGTTGTGAAATCACGCTCCGCTTTTTTGTATCCTAATTTACATACTCTTTTGGTCAAACCAGACTGCCAAGAATAAGATGACGGGTAGAATAAATATTTGCATTTATGCTTGGCTAATTCAGATTTTCTTCGTACCTTAGCAGCGCAAAACGTAAAGAGCGTAAGAATATGGCAAAAATAGTAAATAAATATCCTGTAGGAATTCAGACCTTTGAAGAAATCCGCGAGAAAAATTATCTCTATGTAGATAAGACCAAATACATCGTGGATTTTAGAGAAAAAGGAATGAAATATGTTTTTCTGAGTCGCCCAAGACGATTCGGCAAATCGCTTTTTGCCTCTACCCTCCAAGCCTATTTCGAGGGAAGAAAGGAACTTTTCGAGGGATTAGCCATTGCAGATTATGAAAAGGATTGGGTGAAGCATCCTGTATTTCATTTCGACTTGAGCGGTGCCAAGCACATGAGCATAGAGCAACTGGAAAGATACCTGGCTGATATGCTTGAAGAGCAGGAGACCATCTGGGGCTACAAGACTCATCAGGTGGATGCAAACCTCCGCCTAAAAGACCTAGTGAAGAAAGCTTACGAGAAGACGGGCGAGAAGGCTGTAGTCATCATCGATGAATACGATGCCCCGTTGCTGGACGTAGTGCATGAAAAAGAGAACCTGCAACCGCTCCGCCGCATCATGCAGAACTTCTACAGCCCTTTGAAAATGCTCGATCCATACCTAGAGTTCACCTTCATCACTGGTATCACCAAGTTCTCGCAGCTCAGCATCTTCAGCGAACTCAACAACCTCGACAATATCAGTCTGTTCGACCAGTATTCAGCCATCTGCGGCATCAGCAAGACAGAACTTACCACGCAGATGAAACCGGACATTGAAGCTATGGGTGAAGCACTGAATATGACGTATGAGGAGTGTCTGAAAGAGCTGACGCAATTCTATGATGGTTATCATTTCAGTGAGAAATCAGAAGATATCTTTAATCCTTTCAGTCTGGTAAAGGCACTGAATGCAGGAAAGATTGCTCCTTATTGGTTTGGTTCCGGCACGCCGTCCTTCCTCTTGAAACTCTTGGATAAGTATCATGTCAATCTTTCTACATTGGAAAGTCAGGAGGCGGTATTGAGTTCCTTCGACCAATCTACAGAAGAAATGACAGATGCCTTGCCATTGCTTTACCAGAGTGGCTATCTGACCATCAAGAAATATGAGCCGATGTTTCAGGAATATACCCTGGGCATCCCAAACAAAGAGGTACGCGACGGACTGCTCAATTCATTGATTCCCCATTATGTGAATCCTCGCCGTTCTGACAACAATGCCTTCCTTTTGGGGTTCTGCAAGGCGGTTTACCGGAATGATATCGAGGCGGCACTGGAACACATGCGCACCTATATGGCTACGATACCATACGATCTGGAGAATCACAGCGAGAAGCATTATCAGACTATCTTCTATCTGATGTTCAGTTTCCTCAACATCTATATCCGTACGGAAGTGAAGAGCGCCATCGGCAGGGCTGATGCTGTAATGCACATGCCAGATACGATATACGTCTTCGAACTGAAGGTAGATAAGAGTGCAGAAGAAGCTTTGGCTCAGATAGACGAAAAAGGCTACATGTTGCCTTATCATTCTGAAGGTAAGCGACTGGTTAAAATCGGTATCAGCTTCGACAGTACCCAGAGAACTATCAGAGATTGGAAAATCAAGGAAGAATAAAGAGTGCGTACCACATTACTACTGTCGCCGAGGAGGGCTGAAGCTGAACTTTAGCGTTTCACTCTTTTTATAAGCAGCGCATGCTAAAGAATATAAAGAAATATGTATCAATGGGTTATAGCGGATTTAAAACATCCCTAAAACGCTGTTTTTACTCCATTTTCAGTGTTCAGAGTTCAGTATTCAGCCTGATGTTCAGCCTCATGAGACATAGAGTAAACAAGTACTTGCAATCTTAAGTTACTGAACAGCAAGCCCCAGCAGAATACCGCCCCCGACCTGCCCTTCTAGGGGTGGGTAGGGTAAGTCTGGCGTAAACAAGATAGTTACGATAGCTAAGTATTATGGTTACGATAGCTAAGTATCATGGTTACGATGTCTAAGTATCATACTTATGATATGCATGAGTTGGGCTTCAATTTTCTGTACCCTTTGCTATATGCTCCTCATCAGAATCTGATTATACGCATTTCTCCATCAACACAAAGGTGATGAAGCCCAGGAGAAGGGCGTAGGTGGCTTGCTTCTGGAAACCATGGGCATGAGTTTCAGGAATCATCTCGTCGCTCGTTACATAAAGCATAGCACCACCGGCAAAACCCAGCATCACGGGGAGAAAGGTAGAAGAGGCTGAACCTAAACCGAAACCTAACAGGATGCCTGCCACTTCGAGCAGGGCGATGAAAATGGAGATGAAGAAGGTGCGAGCAGCAGAAACGCCTGCCATCATCAAAGGAGCGATAATCACCATTCCCTCGGGAATGTTCTGCAGGGCGATACCGAAGGAAACACCCCACTCCGTTGCGCCTTCTGATGAACAGACACTCACTCCAGCTGCCATTCCCTCGGGCAGTTTGTGCAGGGCTATCGCCATCACGAAAAGCATCACGTGGCTCAGTCTGGCATTGTTGCGATGTTCCTCGGGGTCTAGTCCCGTAATATGATGAAGATGGGGAGTTACCAGATCTAGCACATTCAGGAACAGGGCACCTGCCATTACGCCAACCACTACCAGCCACCAAAGTCCGGTCTGTTCGAAGGCTGGTACTATCAATCCTAGCGTAGAAGCCGCCAGCATGATTCCGGCACAATATCCCAACACGGCATCGTTCCATTTATGGGGCAACTCCTTGACGAAGAATCCCAGAATGGCACCTATAATCGTAGCGCCGCACAGCCCGGCGGCACTTATCAATACGTTTGTCATTGCATTTTTTTGTTTTTAAACTATAAAATATATCGAAGTTATCAGTAATGTATGTGAAGATGCAGATAAACAATAATACCTTTAATTACATATCTTATTTTCCACTGCAAATTTAGGTATTATTTCACAAACCACCAAATTTCGGGCATCATCAAAAGTAGGTATTCGCCCGAAAATACCTACCTATAGGTAAGAAGAAGAGGCATGGGTGAGATGATTCGCGAAATTCATGTTCATGCCTGCCATATAATTTGCAAATCATTCTTCAATCATTCTATAATCATATTTTAGATGATATAAGTAGGTCTGGCTAGTTTACTGTTGACGTAGAACGGTTCACTGGCGGAACCGGAACAGTTCACTGTCTTACCTAGAACAGCCAACTGTCTCCATATCTGCCAGTTGGCACAGCAGGAATAACCAAGCATATAACCTACCATTGTTCACGCCATAACTGCTGATGCTTTCGTTATCTTGGCAGAAGTAAGTTAGACTGTTCGCCTAAACAGATTGACGGTTTCTTAAAAAAGTCTAAACCTATGCGCTTTTTTGAAGTTTTTTATCAATAAAGAAGCATTTTACAATATTTTTTTTTACATTTGCAGTGGACTAATGTCAAAACGTTATTGCTAAGATAAGACGAGTTCTTCAAAAAGCTATAACAACTTGGCATCCCACGCCGAACTCGGTATACAGAAGTTTTCAACATAGAACTAATGTAGAGTGGTAATGGGTGGGAGCGAAATAGTCCAAAGACATATTGAAATGGCGTTTACTTGACGCTTTGTTCTTGACATTCTGGAATCTAGCAAATTACTGAATTGTCGTCTTGAGCATAGCAGCGGTAGATGCCCATGGGTGTGATTTATGACAGCCCTTATTGTATCTTGACAGTTCGGATTGTATCCTTATGGATATGATACTCGAGCTTTGTTAAGGTATATAGATGGGTATATACATATTCACATATCGGCGTGGGCTCTAGCGTTGTCTGTTCAACGACAATAGGCAGTTGCTAGAGCCTCAGAATGTGGGACAGACGACAAGCGGTTCCCACGCTTTTTCATTACTGTCTTTATCAAGAACCTCATTTTAACAACGTCTGAGAACATGGGGACCTAAACAGACATAAAACCTTATTATTATGAAGAAGTTTATTCTAAGCACTTCTCTTTTCCTTATTGGCATTGTTGGCTTCTTGTTCCTGTCTGCATGCAGTAGTAGCGATGACGAAGAAAACGATGGTATTAACAAGAGAGACAAAATTAGAGTTGAGTATTCCATCAATCTAGACGATAATTGGTACAAATTCTTCGATATCGAAATGACCTATAATGCAGGTCTTGGCGAAAAGACGGAAAAGCTCACTGAAGACTGGGTGTTCAATTATGAGCTGCCCTATGAATTATGTCCAAAGACGTTTGTTTGCAAAGTAATTGCTAAGCCTAAATCTAGTGCGCCAGCAATAGAAGATGGCAAGACCTACTCTCTTGGTTGTTCATGCACCGCGTCAGCAGCAGCATATTTTAAGAATGGGCAGCAAGACTTGACATTCGGAATGAATGGCTCAAAGACAAGCAATGACGAATATAGTTCTGCAACGATGTCCAAGTACATTCTTAAAGAGCATACCATCTTTACATATACACTGAATACTAATGATGAATAAATATATTATGAGAGCAAATAAAACTATCCGTCTTTTAGCAACTATATTATTAATAGTTTGCGGTTGTTGCCTTAGTTCATGTTCTGATAGCGATGATACAACTAGTATCATTGTTAATAATGGAGATAAGGAAGCATGTATAAACCGTCTTGGTGGAAATATTGATATCCCTATAGAAAGTAATGGCAATTGGAAAGCTAGTCTTGAGGATGTCCAAGGCAAATTGAAATGGGTTGGTATAAAAGGAGCTGTAGAAGGAAAAGGTTCTGGAAGCATTTCGTTGTCTGTCGATTATCTGAATCCCAAGAAGCAAATTCAAGAACGCACTGCAAACCTCGTTTTGGAGTGTGATGGTAAGAAAGAAATAGTCAAGTTACGTCAATATATTGGTCTGAAAGAAGGTGAAAGTGCAGAAAATGACAATGCCCAACCTTTCACAGATCTATGGTTTAATAAAGGTGTTGGAAGTGGCTATAATATTCTGACCGGAGAGCAGACAGAAACGATCTTTAATGTGGAAGAATTAAAAAAATATCTAGCACAAAACCAAACAGCAAAAGATCAGATTAAAGTTGCCATTAGTGATACTCTAGACGAGGATACAGCCTCTTTGAAAGTAGATTGTAAACTAAGTGTTAAATATGGAACGTTTAAATTGAACTTAAATGTCAACTATGACAATAAGGGATATCAACTTTCTAATGTAAAGACTTATAACTCAGAGCAATCAGTTACATTTTTATCATCTAATTTTAAAGGAATGAGTACTTTACGTCATAATCTAGAGAAAAAAGTTTCAGGCTTAGAAGATCAAGTAGAAGTAGGTTTTCTGGATGTTTATGACTTAATAGTAGATAGCTATAAAACTGGAAATAAAGAAGAATTTAAAGAAAACGTAGAATATTTATATGAAACAATAGGACCTGTAGTCATAACTGGTGCAGATCTTGGAGGAAGTATATTCTTTTCTATGCGCTATGATTCTTTAGCTATGGAAGAAAACTTCAAGGTACATGGTGATCTTGATGCAACACTTATGTTAGCAGGCGTTACAATCCAGGGAGGAGTTGCTGTAGATTACGCAAAGAAAGGTATGCAAATCTGGAATGCTTCACAACATTTCATCACTGCTTCAGGTGGAAACTCGGCGACTTTAGCGTCATTGACAAAGCTTATGACAGAAAAGGAACCAAATCTAAACTCCATCCAGGCTGCTGCAGACAAATGGATTAATTCCATAACATCTGCAAGCGATCAAACTGACAATACTTCACTTATTAATATACGCTATCAAGGTATCTGGAACTTGTTTCCATTTAAAATGAGTAAGGAAATGAAGGAAATTGCTCGTGAATACTACAAGGATAAGAAAACCTGTATTAATTTAGCTAGCATAGGTATCGCTCCTGAACAAACAAATTAGATTAAAATTAAGAACATATGAACAAAAGTTGGCTTTACATATTCATATTCATCTTGTCCGGTTGTTGGTTAACAACCTCATGCAGTGAATCTAATGAATTGTCCATTCCTCAAACGAATGAACCAAATATCAATTTGAGTGAACATCAAGTGAATATCTCTCATGATGGTCGCTACTATAGAATTGTAGTTACAGCCGACTCTTTGAAGCCAATCCGCATCTGTACGGATGCGGATTGGATAGCCCTCGATGCCGATACTTTATCGGCATCGGGAAGTTTCAACTTCTATGTAATGCCCAACAATGGTGAAAGAAGTAGAGATGGTTATATCAAGTTTAGATTAGAAAATGATGTCTTGACTAACCAAGTAAGCATCCACCAAACATGTGAGGCTGAAGACGAAGAAAATGCCCTGTCTGATTCTATTACCCGAAAGACCCGTGTGGGGTTCGGATACAATATGCTCATTGACTATATGGATTCAAAGAGTGTGACAGAAGCTATTTTTGACTATAATAAGTTATTGAATGCCGAACAAATATGGGGCTCTATCATTGCACAAGAAGGTAGAAGTATAGAAAACTTCAAACTACATTGTGCCTACAATATAGAGGATATGGCATCATGGCTTTCTGAACAATCCACAACTGAAACCAAAATTCTGTTTTATAATAAAAAAGTACAGAAATTCAAACAAATCAGTGAAGTTTCCGAAAGACAGCAAACCTATGGTTACAGTTCTATAGAAAAAATTGTAGCTACACGTTTTCTTGATGAAGGAAAAATAGAAAGTTTGGTTCGGCAGGGGTATGATGTGTTCACCGATAATTTCTATGCCCTTATGAAGAAAGTAAACTCATCTCCAAACACCCAAAACGTAAATGAATTACTGACGAAGTATGGAACTCATTTTATAACATATGCAGACCTAGGAGGAAGACTCGACTATATGGTAAACTTCAAGTCGAAAGAAACCAGTAAGGAAAGCGTAGAACGTTACCTAAAATATAAAAATGGGAAGCAGGCAAAAAGTGCAGAATCGGAAGAAGCTTCTCACAACATTTGTTCCATCGGTGGCTTAACATTTGACATTTACGGAGGAACGGAAAAAGCCAATCGGAATTTGAAATCCAATGCTGAGACTAAAGACAGCTATGGGCAGATAAATTCGTCATGTTTAGGAGAATGGTTAAATAGTATTGATGCTAAGAACTCGTCAACGTTGGCTATGATAAGTTGTCAACTGAAACCAATCTGGCAACTCTTTAGCAATCAAGAAGCAAGGTCTCAGATAATCTCACAAATACTTAAACTGGTAAATATAGAAGGTGGTGAAATCTCTGCCAGTTTGCAAAACTTAGGCTTAGACAACTTCTATAAAATACAATTGACTGACGACATTCTAAAATTTGAGCAGTCAAATAGTTCTACTTTGGTAAAGGTGGGGTACCACAATCAAATTCCTAAAGTTGAAATCTGCAATGAGTATGTACCAGAAATCCGTGGAGACCAACGGGTCAATGTCATTTATCCAATATATAAAGAACAAACTAATATACGTAGGGGGATATTTATTGGTGACAAGAGCACCCCTCCTTCAGAAGTTATGTTTGACAACGTTGGCGGTTGCTATGTTCGACCATTAGAGGGCTATAGGATTGGAGATAAGCTATCCGAGCTATATTATATAGACGGAGCTTTCTATACTACCAATATGGGTATCGATATTTCTGATGTAAAGTTAAAGTTTCAAGATCATTACATAGACTTTAAAGGTGGTTCTAAATATGCCGCTGTAAAGATTGGATCTGGTTATTGGACTCGACAAAACATTAAAGACGAATTAGAGTTTGGTGAGCCTGTTGATCCTGATGATCCAAATTGTTATGATTATAATACTTATGAAGTTACCGAAAATGGTATGTTGTATGCCAATATTTTCTATGGTAATTCACCGTCTTTCACAGAGTCGCATCCTGGTGTATTCGATGCGAATGAAGATTTATTTGGTAACAGAATCCATTGGTATGTGCCTCGTGAAAAAGATATTATAGCCTTAGAAAAGTATATTGGTATGAACCATAAAGCATTGTTCAAAGGACAGCAATCTGGTTTCGATGCACAATTCGCTGGCTACATAGGAGGGCATGACGTGTTTTCTGGAAAAGAAATAAAAGATACGTTCCATTACAACGGAAGTTATTGTTTTATCACATCTAAAGAAGTGGCAAAAAACTCTGGGCAAGCTTTAATATTGGCACCAAACTATACACTTCAAAGAAAAAAGATACAAAAGACCGATGACAATATGTATCCTGTTAGAGCTTATCGTTCATCATATTTTAAATATAAATAAAAAGTAATTATGAGAAAAAATATAATATTCACTCTTTATGTTGTATGTACCTTTATGCTCGTTCTTTCAAGCTGTAGTAAAGACTCCGATACCGAAGATCATAAGCAAGAGGTTGAAGATGTAGAAGCTGCAAAAAAACGTGAGGATATGAAAACGGAAGGCATCATGCAAAGCTTATGTGAAATCATTGAACATAAGGATGGTAGTATTGAATATCAGCCTAGAATAGGAGCGGCCATATACGATGTATCACCTACTATATATTATACTACCGCAGAATCACTTGAGGAGGCTGAGGGAAGATACTACAATATTATAGGTGCCTTAAACTCTAGTTTGGATCAACAAATCAGAGATAAAGAAATTACGCAAGGCGATATACATCTTAAGTTTGAGAAAGGTTCATCATCAGAGATTGCTAGAATAAAGATAGATTGTCCTAGGCTCAAGGATATACTTACAGAAATTGTATTTATTCCGAGCAATAAATGGCCTGAGAACGATTTAGCATCTCCTTTCTTGTTTATGAGTATTTGGAAACAGATTAGTACCAATCATATCTATGTTTGTGTAAGAAAATCCCAAGGAAGTAAAGGAATCATGTTAACTTTTGATGGTGGGTGGAGTGATGATTGGTTTAGATACTATAACTATTGGCAAGGAAGTTTCTATCTTTGGGAAAATACTGCTCAACCCGAAGACTTCAATGCTCTCGCTGGTGCGATGAAATACTCCCCATCAAAATTTAGCAATATGTTTTCAAAACTAGAGCAATATGATTGTACGACCATGAAGATAATAAAAACTCTGTATAAAGAATTATCACCAAGTCGTTCTGTGACATTTGACAACTCATATAGATATGATCATCATCTGTGGTGGTTTCACTATTGTTACGATGTTACGATATATAAAACTACGTTCTATTATGATTATACCTGCTCATCATGGAGTGTTTATTATACTCACAGAGAAACTCCAAGACGTAGTACTGCATCACATTCTTTCTATTTTACTCCTGAATTCAAAAGTAATAAAGATTGGGAATGTCTATATAGAGGTGCCAGCTAACTTAAAAAAATATCATAATGAACGGTTTAAAATTAATATCAGTGAGCATTTTTCTCTGTGCATTGCTTGTAGCATGCACAGAGGATGCTGATGTGCAGAATTTAGTTTCCAGCCATCAGAATACTTGGAAATCTCCTTTGTCTCGGACCATAGAGAATCCAATAACTACACCGGATTTTAAGCGAACCTATGGTGTTGGCTTTTCTTATGATGGTCTTCATGGAGAACTTTGTAATTTAAAAGACATCAAAAGTCAAGTTCTTGATTACCAAAAAGTGAAAGAAGCATTAAACGGAACTTTAATCAAAACCAACAGTGACAATAGGGTCGGGTTCAAACAATATGCAACTTTCAACCGAGATGAATTCTACCAGCATACAATGTTCAAGGCAGATCTTGAATCTAAACTTATCATATTCAATGGTAAGATAGAAGGTGGTGTGTCACTCATTGAAAAAGGAGAAAGAAATGCTTTTTTCTGTAAGGTTGAGCTTGATTGTCCATCATTACAAGTCTCCCTGAATAAACTATCTTTGAAGTCTCTCATTCAAAAGAAAAATCAGGAACAGTTACTAACTCCTAATTTCCGCGAGGTAATTAGTTGGTTAAAGACTCATCATGACATTGCTACCATAGACTCTTTTATAGAGCGCTATGGTACACATGTCGTGACTTCTGCCAATTTGGGAGGAAGTATTGCTATCCAAATAAAGATGTCTGCTGATTCTCTTACAGACCTTTATACCAAAAAGACACTTGGGGAAGCAGCTATTGCCAAATTATTTAAAACAAAAACAGTAAGCGAAGAGTACAAACGTATTAATCATATGTTATATAGTGCTGACTGCAATGTAAAAATAAAAGGTGGGGATCTTTCGTTGATTCCAAACGATTTATTAAGATTTACTTATGGAGAAAGTCCAGATCTCTCAAAGTTTATTGGTGGCTGGACAGAAAGCCTGTGCTATGATCAAAAGGATTTTCAAAAATCCAATCTAGAGATTATAGAGATGGAAGTATCCCCAATTTGGGATTTCATACCAGACAAGACCATAAGCTCTTTGATACGACAAAGAATAAACGGAACAGCATCTGACTTCCAAAAAGTAAATGGTTTTTTAAACAACGTAAGTACAACATTTGAGTTGCCTCAAAGTGTCACTTGTACAATAGGGGGTACAACGCAATCATACTGGCAGCCTCAAACCGTAAATGTCATTTCTGGGGAACGATATGTTGCGACCATCTGTCGAGAACGTATTCCTGAGATTGATCCATCCAGTGACGTACAGGTTGTTTATCCTATTTTAGATCGTCAAGTCAATCTTTTGAGTGGTTTCTGTATTCACAAAAGTAAAGCCTATAGAGTAAGTTGTCTTAAAGATAAAATTACTACAGAGTATATTGGTAATAGTTCATCTGGCACAACTATCTATCTTAACAATGGTGTTGCAGATACCATTAAGTATGAAAACTTGGATTATCAGCCAAGTCATTTAGTAATGGACTATGAATGGCCATATTCTATTAAGCCAGATGGGACTCTAGATAAGACGAGACCTTATTATTGGGTATATAAAAAAGGGGTTACGTTCTATCTTCGTACAAGAGACGGAAAAGAACAAATGGGAGAACTTGATGGACTCCCTAATTGTATATTCCAAAACGGGAGAATGGTAAGAGTCCCAAAATACCATTACTATTGGAATCCTCTAGAAATGCGCTATTAATTATTTCTACGGAACGATATACAGAAAAATTGTTGAAAATGAAAAGAAAAATTAATATTATTTATCCAGTTCTTCTTTGTTGCATGAGCTTTGTTTGGGGATCATGCAACAAGGAAGACATTGACGATTCTAAGCATGTCAGTACAACTCAGTCAAACATCACTTTTTTGGCTTCTGTAAATGGATTAGGAGATAATGGCTACAATGATAATGCTATCGGAGGAGTTCTTTCTTTTATTGACAAGTATGATACCAGGTTTCATCTACTTCAACCATCTACAAAAGCTGAAGCAGAACTTCTGTATAGAACATGGTTAAATGATAATGCCCTTAAAGATTCTAGTCTCATCATTTTAGGTTCCTCTGACTATGAAGATATTGCATGTAAATACCAAACTAGCTTCACGGGTAAAGGCACTCAAGTTTTACTATTTGAGAGCAGAAACTCAAATACCCCTTTTAATGTACATTCGTTATTTATCAATCGTTATGGATGTAGCTATTTAGCTGGTGCAATGAGTACTGATAGAGACGCAAAAATTTGGGCTGCAACAGCTGAAGACTCGATTATCCTAACTGCTATTCGAGGCTTTAAGGATGGATATAATTTACATAACAAAGATCAGAATACACTTAGTGTCAAATATTTAACTAATAAAGAAGAAGGGTTTGCAGTTCCTGATTCTGTATATAAAGAAATGAAAAAGGAATATGATGATAATATCTTTTCAGAAGATATTATATTTCCGTTGCTTGGTTTCTCTGGTTCGGGTATTATTCGCTATGCTAACGAAAATACATTCTTTGCACCATGGATTATCGGAATGGATATAAACCAAAAAGGGTTGAGCAGAAATATTCCATTCTCTATGGTTATTAAAATTGGCGATATGCTTAGAGAGTTGCTTGAAGATTGGCGAAAAGGAAAGAAATGGGAAAAAGTCATACAGAAAGGAATGGAAGACAATGCCATTGATATCGAGTTTACACCAAATTTCTTCGAAAATATCATTATTGGAGACCCGGTAGATTATGAAGAGTTATATAAAATTTATCTTAAAGAAGCTTTAGAAAAAGATGGATATGAAAAGACTAAGTAACAGAATTGAATTTGCATTCAAAAAATGGATATTTTACATCTGTGGAGCAGTAATGTTCTTTTTCTCTTTTGTTTCTTGCACAAAAGATGAAGAGGCAACGTTATCCCAGGGAGGCATACATACCTATAAGGTAGCTGTATTTATGGACACCCAGGAAATGACAAGATGGCAGCGGACTGGTAAATGGGCTTTAGAAAACATAGACAAGGCGCAAAAAAATCTCAAAAACAAAATTAAACTTGAATTGATTTATAAAAATCAAGACGATTCTGATATAGAAAGCTATATGGATCAAGTTGTTGAAGATACTAGCGTTGTTGCTATCATAGGGCCAACATCTTCTATCCTGGCAGAGAAGATGGCACAAAAGATAGCTTCTTGTTCCAAACAGCACAAGCCTATGATTACTCCTGCTGCAACAAACGTTGAATTTCAAAGGAAATTTGCTGCTTGTGACTTTCTTTGGAATTTATCAGAATCAGATATAACACAGATAGAAGTTTTAATGTCAAGGGCGGTAAAGACCGATGAGCATGATAAAAAGATACCAATATATTTGTTGACAAAAGACGATGCAAAATCGTCTGGGGTTAGTAATGTTTATGCTGACTGGTTTGGCTTTATTGCAGAAGAATATGGTCTGGATGTAAAAGGGGTTTATCTTTATAAAAATGAAGATGACGTGCGTCGCTATGCTAGAGAGTTGTGTGGAACAGATTATAAGAAGGCAGATAACGTTTTGGTTTTTAACCCGTCAAATCCAAGCATTGCTGCAGCATTCGATCAAGAAATTGGAATACAAAGAGAGAAACTTTCTAGAGGTAAATATCTGTATACTCCTAGAATTTTCTGTTCTGATACCTTTGTTTCCGATGAAACTGCTGCATCTATGAGAAATGCCGATTATGAAGGTGTAGATCTTTTCTCAAACCCAGAAACAGGTTTTCATATTGCCTATGAAAAGCATTTTGGAGAGACTTTGACCAATGGTGAGGCACAATATTATGATGCTATTTGCTTATTAACTTATGCCTTGGAGCATCGGTTCATTACTCAGTCAAGTCTCGTTAAAGCTATCAACGATATTGTAGATGGGCAAGAAAAAAGTGGATATAGTTGGTATCCTGAAGATATGGCTATAGTTTTGCAAAAGATTTCTTTAGAGGAATGTCCAAACATAGATGGGGTATCATCTTCATGGATATTTTCTGAAAAGTCTCATGTTAGCGTAATCGGTTCAACCTATCGTTATTGGAAACTTTATAATCAGCATTTCATAACACTGGAATATATTTCTACCGAAGGCTCTAAACATGCGAGTTCTTCTAAAGATATGTGGAATTGGACTGCATCAAGAATAGACGTTGTCGAGGCTGATGTTCCTGATTATAATTATCCGGAACTAAAAGGGCGCTGGGCGCTGTTGGTGGCGGGATCTAACTCTTGGAAAAACTATCGCTTTCAGGCAGATGTCTTCAGTATGTATCAATATCTTATTTCTCAAGGCTATTCAAAAGACCATATTGTTCTAATAGCCGAAGATGACATAGCTCAAAATCCGTCTAATCCAACACCTGGTACGTTATATGTAAAAGAAGGTGGAGTAAATGTATATGATCAATCTGCCATAGATTATCATTTACGTGATCTTAATCCTAATGATATAGGAGATATTCTTCAAGGAAAACAAAGTGATCATTTGCCAAAAGTAATTAAGGCAACAGCTAATGATAACATTTTTATTTTTTGGAGTAGTCATGGAACTCCAGGTAAACTCGACTTTGGATCAGATTTGCAAAAAACGATAAGTTATAGTGAACTAAAGGAGGGCTTGCAAGAAACTACTCATCGAAAACTTATGATGGTAGTTGAAGCTTGCTATAGTGGCGGTTTAGGAGAAACATGTTTAGGAATTCCTGGTGCTATTTTCTTAACCGCAGCCAATCCCTATGAACCGAGCCATGCCGATATGTGGAGTGAAAAGAATGGGGTTTATCTTTCTAATAGTTTTACTATTGGCTTCCTGAAAAGTATTACAGAAAATCCAAGAATTTCTCTCAGGGATCTCTACTATAAACTCGCCATCAGTACACATGGTTCTCACGTAAAGCTATATAATGAAAGAAGCTATGGGAATGTGTATAACAATCTTATGGATGAGTTCTTTGGCAATCAACCACTTTATGCTGGGCAATAGGTTGCTTTTAGCCCACATTGCAGCAACCTTTGGCGAAAAACTTAAAGATTCCCAACGAAATTCTAGCTCTTGGCAGTTATCTGCCAAAAGCTAGTTGATTTTACTTTAAAGAATCCTAATTTGCGGCGTATGTTTGAGACAATCCCCAAAATGCAACACCTGTCCGTTTTGTAGGAGGCTTGCTTCTGAAAACCATGAGCATGCGTTTCAGGAATCTTCTCGTCGCTCGTAATAAAAAAGCATGGACAACCTCACGGCCATCCATGCCCATCTATTTCGTATCTGATCTATTCTATATTATGTGTATAGTCATGGTGAAATTGGTTTATTTCAACTTCTTATAACCGTAAGCTGCGTTATTGCCCAACTGCTCTTCAATGCGGATAAGCTGGTTGTACTTAGCCATACGGTCGGTACGACTCATAGAACCCGTCTTAATCTGACCGGAGTTAGTTGCTACGGCTATATCAGCAATCGTAGTATCCTCGGTTTCACCAGAACGATGGGAAGTAACGGTGGTGTAACCATGGCGATGAGCCATCTCGATAGCATCCAGTGTCTCGGTGAGAGAACCAATCTGGTTTACCTTGATGAGGATAGAGTTGGCTGCACCCATCTTGATACCCTTCTCCAGGAACTTCACGTTGGTAACAAAGAGGTCGTCACCTACCAACTGGCAGCGGTCGCCGATGGCAGCGGTCAACTTCACCCAGTTGTCCCAATCATTCTCATCAAGACCATCCTCGATAGAATCAATAGGATATTTGGTAATCAGTTCTTCCAGGAACTTGATCTGCTCAGCAGCAGTCAGTTTCTTTCCATTAGGATCCTTCTTCTTGCCATCCTTCAACTGGCGGTAATCATAGAACCACTCACCATTCTCCTGAACGGCAAACTCACTGGCAGCACAGTCCATGGCAATCTTCACATCCTTTCCTGGCTCATAACCGGCAT
>JAJWLX010000054.1 GCA_021636625.1 Prevotella sp. | reverse complement strand
AGAAAACTAATACCTATTGAATGTAGAGCAGTTGTCTGAGAAGATAGCTGCTCTTTACTTTTTTATATTCCCCCTGTTTTTCCAATAACCTACTTTTTCCTTCCATCTATACAATATTGCCCACTATCCTCCGTTTTTATAAATATGAACAAAATAGAAATCATAGAACTTCCCAAGATATATGATCCTCGCGGCTGTCTTACCGTCGCCGAGGAAAGCAGCCATATCCCCTTCGAAATAAAAAAGGTGGAATGGAAGCATATCGGCATCATTCATTCCGATGCCCCTATGGAACTTGAACATTGTTCTATGATGCTGATTGCACTGGCAGGTGAAATCACCATACAGATTATGGAAGAAGGAACCCTCAAGCTCACCCGTCCTAATCAGGCTCTGATTCTGCGGGAAGCTTGTAAAAGCAGCATAATTGACAGCACCGAGCATTCCCTGCTTCTTACTATTCATCAAAAATAAAGGAAATGGAAACAGAAAACGAGAAGAAAGCCATCAAATATCTTGATCTGAAGGCTATCAATGCCCCATACGAAGAAGAGATCAAGGAGGAAATCAATCAGGTAGTAAGTAGCGGATGGTACTTACAGGGAAGATGCGTGAAGCAGTTTGAGAAGAATTATGCCACTTTCATCGGCACCGAGTACTGCATATCATGCGGTAACGGACTGGATGCTCTCAAACTGATTCTGATGGGAGAAATGGCTATTGGTAAGCTCCATCAGGGTGATGAGATCCTGGTGCCTGCCAACACCTATATCGCCACCATTCTTTCCATCACGAGTGTGGGGCTGGTTCCTATCCTCGTAGAACCCAACCCAGAGACACTGCAAATCGACGAGAACCTCATAGAGAGCAACATCTCCTATAAAACCAGGGGCATCATGCTGGTACATCTCTACGGCAAGTTATCCTGGACGGAAAGAATCCAGGAAATCTGCAAGGAGAACGATCTGCTGATATTCGAAGACAACGCACAGGCTTTCGGATGCGGATACGTCAACAGCTCTGCACGAGAGGCTATCCGAAGAAAGCTGAATCAGGAAGACGAGAATATCACCTATCAAAATCAGATAGACGAGGATTTCACCTATCAGGACCAGATAGAAATCATCGGCAGTAATGCCATCCAGAAAAGTATCTGCCACACGGGGGCTCTCGGAGATGCCGGCGCCCACAGTTTCTACCCAAGCAAGAACCTGGGAGCATTGGGCGATGCGGGTGCCGTGACAACCGATGACGAAGAACTGGCTGAGGCTATCCGAGCCCTCCACGATTATGGCAGAACCAGCAGGTTTGATTTTGAATATCAGGGCATCAACTCCAGGATGGATGAGATTCAGGCAGCAGTGCTCAATGTAAAACTGAGACATCCCCACGATGAGCATATCGCCAGATGCAGGAAGGCGATGCTCTATATGGATTATCTGCATCCTGCCATCGTGGAACGCTGCATCCCGAAGAGATTACTGGAAGATCCATTCAGCAATGTACTCCATATCTTCCCTTTCATGACCGAAGAAAGGATGAGACTGAGGGAGTTTCTGAAGGATGAATCTGTAGAAACTGCGATACACTACCCTATTCCACCCAATGAGCAACTGGGATATCCTGAGCTTCGACATTATCAACTGCCGATTACCCAGGACATCGCCTGCCAGGAGCTGAGCCTTCCCTGCAACTCTGCAATGAGAGACGAGGAAGTGATCCGGGTAGCACAGCTCATCAACGATTATTTCTTGCGACGCAATCTGCGATAGAAGTCTTGCAGACGACCAGGAGCAACACCCTTCTTCTGCAAAGCTTCCAGTTCACGATAGGCATCCAACTTTCTGTTGAGCATGATGAGGAGATCGATGCGGTTGATACGGTAATCGGTATTATCCCCATCAAGGGAAATTGCCTTGGCATAATCATACTCGGCAAGTTCCAGCTGACCACGCTCCTTCTCCATACCGCCACGTGCCGCATACGCCGTTGCACTATCCGGGTATTGCTCTATCAGATTGTTGATGCCATCATACGCCTCGGTATAATGCTTGTCCTTCTCATTCAGCAGCGCCAGACCGAGCTGTGCCTGGAAGTTACCAGGCACCAGAACCAGGAGGTTCTGATAATCGAGACGGGCAAAGTTATAGCGCAGAAGCTTCTCGTTAACAAACGCACGGTAGAAGAGACCTGCGATATTGGTATTGTTGAGGAACAACACCTTGTCCAGGTCATCCTTGGCATAACTCCACTGTTCCAGCTGGATATTCCACGCCGCCTTCTTCAGGCGCAGGTCGATGCTGTCAGGATGATAGGCAAGTACACTCGTAGCTGCCGCCAGGGAATCGCGCAGCGCCTTGTTCTGAGCCTTAGAATCAGCCGTCAAATTGTTTTGCTGGGCAAACAGAGGTGTAGCCAGCAAACAACCTATATATAATATGATACTTTTCTTTTTCATGCTGCAAAAATACAAATAGTTATGCAATCAGCCAAAAAAGGAAAGATAAAAGATGTTTAGAATTTTCAAAATAAAATAAACAGAAGCAAAACTCCTTGTTTTTAAGGGATTTTGCGATGCAATATTTATCCTTAAGGAAAAAAATAATTTCCCTTAAGGAAAAATATATATAGCCTTAAGGAAAAATATTCTTTCCCTTAAGGCTATTCAAATCAAAATTCTATTTTTGTAAGAATACTTCTAAATATCAATGTAGATTAAGCATTCTTGATCCAGTTAACGATCCACTCGCCAACCTCAGTTGTGCCATAGTGAGCACCACCCTCAACCTGAATCTCAGGAGTGCGGACATTGGCATCGAGAGAAGCATCTACTGCCTTGCGGATCAAGGCGCCCTCCTCGTTCAAACCGAAGTGCTCCAGCAACATGGCTGCAGAAAGAATCTGAGCTACAGGGTTAGCCAGGTTCTTGCCAGCTGCCTGTGGCCATGAACCGTGAACAGGCTCGAACAATGGAGTGTGCTCACCGAGAGAGCTGGATGGCTGCAAGCCCATAGAACCAGTGATGCAAGAGGTCTCATCGGTCAGAATATCACCGAAGGTGTTCTCTGTAACGATGACATCAAAGAATGTTGGCTCTGTCAACACGCGCATAGAAGCGTTGTCGATGAACATATAGTCGGTGTTAACCTCAGGATACTGTGGCTCCATCTCCTTGGCAATCTGACGCCAGAGACGAGAAGATGCCAATACGTTTGCCTTATCTACTACAGTGAGGTGCTTGTTGCGCTTCATGGCAAACTCGAAAGCTACCTTCAGAATGCGCTCAATCTCAGGACGGGTATAGATATCTGTATCGTATGCCTTGTCGTTATCCTGATACTTCTCACCGAAGTACATACCTCCAGTCAACTCGCGGATGACTACGAAGTCAGCTCCCTTCAGAAGCTCATCCTTCAATGGTGACTTGTGGAGCAGGCAATCGAATGTAGCCACTGGGCGGACATTGGCGAAAAGCCCCAACTTCTTACGCATAGCGAGCAAACCCTGCTCAGGACGAACCTTGGCTGTAGGGTTGTTGTCGAAACGTGGGTCGCCAACGGCTGCGAAGAGTACAGCATCAGCATCCATACAAGTCTTGAAGGTCTCATCTGGGAATGGGTCACCTACCTCATCGATAGCGTGAGCGCCGCAGATAGCCTCGTTGTAAGTAAACTCGTGGTTGAACTTCTCTGCAATGGCCTGCATAACTGCTACGCCCTGCTTCATAATCTCTGGTCCGATACCATCACCGGCGAGAACTGCAATGTTTAATTTCATCTTATTTGATTTTTTAATTGTTTATTGTTTGAATGATTAAAGCTTTTGCCCTTACAGGGCGCCTTGCTAAATGCTATCTTATACCCAGGGTGTTACCCTGGGCTAGGAGCTTCTGCCCTTTCAGGGCGTGCTGCTGAATAGAAACCTTCGGAGATATTCCAATAACCTTCAGAGATATTCCAATAACCTTCAGAGATATTCCAATAACCTTCAGAGATATTCCAATAACCTTCGGAGTATTATTCCATATCTAAGTTGCGAGGCGAAACAGCCTGTTCATCGCTCTTATCTGCCTCATACATATTGAGCATTTTGAGCGTTGCCTTGATAGCTGCCTCTGTCTGGTCGGCATCCAAGCCGCGGGTGCGCCAGATGCGGTCGCCTTCACGCCAGGTAATGACGGTCTGGACAAGGGCATCGGTACGGCCACCAGGTGGAATGGTTACCTGATAGTTGTCGAGCGTAGGGAAGGTCTTGCCTAACTTCACCTTGTAGATGTTGCGAAGCGCCTTGACGAAGGCATCATACTGACCATCACCGGAGCTACGGTCTTCATACTCCTTACCCTCTATTTCTACCTTTACACTGGCTATTGGCTTCAAACCATAAGAAGTGGACACCATGTAACTGACCAGTTTTACCTTATCCTCAGGTGTGCTATGCTTCAGCACATCGCTGACGATGTATGGCAGGTCGTCCTGGGTTACCAACTCCTTACGGTCGCCGAGTTCTGTGATTCGCTTGGTTACGGCCTTGGTCTGCTCCGGCGTCAACTCCAATCCCAGCTCGTTGAGGTTCTGGATGATGTTCGCCTTACCGGAATTCTTACCCAATGCATATTCACGATGTCTGCCGAAACGCTCAGGCACCAGGTCGTTGCAATAAAGCTTATCCTTGTTGTCGCCATCGGCATGCACGCCAGCCACCTGGGTGAAAACGTTATCACCCACCACAGGGGTATTTGGAGCCACGGCGATGCCGCTGTATCCTTCAACCAATCGGGAAATATCGTTCAGGCGATCTTCCTTGATATTGGTCTTTGCCCCGAACATATCCTTCAGAATCACCTGTACGCTCGCCAAAGGCGCATTGCCGCAGCGCTCACCCAAGCCATTGACGGTGACATGGAGTCCCTTGGCACCGCTCAACACGGCAGCCAGCGAGTTGCTCACCGCCAAATCGTAGTCGTTGTGGGCATGGAAATCGAAGTGAGAATCCGGATAGCGGCGAACCATCTGGCGCATATACTCCACACACTGCAATGGGTTCAGGATACCCAAAGTATCAGGAAGCAGGAAACGCTTGATAGGCAACTTCACCAGCTCGTCCATCATCGTGAAGAGATAGTCACGACTGTCGCGCATTCCGCTCGACCAGTCCTCCAGGTAGAGATTTACGGTGAAATCCTTGCTCAGAGCATAGTCGATGGTCTGCTTGATGTGAGCAAGATGCTCCTCAGGCGACATCTTGAGCTGCTGGGTGCAATGCTTATAGCTACCCTTAGCCAAGAGGTTGATGACATGACCGCCGGATTCGGCAATCCAATCCACACTCTTGTTGTTATCCACGAATCCCAATACCTCAACGGAATCCAGCTTACCAATGGTCTTGGCATAACGGCAAATACGAGCGACAGCATCCTTTTCGCCTTCCGACACACGTGCTGAAGCCACCTCAATGCGATCTACATTGATATCATGCAACAGCATTCTTGCTATCATCAATTTCTCGTGAGGGAGAAAACTGACACCATTGGTCTGCTCGCCGTCGCGCAGCGTGCAGTCCATGATCTCAATCTCCCTGATACGAGAATTATCTCTCTTTGCGTTAACGTTCATAATTACTTGTTTTTAGCTTCCCAAGCCTCTACCTTGTCACGGTTCTGAACGAGGAAGTCTACATCGTCCAAACCATTCTCCAGACAGTGCTTCTTGTAGCCGTTGATTTCGAAGTGCTCGCTCTTGCCGGTAGCAAGATTGGTCACGGTCTGGTTAGGAAGATCAACCTTTACCTCTGTCTTGTGATCCTTGTCGATGCTCTCGAAGAGTTCCTTCAGGAATTCCTCGCTTACCACTACTGGCAATACGAGGTTGTTCAACTCGTTGTTCTTGTGGATATCAGCGAAGAAAGAGCTGATAACAACACGGAAGCCTGCACCTGCGATAGCCCAGGCAGCGTGCTCACGGGAAGAACCTGAACCGAAGTTCTTGCCAGCTACGAGGATGACACCGCTGTAAGAAGGGTCGTTCATCACGAAGTCTGGCTTTGGAGTTCCGTCGGCATTATAGCGCCAGTCGCGGAAGAGGTTGTCGCCCATACCCTCTTTGTCGATAGCCTTGAGGAAGCGGGCTGGGATGATCTGGTCTGTATCTACATTCTCCAATGGAAGAGGAATGCAGCTTGATGTAATTACATTGAATTTCTGTTTCATTTCAGTTTTTCGTTTTACGTTGAACACTTGACATTACATAAACTCTCTTGGGTCGGTAATCTTACCAGTGATAGCGGCAGCAGCTGCTACGTATGGACTGGCAAGGATGGTGCGGGAACCTGGTCCCTGACGACCCTCGAAGTTACGGTTGGATGTACTTACAGAGTACTTGCCTGCAGGAATCTTATCATCGTTCATTGCCAGACAAGCAGAGCATCCAGGCTGACGGATTTCGAAGCCGGCAGCCTCAACAATCTTATCAATTCCCTCTTCACGTATTTGTTTATCAACCAACCAAGAACCCGGTACAAGCCAAGCTGTTACACCCTCTGCCTTCTTCTTGCCTTTAACCAATGAAGCAAAGGCACGGAAGTCTTCAATACGACCGTTGGTACATGCGCCGAGGAATACATAATCGATAGGATGACCCTCGAGTTTCTCGCCTGGCTGGAAGCCCATATAGTTGAGGCTCTTCTTGAAACCAGCCTGCTCTTCCTCTGGAATTTCATCGAGTGTTGGGATGCTTTCGGTGATACCGATACCCATACCAGGGTTGGTACCGTAGGTGATGCGTGGCTCGATATCCTTTGCCTCGAAAGTCAACTCCTTGTCGAAGACAGCATCATCGCCACTCTTCAAGGTCTTCCAGTAAGCCACAGCCTTGTCCCACTCTTCACCCTTAGGTGCATATTCACGACCCTTGATGTACTCGAATGTTGTCTCATCAGGAGCTACGAAACCACCACGGGCACCCATCTCGATAGAAAGGTTACAGAGGGTAAGACGACCTTCCATTGACATATCCTTCACTACATCGCCACTGTACTCAACGAAGTAACCGGTAGCACCCGAAGTAGTGAGCTGGCTCATCAGATAGAGCGCAACGTCCTTGGCTGTAACACCCTTGCTGAGCTTTCCGTTGATGCTGATACGCATAGACTTTGGCTTGCTCTGGAGAATACACTGTGAAGCCATCACCATCTCGACCTCAGAAGTACCGATACCGAAGGCAACGGCACCCATAGCACCATGGGTAGAAGTATGAGAGTCACCACAAACGATGGTCATACCAGGAAGAGAAAGACCCTTCTCAGGACCAACCACGTGGATGATACCATTGTCCTTGGTGTTCATGGCAAAGTGGGTTACACCGAAATCAGCGGTGTTCTTTGCCAATGTATCTACCTGTTTCTTTGAGATAGGATCCTCGATAGGTT
This sequence comes from Prevotella sp., assembly GCA_021636625.1. Lineage (GTDB taxonomy): Bacteria > Bacteroidota > Bacteroidia > Bacteroidales > Bacteroidaceae > Prevotella. The sequence goes on along the minus strand of JAJWLX010000054.1, from coordinate 15,236 downwards.
TGTCCTGATCGTGGGTTGGAGTATTATGGTCAGGCATACAGAAAATCTGGTCTGGACGGAACATCTTGAGTCCGCGTGCTCGCATACCAGCGAATGCCTGAGGTGATGTTACTTCGTGACAGTAGAGACGGTCGATATAAAGCTGAGTAGGACCGTCCGGAACAATCTGGACAACGTGCTTGTCCCAAATCTTGTCGAATAATGTATTCATAATATCCTGTTTGTTATATATTTATCTGAATTATACTTTATCTTACCTTGAACTTGTTGATACAGTCGATGTAAGCCTCAACAGAAGCTGTCACGATATCGGTATCTGCGCCGAAGCCATAATATACATGACCATCGTACTCCACCTGCATGTGAACCTTACCCACATCGTCTGAGCCCTTGTCAATCGCCTGGATAGTGAACTCCTTGAGGTTCATCTCCTTGGTGATGACCTTCTTGAGGGCACGGATGGCAGCATCCACAGGACCATTGCCAGATGATGCAGCCTCAAACTTCTGACCAGCGATGTTCAAGCCGATACTTGCCACACTCTTCACGCCCTTGCCGGTAGTTACCTGCAACCAGTCGAGCTGAACACCATGCTTATCGGCAGAATCAGCACCAGCGAGCATCAGTACATCCTCGTCGGTAACTTCCTTCTTCTTGTCAGCCAACTGGAGGAATTTCTTGTAGATCTTGTCGAGCTTCTCCTCGTCATCTACATTCACGCCGTTTACGTGGAGGCGATACTTCAAGGCTGCACGACCAGAGCGGGCTGTCAATACGATAGCGTTATCATCCAATCCCACATCCTTAGGGTCGATGATTTCGTAAGTCTGGACGTTCTTCAGCACGCCATCCTGATGGATACCAGAAGAATGGGCGAAGGCATTGCGGCCCACAATCGCCTTGTTAGGCTGAACAGGCATGTTCATCAGACTGCTCACCATTCGGGACATCGGAACAATCTTGGTGGTATTGATATTGGTATCAATATCGATGTTCTTGTGGCACTTGAGAATCATGGCGATTTCCTCGAGCGATGTATTACCCGCACGCTCTCCGATACCATTGATGGTAACCTCTACCTGGCGTGCACCATTCAATACACCCTGCAGGGTATTGGCAGTAGCCATACCGAGATCGTTGTGACAGTGGGTAGAAATGCAGGCATTCTCGATGCCATCCACATGCTCCATCAGATACTTGATCTTGTCGCCATACTCATCAGGCAGACAGTAACCGGTGGTATCAGGAATGTTGACTACGGTAGCACCCGCCTTGATGACAGCCTCTACCACGCGAGCCAGATACTCATTGTCGGTACGACCCGCATCCTCAGCGTAGAACTCCACATCCTCTACGTACTTCTTGGCATACTTGACAGCAGCCACGGCACGCTCGATGATCTCCTCGCGGTTGGAATTGAACTTATATTTGATATGGCTATCGCTGGTACCGATACCCGTATGGATTCTCTTATGCTTAGCATACTGCAACGCCTCGGCAGCGCAGTCGATATCCTTCTCCACCGCACGGGTCAGCGCACAGATGGTAGGCCATGTTACAGCCTTGGAAATCTCTACTACGGAATTGAAGTCACCAGGGCTTGAAATAGGGAATCCAGCCTCAATGACATCAACGCCCAACTGCTCCAGCGCCTTAGCTACCTGAATCTTCTCTACGGTATTCAACTGGCATCCTGGAACCTGTTCGCCATCACGAAGGGTTGTGTCGAAAATAAATAATCTGTCACTCATATCTCTTAAATATTTTTATTTCTCTTATTAATTAAAGCTTTTGCCCTTATAGGGGCAACATTGCGCCCTTACTTTTGGCAAGGGCGTAAAGAGCTGGGAATTAAAAAAGCCTTTCCCACTCCCATATACGGAAGTGTAGAAAGGCTCAATATATCCAAACCGCTGAACTATACGCACACCTTATCACTTCCGCCTACATGCTGCAGTCGAAGTCGAATAATAATAATGCTTGTAATATTCAACGCTAATGCTCTCATATTTTTCTATTTTTATACGTTATATATTTATCGCTGGCAAAGGTAATCATTTTCTCTGATATACGCAAACAATTTATAACTTTTTTAATAGAAAATCTATCAAATTGCCATTTTTCACCTATTTTTTACCCAAAATCTAGAGAAATGTGCCGTTTTTATGCCAGATTATTCTAAAAAAGAACGTTCTGGTACGAAATTATTCTCTTTTCAACTAGAAAGGTAACGGACCGTCAGGTCCTGTCATAGGCGGAGGTGGAATGGCACCGCTGGCAATCATTCCATCAGAAGCCCCACTGTTCATCTTGGAACCCATGATTTCGCCACCCTCCTGTACTGGAGTATAGGAATCGGTAGGATCCTGGAAGCGGGTGAACTCGCCACGGAAGTTCAGGAGTACATCTCCGGTGGCACCCTTACGGTGCTTGGCGATGATGATCTGCGCCATACCATGAAGATCGTTTCCCTTTTCATCCTGATAGATGTGATAGTATTCCGGACGATGAACGAAGAGCACCATATCGGCATCCTGCTCGATGGCTCCGGATTCACGGAGGTCGCTCAACTGTGGTCGCTTTCCTTCAAGACCCTCGCGGTTTTCTACGTTACGCGAGAGCTGAGAAAGGGCGAGTACCGGGATATTCAACTCCTTGGCAAGTCCCTTGAGGGAACGAGAGATGGTGGAAACCTCTTCCTGACGGCTACCAAACTTCATTCCGTTGGCATTCATCAGCTGGAGGTAGTCGATCATCAACAGCTTCACTCCCTTCTCTCTCACCAGTCGGCGCGCCTTGGTTCTCAACTCAAAGACGGAAAGGCCCGGAGTATCATCTATATAAATAGGTGCACCCGTGAGAGAACGGATTTTCTTGTCCAGTCGCTCCCACTCGCTTGGATCCAACTGACCGTTCAGGATCTTCTTACCCGAAATCTCGCAGACATTCGAGATAAGACGGTTGACCAGCTGAACGTTGTTCATTTCAAGCGAGAAGAATCCGATAGGCACCCCGTGATCTACTGCTACATTCTTGGCGATACTCAGCGCAAAGGAAGTCTTACCCATGGCAGGACGTCCGGCGATGATCACCAGGTCGGAAGGCTGCCAACCGGAAGTCATATCATCCATCTGCTGGTAACCGGTAGGAATACCCGTGAGTCCGCCCTTGTTCTGGGCGGCACGCTGCAGGATATCCACGGCATCCTTGATCACCGGATCAATCTGGGTGTAATCCTGCTTCATATTACCCTGAGAGAGCTGGAAAAGCTCACCCTCGGCATGCTGCATGAGTTCGTCCACATCCACGCCCTCATCATAAGCCTGGGTCTCGATGTCGCCGGCATAATGGATGAGCTGTCGCTGCAGATATTTCTGCGCCAGGATTCGGGCATGGTACTCGATGTGGGCAGCCGAAGCCACCTGCGAGGAAATCTCCATCAGGTAACCGGCTCCACCCACCTTCTCGATGGCGCCCATCTTGGTGAGTTCATCCGTAACGGTCATGATATCCACGGGGCGCTCCTCCATATTCATGGTCTGAATCGCCTCGTAGATTTTCTGATGTCTCGGATCATAAAAGGTTTCGGGTTTCAGCATCTCGGATACCACCGAAAAAGCATCGGTATCAATCATCAATGCACCCAGAACCACCTTCTCCAACTCCACCGCCTGCGGTTGCAGGTGGGCGTAGTTGGTATCTATCTGTGTCTTGTTATTGTTATTTCTATTCTGATTTATCGGCATACTTCTTTATTTCTTCTTGCGATTTCTGGTGTTCAGCCACTACCTGATTATAGATAATCATCAAATCAGTGTAAGAACATCCATAGTTCTTCAACCATTTATAGTCTTCCTTAAGGGCTTCAAAGAATACATTCTCATCCTTTTCTACATAATAGGCATAAGCCCTGAAGAAAGGTCCCATAGCCTTTTTCGGCTGATGTTCTATCAATGCCAGGAGACCTTGCGAATAGTTATTGTAAGCTTCGGCAAGCTTGTCATTCTTCATCATCTTGAAGAAGAGATCCATCGCCTGCATCATCATATTCTTCGTATCCTTACCCTCTTTTTTCATCTTCTCGAAACTACCGAAAAGCTCGTTCACCTCGGCGAAATATTCATCCAGGCGCTGATGAGCCTTCTGGAAGTTCTCTTCCGCATGTTCGCCACCTATCTTGATAAGCAGCTGTGTGAGCAAGGCTCCCGCCATCTGATTCTCCGGATGGGTATAATCCAGCTCGTAAGCCAGCGGCATCGCCTCTTCAAATCTGTTGTTCATGACGATGAACTTCAGTTTATCCAGTTTCAACTCGAAGAGTTCCTCTTCCGAGAATGAATCCTTGAACTCCATCAGCTTGTCGAAATTCTCCAGATACTCATCCACCTGGATGAGATTACGATAGCAGATGCCCAGCTGCAGATATACCTGCTTCATGTCAGGCTTTATCTTCAGCATCTTCTTGAAGTGATCAACAGCCATGCAGAGACTATGATCGTCTCCCTTCTGCATACATACCCATCCCTTCATGAAGTGCATCTCCAGCGTGTCGCATGGTACACCTTCCAGCATCACTTCAACCAGGTCAGGGAACTCGCGGCGGAAGGAATAGCGGGCTATAGCCATACGGTACTTATCGAAGAATTCATCCTGGAAAAGAGGACCCGCCAAGACGGCATAGGCTGGTTTGTCATCATCCAGCTCGTCGAGGATATTGAAGATTTCATCCTTCGCTGTATAGAACTTGGAGAAGCGCAGGAGGTTGCGGATGTAGTTGATACGGATACGCTTTGCACGATGCTCTCCAGGCTCTTTAAAAAATTCATTAACAATCTCTTCCTCATCTGCAGGCTCGCTGCCATCTCCCTCATCCTCAGGGTCATCGTAACAGTCAACAATATTCTCCGGTATCTCATTAGGATGAGAGACGATCAGGTTTGCCAGGGAATAGCCATCAGCAGGACATGACCTTGCAGTAGAACAGAAAGCCTTGCAGAACTTTCTCTTCTCATCTACGAATCCGAGAGCCTCGGTTATATGAGGATTCTTCAGATAGAAAGGCATGAACCAATTGTACAGATGAGTAAAGAACTCTGTCTGGTCTCGTAACATTTTAAACTGCGGCAAGAGGATATCGATGCCCTTATCCATCATTTCATCCATAGAGAGCGGGCTATCCATATCCACGTCGAGATTAGGGATTCCATCCTCGTCGGTATTGATATCGACAGAACGGATAGGACTCTCTTCCGAAGTTTCCTCGTCTTCATCGATTTCGAAGATATTTTGCATATCTTCATCAGCCTCCAGCAAATTGGCTACCTTATCTTTCAGGTCGCCGAGGAAACGTTTTGACAGCGATGACATGATGTCATTGGTATAGTCGATAGACTTCTGCTCGCTGAATACAGTCACGGCAAGCATCTTCTCGGCTTTTATGATTTCGGCAAGCAAGTCTGAATCATTCTTGCAATCCTCAGTCAACTGCTCTGCAAAGCTACGGAAGTCAGGCTGCTGTTCGTAGCAGCCGCAATTCGTAGAAACCAGCAGCCATCCCAGGAGGGCACGCACCTTCACCTCATCGTCATCTGCCAGGCGGTAGATATCGTAGAGCAAAGTGAATTTACCCATATCGAAAACGGTGGCGGCAGAGAGCGTAATGGCACTCACCAGAAGCTGAGAGGTCAAGGAATCAACTGTAGGCGAAAGGATGGTGTCTTTGACAGCAGCACGTTCCTCATCATTCCAATATCCAGAAGAGACAAATCTGTCGAAAATCTTTTCGCGATACTCTTCCCACTCCTGATACAGACGGGCTGAAGCCTGGTCCTGCTCCTCCTTCGAGAGGTCGTGGTTCAGGAAAAGCATCGCCTCTCGGGAAACGAATTTCTCGAGGGTTGGCTTCACATCTTTAATATCTATCGCCTCGCCATGCTTTTTCAAATCCTTGAAAATACCCTGTTCTGAACGGATATCCATCTCGATATCTACCAGGAACTGGTCGAGTTCAGAAATAGCTTCGGAGACTAATTTCGCTCTAGCCTCAGGTGTCGTTTCCGGGATTTTAAACTCCTTTATAGCTTTGGCATCCAGCTTGAGAAAGTCAAGCATTTCAGTAGACATCTTCTTGCGTTGGAAAAGACTCAAACTGGCGATAACGGTTGACAGCAAACCTTGCACCAGACGGTGTATATACGGCAGATGGTCCGGACTGTTTTTTATGATAGCAAAAAGCATTGGATTGCATTCGGCGAAACGCTGCTGATGAATCATTTGACGGATTTCAACAACATCCTCCAATAACTCTTTCTGGGTCAGAACTTCTTCCGGGTTATTAGACTCTTCTGACAAATTCACTTCTTCTGACATAATTGTAGTTGTTTAATTGTTAATATCTGCCACCTTGAGATCTCGCTGGCGAGGCTCCATAGCGTGACTGTACTTTAATTTTGGCAGATTGCTAACGGTTTGGGCATCAATACCATAATACTTGGTCAGTAAAGCGGCATAGTGGTGTACGCCATTCTTATTGATGCTATCAACAGCGATGTCGTAAGCTTTCACGAATCTGTCGATTTGTTTTTTTCTTCGGGGTTCCGCCTTCAGTTTGCTGCGGAAGGCAATCACTCCCAACTGGAGGTTCTTGTCTCTACTATCCGCCAGTGCCACATGCTTTGCCATTCTTGCCTGTGTGGCGTATGGCTCCGGCATCCAGGCGGCATCCATCTCATTGTTGAGGAGCATGCGCAGACGGATGTTCAGGTCGTTGATCTGCACGCGATATACGTCATACTTGGTCTTCACGCTGTCGATGACAAGCGTAGAGAGATAATCGGTGGCAGAATGACGGGTCATGGCTATCATCTTGTCTGACAGCTGCTTCAGCTCCGAGATACGCGCCTTGCGGTTGGTGATAAGCTGCCAGTACAGATTGGTAGAGACAGGATAGAAGAGCTGTGTACCCTGCTTCTGCAGGCGGGCAGCTCTCACCAGGTCGGTCACCGTACCCTCTACCCTCTTTCGGGCGATGGCTGTATCGCAGTCCATCTGCGCATTGTAGCGATAGAGATGTACCGTTACCCCCTGCTTCAGGAAGATGCTGTCCTCGTAAGCCAGATATACCGGAAGGCAATCGAGCGTAGGCATCACACCCACCTTGAGCGAAGCCCGGTCGATGCTGTCGAGTCGGGCCTTCTCCTGTTTGCTCAGTCGCAGTCGCTTCTGCTCGGAATCGCCGCAACTGGCCATTCCCAGCAGAAGTGCTGAAACCAGACATATCATGATTGAAAATTTCTTCATTGTATTTTTACTCTACATTCTTCATCGTATATACTCTGACATAGAGATTTTACTCTTTTTACGCTGTCAGAGCTTACTCCACATAAAGCACGAGTCCCTTCAGGTATTCGCCTTCAGGATGATAGATGTTGATAGGATGATCGGCTGGCTGATGCAACTGGTGCAGGATGCGAACCTTTCTTCCTGCCTGGGCTGCTGCAGTAAACACTGCGTTACGGAAATTATCCTTGGTTACCACCTGAGAGCAGCTGAAGGTGAAGAGGATTCCACCCTTTTTGATTCTCTGCAAGCCCTTTACATTCAGACGGGTATATCCCTTCAGCGCATTGCGCAGCGCTGCACGGTGCTTGGCAAAGGCTGGAGGATCGAGGATGATGAGATCATACTGCTGGTCGTGCTCATCCAGATACTTGAAGGCATCCTCGCAGAATGCCTCGTGGCGTGGGTCGCCAGGGAAGTTGAGAGCGATGTTCTCATTGGTCAGCTCGATTGCCTTGGCGCTGCTGTCCACGGAGTGAACCGCCTTGGCATTGCCGCGCATGGCATAGACTGAGAATCCGCCGGTATAGCAGAACATGTTGAGCACGCTCTTGCCCTTGGCGTAATGTTCGAGCAGGGAACGGTTCTCACGCTGATCTACGAAGAAACCGGTCTTCTGACCGCGCAGCCAGTCGATATGGAACTTCAATCCGTTCTCGACAGCCACGTCATCGGCATCACCACCCAGGATAAAGCCATTCTCCTGGCGCAGGTCTGCCTTGTATGGCAGGGTGGTCTCGCTCTTGTAGTAGATGTTCTGCAGCTCGTCGCCCATCACCTGCTTCAGCGCCTTGGCAATCTCCATACGGCATACGTGCATACCCACACTGTGAGCCTGCATCACGGCAGTAGGACCATAGCAGTCAATAACGAGACCCGGCAGGTTATCTCCCTCGCCATGCACCAGTCGATAGGTGTTGTTGTCTGGATTTCCGGCGATACCTACCGCCAGTCGCATCCTGTAAGCCGACTCCAGTCGGGCGCACAAGAATTCGTTGTCGATATCCACATCGCTGAAGGAGAGCACTCTCACGGCGATGGAACCGATCTGATAGTGACCGATGGCGATGAAGTCGCCGGCAGAAGTGAACACCCTTACGGTTTCACCTTCCTCTATATCATTGTCCATGCGCTGGATAGCGCCGGAGAATATCCATGGATGGAATCTCTTGAGAGATTCTTCTTTTCCTTTCTTTAAATATACGTTCTTATACATTATTATATTATATAGTCTTTTAAGTTCTATCAATTCTCTCATTTACGAAAAATCGAATACATCAACCTAGAACTCTACCAGCTCGTAATCGTCAGCCTTGCTGAGCCGGTTGAACTCCTCGTAAATATGAATGCAGCACCATGCGTCCGTAGCGGCATATCTGCACTGAGCCTCTCTGAGCTCCTGAGCTTCCCAGTTGCTGAGTCGCTGCGCCTTGCTGATTTTCTGATGGAAGAGGTTGGCGTAGATTTTCTGCAGACTCATATCCTTGATGCCGAATTTCTTAGCCACATCCTGCAACTCGATGAAATATCCCGGCTTGAAATCGCATCTGCGATGAAGCTGCAGGAGGTCATCATGCCAAGACAATCCCACTTTTGGCACCCTCTTATCCTCCAGGAATCGGATGATGGCTGGTGTCATACCCGTGAGATGCAGGCGGAAGAGATAGCAGGTGTCGCGGGTACTCACCTGAAGCAGCGATACCTGGAAGTGCATACCCTTGGAGAAACTTGGTCGTGTCTCCGTATCCACACCCAGAATATCCTGTCCCAGGAGATATTCAACAGCGGCATCTGTATCTTCAGCCTTATCTATCACTATCATATTGCCAGGAAAGAGAATTCGAGGCAAGCTATTGATAGTTTTCTTTTCGAAACTAGTGAAAATTATCTTCATTACTGCTATTTATTCATTACAAGTTGCAAAATTAGCAAAAAATCCCGAAAAAAAGGAGCGTTTCTCAATCTTTTTTGCTAATTTTGCAGTTAAATATTAAAAAGAAATAGAAAAATGGCAAAGAAAAGAACATCAGGCAAAACTAAATCATTTAGCGAAGCCATTGGTTTACAATATATTTTCAACAATACGATTACCGATTTCTTCCTCGGACTCGCCTTGCTTGTAGTTGCTGTCGTCATGATGCTGGCGATGATTTCATTCCTCAGTACGGGCGCTGCCGACCAGAGCTTGCTGGAGAATCTGCGGCCCGGAGAATGGACCAACACCCAGCAGCTGTTCCAGAACTACTGCGGATCCATAGGAGCCATCCTCTCCTATTGGCTGATGGCGGTGAACTTCGGTTTCCCTGCCTTCCTGATACCGTGCTTCGTGGTAATGGTGGGTTTTCAGCTGATGAATGTCTATCGCGTGAATCTCTGGAAGTGGTTCTTCTGCATGATGGTGGTGATGATCTGGTCATCCGTCACCTTCGCCAAGTTCCTCACTCCTATCTTCGGTAGTCTCATCTTCAATCCGGGCGGAAAGCACGGAATGTATGTGGTCCAGACCCTGGAGAATGTCATCGGTCCTCCGGGACTCACCGCCATCCTTCTCTTCGTGGCGATCGCATTCCTCACCTATATCACCACCGAGACCATCACCATCGTGAGAAAGGCACTCAACCCTATCGGCTATATATCTAATAAGGTAAAATTCGAGATTACCAACCACAGGGAGGAGCAGGAGGAGAATAATGCCATCGATGAAGCTTACCGGAATGCTGCCCAGGGTGTCGTGGATGATGATGAGGAGATGGACAAGAATTCCAAGACTTCTCAGGCTCAGGAGACATCCCAAAACCAGAAGGCTGACCAGAACCAGGAAAGTTCTCTGCAGCAGATGGCTGAGGAGCAGAAGGACGGAAATGAGAAGACCACCACGCCAATCGACCTCGATGCAGCCGCTGCCGATGATAGCCAGCAGGCTGATACCGACAAGAACGTGGCTGCTCCGAGTCTGATTCAGCAGCAGCGTGAGCTCAGAGCCCAGCGCGCAGAAAGAGAGCGCCAGGAGATGGCTGCTGCCGCTGCCGCTTCGGCTCATATCGGAATGGACATCTCTGTGGCTACCGGAGAGGAGAAGGCTACCAGTAACACCGTAAGCAATGCCGAGGTGCTCAATACGCCTATCAATCCGAAGGAGCCGTTCACAAGATACAAGTACCCTACCCTCAACCTGCTGAAGAAATACGACGACCAGGAGGTGTCTATCGATGAAGAGGAGCAGAAGGCCAACAAGAACCGGATCATCGAGGTGCTGGGCAACTTCGGCGTACAGATCAAGACCATCCGTGCCACCGTGGGTCCTACCATCACTCTCTACGAGATTCAGCCTGCTGAGGGTGTGCGCATCTCCAAGATCAAGAACCTGGAGGATGATATCGCCCTGAGCCTCGCTGCCCTGGGTATCCGTATCATCGCTCCTATCCCTGGCAAGGGAACCATCGGTATCGAGGTGCCTAATGCCAAGGCAAACATCGTGAGCATGGAGAGCATCCTGAACTCCAAGAAGTTCCAGGAAACCAAAATGGAGCTGCCTATCGCGCTGGGTAAGACCATCACCAACGAGGTGTTCATGGTGGATCTGGCGAAGATTCCTCACCTGCTCGTTGCCGGTGCCACCGGTCAGGGTAAGTCTGTTGGTCTGAACGCCATCATCACTTCCCTGCTCTACAAGAAGCATCCTAACGAGCTGAAGCTGGTGCTCATCGACCCTAAGAAGGTGGAGTTCAGCGTATATTCACGCATCACCAACAAGTTTATGGCTGCCGTTCCGGATGAGGAGGAGCCTATCATCACCGATGTAACCAAGGTGGTGAGAACGCTGAACAGCCTTTGCGTGCTGATGGACAGCCGCTACGACCTGCTGAAGAAGGCGGGAGCCAGAAACATCAAGGAGTATAATCAGAAATACGTGAACCACAGACTGAAACTGACTGATGGTCACGAATTTATGCCATACATCGTGGTAATTATCGATGAGTTTGGAGATTTGATCATGACAGCCGGCAAGGAGGTGGAGCTTCCTATCGCCCGCATCGCCCAGCTGGCTCGTGCCGTGGGCATCCACATGATCATCGCTACCCAGCGTCCTACCACCAGCATCATCACCGGTAACATCAAGGCGAACTTCCCGGGCCGTATTGCCTTCAAGGTAACTTCGGCCATCGACTCCAAGACCATCCTCGACAGAACGGGAGCCAACCAGCTCATCGGTCGTGGTGATATGCTCTATCTCAACGGCAACGAACCGGTGCGTGTACAGTGTGCCTTCGTAGATACACCAGAGATTGAGCGCATCAACGAATACATCTGCAACCAGCCTGGTCCTATCGAACCGATGGAACTCCCTGAACCAGCCAGCGAAGATGGCGGCGTAGGAGGCAACGGCAGCGTAGATACCCGCAACCTGGATCCATATTTCGAAGAGGCAGCCCACGCCATCGTTCTCTCGCAGCAGGGCAGCACCAGTATGATTCAGCGCCGTTTCAGCATCGGCTACAACCGTGCCGGTAGACTGATGGATCAGCTTGAGGCAGCAGGCATCGTAGGAGCCGCTCAGGGCAGTAAGCCAAGAGAGGTACTCCTGCAGGATGAGAACCAGCTCAATACATTGCTGATGCAGCTGAGAAACTCGTAATTTGAATAATACAATAAACAGTAAGGATATGAAAAAGATTTTAGCTATCGCTTTCGCAGCGATGATGAGCCTGGGCACTATGGCGCAGACCGCCCAGCAGGTGCTCGACAAGACCGCTGCCGTCATCGGCAACAAGAAGGGCGCTACCGCCAACTTCAAACTGTCTAGTCCTAAGTACGGCTCGGCAAGTGGTACCATCACCATCAAGGGCAACAAGTTTAATGCGCGCACACCGGAAGCCATCGTATGGTATAACGGCAAGACCCAGTGGACCTATATGAAGAAGACCAACGAGGTGAACGTGAGCAACCCTACCCAGGCCAAGCAGATGTCGATGAATCCTTATACCTTCATCCACATCTACAAGACAGGATATAAGAGCACCCTCAAGACTGTGGGCAGCAACTATCAGGTGCATCTCTTAGCCAACAACCAGAAGCGCACCGTGGCAGAGATGTATATCACCATCAACAAGAACACCCACGTGCCATCGCAGGTAAAGATGCGCCAGGGTTCTACCTGGAGCACCATCAACATCTCCGGTTTCAAGGCAAAGGGTGTTTCCAACAATTCCTTCGTCTTCAACAGCAAGGAATTCCCAGGAGCAGAAGTCATCGACCTGAGATAAACGCCCTGAAAGGGCAAAAGCTCCTAGCCCAGGGTATCACCCTGGGTTAAAAATCCAATAAGAAACTACGCCCTGTAAGGGCAAAAGCTTTAAAAATATATTTAAAACCAAACTAAAATGAAAGATCTCAAACCTATCATCTCACAGTTCGATATCACCGGAACTGTAAATGAGGTAAAGCCTCTCGGTAATGGACTCATCAATGACACCTACAAGGTGACAACCGTAGAAGACGATGCACCAGACTATGTTCTCCAGCGCATCAACGACTCTATCTTCACCGATGTAGATCTCTTGCAGCACAATATCGAGGAAGTAACTACCCACATCCGCAAGCAGCTCGAAAAGCAGGGCGCTGACGATATCGACCGCAAGGTTCTCACCTTCGTCAAGGCGAGCAACGGCAAGACCTATGTAAAGGACGAAGACCAGCAGTACTGGCGCATTTCCGTCTTCATTCCTCGTGCCATCACCCAGGAGGCAGTAAACCCAGAAAGTTCTTATTACGCAGGAAAGACCTTCGGAGAGTTCGAGGCTCAGCTCACCGACATCACCGACCGTCTAGGCGAAACCATCCCTGATTTCCACAATATGGAACTGCGCCGCGACCAGCTCCGTCAGGCTGTCAAGGAAGACCGTGCCGGACGCGCAGAAGGCGTAAAGGATTTCATCGCAGAAATCGAGAGTTATATGGATGAGATGTGTCTCTGCCAGCGCCTCTTCCGCGAGGGCAAGTTGCAGAAGCATGTCTGCCACTGCGATACCAAGGTGAACAACATGATGTTTGATGAAGAGGGTCGCGTATTGTGCGTCATCGACCTCGATACAGTGATGCCATCTCTCTTCGTGAGCGACTACGGCGATTTCCTCCGCACGGCAGCCAATACCATCGCCGAGGATTCTCCAGAGTTCGAGAAGATAGATTTCCGCATGGACATCTTCGAATCGTTCACCCGCGGATATGTGGAGTCCGCCTCAGCCTTCCTTTCTCCATTGGAGATTTCCCTGCTTCCTCATGCAGCCGAGCTTTTCCCATACATGCAGGCAGTACGCTTCCTCTGGGATTACCTCAACGGCGACCACTACTGGAAGTGCAAGTATCCTGAGCACAACCTCGTAAGAGCCCAGAACCAGTGGCATCTTTTCCTCAAGGCGAAGGAACACGAGGCAGAGATGAAGGCTTTCATCGAAAAATAAACAGTCTTTTTAGTGAATAAACATTTAATTCTGTAAATTATCTAAAAATAATAGCTTTTATTTTGGATATTTTACAGAATTATTTGGTAAATAGAAATAAATATATTACCTTTGCACATGTAAATCAAACAAAAGTAAGAAAATGAAGAAAACAGAAGCTTACACAAGATTAGTTGAGCGAGGCATCCGCCCATCAGTACAGAGAATTGCCATCATGGATTTTCTGCTCAAGCATCCTATTCATCCAAACATTGAAGATGTTTACAATGCTTTGGAGAACAAGGTGCCTACACTGAGCCGCACCACAGTTTATAATTCGCTCCGATTGCTGAGTGAGCAGAATGCAGCTCAGATGATTACCATCGATGAGCATCACGTGTGCTATGATGGCAACATCGAGCCACACGTACACTTCTATTGCAAGAAGTGCGGTAAGATTACCGACCTCTTCGAGGAGCCAGCACCAGAAAAGCCAGAGAACCTGGTGATTAATGGCAATATCGTACAGGAGAAGCAACTCTACTACAAGGGCATCTGTTCAGCTTGCGCCAAGAAGATGGAGAAGAAGAAGAATTAATAGTAATAATATAATACAATACAAGAACATTTTAATACATTAACATTATGAAGAAGAAGTTTATTTGCACCGTTTGTGGTTACATCTACGAGGGTACAGAGGCACCAGAGAAGTGCCCTATTTGCAAGGCTCCAGCCAGCAAGTTCAAGGAGATGGAAGATACAGTGGATGATGATTTGACATTCGCTACTGTACACGTTCTCGGTCAGGCATATAAGGATGGCGTCAATGAGGAGGTCATCAAGGGTTTGAAGGATCACTTTGCAGGTGAGTGTGGCGAGGTAGGTATGTATCTTGCAATGGCTCGCCAGGCAGACCGCGAGGGTTATCCAGAGATTGCAGAGGCTTACAAGCGTTATGCGTTCGAGGAGGCTGACCATGCATCTCGCTTTGCAGAGTTGCTGGGTGAGGTTTTGGGTGATACCAAGAGCAATCTCGAGGCTCGCATCGCAGCTGAGAAGGGTGCTTGCGAGGACAAGTTCCGCATTGCCAAGCTTGCCAAGGAGCAGGGTTCTGATGCTATCCACGATACTGTTCATGAGATGGCTAAGGACGAGGCTCGCCACTGTGCAGGTTTCGCAGGTCTTTACAAGAGATACTTCAAGTAAGACTATTTTTATTTTTTTTCGATACTAAGTCCTGGAGCCCGGTTCCGAATCATAGAGATTCAGAATCGGGCTTCTTCGTTTTCTGGAGAAATTGTACTATGTACGCACTAGTACTATCTTCCTCTGATGCTGCCATGATACCCAGGGTGTGAGGTATCTAAGAGGGTGTTCAGTATTCAGTATTCAGTTTTTTTCGCGATAGTTACCCTTTCTATGGTTATAAATTATAAGTAATTATTTTATATTATATAT
>JAJWLX010000174.1 GCA_021636625.1 Prevotella sp. | reverse complement strand
TGAGTATTAATAACTTATTTAATAATCGTCTCGTTTTAACGGGACACTAGTGAAACTCCATTAGTTTTTTTCTCACTAAATCATATTGATGATTTTCCAAAAATATTCCGATTAATGTTGGCAAAGCACGAACTGCAGCAGAATGCATTCTGTTTTTTTCATACAATTCAACACATTGCTTTGTTAAAGATATTGCTTTCGTAGTATCGCCCATCATGTAAAAAATTGGAACAGATAGTTCTTTACCTCTAATATAATTATAAACATCATGGTCTCTTAAGGCATACGAACTAGATTTAGTATACGCTATCAAAGATTCTTCTAGCAAATTTTGGTCAACATAGATTTCGCCCATTTGTCCATAAATACATGACAATACATTAAAGTTACATTTTTTGTTTAACGTATCAGCAAACTCGGTAGCGACCAAGAAAGTAGCTATAGCACGTGGAGCATCTTTCTGGTCTCGATATATGCAACCCAACAAATAATGCGCCTCCATTTTCTCATTTGCAGTTCCTTTGCTATCATAGTAGGAGACTACCTTCTGAAAGGTAGAATCAGATGGCATTTTGAGATAAAGTTTATTCTGTACCTTAGCCTTCAACAAACGAAATTTCATAACCACACACAGCTCTTGACTAGGTAAATTTTCCTTCTCAAAACGACATATACTATCATATGCTATTTGCGGATTACTCCCCATCAAACTATCTATCTGTTCCAATTTTACTAATCTAGGATTATCATTGGAACATGACACAAAGACAACCAACAACCAAAAAATTAAATTTACTTTTTTCATCATCACTATATTTATAATTTGGCACAAAAGTAACAAAATAAAATGAAACTTACAACAATTCTTATGATTTTTTGCCTCAAGCTCCAACTTTGAATGATATATTTTATATAAGTAATTGCTTTTTGCCATACGTATTATTATATAACTAAAATTTCAAAAAGCCCCGACTACATCTTAGTAGCCGAGGCTTTCTTTCAAAATCT
>JAJWLX010000053.1 GCA_021636625.1 Prevotella sp. | reverse complement strand
AGCCGCCTTCTTTTATCAAGAGCCTCAGATTTCGAAAGATTTCTGAGGCTTTTTCGTTTTCCCACAGATTATTTTTTCTCATGCTGCTGGTTTTTTGTCCCACAGATTTCACAGATTTACACAGATTTTTTTGTATCTTTGCAGCATGAATTGGATGGATAGGATTCAACAGGTGAAGATTTACTGGGTGATAGCAGCAGTTTTGATTGCTGTCGCCTCTTTGCTCGTGTCTCATTTCCTGGTACGGGATCTGGCTACGGAGGAACGGAATAGGATGGAGGTATGGGCAGAAGCTATGCGCACTCTCAATAAGGCTGATGAAAATACGGATCTGAGTCTTGTGCTCAAGGTGATTAATGAAAATCATAGTATCCCTGTTATCGTGCTCGATGACCAGAATCGGGCTCAAACCTTCAGAAATGTGGAGATTGAGGGCAAGGATGAACAGGATTCCTTGCGTCAGGCTTCTCTTATCGGACAGCGACTGCTGGCTCAGGGCAAGAATATCAAGATAGAACTTGATGACTCTGCCCATGATTATCTGCAGGTGTGTTATGATGAATCGGTGATGATACGCAGGCTTTCTGTCTATCCCTATATACAATTAGGGGTAGTGCTACTCTTTGTGGTCATCGCTATCTTTGCTTTGCTTATTTCCAAAAGGGCGGAACAGAATAAGGTTTGGGTGGGACTGTCGAAGGAAACTGCTCACCAGTTGGGTACCCCAATCTCCAGTCTGATGGCCTGGATTGAAATCCTCCGTATGAATTATCCCGATGATGAACTGATTCCTGAGATGAACCAGGATGTCAAGCGGTTGCAGTTGATAGCCGACCGATTCTCCAAGATCGGTTCGCTGCCGGAGCCGGTACCAGCCAGTCTGAACGAAGTGCTGGAACATGTTATAGCGTATATGGACCGTCGAACCTCCCGGAAGGTGCAGCTGGTGAAGGAAATGCCTTCTCATGAAGTCATCGTCAGGATGAATGCCTCCCTCTTTGAATGGGTGATAGAAAACCTCTGCAAGAATGCCGTGGATGCGATGGGAGCAGAAGGCGGACGGATTACCCTCCGTTTGATGGAAGCTTCTCATCGTGCCATCATCGAAGTAGAAGATACGGGTAAGGGAATCAGGAAGAAGGATTTGAAGCATGTATTCCGTCCCGGTTTTACGACGAAGCAGCGTGGCTGGGGACTGGGACTGTCGCTGGCAAAGCGAATCGTAGAAGAATACCATCATGGCAAGATATGGATAAAAAACAGCGAACTGGGCAGGGGTACCACCTTCAGAATCGAACTCAAGATGGAATCCTGAGCCTGAAAAAACCAGAAAACGGCAAATTATCCGAGAATAATCGGTTAATAATGAGAGATTTTAGTGATTTTTACATAAAAAATTATTTTATCTCAAAAATTATTTGTAACTTTGCAGCCCGAAACCAATATGGTATATATTGAATTATGTGTAATATAGAGTCTTTTAAGATTGATTTGAAAGCTTTGCCTCAAGGTGTAACAAACTTGGAGTTTAAGCTAGACGATGAATACTTTCAGGCAATAGACGCTCCTGATATTCAGAGAGGCGAGTTGCAGAGTAGTCTGTCCATCAACAGGACGGACGACTTCTTCGAGCTCAATTTTCACACAGAGGGAGTGGTACACATACCATGTGACATCTGTCTGGACGATATGGACCAGTCCATAGAGACCGATGACAGACTCATGGTCAAGTTCGGAGATGACTACTCAGAAGAAGATGACCTCGTGATTGTGGCCGAGAACGAAGGAATGCTCGATATCTCGTGGTTCATCTATGAATTTATAGATCTTAACATTCCCATCAAGCACGTGCATGCACCTGGAAAATGCAATCCTGCTATGATTGAAATGCTCCAACAGCATTCTGCCGCCCGAAGCGGTGAGGAAGACGAAGAATCTGTAGATCCACGATGGGCAGCTCTTTTAAAATTAAAAAAGTAAAATTCAAAAATTAAAACATTTAAAAAATTATGGCACATCCTAAAAGAAGACAGTCAAAGACACGTACACTTAAGAGAAGAACTCATGATAAGGCAGTAGCTCCTACATTGGCAGTTTGCCCTAACTGTGGTGCATATTATGTTTACCACACTGTTTGCCCAACTTGCGGATACTACAGAGGCAAGGTCGCTATCGTTAAGGAAGCAGCTGAATAATGGGTAAAATCAATGCTGTAATTACAGGTGTGGGTGGATACGTGCCTGACTACATCCTCAACAACGAGGAGTTGTCTCGCATGGTTGATACTACTGACGAGTGGATTACCACCCGTGTGGGTATCAAAGAGCGCCACATCCTTACAGAGGAAGGTCTCGGAACCAGCTACTTGGCGCGTAAAGCTGCTAAGCAGTTGATTCAGAAGACTGGCGTGGATCCAGACACAATCGATGCTTTGATTGTGACAACCACAACACCTGACTACAAGTTCCCTTCTACAGCATCTATCGTCCTCGGTAAGCTCGGATTGAAGAACGCTTTCGCATTCGACTTCTCTGCAGCTTGCTGTGGATTCCTCTACACTCTCGATGTTGCGGCAAGCATGATCCAGAGTGGAAGATACAAGAAGATCATCGTCATCGGTGCAGACAAGATGTCTTCACTGGTTGACTATACCGACCGTGCTACCTGTGTGCTCTTCGGCGACGGTGCCGGCGCAGTTCTTGTAGAGGCTACAGAAGAAGAGAATGTAGGTGTTCAGAACTCATACCTTCGTACCGATGGACAAGGCTTGCCTTTCCTCCACATGAAGGCTGGTGGTTCTGTTTGCCCTCCTTCACACTTCACCGTAGATCATCGTCTGCATTATCTTTATCAGGAAGGTCGTACCGTATTCCGTTACGCAGTAACCGATATGAGCAACGACGTGATGAAGATCCTGGAGATGAACAATCTGAAGGCTGATGATGTGAACTGGGTAATTCCTCACGAGGCGAACCTCCGAATCATCGAGGCTGTGACCAAGCGTGCAGGAATTCCACTTGACAAGGTGGTAGTAAACATCGAGCGTTACGGAAATACCAGTGCTGCTACAATTCCATTGGCACTCTGGGATGCTGAAAGCCAGTTGAAGAAGGGTGACAACATCATCTTCACAGCCTTCGGTGCAGGTTTCGTACATGGTGCCTCTTTCTATAAGTGGGCATACGATGGTGCTGCTTGCGGCAAGTAAGACATATCAAAAATAGGATAGAATAATTATCTATATAAGGAAACGCATCTTTCTTACTTCATCTATGATATAATGAATAAGCAAGGATGCGTTTCTTTAGCTTAAAGCCAATGCTGGCTTCAAATTAAACATTTAGCTTTAAAATCAATTTTTATCGTATGCATAAAGCAGGTTTCGTAAATATCGTGGGTAACCCTAATGTGGGTAAGAGTACGCTGATGAATCAACTGGTGGGCGAGCGTATCAGCATCGCTACCTTCAAGGCGCAGACCACTCGTCATCGTATCATGGGTATCGTGAATACCGATGATATGCAAATCGTGTTTTCGGATACCCCTGGCGTCTTGAAGCCAAACTACAAGATGCAGGAGATGATGCTCGCCTTCTCGGAGAGTGCATTGGCAGATGCCGATGTGCTGCTTTATGTTACTGATGTGATAGAGAATCCTGAGAAGAACATCGACTTCCTGGAGAAGGTGAAGAAGATGAAGATTCCGGTGCTCCTGCTCATCAACAAGATTGACCAGAGCGACCCGAAGAAGTTGGGAGATATCGTGGAGAAATGGCACTCTCTGTTGCCGAATGCCGAGATTCTTCCTATTTCTGCGAAAAACAAGTTTGGCGTGGATATGCTCCTGAAGCGTATCAAGGAGCTGTTGCCTGAGTCGCCTGCGTTCTTTGACAAGGACCAGTTGACCGACAAACCAGCCCGTTTCTTCGTATCGGAGATTATCCGTGAGAAGATTCTCCTCTACTACGACAAGGAGATTCCTTACGCTGTAGAGGTGAGAGTGGAGCGGTTCAAGGAGGATGATACCCGCATCCACATCAATGCCGTGATCTACGTAGAGCGTGACTCTCAGAAGGGAATCATCATCGGTCATCAGGGTGTGGCTCTGAAGAAGGTGAACACCGAGAGTAGAAAGGCATTGGAGAAATTCTTCGGCAAGAAGATTTTCCTGGAGACTTTCGTAAAGGTCGATAAGGATTGGCGCAGTTCTCAGCGAGAACTTGATGCCTTCGGATATAATCCGGAATAATTCGTGATTAGTTATTATCACTAATAACAACTTTCCCCTCCCTGAATGTAATCGAGGGAGTGACTCTCGCCAGAGGGGCGAGGGCCGGAGCAAGGTCAGCTTCGGCAAATTATTAACTTGGATGCAGAGACCACATCCATGATACCTCCTGAAAGGAAGGAGGCGAATGACTATTTATGGCAAATTTAGTAGCAATCGTAGGTCGCCCTAACGTGGGTAAATCTACTTTATTCAATCGTTTGACTCAATCTCGTCGCGCTATCGTTAGTGATACGGCTGGTACTACCCGCGACCGTCAGTATGGTAAGTGCAGCTGGAACGGCAGAGAATTCTCTGTGGTGGATACCGGTGGTTGGGTCGTTAAATCAGATGACATTTTCGAGGATGCTATCCGCAAGCAGGTGTTGGTAGCTACAGAAGAGGCCGACCTGGTGCTCTTCCTGGTAGATGTAAACACCGGTTTGACCGACTGGGATGAGGATGTTGCTCTCATCTTGCGTCGTGCCAAGCTGCCTGTAATCCTTGTTGCCAACAAGGTGGATAACAGTGCTGAATACTATCAGGCTGCCGAATTCTACAAGCTGGGATTGGGCGACCCTCAGTGTATCAGTGCTGCAACAGGTGGTGGTACGGGTGACTTGCTCGACATCATATTGGACAAGCTTCAGGATAATCCTGAGGAAGCTATCGAGGAGGATATTCCTCGTTTCGCTGTGGTAGGTCGTCCTAACGCAGGTAAGAGCAGTATCATCAATGCCTTCATCGGTGAGGATAGAAACATCGTTACCGAGATTGCCGGTACTACCCGTGACAGTATCTATACCCGTTACGATAAGTTCGGCTTCGACTTCTACCTGGTAGATACTGCCGGTATCCGCAGAAAGAACAAGGTGAGCGAGGACCTGGAATTCTATTCCGTGATGCGTTCCATCCGTGCCATCGAGAACAGTGATGTCTGCATCCTGATGCTGGATGCCACCCGTGGTATCGAGACCCAGGATATGAACATCTTCCAGTTGATCCAGAAGAACAACAAGAGTCTGGTGGTGGTAGTGAACAAGTGGGACCTGGTAGAGGAGAAGAACCAGAAGGTGATTGATACCTTCGAGAATGCCATCCGCAAGCGCATGGCTCCATTCGTGGATTTCCCTATCATCTTTGCTTCTGCATTGACCAAGCAGCGTATCTTCCGTGTACTGGAGACAGCCAAGGAGGTTTACCAGAACCGCAAGGCTCATATCGGTACTTCCAAGCTCAATGAGGTGATGTTGCCTATCATCGAGGCTTATCCACCACAGAGCGTGAAGGGTAAGTATATCAAGATCAAGTACTGTACACAGTTGCCTAACACTACGATTCCATCGTTTGTGTTCTATGCCAACCTGCCTCAGTATGTGAAGGAGAACTATCGCCGCTTCCTGGAGAACAAGATCCGTGAGAACTGGTCATTGCATGGTTGTCCAATCAATGTCTTCATCCGTCAGAAGTAATATGAAGAAACTTTTGTTTTTTATGATATTCAGCATGGGGTTGGGACTTTCTTCCTGCAAGGAGGAGAGTCCTGACCCTGGCTATTTGGCAGGTATCGCAGCCAAGGGATATTACGACCTGCTCCTGGAAGGAAAGTATGAGGAGTATGTGGCTGGTTTCAACCAACCTTACCGTATTCCGAAAGGCTATCACGAGCAGCTGGTGCTCAATGCGGAAATGTATGTGGAGCAGCAGCAGAAAGAGCATGCAGGCATGAAGAAGATTGATGTGCTGAATGCCAAGGCTGATACCGCCCGCCATGTGGCTGATGTCTTCCTGCAGGTGGCTTATGGAGACAGTACCAAGGAACAGATCGTGGTTCCGATGGTAGAGGTGAAAGGTGAATGGAAAATGAGATAATTCAATAAAAAAGCTATCTGCTTGCTGGCAGATAGCTTTTTTTATTGAAATCAAATTTGAAACTTTCTGTTTCTCTGTTTTATTTCTTCTCTTTCATTTCCACTTCCTTCACCTTTCTGAAGAGGTCGGAAGCGAAGACGAGGTCGTTGAGCTGTTCGTTGGTAGAAGACATCACCTGGTCCTTGTTGCCCTGCCATTCCTTGTGACCCTTGCAGATGAAGCAGATGTTCTCACCGATACCCATCACAGAGTTCATATCGTGGGTATTGATGATGGTCGTCATATTGTAATCCTTGGTGATGCCCGAAAGGAGTTCGTCAATGACGAGCGAAGTCTTTGGGTCGAGACCTGAGTTCGGTTCATCGCAGAAGAGATACTTCGGATTCATCACGATGGCACGGGCGATGGCAACGCGTTTCTGCATACCACCCGAGATTTCGCCAGGGTATTTCTGCTGGGCGTCTATCAGGTTGACACGGTCGAGACATTCCTGTGCTCTCTTCACGCGTTCCCTGTAATTCATATTCGAGAACATATCGAGGGGGAACATCACGTTCTCCAGTACATTGAGCGAGTCGAAGAGGGCTGCGCTCTGGAAGATCATACCCATCTCGCGTCGCATCATCACCTTCTCCTTCTTGCTCATCTGCACGAAGTCGCGACCGTCGTAGAGCACCTTTCCGCTGGTAGGTTCGAGGAGTCCGACGAGGTTTTTCATCAACACCGTCTTTCCCGAACCACTCTGTCCGATGATGAGGTTGGTCTTTCCCGTTTCAAATTTCACACTGATATTATCGAGTACGGTTTTGTCGCCGAATGATTTTGTAAGATTTTGAACTTCTATCATAGCCAGAGTCTTTAAGAGAGTAATTGAGTAAGGAACACATCCGAGAAGAGGATGAGAACGCTGGAGCAAACCACGGCATCGGTGGAAGCTTTACCCACCTCTACCGAACCACCTTCCACGGTGTATCCAAAGTAGGAGGAAACACTGGAGATGATGAATGCGAAGAAGAGACTCTTGATGATACTCATCCACACAAACCACTGGTTGAAGGAATGCTGGAGTCCCAGGGTAAGGTCATCCGGCGGGAGAATATGTCCGATGAATGCCGTACCGTATGCACCGATGATACCCATCAGAGATGAGAAGATGACGAGGAAAGGCATGATGGTAACCAGACCCAGGATCTTGGGCAGCACCAG
This sequence comes from Prevotella sp., assembly GCA_021636625.1. Classification (GTDB taxonomy): domain Bacteria; phylum Bacteroidota; class Bacteroidia; order Bacteroidales; family Bacteroidaceae; genus Prevotella. The sequence continues at coordinate 16,724 of JAJWLX010000053.1, read as the reverse complement.
ATAGCATGCAGAGTTGACACCCATGATGTCGAGTGCATCGATCTGCTGGGTTACTCGCATGGTACCCAGCTCGGAAGCGATGTTGGAACCCACCTTTCCGGCGAGGATGAGACACATAATACTGGAAGAGAACTCCAGCAGCATGATTTCTCGGGTGGTATAACCCGAAACCCATCGAGGCATCCATGGACTCTGGATGTTCAGTTTCATCTGGATACAGATGACTGCACCGATGAAGAATGAGATGAGGAGCACGATGCCGATGGAATCGACTCCCAGCTGCGACATTTCCTTGATATATTGCTTGAGGAACATGCGCATACGTTCAGGTCGCGAGAAAGAGCGGCCCATCAATATCAAATATTTACCGAAGGTGGTAAGCCATTTTTCTATTATCATGTCAATATTCTATGAATTTTGCTGCAAAATTAAGCAAAATCCTCTAAAAAACTGCAATATTATGAAGAGTTTTAGTTTTTTAAGGTGATATTTCCCCGTTTTTTATTATTTTTGCAGTCAAATTAGCTAATTATGGACGAAATAATGAATTCAGAGCAGCAGTCTTCTGACGGCAGATTGGTGCTGCGAACAGAAGGACTGGTAAAGCGCTATGGCAAGCGAACCGTTGCCAATGGTGTAACCATCAATGTAAAGCAAGGTGAGATTGTAGGTTTGCTTGGACCAAATGGTGCGGGTAAGACTACTTCATTCTATATGACCACCGGACTGGTGGTACCTAATGAGGGACATGTCTATCTGGGTGATCAGGAAATTACCAAGTTTCCTGTGTATAAGCGTGCCCGTGCCGGAATCGGCTATCTGCCACAGGAAGCGAGCGTATTCCGCAAGATGAGTGTGGAAGACAATATCATGTCGGTGCTGGAGATGACCGGCAAGCCAAGAGCCTATCAGCTTGAGAAACTGGAGAGTCTGATCAAGGACTTTGACTTGCAGAAGGTGCGCAAGAACCTGGGCGACCAGCTTTCAGGAGGTGAGCGCCGAAGAGTGGAAATCGCCCGTTGTCTTGCCAACGATCCTAAGTTCATCATGCTCGATGAGCCATTTGCCGGAGTCGATCCTATCCAGGTAGAGGAAATCCAGCATATCGTATGGAAACTGAAGTACCGCAACATCGGAATCCTCATCACCGACCACAATGTGGATGAGACACTTACCATCACCGACAGAGCCTATCTGCTCTTCGAAGGCCGCATCCTCTTCCAGGGAACTCCGGAGGAGCTGGCAGAAAACAAGACAGTGAAGGAGAAGTACCTTACAACCAGCTTTGTGCTTAGAAAGAAGGACTTCCAGCTGCTGGATGAGCAGAAAAAAGCAAGAGATAAGGAGTAATTAGGTTAAAAAAACAAATTTTTCTCTTATATATTAGGTATATCGGCTAAAAATGCGTAATTTTGCAAGCCGATTGTGTAAAAGGCTTATCCTGGAGCGTCAGGGAGAGCCTGAACCAATTGAACGAGATAATAATTAATAATAATAAAAATAAAAAATCAAGATGAAAGTTTCATTTGAAAATCCTGACAAGATTAATGGTCTTATGACTCTCGTTGTAGAGGAGGCAGACTATAAGAACGAAGTCGAGAAGACATTGAAAGATTACCGTAAGAAGGCTAACGTTCCAGGTTTCCGTCCTGGTCAGGCTCCTATGGGTATGATTAAGCGCCAGTTCGGTGCATCTGTAAAGATGGAGGCCATCAACAAGCTCGTTGGCCAGGAGATTTACAAGTATGTACAGGACAACAATATCCAGATGCTCGGCGAGCCTCTCCCATCAGAGAAGCAGGAGCCAGCTGACTTGGAGAAGGACACAACCTTCACATTCATGTTCGACATCGCTGTAGCACCTGAGTTCAAGGTAGCTCTCAACGGCCGCGACAAGATTGATTACTATAACATCAAGGTTGACGATAAGATCCTCGACCAGCAGGTAGAGATGTACGCTCAGCGTGCAGGTAGCTACGAGAAGGGCGAGAAGTATGAGGAGAACGACCTTTTGAAGGGTGATATCCGCGAGCTCGACGAGAATGGTAACACCAAGGAAGGTGGTATCACCGTAGAGGGTGCTATCCTGATGCCTAGCTACATCAAGGTAGAGGAGCAGAAGAATCTCTTCAATGACGCTAAGGTAGGTGATGTAATCACTTTCAACCCTAAGAAGGCTTACCCAGAGAACGATACTGAGGTTTCTTCTCTCTTGAAGATCGAGCGTGAGGCTGTTGCTGACTTGGAGTCTGAGTTCAGCTTCCAGATCACAGAGATCCAGCGCTTCAAGAAGCACGAGGTAAACGAGGAGCTCTTCAAGCAGGTATTCGGTGAGGATACTGACGTGAAGGACGAGGCTGCTTTCCGTGCAAAGATCGCTGAGGGCTTGCAGGAGCAGTTGGTTAACGACTCTGACTACAAGTTCATCCTTGACGTTCGCGAGCACTGCGAGAAGAAGGTTGGCGAGTTGGCATTCCCAGATGCACTCTTGAAGCGCATCATGTTGGCTAACAACAAGGATAAGGGTGAGGAGTTCGTAGAGAAGAACTACGAGCAGAGCATCAAGGAGTTGACATGGCACCTCATCAAGGAGCAGCTCATCAAGGCTCAGGATATCAAGGTAAACGACGAGGATATCAAGGAGACCGCTAAGGAGGCAGCTCGTGCACAGTTCGCTCAGTATGGTATGACAAACATCCCTGAGGAGTATATCGAGAACTATGCTAACGAGATTCTCAAGAAGGGTGACTCTGTTGACGCATTGGTAGATCGCTCTATCGACCGCAAGTTGGCTGCAGCCCTCAAGGGTGCTGTTAAGCTCAACGAAAAGGAGATTTCTGTAGAGGATTTCAACAAGATGATGCAGGAATAACACTTTTTTGAAAAAAAACTTCAAATAATTACGAGGTTATCGACTTTTTTTATTATCTTTGTTCCACCGAATGAGATAATGAGGTCGATAACCTCGTTTTTTGTTCCTTATTTTGAAGAAAAAAGTAATATAGATATGAACGATTTTAGAAAATATGCTACCAAGCATCTTGGTATGAATGGGATGGTGCTTGACGACGTGATGAAGTCGCAGGCTAAGTATTTGAACCCTTATATCTTGGAGGAGCGTCAGTTGAACGTTACCCAGATGGACGTCTTCTCTCGTCTGATGATGGACCGCATCATCTTCCTGGGTACAGAAATTGATGATTATACTGCCAACACCTTGCAGGCACAGCTGCTCTATCTTGATTCTGTAGATAGCGGCAAGGATATTTCCATCTATCTGAACAGTCCTGGCGGTAGCGTTACTGCGGGTCTGGGTATCTATGATACCATGCAGTTTATTACCAGTGATGTAGCTACTATCTGTACAGGTATGGCTGCTTCCATGGCTGCCGTATTGCTCGTTTCAGGTCAGGAAGGCAAGCGTTCTGCCTTGCCACATAGCCGTGTGATGATTCACCAGCCATTGGGTGGTGTTCAGGGTCAGGCTTCTGATATCGAGATTGAGGCTCGTGAGATTCTGAAGATGAAGAAGGAGCTCTATACCATCATCTCTGAGCATTCTCATACTCCATACGACAAGGTTTATGCTGATAGCGACCGTAACTACTGGATGACTGCTGAGGAAGCAAAGGAGTATGGTATGATTGATAATATCCTGGTACGCAAGTAACGGGGCGGTATATCAAGATTGCTATATATAATATAAGGTATATATAATAAGGTATATATAGTATAAGGTATAAATATAATAAGGTATAAAGAAGAAAAAGGAAAAGACATTATGCCAAAGAAAGCATGTAGCTTCTGTGGAAGAGGCGAAAATGAAGTGAAGTTGTTGATAACAGGTATCAATGGCTTTATCTGTGAGGAGTGCGCCAAGCAGGCATTTGAGATTGTGCAGCAGACTGGCGTGTTGAATCCAAAGGGCGATGGCGGAAAGTTTGCCTTGAAGAAGGTGCCAAAGCCAGTGGAGATCAAGGAATATCTCGATGAATATATCATCGGACAGGAACATGCCAAGCGTCATCTTGCCGTTGCTGTCTATAATCACTATAAGCGTCTGCAGCAGCCTGAGGATAAGGAAGGCGTGGAAATCGAGAAGAGCAACATCATCATGGTGGGTAGTACCGGTACCGGTAAGACATTGCTGGCACGTACCATTGCCAAGTTGCTCGACGTGCCTTTCACCATCGTAGATGCTACGGTATTTACCGAGGCTGGTTATGTAGGTGAGGATGTGGAGAGTATCCTTTCCCGTTTGCTCCAGGTAGCCGACTATAATGTGGAGGCTGCCCAGCGTGGTATCGTCTTCATCGACGAGATTGACAAGATTGCCCGCAAGAGCGACAACCCATCCATCACCCGCGACGTAAGTGGAGAGGGTGTACAGCAGGGACTTTTGAAACTCCTGGAGGGAACCATGGTGAACGTACCGCCAAAGGGTGGACGCAAGCATCCTGATCAGGATTACATCCATGTGGATACCAAGAATATCCTCTTTATCTGCGGTGGTGCCTTCGACGGTATCGAGCGCAAGATAGCTCAGCGTCTGAATACCCACGTGGTAGGCTACAACTCAGTACAGAATGTTGCCAAGGTAGATAAGAAGGATCTGATGAAGTACATTTTGCCACAGGATCTGAAGTCATTCGGTCTGATTCCTGAGATCATCGGCCGTCTGCCTGTGCTCACCTACCTCAATCCATTGGATAGAGATGCGTTGCGCAAGATTCTGGTAGAGCCAAAGAACTCTATCGTGAAGCAGTATATGAAGCTCTTCGAGATGGATGGCATCAAGCTCAGCTTTACAGAGGAAGCACTCGACTTCATGGTAGATAAGGCTGTGGAGTATAAGTTGGGTGCCCGTGGACTTCGTTCTATCGTAGAGGCAGTGATGACCGATGCGATGTTTGAGGTACCATCCAAGAAGATCAAGAAGTTTGAAGTGACATTGGATTATGCCAAGGGACAGCTCGACAAGGCTCATCTTGGACAGCTGGAGTCTGCGTAAGGAGGATTCCGGCAAGCATCATTCTTTGTAAATATCATCAAATCAGTTGGGAGAGAATCCCGGCTGATTTCTAAATACCATATAAAGACATATAAAATTAAAGTTGGATATGACGGAACAGGTAAATCTTACAGAACAGTTGAAACATTATTTCGGTTTCGATTCGTTTAAAGGCGAGCAGGAATCTATCATCAGGAACCTGATGGAAGGCAACGATACGTTTGTATTGATGCCTACTGGTGGTGGCAAGAGCTTGTGTTATCAGCTTCCATCCTTGATCATGGATGGAACAGCTATTGTTATCTCACCACTGATTGCCCTGATGAAGAATCAGGTGGATGTGATCAATGGACTGAGCGAAGACGATGGCGTGGCTCACTATCTGAATTCATCTCTGAACAAATCGGCCATTGAGAAGGTGAAGGGCGACATATTGAGTGGCAAGACCAAGCTCCTCTATGTGGCACCGGAATCTCTGACCAAGGAAGATAATGTAGAGTTCTTGAAGACCATCAAAATCTCTTTCTATGCCGTGGATGAGGCACACTGTATCTCTGAGTGGGGACATGATTTCCGCCCAGAGTACCGACGCATACGCCCTATCATCAACGAAATAGGCAAGGCACCGGTCATTGCCCTTACGGCAACGGCTACCGACAAGGTGCGTACAGACATCAAGAAAAACCTCGGCATCGTGGATGCCAGGGAATTCAAGAGTTCCTTCAACCGTGCGAATCTCTTCTACGAGGTGCGCCAGAAGAGTAATGACATCGATCGCCAGATTATCATGTTTATCCGTCAGCATCCAGGTAAGAGTGGCATCATCTATTGTCTGTCCAGAAAAAAGGTGGAAGAACTGGCTGAAGTACTCAAGGCAAACGATATCAAGGCTGCACCTTATCATGCAGGTCTGGATTCCGCAACCCGTTCGCAGACTCAGGACGACTTCCTGATGGAGCGTATCGATGTCATCGTGGCGACTATCGCCTTCGGTATGGGTATTGACAAGCCGGATGTAAGATTTGTCATCCACTATGATATTCCAAAGAGTCTGGAAGGTTACTATCAGGAGACCGGTCGTGCCGGACGCGATGGAGGAGAAGGTATCTGCATCGCTTTCTATGCACGCAAGGATTTGAGAAAACTGGAGAAATTCATGGAGAACAAACCTGTGGCTGAACAGGATATCGGCCGACAGCTCCTGCAGGAGACTGCCGCATACGCTGAATCATCTGTCTGCCGCCGCAAGATGCTGCTCCATTATTTCGGAGAAGAATATGATGTGGAAAACTGCCACAATTGCGACAACTGTCTGCATCCTTCCGTGAAGTTTGAGGCTAAGGATGCCCTGGTTGTGGTATTGGAGGCTGTGGCTGCCGTGAAGGAAAACTTCCGTCAGGAGTATATCATCGATTTCGTGAAAGGCCGTGCCACCGACGACATCGTTTCCCACAAGCACGACAACTTGGAAGAGTTTGGTGCCGGTGAGGATATGGATGCCAAGGTATGGAATCCGGTTATCCGTCAGGCATTGATAGCCGGTTATCTCAAGAAGGATGTAGAGAACTACGGACTCTTGAAGTTGACTGCTGCCGGCAAGCGTTATCTGAAAAATCCAACCTCTTTCATGATTGTTGCCGACAAGGAGTTTAAGGACGATTATGTAGAGAGTGCTCACGAAGGCAGTAACAACGGAGAAGCACTGGATCCAACGCTCTTCGCCATGTTGAAAGACCTGCGCAAGAGTGTGGCGAAAAAGCGCAAGTTGCCACCATACGTCATCTTCCAGGATGTATCTCTGGAGCAGATGGCTACCATGTATCCGCACGACTTGCAGGAGTTGCAGAACATCCAGGGCGTGGGAGCCGGTAAGGCAAAGCGTTATGGCAAGGAATTCTGTAAGCTGATCCAGAACTATTGTGTAGAAAATGAAATCGAGCGACCAGAGGAGTTGCGCGTGAAGACCGTTGCCAAGAAGTCATTGCTCAAGGTGAATATTATCCAGAGCATCGACCGACAGATCGACCTCGAAGATCTTGCAAGTGCCAAAGGTTTGGAGTTCGCTGATCTTCTGGACGAAATCGAGGCAATCGTGTATAGCGGAACCAAGTTGAATATCGATTATTTCATCGAAGACAGGATGGATGACGACAAGATCGACGACATCTATGACTACTTCATGGAGAGCGAAACAGACGACTTGGATGCGGCACTCGATGAGTTGGATGAAGACTACACAGAAGAGGACATTCGACTGATTAGAATCAAGTTTTTGTCCGAACAAGCCAACTAATCACGTTAAATAGCATTAATAAGGTAAGATTTTCGTGAAAAGCGAACTCTATCTGAGAAATTATTGCTAAATTTGCACGCAATAAATTTTTAAAGGTTACAATATGTCATCATTTGTTGCAGATAAAATTGTAATGGACGGTCTCACTTACGACGACGTCCTTCTTATCCCTGCGTATTCAGAGGTACTACCAAAACAGGTAGAGTTGAAAACCAAGTTCTCTCGTAACATCGAGTTGAACGTTCCATTCGTTACAGCAGCGATGGACACCGTTACCGAGGCTTCAATGGCGATAGCTATCGCTCGTGAAGGTGGTATCGGTGTGATTCACAAGAACATGACCATTGAGGAGCAAGCTCGTCAGGTTGCTATTGTGAAGCGAGCTGAGAATGGTATGATTTATGACCCTGTCACCATCCGTCGTGGCAGTACAGTGAAGGATGCGCTGGATATGATGCACGACTATCATATCGGTGGTATTCCAGTGGTGGATGACGAGAATCATCTCGTTGGTATCGTGACCAACCGTGACCTTCGTTTCGAGCGTCACATGGACAAGAAGATTGATGAGGTAATGACCAGCGAGAATCTGGTTACCACTCACATCCAGACCGACCTGGTTGCCGCTGCTTCCATCTTACAGGAGAACAAGATCGAGAAGCTCCCTGTAGTTGACAACGAGAATCACTTGGTAGGTTTGATCACTTACAAGGACATCACCAAGGCAAAGGACAAGCCAATGGCTTGCAAGGATGCCAAGGGTCGCCTTCGCGTGGCTGCCGGTGTAGGTGTTACTGTAGATACCTTGGATCGTGCCAAGGCTCTGGTTGAGGCTGGTGCTGATGCCATCGTTATCGATACAGCTCATGGTCACTCTAAGGGTGTTGTTGAGAAGCTCAAGCAGGTAAAGGCTGCCTTCCCACAGGTAGATGTAGTAGTAGGTAATGTTGCTACCGGCGAGGCTGCCAAGTACTTGGTAGAGAATGGCGCTGATGGCGTAAAGGTAGGTATCGGTCCTGGTTCTATCTGTACTACCCGTGTCGTTGCCGGTGTAGGTGTGCCTCAGTTGAGTGCTGTTTATGATGTATATTCTGCCTTGAAGGGTACAGGCGTTCCTTTGATTGCCGATGGCGGTTTGCGCTATTCTGGTGACGTAGTGAAGGCTCTGGCTGCTGGTGGTAGCTGCGTAATGATCGGTTCATTGGTAGCTGGTACTGAGGAGAGCCCTGGCGATACTATCATCTTCAACGGCCGTAAGTTCAAGAGCTATCGCGGTATGGGTTCTCTCGAGGCTATGGAGCAGAAGAATGGTTCTAAGGACCGTTACTTCCAGGGTGATACCAAGGATGCCAAGAAGCTTGTACCAGAGGGTATCGCAGGTCGTGTTCCTTACAAGGGAACTGTACAGGAGGTTATCTACCAGTTGATCGGTGGTTTGCGTTCTGGTATGGGTTACTGTGGTGCTGCTACTATCGAGAACTTGCACAACGCTAAGTTTGCCCGCATTACAAATGCCGGCGTATTGGAGAGCCATCCACATGATATCACTATCACCAGTGAGGCTCCTAACTACAGCCGCCCAGAATAATTATTTGAAAAGTAAATATGAGATTTTATGCGCTTTTTGCAGCTATGCTCCTTTCGGGGAGCATAGCTTTTGCTCAAAACGACGACCCTACTATCATGACTATCAATGGTCAGCCTGTCAGTCGTTCGGAATTTGAATATTCTTATAACAAAAACAATTCCGAGGGCGTGATTGACAAGAAGACAGTCAATGAGTATGTTGACCTATTCGTTAATTACAAACTTAAGGTTTTGGCGGCGTTGGATGCCCATATCGATACTACGGCTTCTTTCAAACAGGAGTTCCTGCAGTATCGTGATCAGCAGGTGCGTCCGGCGATGATCAGTTCGGGAGACGTAGAGGCGGAAGCGCAGAAAATATACGAAGAAGCAAAACAACGTGTCAGTAGGTCGGGCGGAATGGTTCATCCTGCCCACATATTGATCCGTTTGGGACAGAAAGCCTCTGCTGCCGATCAGGAAACGGCGCGACAGAAGGCTCAGTCTATCTACCAGACCCTCTGCAAAGGGGGCGATTTCGCCGAGTTTGCCAGAAAATTCTCTGATGACCAGGGTTCTGCCGTCAAGGGTGGAGACATTTCCTGGATTTCAAGAGGGCAGACGGTGAAGACTTTTGAGGATGCTGCGTTCTCACTCAAGGTGGGAGAAATCAGCAAGCCAATCCTCTCGGAGTTTGGCTATCACATCATCAAGCTGACGGGAAAGCAGGACTTCTATCCTTATGATTCGGTGAAGAACGATATCCTCCGTTTCATCGATGCCAAGGGAATCAGAGAAAGAATCATCAACGAGAAGTTGGATTCCATTGCCAGGACGTTGCCTGCGGGAAGTGACCGTGAAACCGTCTTGGATCAGAAAGCTTCAGAATTGTCGGCTCACGACAAGAATCTGAAATATCTTGTGCAAGAGTATCACGACGGATTGCTGCTCTATGAAATCAGCAACCGGATGGTATGGGAGAAAGCGGCGAATGATGAACAGGCACAAGCTGCTTATTTTGCCAAGAACAAGAAGAAATACAGATGGGAGCATCCCCGCTTCAAGGGTATTGCTTACCATACAAAGGATGCTGCCGATGTGGCAGCGGTCAAGAAATGCGTAAAGGGTAAGCCTTTCAGCCAATGGGCAGAGTTGCTTCGAAGGAAGTTTAATGCCGATTCGGTGGTGCGTGTCCAGGTGGAGGAAGGAATCTTCAAGAAGGGAGATCATCCTGTAGTGGATTCACTGGTGTTCAAGACAAGCGCCAAGGTAGAGAAGGTTAAAGGATATCCTTACGATGCTACATTCGGAAAAATTCTCAAGAAGGGACCTAAGGAATACACGGATGTGAAAGCCTGGGTGATAGCCGACTATCAGGACCAGCTGGAGAAGGAATGGGTGGCAACATTAAGAAAGAAATATCAGTTTGTGGTGTACCCTGAGGTATTAGCCACGGTAAACAAACATTAAATATAAAATTCAAGCAGAATACAGATCTATGAAGACTGGATATAAAATGAGTCTGGCGTTTATCGCATTGCTCCTCATCATGGGCATGAGCGCAAGCGCCTCACGTATGGGCATGAGTCGCCATGCTTCGGTTGCCGACAGTGATTCGGCAAAGTTGGAAGCGGTGAACGACTCGCAGTCAATCGACCCGGGAAGTATTGTTGACGAGGTGATCTGGGTAGTTGGAGATGAGGCTATCCTCAAGTCTGACGTCGAGGTTACCCGCTTGCAGTCGGAGGCTGATGGCATCAAGTTCGTCGGTGATCCAGATTGTTCTATTCCTGAGCAGATTGCCGTGCAGAAACTTTTCCTGCATCAGGCTGCCATCGACAGTATCGAGGTGTCTGAGTCGGAAGTCATGCAGGGTATCGACGACCAGATCAACTATTGGGTTTCCATGATTGGATCCCGTGAGAAGCTGGAGGAATACCGCAAGCAGAGCATCACCCAGATGCGCCAGCAGATGCATGATGATTTCAAGAACCGCCAGCTCATCCAGAAGATGAAGCAGGAACTGGTGAAGGATATCAAGGTTTCTCCTGCGCAGGTACGTAAGTATTTCAACAACTTGCCTACGGATAGTATTCCATTCGTTCCTACAGAGGTGGAGGTAGAGATCCTGACCATGCAGCCTCGTATTCCGATGGAAGAAATCAGCCGTGTGAAGAACCAGTTGCGTGACTTCACCGACCGTGTGAATAAGGGGGAGACAACTTTCGCAACTTTGGCTCGTATGTACAGTGAAGACCCGGGTTCAGCCCGAATGGGTGGTGAGATGGATTATATCGGACGTGGTATGTTGGATCCTGCATTTGCCAATGTGGCATTCAACCTGACTGACCCAAAGAAGATTTCCAAGATTGTGGAGTCTGAGTTCGGTTATCACATCATCCAGTTGATTGATAAGCGAGGTGACAAGATCAAGTGCCGTCATATCCTGCTCAAGCCAAAGGTTTCACAGGAGGCTATCGACAAGTCAATCGGTCGTCTGGATTCCATCGGTAATGATATCCGTGCCAAGAAGTTTACCTTCGAGGCTGCCGTAGAGGCATTATCTGATGATAAGGATACCCGCAACAACAAGGGATTGATGGCAAATACAGCCCAGGCAGACAACCGTACCTCTAAGTTCCAGATGAAGGATCTTCCTACAGAGGTGGCACGTGTGGTAGATACCATGAAGGTAGGCCAGATTTCTGCACCTTTTACCATGGTCAACAGCAAGGGCAAAACTACCTGCGCCCTGATCAAGTTGGTGAGTAGGGTAGAGGGCCATAGAGCTACCATTACTGAAGATTTCCAGGTAATGAAGGATGTCGTCCTTGCCAAGGAAAGAGAAAAAACGTTGCATGACTGGGTGGTTGACAAGATTAAGAAGACCTACGTTCGTATGAACGATCGCTACAAGAATTGCAATTTTGAATATCAAGGTTGGGTTAAATGATCAATAACAAGCAACATAATATTAACAAGAACGGGCATAGAATCTTTTTCATATTGATTCTATGCCTATTTGGGTTTTGTCTGGTGCAGGCTATGCAGGCACCTAGGAAGAAACACAAGAAGCGCCCGGAGGGTGAGAGAGTCTATCTCCTTCACGCCGATGAGCTGCGCTATGATATGTTTGGCAGAAACCCTGATGCCCAGATCGTGAAGGGCAAGGTTTCGTTCATGCACCAGGGAGGTCATCTCACCTGCGACAGTGCCTATTTCTATCAGGGCACCAATTCCGTGAAGGCTTTCGGTCATGTGCATTACCGTCAGGGTGATACCTTGTCGCTTACCTGCGAGAGGGCTGAATATGATGGTATGATGCAGATGATGCATGCCCGCAGGAATGTGGTACTGCACCATCGCAGACAGACTCTGAAGACGGATAGTCTGGATTTCGACCGCCTATATAATATGGCGAACTTCTTTGACGGAGGTACGCTCATTGACGGTAAGGACCGACTGGTTTCCGACTGGGGAGAATATCATACCGAGACCCGAGAGGCAAAGTTTGTCTTCAATGTCAAGTTACGTAGCGGTAAGGATGTGGTTACCACCGATACCTTGTATTATGACGTTCCAACCTCTACCGCCCACATGGTGGGACCTTCCAAGATTGTTTCCGGTTCCAGCGTGGTGCATACGGCAGATGGTTATTATGATACCAGGACCGATAAGGCTAAGCTCTTCGGCCGTTCTACCTTGGTGGATAAGGACAAGTCGATTACCGGTGACAGTCTCTACTATGTGAAGAATGGCGAGAGCACCGGTTATGGAAATGTGGTGTATGTGGATAAGAAGAACAAGAATTCTCTTACCTGCAACTATCTCCGTTATAATGAGAAGACGGGAATGGGATTCGCTACCAAGCGACCTGTAGCCATCGACTATTCACAAAAAGATACGTTGTGGATGCATTCAGATACCATGCGCATCTATACTTTCAATATCAATACTGATTCGGTATATCGCAAGGTGCATGCCTATCCGCATGTCCGTGCTTTCCGCAATGACATGCAGGCTATCTGCGATTCCCTGGTTTTCAATTCCAAGGATTCCTGTATGACGATGTATAAGGATCCTGTTATCTGGAATGCCAACCGGCAGATGCTCGGTGAGGAAATCAGAGCTTATATGGCAGACTCCACCATCCGCTTTGCCCATGTCATCGGTCAGGCGCTCTCTATCGAGCAGATGCCGGACAGTGTACATTATAATCAGATTACTTCTTCCGAAATGAAATCCTATTTCGAAAAGGGAGAAATGAAGATGACGGAAGCAATCGGCAATGTGCAGACGGTCTATTATATGACCAACGACAAGGACAGTTCCCTGGTGGGACTCAACTATCTGGAGACCGATACCATGCGTATGTATCTGGGAGCAGCCAGAAAGTTGGATAAGATCTGGACCAATAAGTTCACCAGTACCATGTATCCGATTACCCAGGTTCCGCCTGCCAAGTATAAGTTACCTAACTTTGCGTGGTTTGAGGACCTTCGACCAACGGATAAGAATGATATTTTTGTATGGCGTGGCAAGTCGAGTGGCACGGAGTTGAAATCTATCAAGCGCCACGAGGCACCTTTGCAATCCCTGAAGAAGGAATCTCTCAAGGAGGACAAGATGAAGGCTGAAGCTGAGACTGCTTCTGGGAAAACTGACAAGGAGGCATCCAAGAGTGCAGTCAAGACAGCTCCAAAGAAAGCAGTTCGTGCTGCTTCCAGAAAAACTTCAAAGGTAGCGCCAAAAGTTACCAAGAAAAACAAACGTAAATAAAAAAAGAAACGACGATGAGTGATGTCATCCAACTTTTACCAGATTCTGTTGCCAATCAGATAGCAGCAGGAGAAGTGATACAGCGACCAGCTTCTGTCATCAAGGAGCTGGTGGAGAATGCTGTTGATGCCGGCGCCAGGAATATTCAGGTGGTCGTGGTGGATGCGGGTCGCACCAACATCCAGGTCATTGATGATGGCAAGGGAATGTCGGAGACGGATGCCCGCCTTGCCTTTGAGCGCCATTCTACCTCTAAGATCCGTAAGGCAGACGATCTCTTTGCCCTCCGTACGATGGGATTCCGAGGAGAGGCTTTGGCATCTATTGCTGCCGTGGCACAGGTGGAACTCAAGACCCGTCAGGAATCTGACGAGATAGGTACCCTCGTAGCCATATCGGGTTCCCGGTATGAGCGACAGGAACCTTGTGCCTGTCCTGTGGGCACCAACTTTTCAGTGAGCAATATCTTCTACAATGTTCCTGCCCGCCGTAAATTCCTGAAGTCGAATTCTACCGAGCTCAATAACATCCTTACCGCTTTTGAGCGCATTGCCTTGGTGAATCCGCAGATTTCGTTTACCCTGCACAGCAATGGCACAGAAGTGTTCAATCTTCGTGCTGCCAATCTGCGCCAGCGTATCCTGGATGTGTTTGGCAAGAAGTTCAATCATGATCTCTTGCCCGTCAATGTAGAGACAACCATGTGCAAGGTTTCCGGATTTGCCGGCAAACCGGAGGCTGCCCGCAAGAAGGGAGTGCATCAGTTCTTCTTTGTGAACGGCAGATACATGAAGCATCCTTATTTCAACAAGGCGGTGATGGCGGCTTACGACCGCTTGATTCCGGTAGGAGAGCAGGTGCCTTACTTCCTCTATTTCGAGGTGGATCCTAAGGACATCGACGTGAACATCCATCCTACCAAGACTGAAATCAAGTTTGAGAATGAGCAGGCTATCTGGCAGATTCTCTCGGCAGCCGTGAAGGAGAGCATCGGTATGTTTAATGATGTACCTACCATCGACTTCGATACCGAGGATAAGCCGGAAATCCCGATGTTCAATCCGGAAGAGATTCCTTCGGCATCGGCTCCGAAAATCAGCGTCAATCCGGGATACAATCCTTTCAAGACCCATTCTACTACAACGGCGAAGCCAGTGGGAGCCGGTTTCCCTGGTCCTTCCAGTACCAAACCGGAGATAGACCAGAACTGGGAACAGCTTTACGAGGGATTGAAAGACCAGGATGAACAGCAGCATACGATGGAACTCTTTGATGAGCCTGAGCAGGATACTGCTGCGGGTACTACGGCTAACAGCATCATCGCAGAGAAGTCGCCATCTCATTATCAGTATAAAGGTAAGTATATCATGACCGCCGTGAAATCGGGATTGATGATCATCGACCAGCATCGTGCTCATGTGCGTATTCTGTTCGAACAGTATCTCAAGCAGCTTGCCGAACGCACCTTCCATTCCCAGAAGGTTCTCTTCCCGGAGGTGGTGCAGTTCCCGATGTCGGAGAAGGTGATCTTCGAAAAGATCTTGCCGGAGATGAACGGGATGGGATTTGAGTTGGAAGATCTGGGAGGTGGCAGCTATGCCGTCAACTCCGTACCTGCCGGTCTGGAAGGAATGAATCCGGTAAGACTGGTGCAGGATATGGTATCCAGTGCGGTGGAGAAAGGAGTCTCAGCCATGGACGAAATCAACCAGGCACTGGCTCTTTCGCTTGCCCGTCATGCAGCGATACCGCACGGACAGGTGTTGAGCAATGAGGAGATGGAAGGATTGGTCAATGGACTTTTCGCCTGTGAGAATGTGAACTATACTCCTGATGGCAAGTCGGTGCTCTGCATCCTCCAACAGCAGGAGATAGAGCATCTCCTGGGATAGAGGCTTCCATCATCAAGGAATGCTATATGTAATATCGAAGACTGCTATATATAATAAGGTGTAGTTAAACTGAAAGTTAAAAATAGAAAGGTATGAAAAAGATATTAGCTTTGCTGGCTTTGGCTAGTGTTTCTATGGGAAGTTTTGCTCAGGACGTGGTTCCTGAAGAAAAATATAGTATTGCCACCAATTCTTTTGGCAGCAATTGGTTTGTGCAGGCTGGTTTGGACTGGAATGCATGGTATTCTGCCGAAGAGAGAGGACACGATCTGTCGAAGAGTCCTTTCAGAAAGTTCCGCAGCAATCCGGGCATCTCCCTGGCTTTCGGTAAGTGGTTTACGCCAGGTATCGGTCTTCGTACCAAGATTCAGGGATTCTGGGGAAAGAAGGTGGATGCCGACTGGAACGAGGATACCAACGAGGGCAATGGCAATAAGTATTGGGTAGCCAATGAGCAGGTGATGTTCAACCTGACCAACCTTTTCAAGGGTTATAAGGAAGAGCGCGTCTGGAACATGATGGCGTTTGCCGGTGCCGGTGTGGGCCGCTCGATGACTCACAACAACTATGCCATGAATTACAGTCTGGGTCTTCATTCAGCATGGAAGGTGGCAGAAAAGGTTCAGCTTTTTGCAGAAGCTGGTCTGAATACCTTCGATCATAACATAGATAATTGTGCAGGAAGTGCCTCGCAGTCCTGGACCCGCCGATGCAAGAATTACTATTTCGAACTAGGTGTTACCTATAATCTGGGCTCTTCCCGTTGGAGAAAGGCTCCGGATATGGAAATTGTTGATGCACTTCACCAGTCGGAAATGGACGCCTTGAATGCTGCTTTGGAAGATGCCAATGCAGAAAACGAGCGTTTGAGAGGACTTTTGGAGAAAAAGCAGGCAGGAGAGAAGGATTCTGAGCATGCTATCGACGAGGATCCTGCAGATTCCGTAGATATTCCAGCTGATTCTGGAGATGCTCCTGCAGATTCTGTAGAACAGTAAGTTTTGGCAAAAAGCGCCAAATCATCCTATATAAAGGGCATTTTCCCCCGTGGAAAATGCCTTTTTTCATGTTTTTTCAACGAAAATGAAAAAAAAGTAGGAAAAAGTTTGGTGGAATCAAATATTTGTAGTACCTTTGCAACCGCTTACGAAAAGTAAGGGCGCTTAGCTCAGCTGGTTTAGAG
>JAJWLX010000141.1 GCA_021636625.1 Prevotella sp. | reverse complement strand
ATTTCAAGGTGCAGGCGCAGGTGGATGAGCATTACATCGACCGGGTAAAACCGGGACTTACTGCTACCTTCGACCAGAACGGCAAGCATTATCTCCTGCAGGTCCGCAAGGTTTATCCCGAGGTAAGAGATGGCAGGTTCCGCATCGACTTCATCTTCAAAGGCGTTCGCCCTGGCAACATCCGAACCGGTCAGACTTATTATGTAGATTTGCAGCTCGGCCAGTCGAAGCAGGCAATAATTATCCCTAAAGGCACGTTTTATAGTGTAACGGGTGGTCAATGGATCTTTGTATTAGACAAGAGTGGCAAGAAGGCTTATCGTCGAAAGATAACCATCGGTCGCCAGAATCCTCAGTATTATGAGGTGATTGAGGGCTTGGAGCCAGGCGAGCAGGTTATCGTTAGCGGCTATGAGGCTTATAAGGATAATGAAGTTTTAGTTTTTAATTAGTAGTGATTAGTGATAAATTGGGCTAACGCCCTTGAAACAGAATATTGATATGAATCATATTATTAACGCATTCAAGAATCTCCCCCGGAAGGGTCAGCACAATTTCGTGAAGATTTTGTGTCTGGCGCTCGGATTGGCAATCAGTTCGGTTATTATCGCCGAGATTTATTTCGAGCAGACTTACGATACGTATTTCCCAGGATGGGACAGAACCTACCAGATATCAGAGGTGGGCAGTAACCAAGGGCAGAACATGCGCTTTCCTCAGACATCTGGAGCTATAGCGCAAGGAGTGAAGCAATATGCTCCGATGGTGGAAGTGGCTACGAGCACCCATTGGTTGATGACGAATGGTCAATGCAAGTTTGAAAACCAACGCACACTATCTGCCAATATGATGTTAGCAGATAGTTGCTTCTTCGATGTTTTCCCACAGAAGATATTCGTGGGCAAGGCAAAGCAAGCTTTATCGCAACCTTTGGCTTGCCTCGTTGACACCGACTTGGCGGAAAAGATAAGTGGCAATGTTGTGGGCAAGCGGTTCACCAATCCTAACTATCCCGGAATTACCTTCACGATAGCTGGTGTCTTTGACAGTTTCCCATGGGGGGCTTCTCTTCATGGCACAAAGGTCATCGTGTCCATGTGTAGTTTGCCTCGTCTCTTTTCTTTCGATGGTAGAAGACAATGGGAGGGCAATGATGCCTATGTGTCATATATTCGCCTAGCCAATGGACATCAACCCGGTGAATTGAAACCATACGTAGATAAGATGTGTCAAGATCATCATGACCAGAAAGAGATGAAGCAAAATGGAATCACCCTCACCTACGACTTTACCCTGCTGAGCGAGATGTATACTCATAATTCTTATATCAAGATGATGGGGTGGATATTGGGCATTGTGGCTTTTGTGCTTCTCTTTACTTCTGTGATGAATTATCTGCTTATTATCGTGGGCAACCTCGTTACTCGCTCTCGTGAGATGGCGGTGCGAAAGTGTTATGGTGCAGAACCTAAGAACATTCATGCCGTTATCTTCTCTGAGGCTTTGGTGCATGTGGGGTTGGCTATCGTCTTGGCTGCTATCTTGTTGTTCCTCAGCAAGGGAACCATTGAGAATTTCCTTTCTGCGCCAGTTGCCACCTTGGTGTTCAATCGTGGCAGTTGGATTCTGGTTGCAATCTGTCTCTTGGTGCTTTTCATCGGCGGATTCGTGCCTGGTTATCTCTACAATAAGATACCTGTGGCAACCGCTTTCCGTGGGTATAATGAGAATCGCAATCGTTGGAAGCTTGCCTTGCTTGGCATCCAGTTTGTCATATCAGGCTTGTTGTTCAGCTTGCTTTTCGTGGTCAATAATCAGTATCTTATGATGTTGTTTTCCAATCCTGGTTATGAGCCTCGTGATGTGGCAATTGTTTATGTGGATGCTATCAATGCCAATCAGCGTGGTCAATGCTTATCTGAAATCAAACGTATGCCAAACGTTGAGGCTTGCAGTTCTACCTATAACATACCGCTCGGTGGGTATGGGGTCAGTGGTAATATGATAAGCATACCTGGCGATGATAAGAATCTCATCAATATATCGGAAATGGAAGGAGTGGATGACAACTACTTCAACATGATGCAAATCCCTATTGTGGATGGCACATTCTTTACCGAGCGTAATGATAGTTGCCGTCAGGTGATGGTTTCTGAGCGTGTTGCCGAGAAACTGAGCAAGATAGGACATTGGAAGGATGGCGCTATCGGAAAACATATTTGCAGTACGGGGCATTTTGATTTTTCAGGAAGGTTGGAGGATCTCACTATCTGTGGTGTGTTCCGAGATTTTCGCAAAGGTTCTTTGGCTAACAATGATGATGATACGAAAAACTTTCCAATGATATGCTTCTATTCGGCAAAAACAGCAAAATACATGCTTGTCAAGATTAAGAACTTGACGGCAGATGACCTCTCTCGACTCAATGAGAAGGTGAAGGCAATGTATCCGAACAATGAGGTGACGGTGCGTAGTTTTGAAGCAGAACTTAATGCGCAGTATGCTCCCCAGCTCAATTTCCGCAACGGAATCCTGGTTGCCGGCATCGTGACGATGATTATTGCCCTCTTCGGATTGGTGGGCTATACGAGTGATGAAGTGAACCGCCGCCGCAAGGAGATTGCGATAAGAAAGGTGAACGGGGCGAAGGTGAAGGATATTCTTCGCATCTTCCTGAAGGACATCATGAAGATTGCCTTGCCTTGCATCATCGTGGGTGATTTGGGGGCTTGGCTGATAGCCAGACAATGGCTCATGTCGTTCAGCGAGAAGATTACGATGACGCCTTTGCTGTTTATCGGCGTTACCATCATCTTGCTCGTCATCATCGGGCTTTCCGTCGTCATCAACTGCTACAAGATGGCGAATAGTAATCCGGTGAAGTATCTCAAGGATGAATAAAATTAAAAGTAAAAAAGTAAAAAGATAAGAAAATGCTTAAAATAGAGAATCTTTGCAAGTCTTTCCGCACAGAAGATGTGGAGACGATTGCTTTAAATAACGTATCTTTCACAGTCGAAGACGGCGAGTTTGTTGCCATTATGGGACCATCCGGTTGCGGCAAATCCACCTTGCTCAACATCCTTGGTTTGCTCGACAACCCAACTTCTGGAAAATATTTCCTGGGTAATCACGAGGTGGCAAACCTGAAGGAAAAGGAGCGTACGGATGTGAGAAAGGGAGAAATCGGATTTGTGTTCCAGAGCTTCAACCTGATAG
>JAJWLX010000052.1 GCA_021636625.1 Prevotella sp. | reverse complement strand
TGCTCAGTCCGATACCGATGATGAGATTCAGTGAAATCGTGTTACCCAGAATGTTCTGCGCTGTGGCATAATCTTTTTGTCCCAACTTCACGCTGATGGCTGTAGATGCTCCTACGCCCACACCGGCTCCGAAAGCGGTGGTGAGGTTCATGAAGGGGAAGGTGATGGCGAGACCCGAGATGGCCATGGCTCCCACACCCTGACCGATGAATACGCGGTCAACAATGTTGTAGAGCGAAGAGGCGGTCATCGCAATCATCGCTGGCAGGGCATACTGAACCAGCAGCTTGCCCACAGGCTTCGTACCTAATTCTAATGTCGCTTGTTTATTTTCCATTTATATCTGTTTTTTCCTCATAGCCGCTCGCTCAGCTTCTTTCAGAAAGCAACTGCGGCGGCTACTTGTCTGCAAAATTACAAAAAATATCTGATACCTTATTATATATATAGGAAAAACTTGCATTTCCCGATAAAAACTTCCCTTTTCTTTTGGCATTCTCGTACAAAAACTGTACTTTTGCAGCTTAGTATAAACAATAACAATCTGATTTGTCAACAGCAGTCAGACGAGAAAATAATAATATAACAATCGTACTACCGATAAATGATGAAAAGATATTTGATGCTTTATGCATTCATTCTGTCCACCTTGACATTGTTGGCTCGCGATGGCAAGGTAACTGGCATTCTGGAGACCGATATGGTGTCTTTCCCTGGTGGAAAATGCCAGATGTATCGTCTTTACCTCAAGGATAAAGACCTCGACCATACGCCCTTTTCGGTGAACCGCCCTTCGGAATTCCTCTCCCAGCGCTCCATCGACCGACGTAAGCGCCAGGGCATTCCTGTAGATCTGACCGACCTTCCTGTGGCTCCGGCTTACGAAAAGCAGGTGGCTGAGGCAGGCATTGAGATTGTGGGGAAGAGCAAGTGGAACAATACGCTGCTCATCCGCATCCATAAGGCCAAGGAGCTCCGCAAGCTGGAAGGGCTGGAATTCATCACCAAGATGAAGAAGGTGTTCCAGGCTCCCGATTCCGTCAGTCAGAGAATGCGCTCGAATGTGCGCAATGGACTGAACGAGTGGAGTTCCGCCAATGGAGTGTATGGCGCAGCTGATGCTCAGCTGAAGTCGCTGAACGGCAAAAGGCTCCACGAAAGTGGCTATAGAGGCAAGGGAATGATGATAGCCGTATTCGATGGCGGATTCATGAATGTGGATAAGATTCCTGCCCTGCACAGCATCAAGCTGGCGGGTGTGAAGGATTTCGTGGTTCCTGAATCCAAGAATGTCTTCGGAGAGATGGAACATGGCACGATGGTGCTCTCTACGATGGCTGCCAATGCGCCCGACTTCTATGTGGGTGTGGCTCCTGAGGCGCAGTATCTGCTGATAAGATGCGAGGATGAACGCACCGAGAGCCTTGCCGAGGAGGATTACTGGGCGAGTGCGGCGGAATATGCTGACAGCTGTGGCGTGGACATCATCAATTCTTCGCTCGGCTATCATGGCTTTGATGATTCCTCGATGGATCATCACTATTATGAGCAGGATGGCAACACCGCCCTCATCTCCCGAACCGCATCGATGTGTGCCGACAAGGGAATCGTATGCGTGAACTCTGCCGGAAACGACGGTATGGGTTCTTGGAAGAAAATCAATTTCCCTGCCGATGCCAAGGATATCCTCACGGTGGGAAGCATCAACGAACATGGCGTGAATGCTGCCTTCAGTGCCGTAGGACCTACGGCGGATGGCAGAATCAAGCCTGATGTGATGGCCTTCGGAAGTCCTACCTGCGTGATTACGGGCAGGGGTAGCATCATCAATGATAATGGAACTTCGTTTTCCTCTCCGCTGGTAGCGGGTATGGTGGCTTGCCTCTGGCAGGCGCTGCCTGGCAAGACTGCCAAGCAGATCATCAAGCTCGTAAAACTGGCAGGCGATAACCAGCAGCATCCCGACAATGTCTTCGGATACGGTGTGCCGGACTTCTGGAAAGCTTATCAGACGGGGAAAGCGATAAAATAGGCACGGAGATAAAGAATAAGGCACGGATTACACGGATTACACGGAGGTTCGCACCCTTGTTCTCTAATAAAAAATCCGTGTAATCCGTGCCTAACAAAATCCCGTGCCAACAAAAATAATTCAGTGCCAAAAATATATATGAAGCAAAGATTATCTCTATATGAATTAAACTCGATAGTCAGCGAAATCATTTCGATGTCCTTGCCCGACAGCTATTGGGTGGAAGCGGAACTCTCCGAGGCTCGCGAGGGCTACGGAGGCCACTGCTATCTGGAACTCATCGAGAAGGATGAGCGGTCTAATACGCCCATTGCCAAGGCGCATGCCTCCTGCTGGCGAAACCGATGGATGTTCATCAAGCCGAATTTTGAGCGCATCACCGGACAGCGTATTCATGCCGGAATGAAAGTGCTGCTGAAAGTGCACGCTCAGTTTCATGAGAACTATGGTTTCTCATGGATTGTTGACGATATTGACCCTAACTATACGATGGGTGATATGGCGCGCAAGCGACTGGAAATCATCAATACGCTGAAAGCAGAGGGGGTGTTCGAACTTCAGAAGGAGTTGGTGCTCCCGATGTTCTGTCAGCGCATCGCCGTCATTTCCAGTGCTACGGCTGCTGGATATGGTGATTTCTGCAACCAGCTTGCCGATAATGATTATGGTCTGCAGTTTCAAACCCGCCTCTTTCCGGCTACGATGCAGGGCGAGGGGGTAGAGCAGAGCGTGATTGCTGCCCTTGACAGTATCAATGCCGAATGGGAGCAGTTTGATTGCGTGGTCATCATCCGAGGCGGTGGTGCTACGAGCGATCTCTCGGGTTTCGACACCTTGGCGCTTGCTGAGAATGTGGCAAACTTCCCGCTGCCTATCATCACGGGAATAGGACATGAAAGGGACGAGAGCGTGCTGGATATGATTTCTTTCCAACGTGTAAAGACACCGACAGCCGCTGCTGCCTTCCTCGTCAACCATCTTACCGAGGTTTATGCTCGTGTAATGAATGCGCAGGAGGCCATTGTGCAGAATGTGAAGCATCGTCTGCAGGTGGAGAAGATGAGGCTTGACAGACTGAGCAACACGATTCCTGTTCAGTTTTCACTGGTGAAGACGAAGCAGGGTGCTTATCTCGACCGTCTGATGAGCCGTTTAAGCACAAATGTCCAGTCGAAAATATCGGAAGCCGAGCGCCATTTCGAGATTCTTTCCCAGAATATCCAGCCGATATTGGAAAGAAAAATGCTCAATGAGAGTCATCGTCTTCAGCTTCTTCAGCAGCGCATCCAGGCTCAAGATCCCGAGTTATTGCTGAAACGCGGTTACAGTATCACGCTGAAAGATGGCAAAAGCATCCGTTCTGCCTCGCAGCTGAAGGCTGGCGACATCATCGAAACGAGATTCGCCGAGGGCAATATTAAATCGGAAGTGAAATAATTCCCCACACGCCCTGAGGCAATAGGAATTTCCCATACGCCCTGAAAGGGCAAAAGCTTTAAAATATCCACTGTTAACTGTTAACTCTGTTAACTTCAAAACAAAAATAAAATTATGGAAAAAGAAGAAATGAAATACGAACAAGCCGTAAGAGAGCTTGAGGAAATTGTAGATAGAATGGAGAATGATGAACTGGATATTGATCAGCTCTCCGAGCAGTTGAAGCGTGCCAAAACCTTGGTGAAGCTCTGCAAGGACAAACTCACCAAGACCGATGAGGAAATCAAAAAGCTTCTCAGTGAGGATTGATTCCTTCTGTTTCAGCCACCCCTGTTTCGGCGGATTTGCAATCCGCCGTCGTATGGGTAACTATTGCGGATTTGTAATCCGCTAAAAGGACCGGCGCAAGAAACTCAATCTCTTGCTTGAGGCGGATTTCAAATCCGCTAATAAATAGGTCGAGCCTTTTTGTCTGCGGATTTCAAATCCGCAGGAACGCCTACGGTGGAACGCCTATGGCGCTTGTTTCGGCGGATTTGCAATCCGCCGCCGCCAGTTACCTATTTCGGATTTGTAATCCGCTTCAAGTAACGGCGCAAGAACGAAAAAGTACCCATAAAATGGCAAAATAATGCCTCAAAATGGCAGAAATGCGTAAAATAATAACGTTTCTACTAAATTTATTGCAAAATAGTTGCAGATTAATAGAATATTTTGTACTTTTGCATTCAAAATATTAGTAGAACATTAAAAATATAGATGTTATGAAAGACTTAGATTGGTCTAATTTGTCATTTGGCTATCGCCAGACTGACTACAATGTTCGCTGTTACTATCGCGACGGCAAATGGGGCGAAATAGAAGTTTGCTCTGATGAGTATTTGAAATTGCATATGGCTGCAACCTGTCTGCACTATGGTCAGGAGGCATTCGAGGGCTTGAAGGCTTATCGTTGCCCAGACGGTAAGGTACGCGTGTTCCGTATGGACGAGAACGCTAAGCGCTTGCAGAGCACATGTCGCGGCATTCTGATGCCAGAGGTGCCTACAGAAATGTTCGAGGAAATGGTGAAGAAGGTGGTTCGCCTCAACCAGGAGTGGATTCCTACCTACGAGAGTGGTGCTACGCTCTATATCCGTCCTTTGCTCATCGGTACAAGTCCTCAGGTGGGTGTGCATCCTTCTAAGGAGTATTGCTTCCTCATCTTCGTAACCCCAGTAGGTCCATACTTCAAGGGTGGATTCTCTACCAACCCATACGTCATTATTCGTGATTTCGACCGCTCTGCTCCTCTCGGAACAGGTATCTATAAGGTAGGTGGTAACTATGCTGCTTCCCTCAGAGCCAACAATATCGCTCACGAGAAGGGTTATGCATGCGAGTTCTATCTCGACGCCAAGGAGAAGAAATACATGGATGAGTGTGGTGCTGCCAACTTCTTCGGTATCAAGAACAATACATACGTTACTCCTAAGAGTACCTCTATCCTCCCATCTATCACCAACAAGAGCTTGATGCAGTTGGCTGAGGATCTCGGGATGAAGGTAGAGCGCCGTCAGATTCCTGAGGATGAGTTGGATACATTCGAGGAGGCTGGTGCATGCGGTACTGCTGCCGTTATCAGCCCTATCAGCTACATCGACGACCTGGATACTGGCAAGCGTTACAACTTCGGTGAGAAGCCAGGTCCTGTCTCTAAGCACTTGTATGATACTCTCCGTGGCATTCAGTATGGTACTGTAGAGGACAAGCACGGTTGGACAACCGTAGTTATTGAGTAAAAACCAATAAGAGATAATATTAAGTTCAGAGCACTTTGAGGAGTTTTCGCTTCTTGGAGTGCTTTTTTTATATGCTTCTTTAACACTTGTGGGGCTTCATAGATGGCAAGGCTCGGTCATCTATTAAGCCTCCAGCTTGCCATCTATTAAGCCTCTTTTGTGTCACTTTCGTGTCGCTTGTTTTATCCTTGTATTTCCCTTTATCTCGTAACCGGGAATACGTAGTATTCTCTATCTACATCGAAATCAAGCACCCACTGGTCAACGATGATATTGTCATCCAGCGCCTTGATTTCTACTGTATGGTAGCCGTCGAGCAGGGTTACGTAGAAGCTCTTGAGCGCCTGTCCGCGCCAATGATTCATCTTCCATTCCTTGGAGTTGTAATCCTCCTTCATTTGGCAGATTACCGGCTCTGCATCGTCGATGCTCACGCTTACCCGCATATTCTTCTCGTATGGCAGATAGCTCGGGATGGTGGCGAGGGTGAATCTTGCGTCTCCTATGCTGCTGCTTACGAATCTGTATCTCAGGATGGCTCCCTTTGGCAGCTTCACGGCGTTGCTGCTATGACCCAGCAGCGGTTTCAGCTGGATCTTCTCCGCAGTTCCATCTTTGGCAGCAGGTGCCTGGAAGGCATTCGTCCAGTCGTATGCATTCTTGGCGGTGATGTTTTTGGTGAATGTCACCAGTGGCTGGAGATCCTGATTTCTGTCGAAGGCATCCTGCATCAGAAGCTTGATATCCTTGGCAGGTAGAGCGCCCGGCAACTGCGGAGCCTGCATTTCTGCCCCATCTGTAGCGATGATGCTGCTCCATTTGCCCTTACCCAGCTTCAGATAGTAGGCGTTGAGCTGCTTCAGGGTGTTGAAGGCGTTGAGGCTCACGGCAGCCGAAGCCTTGGCTTCATCATCATTCGGAAACAGACCCGGACGGGCGATGTCTCTGGCTTCTTGTGCCTCCAGCTCCTTTTCGGCGATGAGGGCAGCAGAGAAGATAGGATATTTCACGATTTCGAAGAATCCGTCTCGCTGATCGGCAGGAAGGGTTCTTTCCAGATTGGCAGTCTTGGTCTTCAGCAGGTCGTAGGCGTAGAGATAGCGCTCCAGCTCATTGCCGAACTCGCCCGAATGAAACTCTGTATCGCCGTATGGCATTGCCATGAAGGCTGGCTGTCGGATACTGGTCAGGCGATAGTATTCCTCCATCAGAGGCTTGATTTTCTTGGCTGCCACGTTGCCGAAGAGACTGCTGAGCCAGTTCTGCAGGTAGCTGCTGATGCCTCCCTGCAGCGCCTCGCCGTTCCAGGCGAGATCTGAAATCATGGCAAGCTGCAGCGGAACCATCTTCGGATTGGTTACGTTGGCAATCCATGCACAGTCTTCATCATGATGCATTTCCGATCGATGGGATTTCTCCCGGTGCTCCGATTTGGTTTCCAGATAATCCCTGTTGTTCAGCATTTCGAGCACCAGGGCAGGGGAGACATTCTCCAACTGCATCTGGTTGCCGGCACAGATCATCTTCACGTTCTCCAGGGTCTTCTTATGCTTTTTCTTGTGTTTCTTGCCAGTGATTTCCGTCACCTTGTAGTTTTCGGCAATGCAGATGTCGAAGCTATCTACCACCGCCTTGTTGTAGGCAGCCTCGTGCTTGCCGTCCACCTGCCAGAGGGTGTTGGTTCTCAGTCGCAGCATCAGGCGCGCCAGCTGACTGTAGTTCTTCTGATTCATCCACTTGCTTCCGTTCAGGGCAAGACCTCTGAATTCGATTCTCGGTATTTCTATCTTCTCCGTTCCCACCTGGGTAGAGAGATTCTGACGTGTCTGCGGCTTCAGGTCGTTCCATTCTGCCATAGGCGAAACGCCAGCCATGCGCGAAAGCTCCATGATGGCGTAGGCAGTGCCTCGGGCGTCGCTTCCTATCACGATGATCTTACCCTTTCGGGTTCCGATGTAGAAAGCATCCTTGGCAGTGATGAACTTGTGGAGAGGAGCGCCGAGCTTTTCTACGGCAGAAAACTCCTTGTTGGTGAGCAGGTTGAGCTGGTAAATCTGGATGTTGGCACCGGATTTCTCCTTTGCTTCATTACCGGTTACAGCCTTCATGTCGTTGGAAAACATTCTGAGGGCAATCTTCACTACAGGTGCAGTGGTGGCGTTGATAGAGTAGCTTACCTTGCCCGAAGCATCCGCCCAGTTGATGCTGGTAGCTGCAGTCACATTCTCTTTCTTCTTACTCTTGCTGAAGGTTTCAGCGCCTGCCTGCTGTACGGAAAGACAAGCCAGAGAAAGGGCGAAACCTACTATGATTTTCTTATAATTCATTTTTATTCAGTTTTGTCGTTTTGAAGGTGGAGGGGGAATCCGAAGTTCCTGATGTCGCTTCATCATCTTCTCCAATCTGCAAAGATACATAAAAGTGTTTAATAACTGAAATTATTTAGTTTTTATTTGCTTATTACATTATTTATTGTTACTTTTGCACCAAATAAATAAAAAGAAATGATGACATTATATCCAAAATTGATTGAAGAGGCTCTTGCTACGGTGATTTATCCAGGCACCAAGAAGAACCTCATAGAGAGCGAGATGCTGGCAGATACGCCTAGCATCAATGGTATGAAGGTGAAGGTGGTTCTGCTCTTCCCTCGTGATACGGACCCTTTCCTCAAGAGTACGGTGAAGGCGGCTGAGGCTGCCATCCATTATCATATTTCGAAAGATGTAGAGGTGGAAATCGTTACAGAGTTCAAGTCGGCTCCTCGTCCTGAGGTGGGAAAGATGCTGCCACAGGTGAAGAACGTCATCGCTGTGAGCTCTGGTAAGGGTGGAGTAGGCAAGAGCACCGTTTCTGCCAATCTCGCCATCGCCTTGGCTAAGTTGGGCTATAAGGTAGGCTTGCTCGATACGGATATCTTCGGTCCTTCCATGCCTAAGATGTTCGGGGTTGAGGAGGAGCGTCCTTATTCTGTTCACAAGGACGGCAGAGACCTCATCGAACCAGTCGAGAAATACGGCGTGAAGCTCCTGAGTATCGGTTTCTTCGTAAGTCCTACTACGGCTACTCTGTGGCGCGGCGGAATGGCTTGTTCTGCCCTGAAGCAGCTGATTGCTGATGCTGACTGGGGTGAGTTGGATTACTTTATCCTTGATACGCCTCCTGGCACAAGCGATATTCATCTTACTCTGCTCCAGACGCTTGCCATTACGGGTGCAGTTATCGTAAGTACGCCTCAGCAGGTGGCGCTTGCCGATGCGAGAAAGGGTATTGACATGTATCAGAATGACAAGGTGAATGTGCCTATCCTCGGTCTTATCGAGAATATGGCTTACTTTACTCCTGCCGAGTTGCCGGAGAACAAGTACTATATCTTCGGTAAGGAGGGTTGCAAGAACCTCGCCAAGGAGATGAATGTGCCATTGCTTGCCCAGATTCCTATCGTGCAGAGCATCTGCGAGGGTGGTGATGATGGTGCGCCTGCTGCAACCAAGGTAGATTCCATCACCGGTCAGGCTTTCCTCAGCCTTGCCCAGAGCATCGTTACGGTAGTGAACCGCAGAAATGCGGAGAAGGCTCCAACCAAGATTGTTAGTACACACTAATAAATAACCTATTCGATAAGGTTATAAAATAAAAAAGCTAGGATTGCCCGCAAGCAGTCCTAGCTTTATTTTTGTCTCAGGGGTTAACAGGTTAACAGTTAACAGCTGTTTTTTGTATGGTCAACCCCTGCTTCTTGAATTCTAGCTATTGATTCTTTGCCTCCAGAAGCTCTTCTGCCTCATCCTCTTCTTCTGCAACTTCGGCTGTAAGATTCGCCTTGAGTCTTGCTGAGCGCAACTGCTGCCTGAAAACCAGGCAGGTAGCGAGGAAATATACGCCCGTCTGTATCCAGAGCGCTCTGAACTCCGGCAGAATATCGGCAAGAGATGCTCCCATGCTGCTGATTCTGAGGAATCCTCTGATACCGAAGGTAGATGGGAAAACCCAGGCAAATCCCTGCCAGAAGGCTGGAATATTGCTCTGTGGCCACGAAATTCCCGTCATGAAAAGCAATGGCACAGAGGTGAAAACCACCAGAAGCATCACATTCTCACGGTATCTTACCAGACACGATAGCATCAATCCGAAGAATACGCACGACAGAATATAAGGCAGAAGGAAACCCAGAATGGTGGCCCAGGTTACCATACTTACGAAGCCGAAAAGTTTCGGAACCACCAGCGTCAGGTACATTCCCATCACGGCGTAAACCATGAAATAAACCAGCGCCTTGCCGAAAACGATTCGGAAAATACCGCCATAATGCTTGCTCACCGGAATCAGTTCGCGGTTTCTGTTCAGTTCTCTCGATGTTCCGGCTGCCATTCCGATGCCCAGCAGCATGGTTTGCTGCAGAATGAGCACCAGCACACCCGGAAGAATCGCATTACCATATCCCACGGTGGTATTGAATATCGGAACTTCATCGAATTCCAATGGATGGGCGGTTATCTCATCATCCCTATTAGTGAATCCTCCTCCTTGGGAAATCTGGATTCCAGAGTTGATTTGGCTCGCCACACCCTGTGCGGTCTGAAAAATCGCCTTGTAGGTCAGCATCAGACTCATATCGCAATATACGCCTACGTGCGCCTGTTCGCCACGGTTCAGCTTGGTGTCGAAATCGGCTGGAATATAGACGACTCCATGTACAGCCTGCTTCTCCACCAGCTGCTTCGCCTCGTCGAGACTGTTGCAATAATAGGTAGCCTTGACATCTGGGGAAGCATCGTAATCGCGGATAAACTCGCGGGAAGTATGGCTGTGGCTCAGGTCAACAATCGCTGTATCCACCTCTCTCACCACCTCGTTGTTGTAAATCCACGAGTAGAGCAGCGGATAGCCCAGCGGTACCAGGATACAGAAGATGAGCACACCCTCATCGCGGAAAACATTGCGCATTTCCGTCTTCCAGATGTAGCACATATCCCAGATTCCATTGATGATCTTATATAATAAACTACTTTTTAACATTAAACTCTTTAACTTTGAACTTTGAACATTGAACTTTATGATTAGTAAAGCTGTTGAGTTCTTTACTCTTCATATTCCTACGGCAGATACTTGTAAACCAGCATTGCCTTCTTGATATTCCATACGGTGAGCATTGGCAGGGCACAGAAGAGCACCATCGCACCCCAGTGGAGCACAGCATTGCTCATCGGGAAACCATTGAAGATGTTCATCTGGTAAATCATATAATAGTGGCGCATAGGGAAGAGCTGTCCGATGGCCTGGATTGGCGAATCCATGGAGAAGAGTGGATAGGTGGCTCCGCAGATGGAGAAACTCACCACGCCCCAAAGCGAACAGATACTCATCGACATGCGCAGGGAAGGCATCAGTCCGAAGGCAAAGATACCGAAGCACTGGCAGGACAATACGCTCAGAATGCCCAGCAGTATGATGGGCGCTGCACCTCCCGGATGCGGGAATTCCAATACATAATAGATGTAGAACTCGAAGAGCAGGAAGATGCTCAGGAAGATGAGCGTCTGAGGCAACATCTTACCCGCGATGGCGAGATAAGGATTGTTGTTCGCCATTCGCATCCAGTCTCTGGCTCTGTTGAATTTCAGTTCCGTACCGATGGAATAAGGGGTGATTAGGAAGATGAACAGCATGATGAGTCCCGGCACCATCACGCTCGACAGATAATAGTTGTAGTTGGCGTAAGGGTTGCCTATCATGTGCAGATCCACGGCGATAGGCTGCAGGAAGGTCATGATTTCATCGTTCGTCTTTCCCAGTGCCGACAGCTTCGCCATTCCGGCTGCCGCGCCTCCTAGGGTAGAAATGGTCTTCAAGTCGCGGAAGAGCAGGGAGCCTGCTGCCAGCGAAACGCTGCTATAGTAGAAGGAAATCTTCGGCTGTCGGGAAGCCATCAGTCCTGCCTCCGTTCCGTTAGGAATCACCAGGAAGGCATAGATCTCGTTCTTCTGGATAGCATGTCTTGCCTCGGCTATGTTCTCATAGTGAGCCACCACCTTGGTGGTCTGGAAAGCGTCGAGCTTGTGCACCAGCTGGCGGGAGGTATGAGAATTGTCCTGGTCAACGATGCCCACAGGCATGTCGGTAGGCACACCTCCCTGCATCAGGGTAGTGAAGAAAATCACCACCACGATGGGAAAGATGACCATGCAGAAGAGATAGATGGGATTCTTCCGCATGATGCCGCACTCTCTACGGGCAATATGATATAATTTCTTGAACATTGAAAATCTCAAAGTTATTTAATGATGAGTGACATTCCCGGGCGCAATCCCTCCAGCTTGGTGATAGGACGGGCCTTCACCTCGAAAGTCTTGCGGTCGTAGTCGCCATTATCCTTAGTTGCCTTCCAGGTAGCA
Source organism: Prevotella sp. (assembly GCA_021636625.1). Classification (GTDB taxonomy): domain Bacteria; phylum Bacteroidota; class Bacteroidia; order Bacteroidales; family Bacteroidaceae; genus Prevotella. Next base: position 12,517 of record JAJWLX010000052.1, on the reverse strand, counting down.
TAGGAACCCTGGTCTTTCAGGTAGTAAACCTTCATCTTGATTTCCTTGTTGAAGGCTGGAACGAAAGCGGTGAACTCATCGCCCTTGTTCAATCCCTGGAGATGATCCTCGCGGACATTGAAGGTTCCCCACATATCGCTCATGATAGAGATGCTCATGATAGGAGAACCGAGACCCACCAGCTCGCCTACCTTTGGATAGACATTGCTTACCTCGCCTTCGCACTGAGCCACCTGAACGGTCTCCTTCAGGAGATTCTTCACTACATCTACAGCGCTCTTGGAAGCCTGTGTGTTGTTGGCAGCCATGCGCTTCTCCTGCTCGCGGGCACCATTCTTCGCCATCTCATACTGGCTCTTGGCTGCTGCCACCTGAGCCTCTGTTGCCTTGTAGGCAGCAAATGCTTCGTCGCGCTTCTGACCGCTGATCACGCCGTCGTTATAGAGGTTCTGCATGCGGTCGTAAGTCTTCTTGGCAATGGTTGCAGCAGCTTCTGCCTGCTGAACCAGCTGGAAGGCACCCTGAATCTGCTCCTTGCGCGCACCGGCATCGGTCAGATCCTTCATGGCCTCTGCTGCGGCATTGGTGGCCTGAAGCATCTGCTCCTGTGATTTCATCTCTGGAACTTCGAGGATAGCGAGGGTGTCGCCCACGTGAACGTAATCGCCCTCCTTGACTCTCAGTTCTACGATGCGGCCTGGCAACTTGCAGGATACTCTGTATTCTGATACTTCTACCTCGCCCTGGATAGTGTCGTCCTTCTGCTCAAGCGTGAAGAAGCCGATGATTCCCACGAGTATGACAACTGCCGTAAAACCGATGACGGCAAGCAGTATATTGTTATGCTGTGATTTTTTAGACATAATTTTATCTGAATTTGAATTTTGAAAAATGTTATTTTTGTCGTTGCTGTAGAATGCCGAGCGCCTTGTTAAGCCCTACCTGGGTAAGCTTCACGTCGATTTCTGCATCGATCTTCTGGCTCTGTGCCTGCTGCCAGGCAGTCTGGGCTGCCATCACATCAGTTACCTCCATCACTCCTTCCTTGAATCCAAGGTTGGCGCATCTCAGGTTCTCGTTGGCGCTGTCAATGTTCTTGATGGCCATGTTGAGCTTCTTTTCTGCTTCCTTCACCTTGAACTGGCTCTGGGTAATCTGGAGATGAATCTTCTCGCGGGTATCGTCGAGGTTCATCTGGGCAATGTTGGTGGCTGCCTTGGATGCACGCACCTTATAGGCACCGTCAAACCAGTTCCATACCGGAACCTGCACGATGACACCAATATTCCATACACCGGTAAACTTCTTCTGGAAACCATTGAACACATTTGGATTCGAAATGGTGTAACCGCCAGTCAATGCTACATGAGGCAGATAGACGGCGCGAACCAGATTGGTGGCTTGCTTGGAAATATCGACCGTATTCTGGAGCATGCGCAACTCCGGACGGGTATTCATCGCAGAATCAGAAGCGGCTACTCGCTGCTGCTCTGTATCCACAGGAGTTCCCGAAAGAGCCAGCGTCTCCTTGTCTTCATCGGCAAGAGTCACTTCCTGGTTCATCGGAATGCCGCAAAGCTGACAGAGAAGCATCTTGGAGAGCACCAGACCGTCTTCTGCCTGTGTAATCTTCATCTCCGCCTCGTTCACTTTTACATCTACCTTCAGGCCATCTGCCTTGGTGGCTACGCCCTGCTGAATCATCTTGTGAACATCGTCGTTGAGCTTTTTCACCAGGTCTCGGTAGCTGGTGGCGAGCTTGTACTTCTGCTTCAGCGAAACGGCAAGCCAGTAAGCCTGGTCTATGCTGTAGAGGGTCTTCTGGGTCTGCATGTCGAGATCATTGTCGGCTATCTGTTCACCGATGTCTGCAATCTTGTTGGCAGCCAGGATGGCGCCGCCCATATAGATAGGCTGGCGGAGCATTATGCTACCTGCCCACATGTTGCGGGTGTCGGTGCGGAAAGCATCTACCACGCTCTGTCCGATGGCATTGCCCTGCTGCTGGATAACGCTTCCTTTCTCGTTGAGCAATCCTCCGATTTTCTGTGCCTGTTCAGGGGTGAGCATTCCCTTGCTTACCAGATCGGCCATCACGTCGTTGGCATTGCCGGTGATTCCACCTACGATATTGGAACCCAAATTGCTGAATGCTGACTTCTGACCATCATTGAGCAAAGAGATCTCCTTGCTGAACCATTCATATCCGCCCATGGCATCTACCTTTGGCAAATATTTCGTGCGCGCCGATTTCCTTAGGTTGGTCGCCACGTCCTTCTTGAGCTTAGAGGCATTGATCTGCTTGTTGTTGCGTAGCGCCATCGCACGACAACTGTCGAGGTTCAGAACCATCGTTTGAGCCTCGGCTGCAGTCATTGCTCCCATCAGCATGATAAGAGTTAGTATTTTTTTCATTCCTTTACTATAATATTATAATATCGGTGCAAATTTATGGAAATATTCGCAAACCACAAAGGATTTTTTATTATCAAATCTTTAAGAATCGAAAATTACCTTACATTATGGAAAAATGGAACATTCTTTTATTCAAATTCAACAACGATTTCTCCTTCCCAGTCGGGATTTACAGTGAATCCTAATCCTCCATTTCCGGAATCATCATTTTCTTTCTGGTTGGGTTCAGAGATGGTATGGTCTTGGATGCTGATATTGGTCTGGGTGATGTTGCTGCATTTCACCGGGACGCCTTCCTTGGAATATTCCTTGATGCTCTGAGCATCTGCATCCAGGATGTTGATGGTCATTTTCAACCCCTTGTTCTCTTCGCGTGGAAAGGTATAGACCGAATAATCCCTTTTTCCTTCCTGAAGCTTGAAATTTTCGGTCTGCCGGCTCTTCACGCATCCATAGCCCGTTACGGCGTCAAGGGTGCTGCTGCCTCCCGTATAGTAAAACTTGATGCTGTGCGCCTCGGCGGGGATGGTGGCGTCGGATATATGGACCTTAAACTGTGCCACGGCTCTATTCAACAGGATGTAATCATCCGTATCCTCTCCATCTATCACATTGAAAGTGCCGTAATAGAAGAAGGTATCGGTCATCTTGTTCTTGTAGAATTTCACTTTCTCTGGGGAACTGATCGTACAGTTTCCGTTTCCGTTATGGCCGATGGCAACCATTCGGTATTTTCCCGCATCCAGATTAATCCCGATATCTTCGTAGCCATCTTCTGCTTTCAGATTCAGGGTCTTCACCTTTTCCTCTCCATCAAAAATGGCGATGGAAAGCCGGGAGCAGTAATCTTCCAGAGGCTTTCCCTCTATTTTCTCATCTCCTTCATCAAATCCGTCTTCATCTCCTTCCTCCTCATCTCCGAAATCTTCTTCTCCGCTTCTTGTTCCCGTAGAATTGTTTTTTGCCACGGACGCATGGATGATTACGTTGGCGTTTGCGTCATGTGAATTGGTACCCGAATCATCGAGTGCAAACTTTTCGCATGAAGTAAGCGTAGCTACCAGCATCAGCAAGAGGAATGCTAGCCAGACATAGGTCTTCTTCTTCATATCACTAAGTTTTTAGTTTGCTTTCTATGCGTGATGCAAGACGTTTTCTTGCGCATGAAATTCGCAGCAAATATACGCTTTTTCTGCGAAAATGGCAAGGATATTCTAAAAAAACTGCATATTTTTGGCTAATTATCTTTTTTTTCGTATATTTGCACCCGTTTTTTTCAGCGAGATGAATCATTTATATCTATATAATAAGGTACGCGCGAGAAAATGAATCAATAAGGTATGGTATTTACTTAAATAATAAGGAACAAGATATATTTATGGATAAGAAGATAAAAGCGTTGTTTTTCGACATCGACGGCACGTTGGTGAGTTTCAAGTCTCACAGGATTCCGCAGAGTACTGTGGATGCTTTGGAGCAGGCTAAGAAGAATGGGGTAGAGGTGTATATTTCTACAGGTCGCCCCAAGCAGATCATCAATAACCTCGGTCAGATAGAGCATCTCATCGATGGTTACATCACAGCCAATGGTGCCCGCTGCTTTGTGGAGGATACATTGGTGAGCCAGCACGCCATCCTTCCTTCTGATGTGAAGAAAATCATCGAGGCTGCTGATAGAGACAACTATCCTGCCATCGTGGTAAGCGAGAGCCGTTTTGCCATTCATCATTATACCGACGAGGTTTATGAGATTTTCTGCAAGGGATTGGGAGTGGATAGCAGCGTTTTTGTTACCGATCTCAATCGTTTGGGCGATGAGGCCATCTTGCAGGTCACTCCTTTCTGCACCTTGGAGCAGGAGGCGCTCCTGATGCCTACGCTCGAAAACTGCACTTCCGGCAGATGGCATCCTGCCTTTACCGACATTACGGCGCGTGGAGCCGACAAGGGAAAGGGACTCCAGGCAATGGCTGATTATCTGGGCTTGAACATTGAAGAAACCATGGCGTTCGGCGATGGCGGCAACGACATCTCTATCATCAAGAAGGCTGGTGTAGGTGTAGCAATGGGCAATGCTGGTGAAGAATTGAAGCAGGTTGCCGATTACATTACGACTCATGTGGATGAGGATGGTGTGAAAAATGCCCTCATCAAGTATGGTGTTATTTAAAATAGATGAGCATTTGTACAAAATTAGATAAGGATTCATATAAAATAGATTGAATTTTGATTCCGGATTCAAAATGGAAGCAGATGGGTGCCTTTCATTTTGTTATAGAATATAAGGTAAGCGTGGTGTTTTGTTTGAAAACATCACGCTTATCTTTTGTTTTGAAAACTGTATGTTTGTTTGGTACTTTCTTGGGAAATATATCTTTTTGTTGCTTAAAATAGAAGAAAACTATCGAAAAGTAGAGAAATATGCGGAAAATATGCAAAAAGTAGAAGAAAATGAAGTTTCGGTTGCATTTTGTTAGCTAAAAATTTGTTTATTTTATAAAAAGTGTGTATCTTTGCACCCGATATTTGTAAGTTGTTAAATTTAAGAGAGAGAAATTATGACAAAAAGACTAACCATGTTAATGGGAGGGCTTGTTCTTTCAACAGGAATGGCTCTCGCACAGACTACTGTTACAGGTAAGGTTGTTTCTCAGGAAGACGGTGAACCGGTAATTGGCGCATCTGTTAAAATCGCTGGAACAAAGACTGGTACAGTGACAGATGTGGATGGTAACTTTACTCTGCCAAATGCAGGTAAGGATGCTGTTCTCGAAGTTACTTATCTTGGTATGGAGCCAAAGAAAGTAAAAGCTTCTGCTAAGATGAAGATTATGCTGGTTGCAGACTCAAGAAACCTTGATGAGGTTGTTGTTACTGCGATGGGTATTTCCCGTTCTAGCAAGGCTTTGGGTTATTCTGCTGCTGTTGTGGGCGGTGAGAAAATCTCTGAGTCTCGTACCAGCGACGTTATGTCAAGTTTGGCTGGTAAGGTAGCTGGTGTGCAGATTTCTTCTACATCTTCTGACCCAGGTGCTTCTAATTCTGTCATCATCCGTGGTGTCAGCTCATTGTCTGGTAACAACCAGCCTTTGTATGTTGTTGATGGTGTGCCATTGAACAACTCTTCTGTTTCTAGTACTGACTCTTATATTTCTAGCAGTAGTAGTTTGGACAGCGGTTATGACTTTGGTAATGGTGCCAATGCCGTAAACCCAGACGATGTTGCCAGCATGACCATCCTGAAGGGTGCTGCTGCAACTGCACTTTATGGTAGCCGTGCTGCCAATGGTGTTGTGTTGATTACTACCAAGAGTGGTAAGAAGCAGAACAAGGGTATTGGTGTAGAGTATAATGGTGGTTTGCAGTTTGAGTCAGTGCTTCGTTTGCCTCAGCTCCAGAACGAGTTCGGTATGGGTTGGTATGGTGACAAGACTGATGTCGAGAATGGTTCTTGGGGACCAGCTTTCGATGGCTCAACCTTGAAATATGGTAATGTTTATGATAACTCTCAGAAACTGAAGAGCTATCTTCCTATTAAGAATAATGTAAAGGACTTCTTTGACACGGGTCTTCGCTACAGCAACAGTGTATCTTTCAATGGTGCTACTGATGCTAGTAACTTCTTCTTGAGTCTTTCTCAGATTCATGATGATGGTATTATCCCTACTGATGCGGATAGTTACAACAAATATACATTCTCAGGTCGTGCTTCTCACAAGATCAAGAATGTAACATTGAGCATGTCTGCCAACTATGCTTATCAGAAGAACAACTTCGTGACTACTGGTCAGAAGACTGGTTCTATGTACAATGCCATCATGCAGACTCCTCGCGATATCAGTATCGCAGAGATGAAGGACTTGAATGATCCATTCAATACTCCAGGTTATTACTATACTCCTTATGGTGTAACCAACCCATACTATATCTTGAATAACTACAAGAATGAGTATGAGTCTGAGCGTTTCTATGGTAAGTTGCAGTTTGACTGGGATATCTTTACCGATTTGAAGTTCTCTACACGTTTCGGTCTTGATACAACTACTGGTGATCATAACACCGGTGAACCAAACATGTCTTCTCTTTATGCAAACACTCCAAACTGGGCGGATGCATTGAAGTCTTTGACTGGTTCTGTAACAGAGCAGACAGAGCGTCGCCGCGAGATGGACTTCAATGCAATGTTCAATTACACCCATAAGTTCATCGATAAGTTGGATGTAAACGCAGCTCTCGGTTTTAATGGTAATGAGCGTAAATACACATACTTGTATGGTGCAGTTACTAATTTGACTATACCTACTTATTTCAACTTGACAAACTCTTCTGAGAAACCAACTCTTGATCAGTATCAGTCACTTCGTCGCTTGATGGGTGCATACGGTCAGGTAGAACTCGGATGGGATGACTGGGCTTATTTGACAATGACCGCCCGTAACGACTGGTCTTCTACTCTTCCAAAGGGTAACCGCTCATTCTTCTATCCTGGTGTAACAGGTAGCTTCGTGTTCTCTAAGTTCCTGTCTCCTGAGGCTCAGAAGATCGTGACTTTCGGTAAGTTCCGTGCTGCTTGGGGTAAGACTGGTAATGATGCCAGCGTATATATGACAAACTCTGTCTATGCTCAGGCTTCAGCTAATACTTCAGGCTGGGGTTCTAGTAAATTCCCATTCACCAATGGTAACTACAATGCTTATACCAAGGGCAATACTCTGGGTAGTAATACTTTGAGCCCTGAGATGACTACAGAGTTTGAGTTTGGTTTGAACATGGCATTCTTGCAGAACCGTATTTCATTTGATGTTTCATATTACGACAGAAACTCAGACAAGCAGATCTTCTCTTTGAATATGGATCCAGCTTCTGGTTACACATATCAGAACATGAACCTTGGTAAGATTCGCAACCGTGGTATCGAGGCTTTGGTAAGCGTAACTCCTATTAAGACCAAGGATTTCAAATGGGATCTCTCTTGGAACTTCACCAAGAACAAGAGTAAGGTAATCTCTTTGCCTGAGGAACTCGGCGGTGAATCTGTTATCTATGGTTTCTCTGGCGGTACTTCTCTCTATGCTATCGTAGGTGAGGAACTCGGTGTGTTCAAGGCTTATACTTCTAAGCGTGATGACCAGGGACGTTTGATCGTAGATGCAAATGGTCTTCCTCAGAAGACTGATAAGCAGGAAATTGTAGGTAGCATGAACAGTAAGTATCAGATGGGTATTTCTAATACCTTGTCTTATAAGGGTGTCAGTTTGTCATTCGACTTTGATATCCGTAAGGGTGGTGTGATGTTCTCTCGTACCAAGAATATTACATACTTCACCGGTAATGCTATCCAGACTGCATACAACCATCGTAACCCATGGATTATTCCAAATTCTGTGGTTCAGTCTGGTACAGATGCTAATGGTGCTCCTATCTATACAGAGAATACTACTGCTCTGACACCAACCAATATCTACAACTATTGGAACAATGGTGCTGATAACTACGATGCAGAATTCTTGGTTGACAAGAGCTATGTAAAGCTTCGTTCTGTAGTTCTCTCTTGGGATTTGCCAAAGGCTTGGTTGGCTAAGACATTCTTGACTGGCGTTAAGGTTTCTGTCTTCGGTAACAATCTCTTCCTCTGGACACCTTCTAGCAATACATTCATCGACCCAGAATCAAGCTCATTCGGTAACGACTTGTCTGGTAACTTCGGTGAGTATTCTGCTAACCCAAGCTCACGCAAGATGGGTTTCAATGTTTCTGTTAAATTCTAAAGGTGGATCATTTATGAAAAAAATATTATTATATAGTGCAGCTTGCCTCTTGGCGCTTTCTAGCTGCGATATGGATATCAATGAGAATCCAAACTATCCTGCTTCTGGTGATATTACACCTTCATTGGAGTTCCCTGCTGTGCAGAATGCCATAGCTGCGGTTCCTGGTGATGCGATGTTCACCTATGGTGGCTATTTTGCTCAGTATTTTGAGCAGCGTCCTGAGTATAATCAGTATAACGACATTGCTGAGCTTCACTTTGATGAGGCTTCACAGCTCTTTGACCGTTGCTATAGTACCATCTATGCCGGTGCGATGACTGATATCAAGGATATTGAAAGTAAGACTACCAATACAGCCAACCTCTATGTCTGCAAGGTAATGACAGCTTTGGCTATGCAGTATATGGTAGATGCTTGTAGTGATGCTCCTTATACAGAGGCCTGCCAGGGTAGCTCTAATCCTAATCCGGTTTGGGATGATGGTCAGAGTGTTTATGAGAATGTTTTGAAGGCAATGGATGAAGCAGAGGCAGCTATTGCAGCTTCTGACAACATCGATATGACCGACCCTATGTTCAGCAAGAATCTGGATAGCTGGAAGCGTTTTGCCAATGCCCTCCGTCTTCGTATGTATATGCGTCTGATTGATGCAAATGTAGATGCTGCTAATTATACTGCAAAGGCTAAGGCTATCGTGGCTAACGGTATCCTCCCGGTTTCTGATGTAGTATTTAATGTATATAGCAATGCAGAGGGACAGTATAATCCTTGGTATAGTAATATCTTCTCTTTGAATGCAAACAATTTCTGTGCTGCATATCCATTGGTAACCTACTTCAATGCTACCAACGACCCTCGTGAAGCCTATGCTTTGAACAAGGCTGCTGCAAGTGGAAAGTATGTTGGTGAGATTCCTGGTGCAAAGACTAAGTATTTGGAATGGGATGGTACTAAGTTGATGGATAAGGATGTAAGTCTCGTTAATACCGAGGTTGCCAAAGCTATGCCGGTTTATCTCTTTACTCTTAGCGAGGTTGAGTTCCTGAAGGCTGAAGTTGAGTTGCGATTCAACAATGATGAGGCTGCTGCCAAGGCTGATTATGAGGCTGCTATTGAGAATGACTTCTTGTCTCGACAGGTTGCAGGTTACTCAGATTTCATTGCTGGTGATAAGGTAAACTTTGATAAGCAGGCTACCAAGGAAGATAAGTTGAAGCTGATCTATATGCAGAAGTGGGTTGCTTTGTTCTATCGTAATCACTTTGAGGCTTGGTCTGAGCAGCGTCGTACTGATGTTCCTGCCGTGTCTTCTGCTTCTGCTGAGAAGGTTCACAAGGATCCTACAAGCTATACTGCTGGTAATCTGATTGTGCCTGCTGTTAATTACTATGGTAATAACGGCTTGTGCAAGCGTATGCCTTATCCTTCAACAGCGCGTCAGCTGAACAAGAATACTCCTGCCGTTAAGACTTTGGCAGATCCTGTATTCTGGGATGTTAAGTAATCAATAGGTACTTTTATTCATTCATTATATAAAGATAAAAGATATGAAAAAGATATTGTTTTTGGCCTTGATGCTCAGCATGACAGCTGTTGGATTTACTTCTTGCAGCGACGATGAGGAGTTTACTGATTCAAGGATTACATATTATCCGGTTTTGGAAATCCAGGGGGATGACTTTGTTCAGGTGCCTATCGGTACAGCTTATAGTGAGCAGGGATGTAAAGCTACATTGAATGGAGAGGATTATTCTTCTAAGGTAGTAACTTCTGGTACTGTAGATGCTTCTAAGGCTGGTTTGTATTACATCACTTATTCTGCAACAAATGCTGATGGCTTCTCTGTATCTACTACTCGTACTGTGGCTGTCTGTGATCCAACCATTACAACAGATATGTCGGGTACTTATACTCTACAGGCTGGTTCTCATCGTGATTATCACAAAGATGATGGTTCTGTAACTACTACAGCTTTCTCTGGTTATACCGTGAAGGTTACTAAGGCTGCACCTGGCATCTTCTATGTAAGTGATATGATGGGTGGTTACTATGATCAGAAGGCTGGTTATGGTTCAAGCTACGCAATGACAGGTTACTTCCAGTTGTTGGCTGATAATTCTCTGGTCTTGCTTTCTAGTTCTGTTGAAGGTTGGGGCGATTCTGCCACAGGTTTTAAGGATGGAAAGTATGATCCTGCTACAGGAGAAATCTCTTACGTGGTGAATTATGCTACATCAATGGATTTCGTCATCACATTGAAGTAATAAAAAAAATTAAGATTTTAAAGGAATAAGATTATGAAGAAATATATTTCAATGTTTATGTTCGCCTTGCTGTGCTGCTTCGCTCTTGTGTCTTGTGATACTGAGACTGATGAGTCGGCTGGTGGAACTGCCGTTGAGCAGATGGCTGGTATTTGGGAAGTACAGGTTGATGCTGTAGATGAAAATGGTAATGTTTTGTATGAAGATCCGTATGGATTGGGTACCATTACTGTGAATACCTACAATACTGCTGCCAATAGCGATAAGGAAATGTGGTTGCAGGATGCTGGCTTCTGGGGCGTCCAGATGAAAGTGAATGTAGATTATGCTGCCAAAACTTTCTCTGCAGCTGCTGGTTCTAGCTATAATCCTTCAAATGCTGAGGCAGGCAATGTTGAGTTGCTCGAAGGTCAGGTGTTATTGAATCAGGGAAAGAACCTTCATGGACTTCCTTGTGATAGCATCTGCTACAAGGTTAAGTTCAGCGATGATGATAATGCTTTGACTTATCGCATCTCGGGAGTTAGACATTCTGGCTTCTATGAATAATAGATTAAACTCTATTAAAATAATAAATGGATATAATATTAGGCAAAGTGATTTGCCTCGTTGTTGACCAAGTCAACACTTATATCTCTCTCGTCTTGGGGACTGGCAGTGGCCGGTCCCCTTTTTTGTTTATAGGATGGAAGGTACTAAATCGTTCAAAAAGGAGTACTTTTCATCATTTCGATGACTACAGGGGCTTTAGGGTTTGGTAGTTTCTGGAAAATGTTGTAATTTTGCAGCATCATCTTATAATTGTCAACTAACAAATTAAAAATAATGAAGAAGAAATTATCAACAGTACTCCTGGCTTTGGCTACTTTCATGCCAATGACAGCACAGAATTTAGTAAAGGGTGATTATGGATATCTCTATTGTCACATGAGTGATAAGGGAGAGTGGACTGCGTATGCAGTATCTCGTGATGGCTACAACTATCAGGACATTAATGATGGTAAACCTATCTTCGATCCTGCAGAGCATGCGCGTATCGAAGGAGGAACCCGCGACGCCTATATCACCCGTACCCATAATGGAAAGGGATATATAATGGTGACCACGGATATGTGTGTGGCAAAAAGCCATAAGTGGGATAACTATGGTATCGATCTCTTGAAGAGTGATGATCTCATTCACTGGACCAGTGTAACTTTCGATTATCGTAAGGGTATGCAGAATTTCTGCGATGCGGCTACCGCTCAGTCTCCTTACAAGGATTGGAGCACCATCAACCGTGTCTGGGCTCCTCAGATTTTCTGGGATCCTGACTATCGTTGGCAAAATGGTGAGAAGGGGGGATACATGATCTATTATTCTATGCTTAATCGTGCGGAGGAAAAATATGATCGGATGTATTATAGCTATGCTGACAAGTCTTTCACCAAGATTACTACCCCAAAGCTTCTCTTCGATTGGGGATATGCTACCATTGATGCTGACATCAACTTCTTGAAGAGCGATGGTCTTTATCACATGCTGATCAAGAAGGAAGGTGGAAAACCTGGTATCTATACTGCTACCAGCAAGCACTTGAACCACGGATGGGGCGAACCGGTAGAGGATGACTACGTAAGTTTCGAAGGAAAGAAGAATTGCGAAGGTAGCTCTGCCTTCCAGTTGATGGGCGATGATACCTGGCGTGTAGCTTATATCCAGTATAGCGATCATCCTAAGCACTATCGTATCTGTAAGGCAGATAAGTATCTCCGCAATTTCTCAGATCCTGTTGATATCAAGGGCGTAACGGGTCCTCAGCATGGTAGCTTTATGCGAATTACCAAGAAAGAGTATCAGCGACTCCTGGAATGGGACAAGGAATTGAAGGCAAGTCATTGATAGATAAAATAACTTCTCCCGCTGCTCTTGCAATATTTGTGCCTATATATAATAAGGAGAAAGATCTGTTTTAGAGCTTTGTTGTATTTATGAATGTTAAATTCTGGAGAAAAATGCAACTTTCTTCTCGGAAAATTTGGTGGAATGAAAAATAGTTAGTACTTTTGCACTCGCTTTTGAGAAATA
>JAJWLX010000051.1 GCA_021636625.1 Prevotella sp. | reverse complement strand
CAGCTGGGTTGAAGATAACAACTACGTGCTCAACCTCTGGGCAGTACTTCTTGATATTGTCACCGAACTCAGCTGCGATCTTGCAGTTACCCTTGAGAAGGTCCTCACGAGTCATACCCTCCTTACGAGGAGCACCACCAGAAGAGATGATGTACTTAGCACCAGTGAAAGCTTCCTCTGGATTTACTGTATAAGTAACGTTAACACCAGGGAATGCGCACTGCTGAATCTCATCGAATACACCGTGAACACCTGGCTCGAAGATGTCGTAGAGACAAATATTAGGAGTAAGACCGAGCATCAAAGCGCTCTGAACCATGTTAGAACCAATCATACCGCCTGCACCGACGATAACGAGCTTGTCATTTGTTAAAAATTCCATAACTACAATTTTTTATTTAAGTGTTTATAAATTTCTTGTTAGGGTAGGCGGCACCTGGTCGCAGCCCTTGCTTTTTGGGATTGCTATCGGTTAAAAAGACCGTAAATCTCGCACTTTTAGCTTTCCGACCGCAAAATTAATAAAAAGTAATGTAAATCGTGCATTATTTTACGCTTAAATTTGTGATTAATTCTTAAAATTAGTATCTTTGTAATCTCTAATTAGCAAAATGCCGTTATTTCCTCTGCTCTGGAGGCGGTAAATGGCATGAAAATCGAATATGTTATTATCAATACTTGGCAATTATGAATGAAATCAATCTAAGATTAGCTAGCTTGAGGGAAGTGATGAAGCGTGAGCATCTGGCTGCCTTTATCTTCCCTAGTACGGATGCTCATCAGAGCGAGTATGTGGCAGACCATTGGCTCGGCAGAGCTTGGATCTCCGGATTCAACGGATCGGCTGGAACCGCTGTAGTAACCATGAACTCTGCTGCATTGTGGACAGACTCCCGCTACTTCCTTGCGGCAGAAGAACAGTTGAGTGGAACAGAATTCCAGTTAATGAAGCTCAAGATTCCTGGAACTCCTACTATTGCAGAATGGCTGGGAAAGGAATTGGCAGATGTTGCATCTCCAGAGGTTGGACTGGATGGTATGGTCAACTCGTACTCAATGACCTCGGCACTGATCTCTGATTTGCGTAAGGAGGGTGGTATTACCTTGCGCACTAATTTTGATCCATTGAAGGAGATATGGAAAAATCGTCCTGCTATTCCGGAAAATCCTGTGGAAATTCAGCCTATGGATTTTGCCGGTGAGACAGCCGTTTCTAAGATAGCTCGAGTCAGAAAGGCTTTGCGAGGTGTTCATGCTGATGGTATGCTGGTATCTGCACTCGATGATATTGCCTGGACCTTGAACTTGCGTGGTACGGATGTGCATTGCAATCCGGTATTCGTTAGTTATCTTCTGATTGCATCTGATAAGGTGTCGCTTTTTGTAGATGAGGCTAAGCTTACAGGTGAGATTCGTGCTTATCTTCAGGAAGCTGGTATCTCTGTATATAATTATAATAAGGTGGAAGAGGGATTGAAGCAGTATGCAGAATATAATATTCTCCTGGATGGCAATGAAACCAGTTATCATCTTTGGAAAACCGTGAAATGTCAGGAGATCATTTCCCAGAACTCTCCAATCCCAGCTATGAAGGCTGTGAAGAGTGAAGCTGAAATTGCTGGCTATCGCCGGGCGATGGTACGTGATGGTGTGGCAATGGTCAAGTTCCTGAAATGGCTGCTCCCTGCTGTGGAAGCTGGAGGTGAGACCGAGATTTCCATCGATAAGAAGTTGACTGCATTGCGTGCTGAGCAGGATTTGTTCCGCGACATCTCATTTGATACAATTGCAGGTTATCAGGAGCATGGAGCTATCGTGCATTACGAGGCATCTCCTGAGACCGATATTCCTCTCAAGCCTGAAGGACTTCTTCTGCTGGATTCCGGAGCCCAGTATCAGGATGCAACTACAGACCTCACCCGTACCATCGCTCTTGGTCCAGTAACAGACGAGATGAAGCATATCTACACCTTGGTGCTCAAGGGACACATCCAGCTGGAGTTGGCAAAATTCCCGGATGGAGCTTCTGGTACTCAGTTGGATGCGCTTGCCAGAGAATGCATGTGGAGAGAAGGTCTGAACTTCCTTCACGGTACCGGACATGGTGTAGGTTCTTATCTGAATGTGCATGAGGGTCCTCATCAGGTTCGTATGGAATATATGCCGGCACCTCTCCGTGCAGGAATGACGCTGACAGATGAGCCAGGACTCTATCTTGCTGGAAAGTTCGGCGTGAGAATCGAGAATACCGTACTGATTCAAGATTATAAGGAGACAGAATTCGGTAAGTTCCTTCAGATAGAATCCCTTACCCTCTGTCCGATCGACACCACTCCTATAGATGTAGAAATGCTCTTGCCGGAAGAGATTGCATGGCTCAATGATTATCATGCTGAAGTGTATGCAAGATTGGCTCCTTATCTCGATGAAGAAGAGAAAAAATGGCTGAAAAATGCCACAAAAGCCATAAAATAAAGGTTTTATAGCAAAAAAATGCCTAAAATCTTGGTTTTCTGAAAAATAAGATGTAATTTTGCACCCGCAATTTGTGGCATTATGCCCATTTCGCTAGAAATAACATAAGTTTAACATAATAAATTAAAAAGCAAAAAAATGATTATTGTACCAGTTAAGGACGGTGAGAACATCGAGAGAGCTCTCAAGAAGTTTAAGAGAAAGTTTGAAAAGACAGGTGTTGTTAAGGAGTTGCGTGCTCGTCAGCAGTACGACAAGCCATCTGTTTTGAAGCGTCTCAAGATGGAACACGCCATCTACGTACAGCAGTTGCGCGCTAACGAGGAATAATATTATCCTCGGCAGAGGATGAAAATGCTCTCTTATTGGAAGCAAAAATCCAAGAAGAGAGCATTAAAAGTAAAAAATCCTCAAAATATTTGGTGGTTTCGAAATATTTTCGTAATTTCGTTGCCGAATAACAAAAACTACAACTGTTATGTTGAATATAGACAAGTTCTTGGAATACTTATGCAGTGAGCTGAACAGGTCGCCGCGGACAGTAGAAAGCTATCGGGATGATCTGACATACTTCGAGAAGTTTGCTAAAGGCTTGTCTGATTCGTTCTCTTGGGAGACCGTCGATTCTGACATGGTTCGGAATTGGATGGAAAGCATGATGGATAAGGGAAACTCAGCTGCAACGGTCGAACGTCGGCTCAGTGCTCTGAAAACCTTCTACCGGTTTGCTTTGACAAGACATTATGTTGAGTCTGATCCCGTATATAGCATCAAGGGGCCTAAAAAAGAGAAACCTCTTCCACAATTCGTTAAGGAAAGTGAGATGGATGAACTTCTGGATAGGCAGGTGTGGGGCGATGATTATAATAATGTACGTGCGCGTACCATAATTATAACGTTCTATGAAACCGGGATGCGACTGTCGGAACTCGTGAATCTGGATGACTGTGATGTCAGCTTCGTGAATTCGGAGATCAAGATAACGGGTAAGGGAAACAAACAGAGAATAGTGCCATTCGGTGACGAGCTTAAAAATACGCTCCGCGAATATCTTAAGTTGAGGGATGCAAGCGTTGAAGCTTCTTCTCCGGCATTCTTTCTTTCTGATAAAGGTGAAAGGATGCAGCCTGCAAAGGTCAGGGATATCGTGAGAACGAACCTCGCAAGGGTTTGCTCGTTGAAGAAAAAAAGTCCTCATGTGTTGAGACATTCGTTTGCTACGGCAATGCTGAATCATCACGTAGGAATTGAAAGTTTGAAAAAGCTGCTTGGACATGCGAATCTCTCGACAACCGAGATTTATACGCATACTACGTTCGAGCAATTAAAACGAGTTTATAATATTGCCCATCCTAGGGCGTAACCTTTTTAAAATTGGAGGTCACTATGGAAATTAAGATTCAGTCGATTCATTTCGACGCTACCGAGAAGTTACAGGCGTTTATCGAAAAGAAAGTCGCCAAGTTGGAGAAAACTTATGAAGATATACAGAAAGTAGAGGTGCAATTAAAGGTCGTTAAGCCTGCTACCGCTCTTAATAAGGAAGTTCACCTTGAAGTTGCTGTCCCTGGAACGACATTGTTCGTTGAGAAGACATGCGATACTTTTGAGGAAGGAATTGACCAAGCAGTGGACTCAATGAAGGTTCAATTGACCAAATTTAAAGAAAAAACAAGAAATCGATAAAAAATATTCCGAAAAATTTGGTGGAATGAAAAAATAGTTGTATCTTTGCAGCCGTTTTCCGATAGGTCGAAAACTTAGTCGCATTGCGGCTGTAAAGATTGCCTCTTTAGCTCAGTTGGCCAGAGCACGTGATTTGTAATCTCGGGGTCGTTGGTTCGAATCCGACAAGAGGCTCAGAAAAAGAAAAGTTTGGGTAGTTACCAGAGTGGCCAAATGGGGCAGACTGTAAATCTGCTGGCTATGCCTTCGGTGGTTCGAATCCATCACTACCCACTTTCTTTGATAAGCGGAAATAGCTCAGTTGATAGAGCACTAGCCTTCCAAGCTGGGGGTCGCGGGTTTGAGCCCCGTTTTCCGCTCAATTTATTAACTTGCTGTAATAGCTCAGTGGTAGAGCACTTCCTTGGTAAGGAAGAGGTCCTGAGTTCAACTCTCAGTTACAGCTCTATCGTTCTAGATGCTTAGGATGGTAGAGGAACAGATTATTCATTTATATAAATAAAAAGAAAAGCTATGGCTAAAGAAGAATTCGTGCGTACCAAACCGCATGTTAACATTGGTACAATTGGTCATGTTGACCATGGTAAGACTACTCTGACCGCTGCTATCTCTAAGGTATTGAACGAGAAGCTCGGTACATCTGAGGCAGTTAAGTCATTCGATCAGATTGATAATGCTCCTGAGGAGAAAGAGCGTGGTATCACTATCAACTCTGCTCACATCGAGTATGAGACAGCAAAGCGTCACTATGCACACGTTGACTGTCCGGGACACGCTGACTATGTAAAGAACATGGTTACTGGTGCTGCTCAGATGGATGGTGCAATCTTGGTTTGTGCAGCTACTGATGGTCCTATGCCACAGACACGTGAGCACGTACTTCTTGCACGTCAGGTAAACGTACCTCGCTTGGTTGTTTTCTTGAACAAGTGCGATATGGTTGACGATGAGGAGATGCTTGAGCTCGTTGAGATGGAGCTTCGTGAAATCCTCGAGCAGTATGGTTACGAGGAGGATACTCCAATTGTACGTGGTTCTGCTCTCGGTGCTTTGAATGGTGTTGAGAAGTGGGTTAAGTCTGTTGAGACTTTGATGGATACAGTTGATGAGTGGATTCAGGAGCCAGAGCGCGAGATTGATAAGCCATTCTTGATGCCTATCGAGGATGTATTCTCAATTACAGGTCGTGGTACTGTTGCTACAGGTCGTATTGAGACAGGTCGTTGCAAGGTAGGTGACGAAGTTCAGTTGCTTGGTCTTGGTGAGGACAAGAAGTCAGTTATTACTGGTGTTGAGATGTTCCGTAAGATCCTTGCAGAGGGTGAAGCTGGTGATAACGTAGGTTTGCTTCTCCGTGGTATCGATAAGGCTGAGGTTAAGCGTGGTATGGTAGTTGTACACCCAGGTGCTATTACTCCTCACGATCACTTCAAGGCTTCTATCTATGTATTGAAGAAGGAAGAGGGTGGTCGTCACACTCCATTCGGTAACAAGTATCGTCCTCAGTTCTATCTCCGTACTATGGACTGTACAGGTGAAATCAAGCTTCCAGAGGGAGTTGAGATGGTAATGCCTGGTGATAACGTAGAGATTGAGGTAGAGTTGATCTACAAGGTTGCTTTGAACGAGGGTCTTCGTTTCGCTATCCGTGAGGGTGGTCGTACAGTAGGTTCTGGTCAGATCACAACAATTCTCGACGATATCAAGTAATTTAGATTTATCTAATTTGCTATATATATCAGACTCCCCTCCTAAGGGAGTGGGAGTCTTTCTACGGGTTTAGCTCAGTTGGTAGAGCACTGGTCTCCAAAACCAGGTGTCGAGGGTTCGAGCCCTTCAACCCGTGCTAAATAGAAGATAATATGAATAAAATAGTAAATTATTGCAAGGCATGTTACGATGAACTTGCGCATAAGACTACTTGGCCATCACGTGCCGAACTAACTCATAGTGCAATGGTTGTATTATCTGCTTCCCTAGTCATTGCATTGGTGGTGTTCGCGATGGATTCTGTATTCAAAGCCTTTATGGGTGTAGTTTATCCAGGTTAATTTTTAGAGGAAATGGCAGACACAGGAAATAAATGGTATGTGCTGAAGGCCGTAAGCGGCAAGGAAGCTAAGGTGAAGGAATACATCGAAGCTGAGATGAAGCACAATGATTTACTTGCAGCAAATGTTTCTCAGGTGTTAATACCACTCGAGAAGCATGCATCTGTACGTAACGGTAAGAGAGTCGTTAAAGAAAAGGTTTCTCTTCCTGGTTATGTTTTTGTAGAAGCTAGACTGAAGGGTGATGTTGCGCATACTCTGCGTTTCATGCCTAATGTTTTAGGTTTCCTTGGTGGTTTGGATGAACCAACTCCTGTACCACAGCGCGATATCAATCGTATGCTCGGTACTGTAGAAGAGACTGAGTTTGAGGAGAATCTCGATTGTCCTTACTTGGTTAACGATACTGTTAAGGTAATGGAAGGTCCATTTAGTGGCTTTAGCGGCGTTATTGAAGAGGTTAACTTGGAGAAGCGCAAGCTGAAAGTTACGGTTAAGATCTTTGGACGTAAAACTCCATTGGAATTAGGTTTTATGCAAGTAGAAAAGGAATAAGGCTCTGTTACGAGAACTTGATGTCCTTTTATAAGTTTCAATTTTAAATATTAACAAAAAAATGGCTAAAGAAGTTGCTGGATTAATCAAATTACAGATTAAAGGTGGCGCTGCGAATCCTTCACCTCCAGTAGGACCTGCATTGGGTTCTAAGGGTATTAATATTATGGGATTCTGCAAGGAATTCAACGCCCGTACCCAGGACAAAGCAGGTAAAGTGTTGCCAGTAGTTATTACTTATTATACTGACAAGTCTTTTGATTTTATTATCAAGACTCCACCTGCTGCAGTTCAATTGAAAGAGGCTGCCAAAATCAAGTCAGGTTCTGCACAGCCTAATCGTCAGAAGGTTGCTTCTCTTACTTGGGATCAGGTAAAGGTAATCGCTGAGGATAAGATGAAGGACTTGAACTGCTTTACTGTAGAATCAGCTATGAAGCTCATCGCTGGTACTGCAAGAAGTATGGGTATTACTGTAAAAGGGGACTTCCCTGGTAAATAATTTAAAACTTCAATTAGAAAAATGAGTAAACTGACAAAAAATCAAAAATCAGTAGCTGATAAGGTTGAAGCAGGGAAGATGTACACTTTGAAAGAGGCTGCAGAGTTGGTAAAGGAGATTACTACTACCAAGTTTGATGCATCTCTCGATGTCGATGTACGTTTAGGTGTTGACCCACGTAAGGCTAACCAGATGGTTCGTGGCGTTGTTTCATTGCCAAACGGTACCGGTAAGGTTACTCGTGTGCTCGCACTCTGTACTCCTGATCAGGAAGCTGCTGCTAAGGAAGCAGGCGCTGACTACGTAGGTCTCGACGAGTATGTTGAGAAGATTAAGGGTGGTTGGACAGATATTGATGTCATCATCACAATGCCATCTTGCATGGGTAAGATTGGTCCTTTGGGTCGTGTTCTCGGTCCTCGTGGATTGATGCCTAACCCTAAGAGTGGTACTGTAACTATGGATGTTGCTAAGGCAGTTAAGGAAGTTAAACAAGGTAAGATTGACTTCAAGGTTGATAAGGCTGGTATTATCCACACATCAATCGGTAAGGTCAGCATGACACCTGAGCAAATCTACGGAAATGCTAAGGAGTTCATCAATACAGTTATCAAGTTGAAGCCTGCTGCTGCTAAAGGTACATATATCAAGAGTATCTTTATTTCTAGCACTATGAGTAAGGGTATCAAGATTGATCCTAAATCAGTTGAATAACTCTAAAAGTTTTGTAAAATGAAGAAAGAAGTTAAAGATACTATCATCACCGAACTTGGACAGAAGATTCAGGAATTCCCTCACTTCTATCTTGTAGATGTTACAGGATTGGACGCTGAGAAGACTAGCAATCTCCGTCGCAAGTGCTTTAAGAGTGAGATTAAGATGGTTGTTGTTAAGAACACCTTGCTCCACAAGGCATTCGAGGCTTCAGACATCGATTTCTCTGAGCTTTATGGCAGCTTGAAGGGTACTACTGCAGTATTGTTCACAAATACAGCTAACGTACCAGCTAAGTTGTTGAAGGAATACGAGAAGGAAGGCGTTCCATCATTGAAGGCAGCATACGCTGAGGAAAGCTTCTATGTAGGCGCTGACAAGCTCGCTGAACTCGCATCTCTCAAGAGCAAGAACGAGGTTATCGCAGAGATTGTTGCTTTGCTGCAGTCTCCAGCAAAGAACGTTCTTTCTGCTCTTCAGTCAGGTGGCAACACTATTCACGGTGTGCTTAAGACTTTGGGTGAGCGTCCTGAGTAAATACAACATTTCATATATTAATAGTATAAACAAATAAAATTTTTAGAATAAAATGGCAGATATCAAAGCTATTGCAGAAGAGTTAGTAAATCTTACTGTTAAGGAAGTTAATGAGTTGGCAACAGTCCTCAAGGACGAGTATGGTATTGAGCCTGCTGCTGCAGCTGTAGCTGTAGCTGCTGGTCCTGCTGCTGGTGGTGCAGCTGCAGCTGAGGAGAAGTCTACATTCGACGTAGTCCTCGCTGAGGTTGGTGGCGCTAAGCTCCAGGTTGTAAAGGCTGTTAAGGAGGCTTGTGGTCTCGGTTTGAAAGAGGCTAAGGATCTCGTAGACGGTGCTCCTTCTACAATCAAGGAAGGTGTAGCTAAGGACGAGGCTGAGAACCTTAAGAAGGCTATCGAAGAGGCTGGTGCTAAGGTAGAGCTCAAGTAATTAGATTAATTACATCTCTTACATAATGGTTAGGATTCTCCTAGTAGGCGAGTCCTAACCTTTTTGTGTCTTTTATTATCATGTTAATAAAACCCCCATTTAATAACTTCTAATGGCTACAAAAATTGTTGATAACAGAGTAAATTTTGCCAGCGTGCATAATCCGTATCCATATCCGGATTTCCTCGATGTGCAGTTAAAGTCTTTCAAGGACTTCTTACAGTTGGATACTCCGCCTGAGGAACGCAAGAATGACGGTTTGTATAAGGTGTTCTCTGAGAACTTCCCTATTACCGATACACGTAACAATTTCGTTCTTGAGTTCTTGGATTACTATATTGACCCTCCTCGCTATTCTATTGATGAGTGTCTGGAGCGTGGTCTTACATATAGCGTACCTTTGAAGGCTAAGATGAAACTGTATTGTACTGATCCTGATCATGAGGACTTCGGTACTTTTATCCAGGATGTATTCTTGGGTACAATCCCTTACATGACTGATAATGGTACATTCGTCATCAATGGTGCTGAGCGCGTTGTTGTTTCTCAGTTGCACCGTTCACCTGGTGTGTTCTTCGGACAGGGTGTTCATGCCAATGGTACTGTGCTTTATTCTGCACGTATCATCCCATTCAAGGGTAGCTGGATTGAGTTTGCTACTGACATCAACAATGTGATGTATGCTTACATTGACCGTAAGAAGAAGTTGCCTGTTACTACCTTGCTCCGTGCCATCGGTTATGAGCAGGATAAGGATATTCTCCAGATCTTCGATCTCGCTGAAGAGGTGAAGGTGAACAAGAAGAATATGAAGGCTGCTATCGGTCGCAAGTTGGCTGCTCGTGTCTTGAAGAGCTGGAATGAGGACTTCGTAGATGAGGATACAGGTGAAGTTGTATCTATCGAGCGTAACGAGGTGATCATGGAGCGTGAGACCGAGCTTACTGCCGACAATATTGAGGAGATTGTAGAGAGTGGTGCTGCTTCTGTGCTGTTGCATAAAGATGTAGATGCTGCCAGCAAGTACACAATCATCTTCAATACTTTGGCCAAGGACCCAAGTAACTCTGAGAAGGAGGCTGTGAACTACATCTATCGCCAGTTGCGTAATGCAGATCCTGCTGATGATGCAAGTGCACGTGAAGTTTTCCAGAACTTGTTCTTCTCTGACAAGCGTTATGATTTGGGTGAGGTTGGTCGTTACCGTATTAATAAGAAATTAGGTCTCGATACCGATGTTGATGTCCGCGTTTTGACTAAGGATGACATCATCGAGATTATCAAATATTTGATTCAGCTCATCAACTCAAGTGCTACTGTCGATGATATCGACCACTTGTCTAACCGTCGTGTTCGTACCGTAGGCGAGCAGCTGGCTAACCAGTTCTCTATCGGTTTGGCACGTATGAGCCGCACTATCCGTGAGCGTATGAATGTACGCGACAATGAGGTGTTCACTCCAACAGATTTGATCAATGCCAAGACCATCTCTAGCGTTATCAACTCATTCTTTGGTACCAACCCATTGTCACAGTTCATGGACCAGACTAACCCATTGGCTGAGGTAACCCATAAGCGTCGTCTTTCTGCCCTTGGTCCTGGAGGTTTGTCTCGTGAGCGTGCTGGTTTCGAGGTTCGAGACGTACACTATACTCACTATGGTCGTCTTTGTCCTATTGAGAGTCCTGAAGGTCCAAACATCGGTTTGATTTCTTCACTCTGTATGTATGCAAAGATCAATGACCTCGGCTTTATCGTAACTCCTTACCGTAAGGTGAACGATAGCAAGGTTGATATGAACAACGATGATGTTGTTTACTTGACAGCTGAGGATGAGGAGGCTAAGATCATCGGTCAGGGTAATGCTCCTTTGACAGAAGATGGTGCATTTATCCGCGACGTGGTTAAGTGCCGTCAGGATGCTGATTATCCAGTTGTTCCACCTTCAGAGGTTGACTATGTGGATGTTTCTCCACAGCAGATTGCATCTGTTTCTGCAGGTTTGATTCCTTTCTTGGAGCATGATGATGGTCACCGTGCGTTGATGGGATGTAACATGATGCGCCAGGCAGTTCCATTGCTTCACAATGATGCACCTATCGTAGGTACTGGTCTTGAGAAGCAGGTGTGCGAGGATTCTCGTACTATGATTACTGCAGAGGGTGAGGGTGTTATCGAGTATGTAGATGCTACAACCATCCGTATCCTCTACGATCGTACAGAGGATGATGAGTTTGTAAGCTTCGAGCCAGCCTTGAAGGAGTACCGCATTCCTAAGTTCCGCCGTACCAACCAGAATATGACCATTGACTTGCGTCCTATCTGTAACAAGGGTCAGCGCGTCAAGAAGGGTGATATCCTGACAGAGGGTTATGCTACTGAGAATGGTGAGTTGGCTTTGGGCCGTAACTTGCTCGTAGCTTACATTCCTTGGAAGGGTTACAACTATGAGGATGCTGTCGTTATCTCAGAGCGTATGGTTCGCGATGATGTTTTGACATCTGTTCACGTTGATGAGTATTCACTCGATGTACGTGAGACCAAGCGTGGTGTTGAGGAGTTCACTTCTGATATTCCTAATGTCAGCGAGGAAGCTACCAAGGATCTTGATGATAACGGTATTGTTCGCGTTGGTGCTCGTATTGAGCCGGGCGATATCATGATTGGTAAGATTTCACCTAAGGGTGAGAGCGATCCTTCTCCAGAAGAGAAGCTGCTCCGCGCCATCTTCGGTGATAAGGCTGGTGATGTGAAGGATTCTTCATTGAAGGCTAATCCATCATTGAGTGGTGTTGTTATCGACAAGAAGTTGTTCTCCCGTGCCGTTAAGACTCGTGAGTCTAAGAAACAGGATAAGATTATCCTTGCCAAGATTGATGAGGAGTACGAGGCAAAGGGCGATGACTTGAAGGATATTTTGGTTGATAAGTTGCTCACCTTGACTGAAGGCAAGACTTCTCAGGGCGTGAAGGATTACTCTGGTGCTGAGATCATCACCAAGGGTAGCAAGTTCACAACAACAGCTTTGAAGAACCTGGAGTATGATGGCGTACAGTCTAATGGTTGGACAGAGGATGATCATACCAATACTTTGATTCAGCGCCTGATCATGAACTATATCCGCAAGTATAAGCAGCTCGATGCTGAGTTGAAGCGTCGCAAGTTTGCTATCACTATCGGTGATGAACTTCCATCAGGAATTCTCCAGATGGCTAAGGTTTATATCGCAAAGAAGCGTAAGATCCAGGTAGGTGATAAGCTTGCTGGTCGTCACGGTAACAAGGGTATCGTTTCTAAGGTAGTACGTCTTGAGGATATGCCATTCATGGCAGATGGTCGTCCAGTAGATATGGTATTGAACCCATTGGGTGTGCCTTCTCGAATGAACCTCGGTCAGATCTTCGAGTGTATCCTGGGTGCTGCAGGTAAGAAGTTGGGTGTTAAATTTGCTACTCCTATCTTCGATGGTGCTCATCTTGAGGACCTCTCTGTATGGACAGACAAGGCAGGTCTTCCACGTTTCTGCTCTACTTACCTTTATGATGGTGAGACCGGTGAGCAGTTCGACCAGCCAGCTACCGTAGGTATGACTTACTTCTTGAAGTTGGGTCACATGGTAGAGGATAAGATGCACGCACGTTCTATCGGTCCTTACTCTCTGATTACTCAGCAGCCACTTGGTGGTAAGGCACAGTTTGGTGGTCAGCGATTCGGAGAGATGGAGGTTTGGGCCATTGAGGCATTCGGTGCTAGCCACGTATTGCAGGAGATTCTGACCATCAAGTCAGATGATGTTGTAGGACGTAGCAAGGCATACGAGGCAATCGTGAAGGGTGATCCAATGCCTACACCAGGTATTCCAGAGTCACTCAACGTATTGCTCCATGAGCTTCGCGGCCTTGGCTTGAGCATCAAACTTGATTAATTTTGAGAACCCCTAATTAAGATATAGAAACATGGCTTTCAAAAAAGATACAAAGGTAAAGAATAATTTTACGAAGATTACCATCGGTCTCGCTTCACCAGAGGAGATCCTGGAAAATTCGTATGGTGAGGTTACTAAGCCTGAAACCATTAATTATCGAACATATAAGCCGGAGCGTGATGGTCTCTTCTGCGAGCGCATTTTTGGTCCTACCAAGGACTATGAGTGCGCCTGCGGAAAGTACAAGCGCATCCGTTATAAGGGAATCGTCTGCGACCGATGCGGCGTAGAGGTTACAGAGAAGAAGGTTCGTCGTGAGCGTTCTGGTCACATCGAGCTTGTTGTACCAGTTGCTCACATCTGGTACTTCCGTTCTCTCCCTAACAAGATTGGTTACCTTCTCGGTATGCCAACCAAGAAGCTTGATGCTGTTATCTACTACGAGAAGTATGTAGTGATCCAGCCAGGTATTCTCGAGGGTAAGACTGATGCTGACGGCATTGAGTTGAATGGTTCTCATAAGCTCGACCTCTTGTCAGAGGACGAGTACATGGCTATTCTTGATCAGTACGACCCAAATGGCGACAACGAGCGTCTGGAAGATACAGATCCTAATAAGTTCGTTGCTAAGATGGGTGCCGAGGCTATCTATCAGTTGTTGCAGAATGTGGATCTCGACTCTTTGTCATACGAACTCCGCGACCGTGCCAACAATGACTCTAGCCAGCAGCGCAAGACTGAGGCATTGAAGCGCTTGAACGTAGTAGAGGGCTTCCGTGCCAGCAAGGGAATCAACAAGCCTGAGTGGATGGTGATGAAGATCATCCCTGTTACTCCTCCAGAGCTTCGTCCTTTGGTACCACTGGATGGTGGTCGTTTTGCGACATCAGACTTGAATGATCTCTATCGTCGTGTCATCATCCGTAACAACCGTTTGAAGCGATTGGTAGAGATTAAGGCTCCTGAGGTGATTCTCCGTAACGAGAAGCGTATGTTGCAGGAGGCTGTTGATAGCTTGTTCGACAACTCACGCAAGAGCTCTGCTGTAAAGAGCGAGAGCAATCGTCCGTTGAAGTCTCTCTCAGATTCTTTGAAGGGTAAGCAGGGACGTTTCCGTCAGAACTTGTTGGGTAAGCGTGTTGACTACTCTGCTCGTTCGGTAATCGTTGTAGGTCCTGAGTTGAAGATGGGCGAGTGCGGTCTTCCTAAGTTGATGGCTGCAGAGCTTTACAAACCATTCATCATCCGTAAGTTGATTGAGCGTGGTATCGTAAAGACTGTCAAGAGTGCCAAGAAGATTGTTGATCGTCGTGAGCCAGTTATCTGGGATATTCTGGAGAATGTGATGAAGGGTCATCCGGTTATGTTGAACCGTGCCCCTACACTTCACCGTCTCGGTATCCAGGCATTCCAGCCTAAGATGATCGAGGGTAAGGCTATCCAGTTGCACCCATTGGCATGTACAGCGTTCAATGCCGACTTCGATGGTGACCAGATGGCTGTTCACCTTCCATTGAGCAACGAGGCTATCTTGGAGACTCAGATCCTGATGCTCCAGAGCCACAATATTTTGAACCCTGCTAATGGTGCGCCTATCACCGTTCCTTCTCAGGATATGGTGCTTGGTCTCTACTATATTACAAAGATTCGTCCAGGTGCTAAGGGCGAGGGCTTGACATTCTATGGCCCTGAGGAGGCTTTGATCGCTCGTAATGAGGGTCGTTGTGATCTCCATGCCTTGGTAAAGGTGATCGTTGACGACTTGGTTGACGGTAAGATCCAGAAACGTATGATTGAGACCTCTGTAGGTCGTGTTATCGTGAATGGTATTATCCCTGATGAGGTAGGATTCTTCAACGACGTTATCTCTAAGAAGACACTCCGCGGCTTGATTTCTAATGTAATCAAGGCTGTTGGTATGGCAGAGGCTTGTGCCTTCCTTGATGGTATCAAGAATCTGGGTTATCGTATGGCATACGTTGCTGGTTTGTCATTCAACCTTGGTGATATCATCATCCCACCTGAGAAGGAGGAGATTGTTGAGCGTGGTCGCAAGGAGGTTGAGGAAATCACCAACAACTATAATATGGGTTTCATCACCAACAAGGAGCGTTACAACCAGGTAATCGATGCGTGGACTCACGTAAATACCGATTTGGGTAATATTCTGATGAAGGAGATGACTGAGGCTGATCAGGGATTCAACGCCGTTTACATGATGCTTGACTCTGGAGCCCGTGGTTCTAAGGATCAGATTAAGCAGTTGTCTGGTATGCGTGGTTTGATGGCTAAGCCTCAGAAGGCTGGTGCAGAAGGTGCGCAGATTATTGAGAACCCTATCCTTTCTAACTTTAAGGAGGGTATGTCTGTGTTGGAGTACTTTATCGCTTCTCACGGTGCTCGTAAGGGTCTTGCTGATACCGCGATGAAGACTGCCGATGCTGGTTACTTGACTCGTCGTCTTGTTGACGTATCTCATGATGTCATCATAACTCAGGAGGATTGCGGTACCTTGCGTGGCTTGGTTTGCACCGCTTTGAAGAATGGTGATGAGATTATCTCTTCTCTCTACGAGCGTATCTTGGGTCGTGTATCTGTACACGATATCATCCACCCTACAACAGGTGAGTTGATTGTTAAGTCTGGTGAGGAAATCACAGAGGCTAAGGCTAAGATCATCGATGAGTCTCCAATCGAGAGCGTTGAGATCCGTTCAGTACTCACTTGTGAGAGCAAGAAGGGTGTCTGCATGAAGTGTTACGGACGTAACTTGGCTACAGCTCGTATGGTTCAGCTCGGTGAGGCTGTGGGTGTCATCGCTGCACAGGCTATCGGTGAGCCTGGTACTCAGCTTACTCTCCGTACCTTCCACGCCGGTGGTATTGCGTCTAACGCTGCTGCCAATGCTAAGATTGCTGCGAAGAACAAGTCTCGCATCGAGTTTGATGAGTTGAGCACTGTTCCATTCGTAGAGGAAGATGAGGAAGGCAACGATATCAAGTGCGAGAAGGTAGTAAGCCACTTGGCTGAAATCCGTTTCGTTGATCCAAATACCAACATCATCCTGGCTACATTGAATGTACCTTACGGTTCTTCTTTGTATCACAAGGAGGGTGAGATTGTTGAGAAGGATACTGTGATTGCTCGTTGGGACCCATTCAACGCCGTTATCGTCAGCCAGTACGCTGGTACCTTGAAGTTCAACGACGTTCAGAAGGATCAGACCTACCGTGCCGAGGTCGATGAGACTACTGGTTTGGAGGAGAAGATCATCACCGATTCTAAGAATAAGGCGATGGTTCCTTCTTGTGATGTTATTGATGCAAACGGTGAGATTGTAGGTACATATAACTTCCCTGTAGGTGGTCACCTCGTTGTTGAGGATGGTCAGACCATTAAGACTGGTGAGGTCTTGGTTAAGATTCCTCGTGCCGTAGGTGGTGCTGGTGATATCACCGGTGGTCTTCCACGTGTAACCGAGCTTCTCGAGGCTCGTAACCCATCTAACCCAGCTGTCGTGTCTGAAATCGATGGTGAGGTAACTATGGGTAAGGTAAAGCGTGGTAACCGTGAGATCATCGTAACCTCTAAGACTGGCGACCAGAAGAAGTATCTCGTATCACTCTCTAAGCAGATCTTGGTACAGGAGCATGATGCCGTACGTGCTGGTACTCCTCTTTCTGATGGTAGTGTAACTCCAGGCGATATCCTCGCTATCATGGGTCCTACCGCTGTTCAGGAATACATCGTTAACCAGATCCAGGACGTTTACCGTCTCCAGGGTGTGGCTATCAACGATAAGCACTTCGAGGTGGTTGTTCGTCAGATGATGCGTAAGGTTCGTATCGACGATCCAGGTGATACTACATTCTTGGAGCAGGAGTTGGTTGATAAGCTCGACTTCGCTGAGGAGAATGACCGTATCTGGGGTAAGAAGGTTGTTACCAATGCTGGTGACAGCACTGAGCTCAAGCCTGGTCAGATCATTACAGCCCGTAAGTTGCGTGATGAGAACTCAGCATTGAAGCGTCGCGATATGAAGCTTGTTCAGGTTCGTGATGCCGTAGCTGCAACATCTACTCAGATCCTCCAGGGTATTACCCGTGCCGCTCTTGGTACTAAGAGCTTCATGAGTGCCGCTTCTTTCCAGGAGACCACTAAGGTCTTGAACGAGGCTGCTATTCGTGGTAAGGTAGATTACCTTGAGGGAATGAAGGAGAATGTTATCTGCGGTCACTTGATTCCAGCAGGTACCGGTCTCCGCCAGTGGGAGAAGCTTGTTGTTGGTTCTAAGGAAGAGTACGAGCGCATGCAGGCTAACAGAAAGAATGTACTCGACTATGCAGATTCTCCAATCGTGGACTAATCTGAAGGTTAGAGTAACATATATATAATAAGGTATAAGAGCCATAGGTGAGTCATCATCTATGGCTCTTTTCTTGATATTGCCTGCCTGTTGATGATATCAAATCAACTTTTTAATATTTTTTCTTCTTTTGGGGTTGGGAATTTGATACCTTGATGTGTTCTTGGGATAAACAATACAGATAAAAATAGAAATGGAAAAGATAGAACAACTTTTTCGCCAGCATTATTCAAAGATGTTTCTCGTTTCGAGGATGATTCTAGGGGATGAAGAGACCGCAAGGGATGTGGTGAGCGATGTTTTTGCAGATATGCTTAGTGGAAAGCTGCGGATTCCGCCCAATAGTACGGAAGGTTACTTTGTCGTTCTTACTCGAAACCGATGTTTGAATTCTCTCAGAAAGATGACCCTTCATGAAAAGGTCAAGGCTGGTCTTAAGGTGGATCATGCGGTAGATATCGTGCATGATGAAAACCGAATCATTCGCGAGATAGACCATGAGATGAGCAAGGCTGATCAGATGCTTCGTTTTATAGACCGGGAATTGACGCTCCAAACACGTCGGGTAGTCAATATGCATTATTGCCAAAAGCTCACTTATCGTGATATCTCTGAAGAGTTAGGCATCAGTGAGGCTGCCGTCTATAAGCATCTTGCTCAAGGCATCAAACGAATAAAAGAACATTTTAATCCCAAGAACAATGGATAAGTTAACACAGGTAATCGACATGATTGAGCACCCAGAGCATTATTCTGAGTCTCAGATTAAGGAGATTCTTCAAGATGAGGAATCTCGCCAGACCTATCTCACAATGATGGAGATGCGTATGGCTTTTGATAAGGAAGCGACGGAGAAAGATTTGGATGTAGACAAGGAATGGCAATTGTTTGCAGAACAGCATCCGGTAGTGAAGTCCCGTTTTGATTGGCACAAACTCGCAGCTTCCTTTATTGGTGT
Organism: Prevotella sp.; assembly: GCA_021636625.1. Taxonomy (GTDB): domain Bacteria; phylum Bacteroidota; class Bacteroidia; order Bacteroidales; family Bacteroidaceae; genus Prevotella. The sequence continues at coordinate 6,290 of JAJWLX010000051.1, read as the reverse complement.
ATGTTTGCTGTCTGGTATCGCCTTTGCTGCCATTCATACATTCAGTTCGCATCGTCAGGTAGAAAAAACATCGGCAGGGGATACGTCTCAAGTAAAAATAGCATCCTGTCCAAATACTGCTGTTGTCAGTGATAAAGCTACGTCAACTGATGTCAAAAAGGAAATTGTGCATAAGACTTTCGACAATGTTTCCTTAGAAACGATGCTCGGAGAAATGGCAGAGTATTATGGAGTGAAGATAGTGTTCCAGAACCAGGAAGCCAAGCAGCTTCGTTTCTATTATGAATGGAACAGCGAGAACTGTCTGCAGAGTGTAGTGGATGAATTGAATCATTCACAACAGATAATTCTCTCTTTGGACAATGAGCAACTTGTTGTAGAATAATCCTGTCGCTGATAGGTCTGTTTGCAAGTTGGCTTATTTGTAATATGTATCAAATCAATATAAAAAATATGAAGAAATATATGTTCGCTTTCCTGATGTGTCTGTTGGTACAGGCATCGTTTGGACAGCGCATCTCTCGAAGCTATAACAACCGTTCCATGTCTGAAGTTCTGAAGGATTTAGACAAGGCTACCCGTCGATATAAAATCAGTTTTATCTATAATGAACTGGAAGATTTCACCGTCACTACCTCTTTCCGTAATCTCGATTTGCAGGAAGCTTTGGGGCGGGTCTTTGGATTTTATCCGATGAAGGCTACGATAGAGGATAGCTTGATATTCGTGGAATGTACCCAAAAGGAACCTACTAAATTGATGGGACGGGTGATTGATGAACGTCATCGACCAGTGGAGTTTGCCAATGTGGCTTTGCTCAATCCCAGGGATTCTTCCTTTCTCACAGGTGGTGTGACCAATGCCAGCGGCAATTTCGTGATACCTTGTGGCATGAAGAAGGTTCTCGCCAAAGTAAGTTGTGTGGGTTATTACACCTTATATAATATATATAATGTGGGAAAAGTCGGAAATGTGGTGTTGAAGGAGAGTACCATGCATATCAATGGTGTTACGGTGAAGGCGAAATTGCCTTCTTTCAAGATGGGACGTGAAGGAATGCTCATAGACATACAGCATTCTGATTTGTCAAAAGTAGGAGATGCCGTTGATGTACTCCGACAATTACCTCGCATCAATGTAAGTAGTACCGATGTCATCAGCGTTTATGGCAAGGGTACACCTATTATATATATCAACAATAAGCAGGTGAGAGATTCCAGGGAATTGCAGCGCCTGAAGTCTGATGCCATCAAGAATGTGGAAATCATTACTTCGCCTGGTGCCAGATATGATGCCACGGTTAGCTCTGTCATACGTATCCGAACCGTCAAGAAGCAGGGCGAAGGGGTGAGTGGATCCTTGAATTCCATGGTATGGTATAATGGATATCTGGGAGGGTCAGAACAGCTTAGTCTCAATTATCAGAGTGAAAAACTCAACTTGTTTGGGTCTCTTTTGGGATATACAAGAGGGCATAAGGAGGCTACTTCGCTAATTCAGCATATTGAAGGAACGAAGAATGTTACCGTAAACCAGTATGATCCCTTATCCTATCGCAATACAATGGGAGAAGTAAACTTTGGTTTCAATTATGACCTCAATGATGAAAACTCTTTCGGTGCTTCTTATGATTTAGAATGCGAACCCTATGCGAAAGGGCATGTTGATGGACAGCAGGAAATATTCAATGAGGGACAACCTGTAGATGTTATCAAGCAGAAAGAATTGGTCGATGATATAGGTGGTCCTACTCATGAGTTGAATACCTACTATGTGGGAAAGGTCAATAAACTGGGTGTAGATTTTAATGGAACCTGTCTCTGGCAAAAAACTGGGCGGGATATGTTGGAAACAGAAGAGGCTACCGTATTGGAAAATCGAGAAATCCATACTGCGAGTCGTCGCCATAATCAGTTGCTTGCAGGCAAACTGGTTCTTTCTTATCCTATAGCCAAGGGTCTGTTGGAGTTGGGAAGCGAAGTGAGCCATACCCGTAGTAGTGGAGATTATAGCAATGCGGAAGGCATTGTGGCGGATGCTTCTACCGATATGAAGGAAGATAATTTGGCGGGATTTCTTGCCTTTTCATATCCTTTAGGCTCGTTTTCAATGGATGCAGGATTGAGATACGAGTATGTGTCTGCCAAGTATTATTCTTTCGGTAAGTATGAAGAAGAGCCTAGCAGGAATTATAGCAATTGGTTTCCCAACCTGACCCTGTCATGGAATAAGGAACCATGGGCTGCATCTCTGGCATATACCTGCAAGACAAAGCGTCCTTCTTATAGTTCCTTGCGCAATGAGGTGCAGTATGATAATCGCTATATGTATGAAGGTGGCGATCCTTATCTTCGTCCTACCATTGCTCATGATGTTTCATTGGATGTGATGTGCAACTGGATTTCGTTTGGTGTGGAGTATCTTTATGAGGACAATCCCATCATCTGGTATGTTACCCTTTATAATCATCAGGATATAGCCTTCATGAGGAATGTGAACTTTTCCAGCAAGCAGACGATGACAGCGTATGTCATAGCTGCTCCCAAGTTCGATTGGTATCAGCCTACATGGCAAGTCTTCTTTCAGAAGCCTTTCTTTGATGCAGAAAAATATGGTGCCCCTCGTGGTTTGTCGAAGCCTGCCTTGGGTATTACATGGAACAACAAGTTTAAGTTGAGTTCTACTTGGACTTCATGGGTGACCCTTCATGCCAATACGACATCCTATAATGCCTTCCGCCGGTATCGCTCTGGTTATTTTGCCTCTATGCGAATGGTTAAGACATTCTTTGATGAAGCCTTGACTGTTAATTTCTATGCTGATGATATCTTCAGAAGTCAGAAAGACCAATGGACCATGTATGGCGACCATGCAACCTTGACGAAGGATAGTTATAATAGTGCCCGTGAAATTGGTGTCAGAGTGGTCTATAAATTCAATTCTGGTCATAGAAAGTATAAAGGTTCTGGTGCTGGTAATGCAGAAAAGAGCCGTTTCTGATAGACCGGTTCTTCAGATAAAAAAGAAATTGTATTTCAAAAGTCCTTTAACACTAAGCTTATGTCTTTGTATTAGAAGCATTTTAGTGTGAAAGGACTTTTAACACAAAATAATTGGCAAATTATTCTTTTTTTTCAGATATTATGTGTAAATTTGCACTATCATTTAAAGTTTAATCCTATTAACTTAATAAAATTATGGAAGAAAATAAGAATAATCAACAGCAGCAGAATCAGTTCCAGATGGGCATCAGCCCAGAAGTAGCAGAGGGTACATACTCTAACTTGGCACTGATTACTCATTCTAGTTCAGATTTCATCTTGGATTTTGCATGTGCACTTCCAGGAATGCCAGCTCCTCAGATCAAGAGCCGTGTCATCATGGCACCTGAGCATGCCAAGCGTTTGCTCCAGGCATTGCAGAGCAATGTTTATAACTACGAGCAGGCTTTCGGTAAGATTAAGTTGGCAGATGAGCCAGAGCGTACTATCGCTCCATTTGGCACACCAAAAGGTGAGGCTTAATGCATAACCACATACATACTAAGACTAAATTTCCTGCTAAAAGCCGCTTTTTCTTTATAATATTTGTTTTTAATAGTTATATAAAGTTAAAACTAGCCCTCGTTTTTTAAAAGTCTCCTTAATATTTAGGTAGTTTGCCGAAAAAATCGTACCTTTGCACCCCGAAAAGGCTCTATAAAGTAGTGGCTTACATCGAAATAAGACAATAAATAAAAATAAATATATAAATTAAAAAGTAAAATTATGCCTACTATTTCACAGTTAGTAAGAAAAGGCAGACGAGTTTTGGTAGACAAGAGCAAGTCACCAGCTTTGGATTCATGTCCTCAGCGTCGTGGTGTTTGTGTTCGTGTTTACACAACAACTCCTAAGAAGCCTAATTCGGCAATGCGTAAGGTTGCCCGTGTTCGTTTGACAAACTCTAAGGAGGTTAACTCTTACATCCCAGGAGAGGGTCACAACTTGCAGGAGCACTCAATCGTGTTGGTTCGCGGTGGTCGTGTTAAGGACCTCCCAGGTGTACGTTATCACATCGTTCGTGGTACTCTTGATACCGCAGGTGTTGCAAACCGCACACAGCGTCGTTCTAAGTACGGTGCTAAGCGTCCAAAGGCAAAGAAGTAATTCTAGTCCGGACAAAATTAAAAGAAATCCGAAAACTCACGGTCGGAGAAGGTCGAGAGTTTAGGTAAAAAGATTATTTTATTAAACGTTTTGCTGGAGAAGTAACAGGTTGAGTAAATACTCGGGTGCGAGTGTTGAAGAACGATATACAGCCCCATGCAGAATTTAAATTTTTTCGATTAAAAAATGAGAAAAGCAAAACCAAAGAAGAGAGTGATCCTCCCAGATCCAGTCTTCAATGACCAGAAGGTCTCTAAATTCGTAAATCATTTGATGTATGATGGTAAGAAGAATACATCTTATGAGATTTTCTACAATGCACTCGATACCGTAAAGGCTAAGATGGCTAACGAGGAGAAGTCTGCACTTGAGATTTGGAAGCAGGCTCTCGACAATATTACTCCACAGGTTGAGGTTAAGAGCCGCCGTATTGGTGGTGCAACCTTCCAGGTTCCTACAGAAATTCGTCCTGATCGCAAGGAGAGTATCTCTATGAAGAATCTTATTATTTTCGCTCGCAAGCGTGGTGGTAAGACTATGGCAGATAAGCTCGCTGCAGAGATTATGGATGCTTACAACAACCAGGGTGGCGCATTCAAGCGCAAGGAGGATATGCATCGTATGGCTGAGGCTAACCGTGCATTTGCTCACTTCAGATTCTAATTTAATTTATAAAATAGGTTTAAAAGAAAATGGCAAATCGCGATTTACATTTGACACGTAACATCGGTATCATGGCGCACATCGATGCCGGTAAGACAACAACATCTGAGCGTATCTTGTTCTACACAGGTAAGACTCATAAGATCGGTGAGGTACACGATGGTGCTGCTACAATGGACTGGATGGCCCAGGAGCAGGAGCGTGGTATTACTATCACTTCTGCTGCTACAACTTGTAACTGGAACTATCTCGGTAAGTCTTATAAGATCAACTTGATCGATACTCCGGGACACGTTGACTTCACTGCTGAGGTTGAGCGTTCACTCCGTGTCCTTGATGGTGCTGTTGCTACATATTCTGCAGCTGATGGTGTTCAGCCTCAGTCCGAGACTGTATGGCGTCAGGCTGATAAGTACAATGTACCTCGTATCGGTTATGTAAACAAGATGGACCGTTCTGGTGCTAACTTCTTTGAGACAGTACAGCAGATGAAGGATATCTTGGGTGCTAATCCTATTGCTATTCAGATTCCTATTGGTGCTGAGGAGAACTTCAAGGGTGTAGTTGACCTGATCAAGATGAAGGCTATTCTCTGGCACGATGAGACTATGGGTGCTGAGTATGATGTAGAGGATATTCCTGCTGACTTGGCTGATGAGGCTGCTGAGTGGCGTGATAAGCTCCTCGAGGGTGCTGCTAACTTCGATGACGAGGTTATGGAGCTTTACCTCGATGGTAAGGATATTCCAGAGGAGAAGCTCCTCGCTGCTATCCGCAAGGGTTGCTGTGCTATGGAGTGCTGCCCAATGTTGCTCGGTTCTTCATACAAGAACAAGGGTGTTCAGCCATTGCTCGACTATGTATGTGCATTCTTGCCTTCACCAATGGATACTCCAAATATCATCGGTACTAACCCTGATACTGAGGAGGAAGAGGATCGTAAGCCTTCTGAGGATGAGCCAACATCTGCTCTCGCATTTAAGATTGCTACCGACCCATTCATGGGCCGCTTGGTATTCTTCCGTGTTTACTCAGGTAAGGTTGTTGCTGGTTCTTACGTTTACAACCCACGTTCTGGCAAGCGCGAGCGTATCAGCCGTCTGTTCCAGATGAACTCTAAGCAGGAGATTCCAATGGAGTCTATCGACGCTGGTGATATCGGTGCAGGTGTAGGTTTCAAGGATATCCGTACAGGTGATACACTCTGTGATGAGGATCATCCAATCGTATTGGAGTCTATGACATTCCCTGATACTGTGATCTCTATCGCAGTTGAGCCAAAGAGCCAGGCAGACATCGCTAAGATGGATAACGGTCTCGCTAAGTTGGCTGAGGAGGACCCAACCTTCACAGTTCGTACAGACGAGCAGAGCGGTCAGACTATCATCTCTGGTATGGGTGAGCTCCACTTGGATATCATCATTGACCGTTTGAAGCGTGAGTTCAAGGTTGAGTGTAACCAGGGTAAGCCTCAGGTTA